>JAGVJK010000023.1 GCA_020051155.1 Gammaproteobacteria bacterium | reverse complement strand
TATTCTGTCGGTTGCCAGGTTACCTAGTCATCATTGCCTAATCTGATTTCTGTGCGTCACTGCCTTGTTTTGCCATCAGCTTCCTTCAGATTCCACCTCCCGATGGACACCCTTGCTTAGGCTAGTAGACCGGTTCGATTCAGCCTACGGTGGACTTTCACCACTTAGATCTACGTCATGCCCGGCGCACAACCTTGAGCAGCATGGATGCTGCGAAGAGCCTACAAGGACGTATTCACGGCGTGTTTGAATAAAGCGTCACGCACCAGACTACGCGACACGCTCGATCGAGGTTTATTCAAACTCTCCAGCCGAAGTAATATCAGGTAACTTATATTTCTGCCCCGTATTAGGCCCCTCAATATCAGTCTCCTGATCCCCCATCGTTAATATAATTTTATATCCAGCCTTCGTAATTTGCCGCCGCACCGCATTTTTGTAATCAAGCACTGACAAATTCTTATTATCATCAGGCATCATGCACAACCCACTCCAGCGATAATACCCAACTTGTTTTAAATTAGCCTCCAACCGCGCCCGTCGATGCTCCTTAGCAGATGTAATAAAAAACACATTAATATGATGCTCCAAGGCCACACGATATAAATTCCTCACAGGAGGAATGGCAGGTTTCATAATGGCAGATGCGTTATCTGCAGCACGATGATTTTCATAAATACGTTTGTAATTCGACAAAGCAGTGTTACTCACATCAAACACCACCGCTAATTGCTGAGGCGTTGCTGATTGTTGATTCATCCGATAAGCCATCAATAAATAACGCTCCGCCTCTCCCGTAATACGAGTAATTTCTTTAAGATAAGGTCCGGATAACCGATCCACTAGCATTTCCTTATCTTGCTGCGAAAGATTCAAAGAAGGCTCCGCCATGGATAAAGGCATGACGCACAAAAGAAGTAAAAAAAGCAAAAACTGTTTCATGATGTTGTCTTAACAATTTTAATAAGAGAGGGCAGTATAACGGATTTTTTAGGTTTAAAAAGTGCAATTTTGCAGGTATTTTTAAAAAATTTCTCTTTACCCAGCAATTCCACATCTTATCCACAGCATACACTCAGTTTGTCACTTGCGATTCTTTTGCAAGGTCGTTACATTGAAACTCCTGGCCAGGGAATGTTGAATAGTAAACAACAAACAGAAGGATTTGAAAAATGGCAGCGACAAGGAAACACCTCGCAGTGCGTTTAAAGTTACGACATGCAGAGAGAAGTGGTGCAGCATCCACACATCGACAAGGACATCCTCTACCAGGTAACGCAACCCTCATAGATTCCCTTTTAATGAAAGGCATCAGCGGCGATGCCAATCAACAGCGTTTATTACAGCGCTACTTAAAAGTGAAAAATCGCTACTTTCATGCAACCGCCAAGCAATTGCTAGGCAATTTTTTAAACATTAAACAGCATCAAGATAAAAGCATTGACGAAATTTTATCATACCCTTACTCACGTAGTGATGAGCGAGAGTTCGTGCATATTTTACGTCTATTTCTTGCAGGAGAGTTTGATGCGATTCACACGGTGAAAATGCTAGATCGTTACCATCAACGACGTAAACCTTTGCCGGTACGACCCTTTGCTATGCAACGTCATGCCGCGTTGAAAAAATTTATAGAGGGTTTTAAAACTAATTGCATGAAGGACATGTTACATGACTCCGTAGCCATCACTCCTTATCATGAAGATAATGAAACCTTGGAACAGACAGCGACGAGCCAACGTCAAAGTTTATTCCCACAGCGTGTTAGTTTAATGTCTGGTGAAAAGGCAAAGCCTGCAGCCTCGAAGAGCGATCAACAGCGCAGTAGCTTATTTCATCAACACATCATGCCGGTATAGAGGGGGCATCATGATTAAAAAAATAGTATGGGTGGGGTTGTTGTTGGGGCTGAGTATGAATGCACAGGCTTTGCGCTTAACGAGCACGGCCTTCCAGCCATCACAACCCATACCGACTCTTTATACCTGTGAAGGTAAGGATTACTCACCACCCTTGAGTTGGATGGATGTTCCCGCAGGAACACAATCCTATGTGTTAACCATGGATGATCCGGATGCCCCAGCCGGGCTCTGGACTCATTGGGTACTGTTTAACCTTCCGGCAAAGACTCTAGGCTTGCGGGAAAACCTGCGCAAGCTGCCACAGAATGCGCAATGGGGAGCTAATAGCTGGGGTCATTTAGCCTATAATGGCCCTTGCCCACCCACGGGTTCACACCATTATGTATTCACCCTTTATGCCCTAGATCGAGTATTAGCGCTACCAGCCGGTAGTAATCAACAACAAGTTCTCAAGGCATTAACACCTGCAGTGCTAACAAAAGTGACGCTGACGGGAGTATATAGTAAGAAGAATCAATAAGATGGTGGCTATGGGTGGACTCGAACCACCGACCTCAGCATTATGAGTGCCGCGCTCTAACCAGCTGAGCTACATAGCCACAAGAGGAAGGGTATTTTGCGAAATTGAAGTAAATTTGTCAAGCAGCAATTCCGGCGAGACGGGGAACGTTGAGAGGGATTCAAGTGCTATAGTTAAGATGAGCAGTTAAAAGGCAGTTTTGCTTATTGTTTTAAGCTAGCTTCAAGGTAAGGATGATATTTTGCATAGATACTTGTAAAGAGGTCATTGATAAATCCCTTACTTTTCAAGGAGTTGGTTGATGCTTCCGGAAATTCTGCAGCAATTCTTTGATATTGTTGATTACTTGTTGTTTATACATGATGAGAGGTTTCGCATACGATTTGCAAATGAGGCATATTGCCGCAAGGCAGGTATGACGAAAGCGCAAATAACGGGGAAGCTTTATTGGGATGTTTATCCACCAGGTCATGGGCCATTATCCTCCTGTAGCAATATCGCGCAAACAACTAATAGCCAACCAGAAAATGTCACCGTAGGCTCGACAGTTTATCTTTCTAGATGTTTTATGATTCTTGATGAGCAGCAGCAACCCTTATTTCTGCATGTCATGAGGGATATTACCGAAAGTGAAAAAGAAAAACTCTCAGAGGAGCGTTACCGCCAGTTATTTGAAACAACGAAAAATGGTATTTTGTTGTTAGATGCAACGACGGGACAAGTGTTGGATGTGAATCCCTACCTAACAAAAATGACAGGTTATTCTTTGCAAATGTTGCGTGATAAACCTCTTTGGGAATTAGCGTGTTTAAAAAGCATCATTAAAAATAAGCGTCAGTTTTTAGAGTTACGAGCAAAAGAATCGGTACATTACGAACATGTTACCTTGGAGAGTCTTCAAGGAGTGATGTTACATGTCGAACTTACTAGCGATATGTATTTTGTAAATGATACGAAGATCATTCAGTGCAGCATTCGTGATATTGGCCGACGTGTGGCTGCAGAACAAAGAAGTCAGCGTCTGAGTCAAATGTATCAGACCATTAGTTACTGTGGCAAAGCATTGGTGCGAGCGACGGATGAAATGGATCTATGCAGCAAGATGTGCCAAGTGCTCTATGAGAAAGGCGGTTTTCGGATGGCTTTAGTGGGATATCTGTTGCCAGATGCGGATGAGCATCCTTTTGTATTATTGGCTGCAGCGGGACATGTCGAGGGCGCGATTGAAAACTTGAATTTGCGAGCACGCAATAAAAAGAGTCTGCTTGTGACCGCCCTTCGTACCGGCAATGTGCAAGTGAGCGCTAGCATCTACAAAGATAAACCGTTTAGCAAATTAAAGAATGAAGTGGCTCCTGCAAAGGATGACTTAATGATGGCAATACTTCCCATTAATCTTGAATCAGAAACCTTTGGGGTATTAATTGTATATGATGCTCACCCGGACAACTTTACCAAAGAATCTATTTTGTTATTAGATGAGTTAACGCGTGATCTGGCCTTTGGTATTAATCATCTGCGAGCAGCAACAAAACATATAGCCGTTTTTGAAAAACTTAAAACTAATTTAAATAATGCGGTGACAGCCATTGCAGCGCTGGTGGAAATGCGAGATCCTTACACAGCAGGGCATCAGCGGCGAGTAGCAACATTAGCTGCAGCCATTGCGACAGAGTTAGGTTTATCAAAGGAACGAATTGAAGGCTTAAAGATTGCGAGTGTTGTGCATGATATCGGTAAGATTCGTGTGCCCGCAGAAATTCTTACCAATCCAAACAAGCTGATGGAGGCGGAGGTTGAAATTATTAAAACTCATCCTCGAGTCGGTTGGGAAGTTTTAAAGAGTATTGATTTTCCTTGGCCTGTGGCAGAGATTGTGTATCAACATCATGAGCGGCTCGATGGTTCGGGTTATCCGCGCGGATTAAAAGGCGATGAAATTTTGCTTGAAACGCGCATTTTGATCGTAGCTGATGTGATCGAAGCGATGGTGAGCAATCGCCCCTATCGCGTTGGCGTGGATCTCTTTGCTGCATTGCAAGAAATCTCGCAACAAAAAGGCAAACTATATGACCTAGCGGTGGTTGATGCTTGTCTACGGCTGTTTATTGAAAAAAAATATAAATTGTAAGCTCTTAAAAGCAATAGTTTGTTTTTAAGTTGAGATAACGCTCAGAACTTCTTGACGCAGCCTTAGGATGAAAATATTATTCAATAAATTCCAATTTGGTAGGAGATAGCATGGCTAATAGTCGAGGAGACTTTTTTCCACCTCACAGTTTTTTAGAGGATGATGCGCAAACAAGAGCGAAACGCTTCCTCATAAAACACCAGAGAGAGAAAACGATTGTTGGTATTTATGGGATAGAAACGCGTAAAGCGATGGTGTTTTTGGAAAAGTGTTCTGATAGTGGCAAGCTCACTTATTTTGCTTATTTATTTGGTGATGCGGCAGATATAACAAAGCCATGGGCTAAGCTTCGATCAATTAAAGGAACTTTTCTTACAGGTGGTGCTCTTGGGGAAGATGATTTTTTAACGTTGCTCGCAACAAATGTACCAGACGATGCAACTCCTCTATTTTTCCAGGGAGATAATGTGAAAGCCGATGCATTTGTAACTGATTTCAATCGGTACTCGCCGGCAACGCAGGAGAATATTCCTTTTAAATTAGAACAATCCGCTATGTATCTTCTAATGACCGCCCAGCAGCGAGCAGCTTACGAGGAAAGCAAATTGCCACCTCCTGGTTGTAGATGCAGTATTTCGTAAGTGGCAGAAGACTAAAGTTTTTTATTAATAAATGTTAAAGAGGAGATTTGATAATGAGTAGTACACGAGGTAAAGAGCGGGAAATGCAGCCTTTTAGCTTTATGCCGGAGCAAGGCTTAAAAAGCATTGTTCTCCGAGATCTCAGAGACAGAGGAAAAGAGGCAGTAGCGTTAGGGAAAGAGATATCACATAGTGATGGTCATGCAATTATTGGCCGTTATACAACTAACTCAAGTGATGACAAACATAACTTTCATGATCTTGTCTTTTTGATCGAGTCTTGTGTCGGTGAAGATCTTCAGTATACAAAGCATACTGTAACGGACGCGCCTCCATATTCTGGAACACGTATCGATTATGCAGATGAGTTTGAAAAAGAAAGAAAAGCACTTTCTGGCACAATGCAGTTTTCTTTTACGAAAGTGACAATTCAGGAAAAGAATGGATATTTGAATGCATTAGCAGCAGGAAGTACTATTCTGAGTGAGGAAACTCGTCGTCAGAATTTTGAGAGTTACAGGAAGATGGAAGATCTGTTTATTACAGTAGAAACTCCCCGTCGTCAGGCTGAGCCAGAGGAACCAACTCATGGTTGCAACTTAGGCCCAGGTTTTTGCCGCACTCAGTAATTAATATCTTTGTTAAACACCAAGTAAACATATCTCAAAGAGTGCCTTCTCCCCTTGAGGGAGAAGGTGCCCAACGGGCGGATGAGGGGTGATCAAATTCAGGTAAAATACTTTGTTGAAATTAACTGAT
>JAGVJK010000017.1 GCA_020051155.1 Gammaproteobacteria bacterium | reverse complement strand
GTAGAAGGTCAAGCTAGAGGAACCATCACTAATTACATAGAAGAAGAGCCCGCTTTACTGGCAGAGATTACACCCGTTATTGAGAAGGAAGTCTCCGAAGGCGAGATGGATGTACTGAATCGCACCTTGCTGTCTGAGTTCGAACAATATGTAAAATACAATAAAAAAATTCCGCCAGAAATTTTAACCTCATTGGGTGCCCTAGATCATCCAGGTCGTTTAGCGGATAGCATTACAGCACACATGGCACTCAAAGTAGTTAACAAACAAAAAATTCTTGAAGCAAGAGATTTAGAACAACGTGTTGAAGAATTAATTGCGACCATAGAAACAGAAATTGATTTGCTAAAAGTAGAAGACCGCATTCGTGGTCGCGTTAAACAGCAAATGGAAAAGAAACAACGCGAGTATTATCTGACAGAGCAATTGGCCGCCATTCAAAAAGAAATGGGACAAATGGGCGCGGTAGATGAGCTTGATGAATTAGCGAAGAAAATTGAACAAGCGGGTATGCCACAAGATGCACGCGAAAAAGCTGATGCAGAATTAAATAAATTACGCTCTATGCCACCGATGTCAGCCGAGGCGAGTGTTAGTCGTAATTATTTAGATGCATTAGTCTCCGTGCCATGGACCAATCACAGTGAAATTAATAATGATTTGGCTCATGCTGAGACCGTGTTAGAAAAAGATCATTATGGTTTGAAGGAAGTCAAAGAGCGCATCATTGAACATTTAGCCGTGCAGTTGCGTGTCAAAAAACTCAAAGGCCCAGTCCTCTGTTTAGTCGGACCTCCTGGTGTTGGGAAAACATCCTTAGGGGAATCCATCGCACGTGCGACAGGACGTGAATTTGTGCGTGTCTCCTTAGGTGGGGTGCGTGATGAAGCTGAAATCCGTGGGCACCGTCGAACGTATATCGGCGCACTTCCTGGAAAAATCATTCAAAAATTGATGAAAGTGAAAGTACGTAACCCATTATTCATGCTGGATGAAGTGGACAAAATGGCGATGGACTTTCGAGGCGATCCTGCTTCAGCATTATTAGAAGTATTAGATCCCGAGCAAAATGATTCTTTCAATGATCATTATCTCGAAGTCGATTATGATTTATCCGATGTTATGTTTATTTGTACTGCAAATTCTCTCAATATTCCTCCTCCGTTGTTGGATCGAATGGAAGTCATTCGAATCCCAGGTTACACAGAGGATGAAAAAGTTAATATCGCTGAACATCATTTAATTCCTAAACAATTAGAACGCAATGGGTTAAAAGAAAAAGAACTTACTTTTTCCGAAGGTGCATTACGCGATGTCGTACGACATTATTCGCGAGAAGCGGGTGTGCGTAATTTTGAACGAGATATTTCAAAGATATGCCGTAAAGTGGTAAGAGCTTTATTAACCAAACGGTCTAAAGGCAGCGTTACAGTCACGCAGCGCAATTTAGAAAAGTATTTGGGTGTTAAAAAATATCGTTATGGCGTTGCTGAGGAATTTGATCAAGTGGGTCAAGTCACAGGCCTCGGTTGGACAGAGGTCGGCGGTGAACTGTTAACCGTCGAAGCCACTGCTGTGCCTGGCACTGGTAAAATGATTTATACTGGTCACTTAGGTGATGTGATGCAAGAGTCTATTCAAGCAGCATTAACCGTTGTCCGTGCTCGTTCTCGCTTGTTAGGTATTGCACCGGACTTTTATCAATCTAAAGATATTCACGTGCATGTGCCCGAAGGTGCAACACCCAAAGATGGCCCTAGTGCTGGTGTCGCAATGGTCACTGCGTTGGTATCTGCATTGTCACAAATTCCAGTGAAATCTAATGTGGCCATGACGGGGGAAATTACGTTACGTGGTGAAGTTCTTCCTATTGGCGGACTCAAAGAAAAATTATTAGCAGCACATCGTGGTAATATTAAAACGGTGATCATTCCGCGGGATAATTTCCGAGAGTTAAAAGAGATTCCTGAAAACATTACCAAAGAGTTGATCATCAAACCCGTACGTTGGGTGGATGAAGTTTTAAGCATTGCGTTACAGCACATCCCACATCCTTTAGCAGAAGATAATTCCGCTGCGGGTGATAGTCTTAAAATGTTAAGAAAACGTACTCCACGAAAAAAGGAAAATGAGCATCGTACTCATTGATGCGCGATCTTAATAGCAGGTGGCACTCACTCATCTTTTTAAAAAAAATGTGGGGGCCACCTGTTTTTTTGCGCTAGATCATCAAAGGTTTATTTTTGATAAGTTCATTTAAATCCATTGAATCTTCAGAGAATCCCTATAAAAGGCGTGTTTTTGAACATCTATTTCTATACCAGTCATACTCCTAGTTAATAACCTTATTTATTTTCATTCATCGCTTTAAAATTTCTTGACGCCTATCTTAAACATTGGTATAAATCACACCGTCAGTTTTTACTGTGACGATAACTTAAAAAACATTGTGGAGATAATGAATGAACAAATCTGAATTGGTTGATGCAGTAGCGGAAATTGCGGGCTCCACAAAGTCGAATGTTGAAGGAGTTCTTAATGCATTCCAGGACGTTATCGCAGCTGCTTTGCAACGCGGAGAAAAAATTGTATTAACCGGTTTTATTTCCCTTTCTGTGGGAGACCGTGCTGCGCGTGAAGGCCGTAATCCAGCAACTGGAGAGCCTATGCAAATAGCAGCAACAAAAATAGTTAAAATAAAAGCTGGTAATAAGTTAAAAGAAGCGGTAAACTTGGCCGACTAAAAAATCGATATCGGGTGCTTAGCTCAGTTGGTAGAGCATCGCCCTTACAAGGCGAGGGTCGCGGGTTCGAGCCCCTCAGCACCCACCACGATAAGATTCATGGAGTGGTAGTTCAGTTGGTTAGAATACCGGCCTGTCACGCCGGGGGTCGCGGGTTCGAGCCCCGTCCACTCCGCCAACTTCATATGACATCATAAAAGAAAGCACAATCCAAATAGATTGTGCTTTTTACATTAATTCTCAATCAATCTTAATAAGTGTCAAAGCAATGAAACTCTTGTTATAATCGAGTTCCTAAGGTTAATCTTTCGTCAGCTGAGGAAATACATGTTACAAAATATTCATGATAAAGTGAAAGGATGGTTTGCGGCTATTTTGTTAGGATTTATCAGCCTGACCTTTGCCATGTGGGGCGTTAGCAATTATTTCAATCATGGCAGTGGTGATGTCACCGTTGCTAAGATCAATGGTACTGCAATCACTGAACATGAATTAGATACCGCCTTTAAACAATTTCAACAGCGCCAACAAGAAGCGGGTCTTGCTTTACCGAATACTCCGGAAGCAGATAAAGCTATCAAACAAGAACTTTTACAATCCCTCATTGCAAGACGCGCGTTATTACAACGTGCGCAAGCAGCACACTATTTAGTAACGCCCGGCGAAATGGAAGGCATGCTGATGCAATTGCCTCAATTGCAAGTGGATGGTCAGTTCTCCCAGCAACGTTTTTCTTTATTATTAAGTAATTTACAGTTAACTCGCGAACAATATTTCGCACAATTGCACGATGAATTATTGATGCAGCAAGTGCAAGCATCTTTTTTAAGTACAGCATTTGCTTTACCTTCTGATTTGCAGCGAATGATGAATTTACGTGATCAAACTCGTCAAATTAGTTATGCCATTCTCTCTCAACAATCTGTTAGAGAAAATGCACCTATTACCGAAGGTGATATTAAAACCTATTATGAAAAACATACACAACAATTCCAAATCCCGGAACAAGTGCAATTAGCCTATGTGGTTCTTTCATTAGATGCCTTAACTAAACAAACGCATGTTGCTGATACAGAGTTGCGCCAATATTATGATGAGAATAAAGATAATTTTTTCATTAAAGGGCATCAACAAACTTTCGAAGAAGCAACGCCGGCGATTCGACAGTTGCTCGCTCAACGTAAAGCTGAGCAACAGTTTGCAGCGGATGCAGAAAAATTAGCAAATTTAAGTTACGAAAATCCGAACTCCTTAGTGGATGTGGCTAAAACCCTAAATTTAACGGTGATGACCACGCCCTTTATTGATCGTCAAGGTTCTGCGGATGGGCTTACCAGTAATAAAGCGGTGCTCACACAAGCCTTCAGTGAGGAAGTTTATACTCAGGGCTATAATAGCAGTGTGATCAATATTAATGATCGCGAGCAAATAGTGATACGTATTGC
Source organism: Gammaproteobacteria bacterium (assembly GCA_020051155.1). Lineage (GTDB taxonomy): Bacteria > Pseudomonadota > Gammaproteobacteria > UBA1113 > UBA1113 > JAGVJK01. Next base: position 62,506 of record JAGVJK010000017.1, on the reverse strand, counting down.
TCAGAAAAAACCAAGTACTATAAAACCATTGTCAGAAGTTCAACAACAAATTCTAGCTCTACTTAAGCAACAAGGTGTACAGCAGCAACTACAACAAAAAACAACAGACATTGTGCAAGCATTAAATAAAGGAAAAACTCTTCCAGAAATAGCACAGCAATATCAGCTACAATGGAAAATAGATCAGATGATTGATCGCAAAAGTGTGTTGCCTGTCGAGTTAGTAACGCAGGCCTTTAATTTGAAACCGAAAGGAACTTCACCGGTTGCAGCGGATGTCGCCTTAGGTAATGGCGACCGTGCAGTGATTGTTTTAAATCGCGTGATTTCTGGTGCGAATAAACAATTATCCGCTACAGAAAAAGCGCGGCCGACACAAGAGGTAGAGAGGAGCTATGGATTAGCTGCGTTTGATCACTTTTACCAAAGTGTTCTGCGTCAGGCTAAGATTAAGATAAATAGCTAAGAGATGGATAAGAGCTCGGATGATAACGGGGCTCAGAAACAATAGGGCAGAGGTGCACAACTCTCTTTCCTGATAAAAGGGATAAAACATGCTAGGATGCAGAAAAATAATCGTGCTCATTTTCATCAGCGCATTACTCTGCATCGCCGGTTGTCGCCATAAAGTATTAAATGATCCTCATGCCTCCGAACGTACACAAGGCACAGACAATACACTCTATACGGTCTTTAGTGATCAACCAAAAACGCTAGACCCAGCAAAATCCTACTCAAGTAATGAAAATGTTTTTACTGCGCAAATTTATGAGCCACCTTTGCAATATCATTACTTATTGCGGCCCTATCAGTTAGTGCCGTTAACTGCCACTGCCGTACCAATACCTCGCTATGAAGATCAACAGCATCATCCCGTCTCAGCCAATGCATCGAATATCGCTTACACAGTGTATACCGTTCACATTAAGCCCGGTATTTTTTACCAACCACACCCAGCATTTGTAAAAAAACAAGGGCATTATTCTAACTTATCTTTATCCGCGCCAGAGTTAAAACATATTCATACCTTAGCTGATTTCAAGCAGCAAGACACTCGTGAATTAACCGCCGATGATTATGTCTATGAAATTAAACGTCTAGCAAGTCCCAGAGTACAATCACCCATTGCTGGCTTTCTCAGCGGCTATATTCTGGGAATGAAAGATTACATACAACAATTACAAAAAGTTTCTGAGAAACAACCGGCAGAATGTTTTTTTGATTTACGTCCTTACCCCTTAGCAGGTGCACGCTTGTTAGATCGATACACCTATGAAATTACAATTACAGGAAAGTATCCGCAATTTGTTTATTGGTTAGCGATGCCTTTTTTTGCGCCGATTCCGTGGGAAGCTGATGCTTTTTATTCGCAGCCAGGGATGAAAGATAAAAATATCACGTTGGATTGGTTTCCCATTGGAACCGGTCCTTATCAAATGATTGAAAATAATCCCAATGCGCAAATTGTGCTAGAGAAAAACCCGAATTTTCACGAAGAATATTATCCAACAGAAGGCATGCCAACTGACAAAGCCGCAGGATTTTTGAAAAATGCAGGGAAAAAATTACCGTTGGTGGACCGGGCCGTATACACCTTAGAAAAAGAAAGCATTCCCCATTGGAATAAATTTCTGCAAGGTTACTATGATAAATCTGGAATTAGTGCGGATAGTTATGATCAAGCCATCCGCGTGACAGAGCATGGGCAATTAGAGGTGAGTCAGCAATTTCGCGATCGGGGTATTTACTTAAATACCAGCACCGATCCAGGGCTCTTCTATCTTGGCTTTAATATGTTAGATCCTATCGTCGGTGGCAATACTAAACGCGCGCAAGCATTGCGACAAGCTATCTCCATTGCATTAGATACGGAAGAATACATTTCTATTTTTTTAAATGGCCGCGGTGTGTCAGCGCAAGGTCCTATCCCACAAGGAATCTTTGGTTCTCATACTGGTGAGATGGGAATGAATCCGATCGTTTATCAATGGCAGGGCAATCATGCACAGCGCCGCTCATTAGATGAAGCAAAACGATTGCTCGCACAAGCGGGATATCCCGAAGGGCGTGAAGCAAAAACGGGCAAACCGTTACTTCTCAATTACGATGCAGTTTCCACCGGCAGCCCAGATGAGCGCGCCATGGTAGAGTGGATGCGAAAACAATTTGCCAAGTTAGACATTCAATTATATGTACGTGCCACTCAATACAATCGCTTTCAAGAAAAAATGCGCACGGGCAATGCCCAAGTATTTTTTTGGGGATGGACTGCTGATTATCCTGATCCAGAAAACTTCCTATTTTTATTATATGGTCCCAACGGTAAAGTAAAACATGGCGGTGAAAATGCAGCAAACTATGAGAACTCCGACTACGATGCTCTCTTTGTAAAAATGAAAAACATGGAAAATTCTCCTGAACGACAAAAAATCATTGATCAGATGGTTGCGATCGCCCGTAATGATGCCCCTTGGATGTGGGGCTTTAATCCAAAAACATTTGTGCTCTCTCATCAGTGGGTGAGTCCAACCAAACCTAACATGTTTGCTAATAACACTTTAAAATATTTACAAGTGGATCCAGCGTTGCGCCGACAATTGCAACGCACTTGGAATCAACCTATTTTTTGGCCACTGTGGTTATTATTAATCATAGTGATTGCCTTGTTACTCCCAGTAATCATACGTTATCGGAAAAAACAGCATTCACCACCGAAGAGGTATTAATATGTTTAACTATCTTTTAAGACGAATCCTGTATGCCATCCCCGTATTATTAGGCGTAAACATTATTACCTTTTTATTATTTTTTGCAGTGAATTCACCGGATGATATGGCGCGCGCTTACTTAGGTCAAAAATATGTAACACCTTCCGCCATCCAACTATGGAAATCTGAGCACGGTTATGATGTGCCAATGTTTTATAATGAAAAAGCGTCTGGGATTTCTAAGGTAACGAACACATTATTTTTTACTAAATCCTTAACGCTTTTTACTTTCAATTTTGGAATGTCAGACTCCGGACGAAACATTAGCTATGATATTCGCCACCGTATGTTGCCCAGCTTAGCGATTGCTGTTCCCATCTTATTACTGGGGTTGCTCACCAACATTACTATGGCATTGCTATTGATTTTTTTTCGGCAAACCTATGTAGAAGTGGGGGGCGCTATCTTATGTGTTATTTTAATGTCTATTTCATCGTTATTTTATATCATCGCCGGGCAATTTATCTTAGCTAAAGTATTTCATTGGGTACCTATTTCTGGGTATCAGTCGGGACTTGATGCCGTTAAGTTTGTAATCTTGCCGGTGATTGTGGGCGTCATTACTGGCATTGGTATGGGAACGCGTTGGTATCGAACGCTTTTTTTAGAAGAGCAATACAAAGATTACGTGAGAACTGCTCGCGCTAAAGGTTTATCACAACAACGCATCTTACTCACGCATGTTTTAAAAAATGCGATGATTCCCATTTTAACAGGGCTCGTAGTTATTATCCCAAGTTTATTTTTGGGAAGCTTATTATTAGAATCTTTTTTTGGTATTCCCGGCTTGGGCAGTTATACCATTGATGCTATTACTCGGCAAGATTTTGCGATAGTTAGAGCCATGGTGTTTTTAGGATCTGTATTATATATTGTTGGTTTAATCTTGACAGATATTTCTTACACCTTGGTGGACCCACGTGTCAGGTTAGGATCATCTCAAGCGGGATCATAGGGAGTCACTCGTGCGAATTATTTTGCTAACATCCGATGCGTTACTGTTTGCCTTGCTTGCAACATTTATTTTGCTAATTTTTATGGCGCTTCGTAAAGAACATTGGCGTCGTCCCTGGAAAAAAGTGCTCGAGAAACCCTTAGGACTTTTATCATTACTGATAGTCATACTCTATTTTTTAGTAGCTTTATTAGACTCAATACATTTTGTTCGCGCGTTGCCAGAGACTACGAATGGCGCGCTCACGCAGTATTCTACACAAGTAGAAAGTGTTTTAGATAATCTCATGGCACCATTGGGGCGCATCACTGAAAAAACGTACTCTGCACCGTTAGCAACAAAGTTATATACGAAACAAAGTAAGCTACTTCCCAATGGTGATTGGGTTCGTGATTATTTACCATTAACTATTATCACGATGACTCATGCAGTACCCACTCCCACCATTGCTGCTTGTGTCGCACAAGGTGCTGTGTTTACCTTGCTCGGCATGGCGTGCTTGATCTCAGTACTCCTGTTAATCATGAGTTATCGACAGCACTCGTTTAATCAAGCATGGCAAAGGATATTTTGTAAAAAAACAAACTTTCCTTGGTATACGTTACTGGTAACTCTCGCGGTCTTATTTTTCCTGATTTCAACGACGATGTTGTTGATTCCTTATTATCATGTGTTTGGCACCGATAAAGTGGGACAAGATGTTCTTTATGCAGCTATCAAAAGTATTCGCACGGGAATTTTAATTGGGACATTAACCAGTTTAGTGATGGTACCCTTTGCTGTCATTTTAGGAATGATGGCAGGTTATTGGGGGGGCTTGATAGATGATATCGTACAATATCTTTATACTACCTTGAGTTCTATCCCGGGCGTATTATTAATTGCTGCAGCGATACTCTCCATACAAATTTACATTACAAATCACCCAGAGACCTTTACCACCTTAAACGCACGCGCCGATATTCGCTTGTTAGCATTATGTTTTATTTTGGGCATTACAAGTTGGACCAGTCTATGCCGCGTGTTGCGTGCGGAAACATTAAAATTGCGCGAGTTAGATTACATTCAAGCGGCAAAACTCCTAGGTACTAAGGATGGACGTATTTTGGCAAATCACATTTTGCCGAATATTATGCACATTATTTTAATTACAGTAGTCTTAGATTTTAGTGTATTAGTGTTAGCAGAGGCAGTATTAACTTATGTGGGCGTCGGCGTGGATCCCAGTACCTTTAGTTGGGGCAATATGATTGACGGCGCACGTTTAGAAATCGCTAAAGATCCTTTAGTTTGGTGGCCACTGACCAGCGCCTTTTTATTCATGTTTGTGTTTATACTGGCGGCTAACTTATTGGCTGACAGCGTGCGAGATGCTTTTGATCCACGAGCAGAGGATTGAAGGATCGCTTTCGCGTTTTTTGCTCTCACAATGATGGCATCAGCAATGGGCATAAAACTAGGTATTGATAAATAAAATCCACCGACATTGGCATATAATTGTGTGGAAGTTCCTCCGTCTAAATTCAATGCGTTTTGACAATCCAAACCGCCTTCGGTAGATGATTTTTTGAGTAGCGTGGCTAATTGTAAAGTAGAAATAGGTGCATTATCGGTGGCAGCAATGATCACTTTGCCATTGTTCGTAATACAGAGTGCACTACGTTCATCAAAATTTTCTTTTAAGTTGGGAATGTTACCATCCACCAATAAGCGCGGGCCTGCTTGTACCGCAAAGGTAATACCTTTTTTATTGATAAAAGATTTGGGGGGTTGAATAAACGCGTGGTGATTTTCAACATAAAAGACACCCCACCAGCTAGTGCTTGTTTTTAACGGGTGTCGGATTTTTCCATCTTGGATTCTTAAACCTAAGGGAACTCGTTCGGGACTAAAAAAACCGCCGTTGATAGCAATGATCCCTTCATTTTGATCCGCTAAGCGTTTAACCGTTGAAGTAAAAGGATCAGCATCCTGCGCCAGGGCTAGATCTACATTGTATTGGTTTAAATCAATTCTAAAGGCGTGCAATTTGCCCAAACCATCAGTGGAGGTATCGATGCCCGTATAATCTAAGCCTTTTGCTAAGGTTTGCCAGTGGGTAGGTTGAGCTGCTCCAGAGACAGAGACTAGCATTGTCAAAATCATAAACAGTAATCGCATGGTTGGACGTCCTATCGTTATAAGCGATTATCCTAGCTTAAAATTTCAACCTTTGCACGTTTCTGATTGAATCCCAAGACAGAGATGGATAACATGGTGCATCAAAGGTCGTTAAGGGAATAAAGGGTGACCACTATTTTATCATGCGAAAACTTATCTGTTAGCCTTATGTTGGCTGGAGAACGTTATCCTGTACTGAATCAATTAGACTTTCAGCTGCAACCCGGGAAAACCTTTGCTATCGTTGGGGAATCTGGCTGTGGTAAATCCATCATGGCCTTAGCCTTAAATCAATTGTTACCGCCTAATGCTGCTTATCAGGAAAATAGCGCTATTTTTTTAGGAGAAGAGGATTTATTACTCTGCTCTGACGTACAAATGCAAACTATTCGCGGTAAACGTATCGGCATGGTTTTTCAAGAACCTATGACGGCTCTTAACCCAGTCTTCACCATAGGGCAGCAATTAACGGAAATTTTTAATGCTCATCATGTGCATGCAGAGCAATCCTTGCAGCAACATTTAATCGAATTATTAAAACAAGTGGGAATCTCTGATCCTGTGCGCTGTCTTCGTCAATATCCCCATGAATTATCCGGCGGTATGAAGCAGCGAGTAGTGATTGCTATGGCCATTGCATTAAAGCCTGATATTCTTATTGCGGATGAACCAACTACCGCTCTGGATGTTACCATTCAGGCACAAATTTTAGATTTATTACGATCGTTACAAGTGCGTTATGGGATGGCTATTTTACTCATTAGCCATGACTTGGGTGTGGTCTCACAAATGGCGGATGATGTCGCGGTCATGTATGCCGGGCAATTTGTAGAGCAAGGTCCCACGCAACTATTGATTCGTGATCCTAAACATCCTTATACACAGCAATTATTAGCAGCGATACCGCGCTTAGATCAACATGATCGTCCTCTAGCATACATTTCTGGTATGGTGCCAGGATTAACTGAGCCTAAAGCGGCATGTCCCTTCGCAAATCGTTGTCCTTATGCATGGTCGCGCTGTTGGGCAGAGGCGCCTCTTTCTGTAGAGGTGACGCCTTTGCATCGTGTTTCTTGTCATTTGTACACTGAAGATCCTTCGATGTTAGCCGACCTAAAGATATCGGAGAAACAAGAAAGTTTTGTGGTGAATCCTGCGAGTAATGATCATAGTGAAATTGCGTTCAGCGTGGAAGATGCGCGTTGCTATTTTCCAATTAAGAAAGGATTATTGCAACGCACGGTCGCCATGGTTAAAGCTGTGGATGGTGTGAGCTTGTGTTTGAAAAAAGGAAAAACCTTAGCGCTGGTGGGAGAATCTGGTTGCGGGAAAACTACCTTAGGTAAAGCACTGAGTGGCTTATTGCCATTGACTAAGGGCGATATTCGTTGGGGAGCGAATACAGAAGTTTTATCGGCGACACAATGGATTAAACAGGTACGACAGCAATTACAAATGGTATTTCAAGATCCTTTTTCTTCGTTGAATCCTCGGATGATGATTTCTCAAATTTTGAGTGAAGGATTATTAGCTCACGGTTTAATGCCACCGAAGAAAGAACAGTTGCAACTTTTACAAGGATTGTTAGATAAAGTTGGCTTACCGCAAGAAAGCTTGCAACGTTATCCTCATGAGTTTTCGGGTGGACAACGGCAACGTTTGAGTATTGCACGCGCGTTAGCAGTTAATCCTTCTATTTTAATTTGTGATGAGCCTACTAGTGCGCTAGATGTTTCGGTTCAAGCGAAAATTTTAAATTTATTAAAGGAATTGCAGCAGAAAGATCATTTAGCTTATTTGTTCATTACCCATGATTTGGCAGTGGTGGGGTATATGGCGGATGAGGTGGCGGTGATGTATTTGGGACGGATTGTAGAATATGGTTTGCGCGAAGAGATTTTAAAAACACCGAAGCATCCTTATACGCAAGCGTTATTGCGAGCGAAGCCGATGCTGGGCGAGGAGCGACAGTTGATTGCGCCAGTGATAGGAGAGCCACCTTCGCCGATTCATCCGCCAGTGGGGTGTCATTTTGCCGGGCGTTGTCCTTTTGTGATGAAACAGTGTTTGAGTGAGTATCCTTCTGAGCGGAGCGTGTCTGCAACTCATCAAGTCCGGTGTTTTTTGTATTCTGAGTAGGGGGGAGGAGAGTTGCTGGATCTGTGCGTCATTGTTTTTAGTCGGCTCTCTTTTGCGGGAACGGGCATCCTGCCCTTGGCGCTACGTACCATCCATGGTCGCGACATCCCGCAAAAGAGAGCCGACTAAAAACAATGATAGAAAGATCTGCTGTTTATCGGGGAGCTCAGCGGCGGTGTCTGGCACATTTGTTTAGAAAGAGGGATTTTAATACTTCACAATAATAAAAAGAGAGCCAGCATGGAGGCATTCTCGTGTGCCTGACATCGCCTACACCGATCTCAAACAAAACCATTTCTTTTTAAAAAAATACATTGAATTAGGAAGCTCTTCGTCGAGCGCTCAGTGCAGACGGTGTCAGGCACAAGAGAAGGCTTTTACCCTAGTTCCCTTTTTTATTTATTAAGAGCAAGATACCTTCGTTTTCCAAATCAATGTGCCAGACACCTTAGCGAGATCCCCTGATATAAGCTTGCTTGGCAGGGAGGGGGAGGGTATAATCGGTTTTTTTTCGTACAGGCATTTTAAAAAGGGGTTTTGATGAGTGATATTATTAGTGAGTTGAAGCAGCAGATTGCTGATAATCGGATTATTTTGTTTATGAAGGGGACGCCAGAGCATCCGCAGTGTGGGTTTTCTTCGAGGGCTGTGCAAATGCTGAAGGCTTGTGGTGAGCCCTTTGCGTTTGTGGATGTGTTAGCAGAGCCTGAAGTGCGGGCTAATTTGCCGAGAATTGCTAATTGGCCTACCTTTCCGCAACTGTTTGTGAATGGCGAGTTAGTTGGTGGTTGCGATATTATGATGGAGATGTATCAGTCTGGTGAGTTAAAGAAATTAATTCAGGAAGTGGCTAATTCTTAAAAATTCTTATGTTGCCATTCCCGCTTGCGCGGAGATGGCAACGCGTATAAAGTGCTAACATGAAAAAGCTTCTCGTCTTTTTGTTTCCTTCAGAACAAAATATTTAATCTATCAATGTCAAATGCCAGCAAAGTAAAGAGTGCCTTCTCCCCTTGAGGGAGAAGGTGGCCGCAGGCCGGATGAGGGGTGATCGAATTCAGATAAAACACGTTTCGCGTTTACTGTTTCGATTGTAAATAATTTTGTTCGCCGATCTTTTGGAATAAATCTAATTGTGTTTCAAGCCAGTCAATGTGCTCTTCTTCGCTATCTAAAATAGTCACTAGCAAATCGCGGGAAACGTAATCTTGGATAGATTCGGCGTACTTAATGGCTTCTCGTAGCGGTGGCACAGCAATTAATTCGAGTTTTAAATCGCATTGCAAAACTTCCTGGACATGTTCGCCAATGAATAATTTACCGAGGTCTTGCAAGTTGGGTAAGCCTTCTAGAAATAAGATGCGCTTCACGAGCATATCTGCGTGCTTCATTTCATCGATGGACTCTTCATATTCTTTCGCTGCAAGCTGACACAGGCCCCAATTTTCATACATGCGGGAGTGTAGGAAGTATTGGTTAATGGCAGTTAATTCATTTTTTAAAATTTGATTGAAGAATTGAATCAGTTTCGCATCACCCTTCATGCTGGAGAATTCCTTACGTAAACATTAAGTGGCCTTACGTTAAAGGGTTCCCCTGAGGATGTCAATTGATATTTAATAGGCGGCAGGAACGGCGTCTTTCATTTCAGAGAGTGCTTCTTGTATGACGTCTTTGGCGTGGTGACAACAGTTGCCACACTGTTTAGCCACACCATATTGTTTGCAAAGATCGCGTAAGCTGCAAATCTCATTGCTAGCTACAGCCTTTTTAATTTGATTGTCGGTCACGCCGGCGCAGATGCAAACATACATGTTAAACCCCTCAATTACGTGGTCTTTAATGAAGAACTTTATCTGTACAATAGCCTAAATGAGAATGATTGTCAACTAGCGGGCATTAAGCGGCTAGAGTGTGATTGACAGTATCTGCAGTTTACGCCACACTAGCGAGCTTTGTTACCATGATAGGAGTCTTTTATGTCATCAGTATTAGTGGGGCGCCAAGCGCCAGATTTTACCGCAGCGGCTGTGTTGGGAAATAATGAAATTGTTCAGCAATATCGATTGTATGATGCGATCAAAAACAAATACGCGTTGATTTTTTTCTATCCGTTGGACTTCACCTTTGTTTGTCCTTCTGAATTAATTGCTTTGGATAATCGTCTTGATGCCTTTAAGCAACGTAACGTGGAAGTCATCGCAGTTTCTATTGATTCTCACTTTACTCATAATGCATGGCGTAACACCAGTGTTGAGAACGGTGGTATTGGTCCGGTGCGTTACACCATGGTTGCAGATATCAATCATGCTATTTGCCAAGCGTATGGTGTAGAACATCCTGTTGCAGGTGTTGCATTCCGTGGCGCGTTCTTAATTGATGCTAAAGGTATTGTGCGCAGCCAAATCGTTAATGATTTACCTATTGGTCGTGATATGGATGAATTGCTGCGTTTAGTTGATGCCGTCCAATATACCGATGAGCATGGGGAAGTATGTCCTGCTGGTTGGCGTAAAGGTGATAAAGGTATGAAACCAACACCGAGTGGTGTTGCTAACTATCTTGCAAATCACGCCGATAAATTATAAGCCTACGCTCTCATGTCATTGCTTCTGTTCTCAGGAGCAATGACATCTTCTCTGTATTTCACCACAAATAAACCACTCTTGTGATTAAATAACACAAAAATTTCATCAAAAGATTTTTTTATGAGTATCTAAAAAATTTAATGATTTTTTAGTTGCGTGTAAAAATCCACGCGGCTAGAATCGAACTCGCATTGATTCAAAGAGAAAAGCTATCTACTTTGATAGCACATCGCGTAAGGTCTTCGGACTTCTTCTCTTTGTAATCATTGCAAAAAATATCTAGCTAGAAAAACAAGAAAATAGTGGTGCCAATATCTCACCCATAACAAGAATAAAGAGATCGCGGACTGTTTTTTTGCTATCAAGGACGAATGCTATTCTAAAAGCCCGACACGTTGGTGTCGGGCTTTTTCTTTAAACCGCTAACGGCGTATACCTAAATCTTGTTGGCGTGCTGTCAACTCTAACCAGCTGTTAACCAAATAACAAAATAGTTCTGCTGTTTTTTCTGCATCGTAAATGGCAGAGTGAGCCAGCTTGGGATCAAAGGCAATACCTGCGGCTTCTAAAGCCTTTGCTAATACTGTTTGACCTAAGATCAGTCCACTTAAAGTTGCTGTATCAAAACTAGTGAAATGATGAAAGGGCATATTTTTTAATTGAGCCCGTTCGTTAGCCGCCTTAATAAAGCTTAAATCAAACCACGCATTGTGGCCTACTAATACGGCACGCTGACACTGTTGTTGCTTTAACGCTTTTCTAATGTGTTGATATAAATCCTGTAATGCCTGATGCTCGCTGACGGCATAACGAAAAGGATGATCGGGGATGATCCCAGTAAATTCCAAGGCACGCTGTTCTAAGTGAGCGCCAGGAAAGGGTTGCACATGGTGATGAATGGTTTTTGTTGGATACAAATGGCCGCGCTCATCCATCGCAACCAGCACTGCAGCCACTTCAAGTAATGCATCAGTACTTGCTTCAAAGCCTGCGCTTTCAATATCCACGATAACAGGTAAGAAACCACGAAACCGCTCACGCATCGCGCTCAAAAAAGTTATATCATCCATCATGCCTTAAGCGCCACCGTAATGTTTGTCCAGCCCAAAAAGGCTTAAGTGAATCGTTGCCAAAGGATAACACAGCGGGGACCTCCCAGTCTTCTTGTTCTAAGATAATCTGTTTCGTATTGCGTGGCAGCCCGTAAAAATCTGCGCCGAAATGACTGCTAAATCCTTCTAACCGAGACAACGCTTGATATTGCTCAAAAACTTCTGCGTAAAATTCGATGGCAGCGTGGGCTGAATAAATACCCGCACACCCATGGCTGCTTTCTTTTTTATGGATGACATGGGGCGCACTATCCGTGCCTAAAAAGAATTTTGGATTTCCAGAAATAGCGGCTTTGATCAAAGCTTGCTGATGCTGTGCTCGCTTAAGAATGGGTAAACAATAATAATGAGGCTTAATACTACCTACTAACAAATCATTGCGGTTCAATAATAAGTGATGAGGCGTGATGGTGGCGGCCAAGGTGGCTGGCCCTTGCTGCACACACTGTACAGCCTCTTCAGTGGTGATGTGTTCTAAAATAATTTTTAACGCTGGGAAACGCAAGAGAAGGGGAGTCAACACCTTATCAATAAATCTAGCCTCTCGATCAAACACGTCTATCGCAGGATCGGTGACCTCGCCATGTAGCAAGAGGGGAATCTTGGAATCACTCATCGCTTGCAATACTGCATCCAAATATCGAATGTCTGTCACGCCCTCATGAGAATGGGTGGTGGCACCTGCCGGATATAGTTTGCAGCCATGAATCAATCCTTGGCGTGCTCCCTCCAAAATCAAAGCAGGTTCGGTATGATCCGTTAAATAAAGTGTCATTAAGGGTTGGAAAGGCACACCAGCGGGCACCTGCGCCATAATCCGTTGACGATACGCCGTTATCGCCTCGAGGGTCGTTACCGCCGGTGCCAAATTTGGCATCGCGATAGCTCGGGCAAATTGACGTGCCGTAGCAGGCACTGTAGTAGCCAAGTAATCCCCATCACGAAAATGTACGTGTAAATCGTCGGGTTGTGTTAACCTTAACTCTGTCATAATGCTTCCATTTTATAAGGATGTTGCCGATTATACGTGGAAGAATAAGAAGCAGCAATTTTTGTTTTCATTTTTTCAGGAGAGGCTCACGGACTCTCAATAGAAAACACTTGACCTGGGGAGCTAAATACTCTAAATTTTGCGTTTTTTTGGGTTAAGAGAGGTGAACCTCTTTGAGATGAAATCGTATCCCGCTATTTCAAAGGGGGCTGGATGACTGAAAATATTGTAGAGATCAAACATGCTAGCAAAAGCTTTGCGGATCAACAGGTCTTGCGCAATATCAGTCTTACTGTTAAAGCAGGAGAGTTTCTAACGCTCTTAGGCCCTTCAGGTTGTGGTAAAACCACTTTATTACGTTTGATTTCAGGCTTCGAGCAACCCACTAGCGGCCAAATCATCATTAATGGCAAAGACATGGTGAATACACCGCCGTCACTGCGTCATGTCAACACGGTCTTTCAAAGTTATGCTTTATTTCCCCATATGACGGTTTATCAAAATGTGGCCTTTGGCTTACAGTGTCGCGGTGTCGCCAAAGAGCAAATCCAAGAGAAAGTGATGGCAGCTCTTGCGATGGTTAAATTAGATAAATTCAGTCAACGTAAACCCAAACAACTTAGTGGTGGTCAACAACAACGAGTTGCCATTGCTCGAGCGGTGGTAAATGAGCCCCTGGTATTGCTTCTTGATGAACCCTTAAGTTCCCTCGATTATCGTTTACGCAAAGCGATGCAATTAGAATTAAAACAATTGCAACGTAATTTAGGAATCGCTTTCGTCTTCGTAACCCACGATCAAGAGGAAGCTCTCTCTATGTCCGATCGCGTGGTTATTTTAGACGAAGGGCATGTCGAGCAAATTGGTACTCCTCGTGAAGTCTATGAAGAACCTGTCAGCTTAGCCGTTGCTAAATTTATCGGTGAAACTAACATTTTTGATACGGAAGTGTTAGCGGTGAAGGATAATAAAATCACCGTGACCGTCGAACAGGAACAGCATGAATATACCAACAAACGCGGCTTTGTCGCAGGCCAAAAAGTACATGTGGTGGTACGCCCTGAGGATGTCCGAGCATGGGATAAAGTAGATGTACCTGGCGTCACCGGTGCGATGCTGCCTGGCGTCGTCGAAGAGGTCATTTACAAAGGAACCACCGTTGATCTGATGGTACGTTTAGCAAGCGGTAAAGTTGTTGCAACGACAGAATTTTTTGATGAAGATGATCCGAAACTAGAATACTCTATTGGTGAAAAAGTTTGGGTTGAATGGACCCCTGGTTGGGAGGTCATTCTGCCTTATGAAGTATGATAGCCATTTTAGATATTTTTCCTTGACACTGATTTGGGCTTGGCTAGGCATTTTTGCTTTGCTGGCTTTTTTATTAGTCCTTGGTGTTAGTTTTTTAGATCATACCCAAGCACATATTGTGATTCCTCGTTTGACCTTCACCAATTATCAATTTTTATTTCAACCCATGCTGCTAAAAATTTTTGGGAAATCCTTTAGCATTGCTGCAACAGTCACATTCTTTTGCCTCATCATTGGTTATCCCTTTGCTTATTTTTTAAGTCAACTGGATCGCCACTACAAAAGTCTTTTAATGCTATTTTTAATCATTCCCTTTTGGACTAGCTCTCTGGTGCGTAGTTACGCCATTATGGCTATCTTAAAAACGAAAGGATTACTGAATTTATTACTGCTAACACTAGGGATTATCCATCAACCTATGCAGTTGTTGTTTACTAATGTCGCGGTGATTATCGGCTTGGTCTACAATCTACTACCTTTTATGGTATTACCACTTTATGCGAATTTCGAACGATTGGACCGGCGTCTCTTAGAAGCGGCTGAAGATTTGGGGGCAGGTCGCTTCATTAAAGTCTATAAAATTTTGTTACCGCTCACTAAGCCCGGTATCTATGCGGGTGTGATGATGGTTTTTTTACCCTCTATGACACTGTTTTATATTCCCGATTTATTAGGTGGCGCCCGTTCTCTGTTGCTAGGTAATTTAATAGAAAATCAATTCTTGTTTGCTAACAATTGGCCGGTGGGTTCCGCAGTAAGCGTGATCTTGACCGCAGTCATGGGAGGCATGTTATTTATTTACTGGCGCGCAACACAACGCCATGAACGCCAGCAGGTATTGCTATGAAAAAAAACAGTAGCAACATCACACGCTATACCTGGTTAACCGCTGTCTATGCGTTTTTATACATACCTATTTTCGTCGTAGTCTTTTACTCGTTTAATAATACTCAGTTTTCGTTAGTATGGCATGGCATGACCCTCAACTGGTATCAAGATCTTTGGCGTGACACCAACCTCTGGGTAGCGTTATTCCACTCTTTGTTACTGGCTCTTTGTGCTTCTACCATTGCAGTTGTCATTGGCAGCTTTGCAGCTATGAATTTATATTGGTATCGCTTTCGCGGCCGACATTTACTGTATGGTTTAGTGTTTATCCTGATTGTGACACCTGATATCGTCTTGGGGATTTCCCTACTTATCCTGTTTTCCCTGATGCATCTTGACTTAGGTTTTTGGAGTTTGTTACTAGCCCATATTACCTTTTGTATTCCCTTCGTGGTCATTACTGTTTATAGCCGCTTGGTGGATTTTGACAGCCATTTGTTTGAGGCTGCTCGAGATTTGGGTGCCAGTGAAATTACTATCTTTCGTCGCATCATGTTACCCTTAGCGTTGCCTGCCATTATTGTTGGCTTATTATTGAGTTTCACCTTATCTTTAGATGACGTAGTGATTAGCTACTTCGTTGCTGGCCCAGGTTATGAGATTTTACCCTTAAAGATTTTTTCTATGGCACGACTTGGCGTCAGACCGGAGCTTAATGCTCTGTGTACTGTAATTTTCGTCATCACTGTGCTTCTTGTGTTGTTATCACATATGACCTTAAGGAAAAAAACGTGATTCGTTTGATACTCTGTTTATTCTTGGTTTGTTGGTCTGGGTTGTCGCTGGCTGAGGACAATGTCGTCAATGTCTATGGCTGGTCGAGTGATATGTCGAATGAAATCATTCAAGCCTTTGAAAAAGAAACGGGAATTAAGGTCAATCATTCGGGATATAGCAGTAATGAAGAACTGTATGCCAAGCTGCGAGCGATTGGTCCTGGCAGTTACGATGTGATCGAACCCTCTAGTTATTACGTGTCCCGCATGATTGCTCAAAATATGCTTGAGCCAATTGACGTCACGAAGTTGAAAAATTATAAAAACATTGATCCTGAGTTTCTACATCCGAGCTATGATCCTAAAGGTGTCCATGCCATCCCTTATTTTTGGGGGGTAACGGGCATTTTCGTCAACCGCAAATATTACCCCGATTTAAAAATTACTCGTTGGACAGATCTCTGGCAACCTCAATATAAAAATCAACTATTCATGTTGGATGATCCGCGAGAGTTATTTTCTATCGCTCTGATCACTTTAGGTTATTCTCCTAACGACAGTAACAGAGAACACATTAAACAGGCTTATGAGCGATTACGATTATTATCCGCCAATATTAAGCTCTATAATTCTTCCGCCGTGGTATCCATAGTAGGAGATGAAGATGCGACCCTTGGTATCATGTGGAATGGTAATTTCTATTCGGCAGCTGCCTATAATAAAAATTTAGAATTTATTTTTCCAGAGGATGGTTTTGTTATCTGGGTGGATAACTTTGCTATCCCTAAAGGGGCTGAACATAAAGAGAATGCGTATAAATTTATTGATTTTCTGTTGAAAGCAGAAACGGCTAAGGCAATGAGTTTAAATAATAGCGAAGCAATCACAAACACAGCGGGGCGTAAGTTACTGCCGCCAGAGCTTAGAGATAGCAAGGTCATTTATCCCTCTGATGAGATTCTTAAGCGTGGCATTTATCAGGAAGATATCAATGATGCGGCCTTGGCGGACTACGCTAATTATTGGGAAAAATTAAAATTACAGTAGGGGCTGTTGACAATTCTACTATCTTGGACAAACTGCCTCGATTTTCTGCGCTTCGTTGCTCACATAGTATGTATATGCTGCGCTACGATGCTCGAAAATCGAGGCAGTTTGCCGCAAGCTAGCGAATTGTCAACAGCCCCCTAACAAATTAAACAAATAAATTCTACTTGGAGACCCGTCGGTGGTAAAAAAAATTGGCTTGCTAACCCTGATGCTGTTTATCATGGGTTCCGTAGATAATATTCGCAATTTACCAGCAACGGCTATTTTTGGCAGTGACCTTATTTTTTTCTTAGTGGCTTCCGCGATATTTTTTCTGATTCCTTGCGCGTTACTCTGCGCCGAATTAGCCATGATGAACCCAGAAGAGTCTGGGGTGTATGCATGGACCAAACGAGCCTTTGGTCCGCAAATGGCGATGTTGTCAATTTGGCTGCAATGGATTAATACCATGATTTGGTTCCCAACGATTTTATCCTTTATTGCAGCCGTGGCCTTACATTTAATAGCCCCAGAGTTGGCAAAAAATCCCTACGTTCTGATCAGCATTATTGTCAGTGTCTTTTGGTTACTGACCATTGTGAATTTACAAGGCGTGCGGATCTCTAGTCGATTTGCGGCAATTTGTAGCACCTTCGGAATGGTGATCCCTATGATTATGATCATCCTTCTAGGCCTGACTTGGATCCTCCGCGGCCATCCCTTAGCTATCCAAATCAGTACTCATCATTTAATTCCTAATTTTAGTGAAAACAACAGCTGGATTTCGCTAACGGCGATTATGACCTCTTTCTTAGGAATTGAGCTAACCGCAGTACACTTAAAAGATATCAAACAACCGCAAAAGACATTCCCTAGAGCCATGTTATTAGCAACTATTTTTATCGTACTCACCATGCTAGCCGGTGCTTTTGCAATTGCGATTGTTATTCCTGCTAATCAGCTGAGTTTAATTGATGGGGTGATGGAAAGTTTTAGCTATTATCTGAATACCTATCATTTGACCGGCTGGGTGCCAATGATTGGCGTGATGATATTGATTGGCTCCGTTGGTAGTTTAGTCAACTGGATGGTATCCCCAGCAAAGGGTTTATTACAAGCCGCGGAAGATGGCTTTATCCCTCATTACTTGCAACGAGTCAATAAAGCAGGGGTTCCGCAACGATTATTGATAGTGCAGGCTCTGATCGTAACCTTAGTATGTTCAGCTTTTCTTTTTATGCCCTCGGTGAATGCCTCTTATTGGCTATTAACGGATTTAAGCACACAACTTTATATGCTGATGTATGTGATTCTGTTTTTTGTTGCCTTGGCGCTAGGTCTACGTACCTTGCGCGAAAAATCTCTGGTTTTCGTTCCCGCTGGCAAAGTAGGTTTGTGGTTATTTGCACTCTTTGGAGTTATAGGCTCTTGCGTGACCTTGATCGTGGGCTTTGTACCACCGAAAGTGCTCGATTTAGGCGGGGTCCTTCATTACGAGTTGATTTTTGCCGCTGGTATGATTTTGATGATTTTACCGGGCGTCTTGATCGCTATCTATTTGAAAGCAAAACATACTCTTTTAGAGCATCGCCACCATTCTGACTCTGATCATTCATAAAAGATTAAAGTTTTTTTATAAAAAAGCTCAACCTATGCCTAAAAATCGGGTACAATCCCCCATGCGCTTTAAACTATGACCTTTGGTAGAGCGAAGTGGGGGCTACCAATCAGCTCCCTGGGGTATAAGACAATTAAGGATTATTAATCGCGGATGAGTACAAATACAGAAAGATTACGTTTAATAAGTATCAAATTAGCTGGATTTAAGTCATTCGTTGATCCCACCACCGTTCCTTTTCCCAGCCAATTATGTGCCGTCGTGGGCCCCAATGGTTGCGGTAAATCGAATATCATTGATGCCGTTCGTTGGGTGATGGGGGAAAGTTCCGCCAAATACCTCCGTGGCGACAATATTACAGACGTTATTTTTAATGGTTCCTCTGCTCGAAAACCCGTAGGCCAAGCCTCTGTTGAATTACTTTTTGCGAATCCCAATGGCGCTTTGGGTGGCGAATATGCGCAATTTTCCGAAATCTCCATCAAACGTATGGTTAATCGAGATGGACAATCCAATTATTTTCTCAACAATGTTCGCTGCCGTCGCCGTGATATTTTGGATGTATTCTTGGGAACTGGTTTAGGCCCTCGCAGTTACTCCATCATTGAACAAGGTATGATATCACGCTTAATTGAAGCGAAACCCGATGAGTTACGCGCGAACTTAGAAGAAGCGGCCGAAATATCAAAATATAAAGAACGTCGTCGAGAAACTGAAAACCGCATGCGACATACCCGTGAAAACTTAGAACGTTTAAACGATATTCGTGAAGAGTTAGTTAAACAATTAGCTCGTTTACAACGACAATCTGGTGCCGCCGAACGCTACAAAGTATTAAAAGAAGAAGAACGCACATCGAAAGGGTTATTACATGCTCTGCGCTGGAAACAATTGGATGAGCAAATTAAATCCTTAGAACAAAGCATCCGCGAGTTAGACGTTGAATTGGAACGCTTGAACGCTGAACAAACCGATGCGGATAAGGGCATTGAAGTATTGCGTGAAGCACATACCGATGCGATGGATGTCTGCCAAGAAACTCAAGATGCCTACTATCGCGTGGGCGCTGAAGTATCTCGTATCGAGCAATCCTTACAGCATCAAAAAGAACGACGCGTTCAATTCCAGGAAGACTTACAACAATTAAGCGTTAGCTTACAACAAAGTCAGCAGCATTATGATGAAGATCAACAATGGTTACAGTCCATAGAAGAAACCCTCGTTGAATTAGTTCCTCAATCAGGGGAAGCCTCTGCTAAAGCAGAGCAGGCCAATGAAATGTTGGCCATGGCAGAGGAAAGCATGCAAGCATGGCAAGAGCACTCCGATGAATTTAACCAACAATCTGCTGCAACTCAACAAGAAGCTCAAGTTCAGCAAACACGCATTCAACATTTAGAACAAACCATTCAACAAGCGACTCAACAAACGACGAAGTTGCAGCAAGAACGGCAAGTGTTAGATACGAGTGCATTAGAAGCAGAGTTGACTGAGCTAACCCTTAAGCAAAGTCAATCCACCGAACGCATGGATTCAGTACAAGATCTGATGCAGCAACTGCGTGACTATGTGGTGGAACACCGAGAAAAGATCGATCAAACCCAACAACGCTTAAATCAATCTCGCAGCCAATTGCAACAGCAACAAGGACGTTACGCGTCCTTAGAAGCTTTGCAGCAAGCAGCTCTCGGCAATAATAATCAGAAAATGACGCGTTGGTTACAACAAAATACGTTGGAAAACAAACCCCGCTTAGCGCAAGAGTTGCAAATTGAAAAAGGTTGGGAAACTGCCTTAGAGACCGTGCTAGGTGCACACTTACAAGCAGTTTGTGTTGATAACATGGAACCTTTATTGCCCGCACTACAATCCCTTGAGGGAGATTTAATGCTGATGGATACAACGCCGGTGTCGGGCATTGCTAACAGTCGTCTCAATTTACCCTTATTATTGAGTAAAATTACCAGCTCATGGCCGATGCAGTCTTTGCTAGAAGGGGTTTATAGTGCAGAAGATTTAACGCAAGCCTTACAAATTCGTCAGCAATTAGCGACGAATGAGTCGGTTGTTACGAAAGATGGCCTTTGGTTAAGTAAACATTGGTTACGAGTCTTTAAAGGACATGATGAGCGCTCAGGCGTTTTAGAACGAGAGCAGGCACTAAAAGATTTAGCGCAATCTATAGAAGCATTGCAACAAGCTTTACAACAAGATGAAGCGTCCCTACGAGAAGCAAAAGACGCTTTATCACAGTATGAATCTGAGCGACAATTGCAGCAAGACATGCTCAATCAAATTTCTGGCGAAAAAGCGCAATTGCAAGCGCAGATTAAAATCAAAGAAAGCCGCATTGAAGCGATTCAGCAACGCTTACAACGGATGGCGCAAGATGAAGCTGAACTGTTAAAACAAATCACACAAGCGAAAGAAGAATTGACGACCGCTCGCGATAAATGGCAAATCGCCATGACGCAAATGGAAGAATTTTCCGAGCAACGCGAAACACTATTAACCCAACGAGAAAACTTGCAAGAACAATTACAGCAAGCTCGTCAATGGGCCAGGGATTACCGCGAAGAGTCTCATCAGCTGTCATTAAAATTACAAACAGTAAAAACCGAAAAGCAAACTAAGGAAAATAATTTATCCCGATTAGAACAGCAAATTGCTCATAGCCGACAACGCGATGAACATTTGCGTTTAAGCTTGGAATCCTGTGATGAACCCTTAGTACAATTGCAAGAAGATTTAGAATCATCCTTACATCGCCGCTTAGCGGCGGAAGAGGCATTAACTGCCGCTCGCTCCAAAGTGGATGAGTTGGACCATCAATTACGTGAAAAAGAATCACAACGTCATCGTGCTGAGCAGCAAATTAGCCGTGTGCGTGATGGAGCACAACAGCAGCGCATGCATTGGCAAGCGGCTGAAGTACGTCGTCATACCATTCAAGAGCAATTGCAAACAGAAGGGCAGGCGGTTGAAACTTGGTTGGAGGTATTGCCAGCGGATAGTTGTGAACAAACCTTAAGTGAGCAATTAGAAGATATCGGCCAAAAAATTCAACGCTTAGGTCCAATTAATCTTGCCGCTATTGATGAGTATCAAACTGAACAAGAACGCAAGGATTACTTAGATAAACAATTTAATGATTTAACGGAAGCCTTGGAAACCTTAGAAGGTGCAATTAAGAAGATTGATAAAGAAACTCGTCAACGGTTTAAAGAAACCTTTGATCTCGTGAATGAGCAATTCAAAATATTATTCCCGAAAGTTTTCAACGGTGGCTCAGCATATCTTGAATTAACCAGTGATGATCTGTTAGAAGCGGGCATCGTCGTGAATGCCCGCCCACCAGGCAAACGCAATAGCACCATTCACCTATTATCAGGCGGTGAAAAAGCGTTGACGGCCATCGCATTGGTATTCTCCATATTCCAACTTAACCCCGCACCTTTCTGTATGTTGGATGAGGTTGACGCTCCGTTAGATGACGCCAACGTGTTGCGTTATTGCCATCTAGTCAAAGAGATGTCTAATCAAGTACAATTCATTTTTATTAGCCATAATAAGCTGGCAATTGAAATGGCGCACCACTTAGCCGGTGTGACGATGAAAGAGCCTGGGGTATCACGTATGGTTGCGGTAGATATTGAAGAAGCAATGGCCATGGCAGAGGTTTAATTAAAAAAATCCTAGTAACAATAAAAAAGGGAGAGTCATATGGAAATTAGTTTACACGCAATGCTGTGGATCATGGCTTGTTTACTTGCTCTTGTCACAGTGATGGGTATGGTACGCAAACGACAAATGCAACGCGCCTCCGACTTATTTGAAGAGACTGATGGCTTGGATGCTCATATGACCCAACACACGATGGAGCAAGATATTGTGGGACGTTACGGCGACCAAGTGGTCGGTAAACCACGAGAAGTCAGTATCGAACCGGAAGTTATTGCTGCACTGCAAACGGCAAAAAAAGCTCCACCCATTATCATCATGTATATCATGGCACAACCTAATACAGAATTTGGTGGTTATGATTTGCAACAATCCTTAGCCAATGCAGGATTAATTTTTGGTGATATGGATATATTTCATCGTTATGAAGATACCTCTGGCAAAGGTCAGTTACTCTTTAGTCTCGCTTCAGCCGTAGAGCCTGGTACCATTGATATTGCCAACATTGGTGCTTATTCCACGCCCGGTCTGTGTTTGTTTTTAGATTGCAACCAACATCCTTACCCCATGCAATCTTTTACGTTGATGGTTCATGTTGCAAAACAATTGGCTGAAGAATTAAATGGTACGGTATTGAGTGGAAAGCGCGAGCCTTGGACAAAAGCTATCGAAAGCAATCTGCGCGATAAGTTGCAACGAGCGGTAGCGGCGTAAGAGGGATTCCTCTTTCCAACAACAGCTGTTAGACTATCCAAAGTTCTTAGGGATTCAAAGGAGTGACATTTTATTCTCATGGATAGAGATAATTTGCCCGAACCCACATCTGCAACACCACCTGCGTTTGATTTTATCAATCCAGCAGAGGGTGTTTTGCAATTGAATTTGGCAGGAAACTGGTTAGCTTCCGAGAAGTTACCTTCCCCCAATCAGTTTCTGGCCTATATTGAACATGATTCCTCTTTGCAGCAACTCCAATTTAATACAGAGCACTTGCTAAATTGGGATCGTAGTTTACTCACATTTTTGCTCCAGTTAATTCTTTTAGGCGAGAAGCATCAGATCCATATTGATAAGCAGGGGTTACCTCCATCTATTGTCCACACCTTGCAATTAGCAAAAAAATTCTCACATCCAGAAGCTCGCAATAAAAAAGATGAACGAGCAATACCATTTTTTGATTTTGTCGGTAATGTCATCCTGCATGTGATCAGTACAGGCGATCAATTACTTATTTTCTTAGGCGAGTTTTACCGCTCCTGTGTGCGATGCTTGTTAAAACCTTCTTCCTTTCCCTGGCGAGAGTTCTTTGGTTTGATCCAAGAAACGGGACTGTATTCTCTGTTTATGATTGGTGCCATGAGCTTTTTGGTGGGAATTATTTTCTCCTTTGTTGAAGCGATTCAATTAAAAATTATTAGCGCACAATTATTTTTAGCCAATGTCATTGCTGTGAGTATTGTCAGAGAATTATCGCCCCTCATGGTGGGGATCTTTATGGCGGGTCGCACCGGTGCAGCTTATGCCGCTAACTTAGGCATGATGCAAATTAATAACGAAGTAGAGGCTTTAGAAATTGCTGGCCATTCTGCTTATGACTGGTTGGTTTTACCCCGCGTCATCGCGTTAACTTTCGTTATGCCGTTATTATATGTTTACTCCGTACTGTGTGCCATTCTCGGCAGTGCTAGCATCGACACCGGCTTACTAGGACAATCTATGCAGGAATATTTAGTGAGAGCGCTTCATTCAATTAATCTTTCAGACTTAGAGTTAGGTTTACTCAAAACCACCACCTTTGGTTTTATTTTAGCAATCAGTGGCTGCTTTTACGGTATGCACGCGAAAACTTCGCAACTATCTGTTGGCGACGCTGCAAGAAATTCTGTGGTTATGGGGGTTGTTTTCATGATCATCGTGGATGCGTTGCTGGCATGGACATTTTCTTCGGTGAGTTGGTAACATGAGAAAAAATTTACATCCACGATTGATAGGCTTATTTGTGGTTATAGGCCTCATCATTGCATTTCTATTAGTGATATTTACCTCGAGCGGTGCTCAATTTTTTTCAAGAAAACATTATTTCGTTCTTTATTTTAACGATACGATGAATGGATTAGCCATCGGTGCACCAGTAAAGTTTCGTGGTGTTACCATTGGCAGTGTTAGTGATGTCCTGGTAGAAGTAAAAACCGAACGTGTTGATACTAGCATTACCGTGCCGGTGATCATTGAGTTAACCGCTTCAAAGTTAAAATTAATTGGTGGCCAGGAACGCTCCGAAGAAGCCTTTGTTGATTTTTTAGTTAAAAAAGGATTACGTGCTCGCTTAAATACTCAAAGTCTCATCTCAGGCGCGCTCTACATCGATCTCAGCTTCCACCCTAAAACGCCAATACGGCTAGTAAAAGGCAGCATGAACTATTATCAAATTCCGACATTGCCATCCAGCAGCGGTCGTCTCTCGCGAACCTTGCAATCTGGACAAGCCGTTTTTGAATCACTACAAAAATTACTTGCTTCTGGGAAAATCGAACAAGCCTTGGATGTATTTGTTAGAGCATTAACCAATGGCGAAACGGTCATGACCAATATCGGTGGTCAAGTGATTCCAGCAACGCGTTCAGCCAAAGAGGCCTTTGATCATTTCAATCAATTATTTCAAAGAGACCAAGTGGAGCAAGCATTGGGACACTTTAACGATGCCATGTTGAATTCAAAAGCCTTCTTTAAAAACTTTAATCAGCAACTCACGCCAGCAACCGATAAGTTTGATACCGCGATGACGAGCTTTTCTGATGCGATGTATTCTTTTAACGCTTTAACCAATTACCTATCTCGCCATCCAGAGGCTGTGATTCAAGGTAAAGCGCCTATGCGAGGAAATAAATCATGAGTCTACGAACGCTTACTACCGTTGCGCGAACAACCCTGAAGTTAATCAGTCAGAGCTTGGGATTGATACTGTTAAGTTGCTTACTGTTAAGTTGCGGCCGTTCGCCAGAATCAAGCTTTTACTCTCTCTCCACCGTAGCAGGCACCCCTGTCGCTCGACAGGGGGTCGCCGTAGGTGTAGGTCCCATCACCATTGCAACCTATTTACAACAACCTCCCATTGCCACCCGTATAACGGCCAATCAGTTAAAGTTTGATGAATTTCATCGTTGGGCTGCGCCTTTGAAAGATAACATTAGCAATGTTCTTATCAGCAACTTGCAAATCTTTTTGAGTAGCAATCGTGTTTACAGTTATCCAAGCCGAGAAAACCTGGATATTCGATGGCAAGTGGTGGTAGACATCAGCCAATTTGATACTGATCAGAAGGGCAGATCCGTTCTCCGAGCTAGCTGGCAACTTTATCATCAACCGGGGGATCATCTGATACTAACCCAGACATCTAACATTGTTAGCCAGATGCACGGTCCTCTCAACTATAACAACATCACGGCGAGCATGAGTCAGAATTTGAAGACTCTTAGCCAAGAAATTGCTAGAAAATGTGTTTAATCTTATGTTATTCATGCTTTTTTTAGTAAAAATGCGATACTTTTCTCTTTTAAGCTTGTTTTTTAGAAATGCTTGAATGATAATTGACCGTTTTTAAAAGTTCTAAAGAAGAACTCTTTATAACGAGGAGAGAACTTAATATTATAGATTTTAGCTGAGGTAACTATTATGGCCCAAGAATTGAATGAAACAACGTCCTTGCTTCCGCGAGCTAGTTCCTCGACGTCAACCCCAAATTCCGCATTTTTCTCCAGCATTGTTACACAGCAACGTCGACGAGCGGTATTTTCCGGAGGCTTAATCCTTTCTTTATTAGGCGCGCTTATTTCATCCTCTGGGTATTTTGTTAATAAGAACCACTATGAAGATAGAAATAGTTTTAGGATTGTGGATCCCTGGCTTTTCCCCCTTGTCTTATTCGCACCCGCTATTTTTGTATTTCTAGTATTACTTTGTCGTGAATTCCTAAAAACACGCGAGCCTCTGCCAAATTCCGAGGATTTTGAAGCGTTGGAAAATCTTCCTAAGAATGGCTGTTTTGGCTATTAATTAATGATTTTCTGATAACTTGATGCCTCTCGCCCCACTAATGAAGATGCGACTTTAGAGCGTCTTCATTAGCGACGAATTTTCTTACTCTTCTGTAGGCGTGGGGGTTGGCTCTGCGGCAGTAGCTTTTTTGTCTTTATTACGGAAAATAATGCGTCCCTTGCTCAGATCGTAAGGGGTCATTTCTACCGTCACGCGATCGCCGGTCAAGATTCGAATGTAATTTTTACGCATTTTGCCAGATATATGAGCAGTAATCACATGTCCTTTGTCTAATTGGACTCTAAACATGGTATTAGGTAGCGTTTCAGTCACAACGCCTTCCATCTGAATTTGATCTTCTTTTGCCATACATTCCTCAAATTGTACAAAATAGGTAGGCATAATGCCGTAAATTACACTTTTTCGCAAGGGATAGCGAAATAAGCCCCTCTTTATTTTAGCCTTTCTCTAGGATTATTTGAGGGAGTCGAGGTATTCCTCTGCATCCAAAGCAGCCATACAACCAGCACCCGCGGAAGTTACCGCTTGGCGGTAATGATGGTCTGCTACGTCGCCCGCTGCAAAGACCCCTCGGATGTTGGTTTGTGTCGCATTGCCATCAAGACCGCTTTTCACCAAAATATAACCTTCTCGCATTTCCAATTGCCCTTCAAAGATGTCTGTATTGGGCTTATGGCCAATGGCGATGAACACACCTTCTAAATCGAGTTGCTCCACACGGTTATCCAACAGATATTTCACATTGACGCCCGTTACACCATTTTTATCACCGAGCACTTCTTCCAATACGCTATTCCAATGGATGGTAATATTGCCATTCTTCGCTTTTTCGAGAATACGATCTTGTAAGATTTTTTCGCTGCGGAATTGATCACGACGATGCAGCACATGGACTTCTTTAGCGATATTAGACAAATATAACGCTTCTTCAACCGCGGTATTGCCACCGCCTACAACCACCACTCGTTGGTTTTTATAAAAAAAGCCATCGCACGTAGCACATGCCGAGACCCCTTTACCGCGAAAGGCTTCTTCCGAAGGTAATCCTAAATACTTCGCATCAGCACCTGTACAAATAATCAGAGCATCACAGGTATATTCAGCATTTTCACCGGTAAGAGCAAAGGGACGCTGTTGCAAATTAACCGCATTAATGTGGTCAAACACCACTTCTGTATCAAAGCGCTGAGCATGCTTTAACATGCGATCCATCAGTTCAGGGCCCATGACCCCATCCACATCACCTGGCCAGTTATCAACATCCGTAGTGGTAGTCAATTGTCCACCCTGCGCCATGCCCGTAATCATGAGCGGTTTGAGATTAGCGCGTGCTGCATAAACAGCAGCTGTACAACCGGCAGGGCCGGATCCCAAAATAATCAATGGATGGTGCTTAATTTCGCTCATAATAACCCTCTAAATCTTTCTTAAAGGATGGTATAGTAGCAATTTGATTAGAAAGGTTAAAGAAAATTCGCAGCAATAAAAAAGGTTCCACGGTGAAACAAGTATCAAGCAAACGACAACCCGCCTCAACGGCCATCACACAACGCTTACGCGAAGGATTGTTGATCCTTTGTTGCACCCTGAGCGTTTATTTTTTATTGTCTCTCATCACCTACCATAGCAGTGATCCAGGATGGTCCAACTCTGGGCTTTCTTCTCACGTGCTTAATATGGGTGGGCGAGCTGGCGCTTGGCTCGCAGATTTTTTTCTCTACTTGTTTGGTTATGTGGCTTATCTTTTTCCCATTCTTTTAACTTATGCCGCATTGCTCAGTGTCCGCGAGGGCGCCGCACAACCGGAGCAAAGTCATATTTTTTCACTAAAGTTATTTGGATTTATTCTTATCATTGCTGCTGCATGCGCACTCATGAATCTGCACTTAACCACACTAACTCGACATTTACCCTACACCTCTGGTGGCATTTTTGGCGATCTGTTAGGAGAGCTATTAGTTAAAGATTTTAATACCACAGGAGCTACGTTATTTTTATTAGCACTATTAGCCTGTGGCATCACTCTTTTAAGCGGTTTGTCTTGGGTGAAGGGTAGTCGTTTTACTTGGAAACTCACTTGCAAAGCGTTGCTCAGCTTGCAACAAAATTTGCGAGCTACTCAGCAACGAGCTTGGCAACAATTAAAAGCGCGCCAGCAAGAGCGACGTAAGCAAAAAGCGCAACGTCCGGTGGTGCACATTGAGCCCACCATCAAAGCAAAACCTGAAAAAAAATCAGAATTATTTCAAAACAGCGTTAGACAAGAACCTCTGATACAAGAGACGCCCAGACGAGAAGTTAAGCCTCGCATCGAACCCAAACTCACCAGCATTAAAACCAGTGATCGCGATCAAAAAGAACGGCAAATGACCTTGTTTAAATCGGATCAAGGGTATCACTTACCCACATTATCATTGCTCGATAAAAACACTCAATCGAAAGAACACCAATTATCTAAAGCAGCTTTAGAAGCACATTCTAAAGAAGTAGAACAACGCTTAATGGATTTTGGTATTGAAGCGCGTGTTGTCGCTGTGCATCCAGGTCCTGTCATCACACGCTATGAATTGGAGTTAGCACCCGGTATCAAAGTGAGTCGCATTACCAGTTTAGCGAAGGATTTAGCGCGTTCACTTTCGACAGTTAGTGTGCGAGTAGTGGAAGTCATTCCCGGCAAAGCCGTCGTGGGATTAGAGTTACCCAATGAACACCGCGAAGTGGTTCGTTTGCGAGAAGTTTTAGAATCGCAACGCTATGAACAAGCACGTTCCCCCTTATCCCTCGCCCTAGGTAAAGACATCGCGGGTCATCCGGTGGTGGTCGACATTGCAAAAATGCCGCATTTATTAGTAGCAGGGACTACCGGCTCCGGAAAGTCTGTTTCCTTAAATGCCATGTTGCTGAGTTTACTTTACAAAGCACGGCCTGAAGAAGTACGCCTCATTCTCGTTGATCCAAAAATGTTGGAATTAGCAATTTATGATGGCATCCCTCATTTGTTAACACCGGTCGTGACCGATATGAAAGATGCTGCAAATGCCTTACGTTGGTGTGTGGCGGAAATGGATCGCCGCTATCGTTTAATGGCTCACTTAGGTGTACGAAATTTAAGTGGTTACAATCAAAAAGTCGAAGATGCGACGAAAAGCAAACAACCGATTCCTGATCCTTTATTCAAACCTGCGCCGGGCTTGGAACCCACTTATTTAGAAACCTTACCTTACATCGTCGTTTTAATTGATGAGTTTGCCGATATGATGATGGTGGTAGGAAAAAAAGTAGAAGAATTAATTGCTCGTATCGCACAGAAAGCACGAGCAGCGGGGATTCATTTAATCTTAGCAACGCAACGTCCTTCTGTGGATGTGATCACAGGATTAATTAAAGCGAACATCCCAACACGCATTGCATTCCAAGTTTCATCAAAGATTGATTCGCGTACTATCATCGATCAACAAGGTGCAGAAACCTTGCTGGGACATGGTGACATGTTGTATTTACCGCCAGGTACCGGTGTACCGATTCGTATTCATGGCGCCTTTGTGGCGGATGAAGAGGTGCATTGTGTAGTCGCAGAATTAAAGAAACAAGGACAACCACAATACCTTGAAGAAATTACTTCAGGCTCTGTTGATAACGATAGCCAAGATCCTTTATTAATGGGAGAGGGTAGTGGCGAGCAAGATCCTCTGTATGATGAAGCGGTGGCCTTTGTTACACAAAATCGTAAAGTTTCTATTTCCAGTGTACAACGTCGTTTTAAAATTGGTTACAATCGCGCAGCACGCATTGTGGAAGAAATGGAGAATGCTGGCGTGGTTAGCTCCATGGAAAGTAATGGCTCCCGGGAAGTCCTAGCCCCAGCGCCGATTGAAATTGAATAACAAAGGAGAATGACATGTTTTTTCGAGTATTATTGAGCAGCGTTTTGTTAATGATGTCTTCTTTCGCCATGGCAGCAACAGCGTCTGCCACGGACGCCTTAGGTTCACTACTAGATTCTTTTCAAGGATTAACTGCACGTTTCCAACAAACCACCTACGGCACGCAACATCGAGTGTTACAACAAGCTTCTGGTGAAATGGCAATTTCTAGGCCGGATAAATTTCGTTGGAATACCTTAATGCCCAATAAACAATTGATCATCATGGATGGCAAATCCATTTGGGTTTATGACGTAGATTTAGAACAAGCAAGTGTACGTCCCATCACCAAAAATCAAGGTCAGACACCCGCTATGTTATTGAGTGGCTCAACCCAACAAATTCAAAAATATTATCGCATTCAATGGGCTAAACCACCTGCAAGCCAAGCAATGGCATTTACCTTAACCCCCATACAAAAAGACGGTTTATTTCGCAGCTTAACCATGACCTTCCAAGATCAATCCTTAACAAGCATGGTGTTCCATGATAATTTGGGTCAATTAATAAAAATTTCCTTTACACAAGTGATCAAAAACCCACGTATTGCTGCGAAGCAATTTCAATTTAAACCGCCAAAGGGAATTGATGTGATTGGAGCAAACACTCAATGACATTTAACACTGAGAAAGAGCTTGGCTTGCAACCTTTAGCGGCGCGGCTCCGACCTCAAACTGTTGCAGATTTTATCGGTCAATCTCATTTATTAGGGGAGGGGATGCCTCTGCGTCGCGCCTTGAGCGAAGGCCACCTGCACTCTATGATTTTATGGGGGCCACCCGGCACCGGCAAAACTACTTTAGCAAGATTATTAGCTGAGAGCGCTCATGCAGAAATGGAATATCTATCAGCGGTCTTTTCTGGCGTGAAAGATGTACGCGCGGTGGTAGACCGCGCGAAACAGCGTCGTTTACTGGGACAAGCAACGATTTTATTTGTAGATGAAGTACATCGCTTTAACAAAGCCCAGCAAGATGCATTTTTACCTTTTGTGGAAGATGGCACGCTCACCTTCATCGGCGCTACCACTGAAAATCCTTCCTTTGAATTAAATAATGCATTGTTATCACGAGCTAGAGTTTATGTGTTAAAGCCCTTAGCCTTAGAAGATTTAATCAGCATTGTGCGTCACGCCATTGTTGACAAAGAACAGGGCTTAGGCGCGTTAAACATTCGTTTTGAAGAAGAAGCATTATCGATGATCGCCGAGCTTGCCGATGGTGATGCACGGCAAGCACTCAACTCTTTAGAAATCATGGTGGCCTTAGCAGGCAGTGAAGCTGACACAATTTATATCGACAAAACTTTGGTTGAGCGTTCACTTTCACAACGTGTGCGACGTTTTGATAAGCAGGGCGAATTTTTTTATGATCAAATTTCTGCATTACATAAAGCTGTGCGTGGCTCAGATCCTGATGCCAGTCTTTACTGGTTTGCTCGGATGTTAGAGGCTGGTTGCGATCCGCTTTATTTAGCACGTCGCGTGGTACGTATGGCTTCCGAAGATATCGGTAACGCCGACCCTCGTGCGTTAGAATTAGCGTTAAATGCATGGGATGTCCAACAGCGTTTAGGTTCTCCCGAAGGAGAGTTAGCGGTTGCTCAAGCGATTTGTTATTGTGCTGTTGCCCCCAAAAGTAATGCGGTCTATATGGCATTCAAAGAAGCGATGGCAGATGCAAAAAATTCAGCAACGCTGGAAGTGCCTTTACACTTACGTAATGCGCCGACTCAATTAATGAAAAAACTGGGATATGGCAAAGCTTATCGTTACGCTCACGATGAACCCGATGCTTATGCTGCAGGAGAACATTACTTTCCTGATAACATGGCACCAAAAACTTATTATCATCCAGCACCACGTGGCTTAGAAATTAAAATCAAAGCGAAATTAGAACAACTAGAGGCATGGGACCATGCCTATCTTGAGGAGAAAAATTCATGTTAGATCCAAAATTAATTCGACAAGATATTGAAGCAACTGCACAACGATTAAAAACGAAAGGTTTTACCTTGGATGTTGCTGCGTTGCAAAAATTAGAAGAGCAACGTAAAGAATGGCAAACCAAAGCTGAAACATTGCAAAATGAACGCAATGTCCGTTCTAAACAAATTGGCCAAGCTAAAGCGCAAGGGCAAGATATACAACCTTTGTTAGCAGCGGTGGGTGAATTAGGTGAACAATTAAAACAAGCGGAAGAACAGTTGGACATTATCCAACAACAACTTCATGCAAAATTATCAGAAATTCCGAATATTCCTCATCAAGATGTGCCACAAGGGGTAAGCGAAGAAGATAACGTAGAAATTCGTCGGTGGGGCACGCCACCGGTTTTTGATTTTGAGCCGAAGGATCACGTGGATTTAGGCGCTCGAGACCAACGTATGGATTTTGAGGCAGCCACACAACTAACGGGAAGTCGCTTCGTTGTTTTACGTGCGGGATTAGCTCGTTTGCATCGCGCACTGATTCAATTCATGTTAGATACCCATACGGAAGAACATGGTTATCAAGAAACTTATGTTCCTTATTTAGTAAATCGAAACTCTTTATTTGGTACGGGACAATTACCAAAAATGGAAGAGGATTTATTTGCCATCAAGGATGAACGTAGTTTTTGTTTAATTCCAACGGCGGAGGTGCCATTAACCAACTTGATGGCACAACAAATCATTGAACCTGATCGTTTGCCGATTAAAATCACGGCTCATACACCTTGCTTTCGCAGTGAAGCGGGGTCTTATGGTAAGGACACTCGCGGTATGATTCGTCAGCATCAATTTGAGAAAATAGAATTAGTTTGGGTGGTAAAACCCGAAGACTCTGATGCAGCATTAGAAACTTTAACGTCCCATGCGGAAGCTATTTTAAAGAAATTAAATTTAGCTTATCGAGTGGTTGCCTTGTGTGGTGGTGATTTAGGTTTTTGTTCCGCTAAGACTTATGATCTCGAAGTTTGGTTACCCGCTCAAAATCGTTATCGCGAAATCTCCTCCTGTAGCAACATGACCTCATTCCAAGCTCGCCGCATGCAGGCCCGCTGGCGTCATCCTGAAACAGGTAAACCGGAATTGGTTCATACATTGAATGGTTCTGGGCTTGCGGTCGGTCGGTGTCTCGTGGCTATTATGGAAAATTATCAAGATAAGGATGGGCGCATTCATATTCCGGAGGTGTTACAGCCTTATATGGGTGGAGTGAAGGTTTTATAGAAATTTCTTTAGATCTCGCGTGAAGCTTATTCTGGCTCAGAGCGCTTTATTCAAACACGCCGTGAACACGGTCCCTGTGGGCTCTTCGCAGCCTCCATGCTGCTCACGGTTTGAATAAAGCGCTCTGAACCAGAATAAGCGGAGAGTTTCTTTGGTTTTCCTTTAAATAAAAAATGAGTCGTAATTTATACATATGGGTGTGTGATATTAGGTGAGGCTTAAGTAATGATGACTGTTTGCATTTTGAGCAATTGCGTCATATAATCCACGATGTCGTAGCAAAAGTTACTGACGCATTATAATTAGATTTTTTATTCCAGGAGAATCCGAGATGTATGCAAATATAGAGAATGATCTTTCTCATTTAAAAAGGGACCTTGAAGATTACACTTATAGTTATGAAGTGGCACTTAGCGTTAAAAGTAGACCGAGCACTTCAACAATGGGAAGCTTTGCAAGCGAGCAAGTTACAAAGCTTCCGGGATTAATTGATATTACCAACCAACAGATTGCAACCTTAGTGCTCATTAAGACTCAGCAGTCAGTGACGCAAGAACAACTTAATTTGCTTACAGAAACACCTAGCGACAAATCCTATACTGCTTTTCCAGAGTATAAGAGTTACGCGAAAACCATTTCATCAATGCTCGCGACCAGCAGCACTGAATTAACAGAGGCAGGACCTTCTGTGCCGACATCCTCAACTTCTGCGACTCCTACTCGTGCTCATAGCTTTTTTCGTATGAAATCATTCAGCAATCTTAAAAAAGCTATTCATCGACCAAAACGTTCATAATTGCTTTTAAAGAGTGCCATCTCATCTTGAAGGAGGTGGCGCTCTAGAGAAGTAAATAGGAGTATATGCAGGATCTTTAGTTCAACGATTTAGTCATAATATTTAAGATTGTGCGAAATTATGACTCTACATTAAGTTACAATAACTGTAACCTAATGTAGAGTGCCATCTCTCCTCTTTCTCATTCCTAATAATCCCCCATTGAATAAACGCCAACAGAGCGTAGTCTGGTTTGCAGTGATTGATTCAAACCTTGAGCAGCATGGAGGCTGCGAAGAGTCTACAGGGACGTACTCGCGACGTGTTTGAATCAATCACTGCGAACCAGACTACGCGGCACGCTCGATCTGTGTTTATTCACCACCACCCATCGGTACACCGTTCAACACCGTACAATGCACCAGAATATCTTTAATCTTCATCACATCCACCGTCAACGGATTATCCGACAACACCGCTAAATCCGCCAACTTTCCAACTTCAATGCTGCCTTTAATATTCTCTTCAAAATTAAAATAAGCCGCATGCAAGGTTAACGCGCGCAAGGCATCATAAGCACTAATCCGCTGCTCCGGCCCCAACACATTACCCTCAGAGGTCAAGCGATTCACCGCCGTCCATAAGGTCAACAGCGGCGTCGGCATCGTCACCGGTGCATCACTATGAAAGGTAAAGGGGAGATTATATTTCTTCGCCCATTGTGTAGGACTGATCTTCGCAGCACGCTCTGGCCCCAAAGAATGTTTACGATGAACTTCACCCCAATAATAAACATGATTCACAAAAAAGTTAGGTAAAATTCCCAACTGTGCCATACGCTCAATCTGAGCTTCCGTTGGCGCTTGGCAATGCTCAATGCGATGACGATGATCTGGACGCGGATATGCAATCAACGCTTCCTCAATGGCATCAATAGCCAACTGAATCGCCGCATCACCATTGGCATGAATCGCCACTTGCTGGCCTGCATGATGTAAATCTAAAATATCTTTTTTAAATTTTTCTGGCTCTACCGTGCAAATACCTTTGCTCTTTGGCCGGTCGTAATAACCCACAGAAAATAACGCCGTATGACCATGCACAGAACCATCAACAATAAACTTCGTAGCACCCACTTTAAAACGTTCATCACCAAAATTACTCGGCAAACACCATTTACCAAACATCGTATGCACCGGGAAACCCACTAACCGTACCGGAAATTTCGGATCATTCAGCAAAGTGCCATAAAAATGAAAATCATCTACGCCCGTAGCCAAACCGAGTCCCGCATCGGTAATGCTCGTGATGCCTTGCTTTTGATAAGCACGAGCGGCCAACCAACCCGACTCTAAGGTTTCTTCATATTTTAATTTTGGAACTTTTGATTGAACTAAATGAATCGCTGCTAACTCACGCAATTCACCCGTTAATTCGCCGGCAGCATCACGCACTAATTTGCCGCCTATTGGATCCGGTGTATCGCGGGAAATGCCAACGGTCGCCAAAGTTTTACTATTCACATACCCTAAGTGCAAAGAGTTATGTATCACTGCTAAATTTTTATCGGGACAAATGGCATCTAACTCTTGCCGAGAAAGTGGTGTCCCATCATCCAATAAAGAGGGATCAAAGTTCCAAGCAAATAACCACGGCCGATCTGATTTTTTAGCGGCTGCAGCAATTAATGTTAAAATCTCTGCTCTCGTCTTAGCTTCGGTGTATCCCACATTCACCATGCGTAAACACAATCCATAAAATAAAGGATGGCTGTGGGTTTCAATAAATCCTGGAATAATCACTTGGTCGCCATAATCCACCATCTCTGTTTGTGGACCTTGCCACTTTTCTAAAGCCTCTTGCCCTAAGGCAACAATTTTCCCATCACGAACTGCAATAGCTGTCGTTTCCGGCATTTGCTCATTCATCGTTAAAATTGTTTTCGCCTTAAAAATCCGATCCGCACCAAAGGGATGAAAGGTCGTTCTTGGAATCGGTTGTGAAATATGATGGCGGGGTGCTGATAAATCTTGTTCGAGAATGTTGCCGCTAGTACATTCACAGCAGCTAACAGAGGAGGGGACATTGGGGTCATTCATAGGGTAAATTCCTTTGGGATTGAGATGTTATTCCTGGTTCGATACAATACCAGCAATTATAAATTCAGTAAACATCGAGAGAACCAATGCCTCAGCTACCGCTTTTAACGCTGCCAAATGATGAAAACAATCTATTATTGCACTCCTGTTGCGCCCCCTGTAGCGGCGAAGTCATGGAGCGGTTAGTGGAGTCTAAGATTGATTTTACGATCTTTTTTTACAACCCCAATATTCATCCACGACGGGAATATGAAATTCGCAAGGATGAAAATATCCGTTTTGCCGAGAAACATAATATCCCTTTTATTGATGTTGATTATGACGTCGACAATTGGTTTGCTCGCGCTAAGGGGATGGAGCTAGAGCCCGAACGCGGCATCCGTTGCACTATGTGCTTTGATATGCGTTTTCAGCGTACTGCGTTATATGCTCATGAACATGGGTTTAATGTCATTTGCAGCTCTCTTGGGATTTCCCGCTGGAAGGATATGGACCAAATAAATGATTGTGGCTTGCGAGCAGCCGAGCCTTATCCCGGAATGATTTATTGGACATATAATTGGCGAAAACACGGTGGTTCACAGCGTATGATCGAAATTTCAAAGCGTGAAGAGTTTTATCAGCAAGAATACTGCGGTTGCGCTTACTCTTTGCGGGACACAAATCAATGGCGCATAGGGAGTGGCCGAAAACCAATCAAGATTGGCGTGAAATACTACAGCAAAGAAACAGACGCTAGCGACGGTTCCATTTAAGGATAACTGCTGCTATAGTTTTCTTAACAAATTGAAAATGGATTTTCTATGTTAGTGATTGTTGGTTATATCATCATCTTAGGTGCGGTCTTTGGCGGTTTCGTTCTCTCGGGCGGTCATATAGCAGCCTTAATTCAACCGTTAGAATTATTGATGATCGGCGGTGCTGCAGCAGGCACCTTTCTTGCCAGTAACAACATGAAAACCATTAAGGCTGTCGTCAAATCTGGCTTCAGTGTTTTAAAAAGCAGTCCCTATAACAAAGACTTTTATCGCGAATTATTATCTTTATTATTCCTCATCGCCAACAAAATTAAACGCGAAGGCATTATTACTATTGAAGCCGATATTAATGATCCTCAGCAAAGCCCTATCTTTTCGCAATTTCCATTGGTACTGAAAGATCACCATGCTATAGAGTTTATGCAAGATTATTTGCGGCTGATGGTCACGGGCTTGGCTGATTTTTTCCAAATGGAAAATCTCATGGATAATGACATTGAGACTCACCATCATGAAGGGGAAAGTATTATTAGTGCGATCACCAAAGTTGCTGATGCCATGCCAGCCTTCGGGATTGTAGCTGCCGTGATGGGTGTGGTACACACCATGGCTTCTGTCGGCTTACCACCTGCTCAATTAGGTGAGCTCGTCGCGAAAGCCTTGGTGGGAACTTTTCTAGGGATCTTATTAGGCTATGGTTTTATCGCACCTGTGGCCACCATGTTGGAACAGCGCCTTACCGCATCAACCAAAGCGTTGCAATGTATCAAAGTTATTTTATTAGCATCCATCAATAATTGCGCCCCCAGTGTTGCTCTAGAATTCGGAAGAAAAGTATTATTCTCAGCGGAAAAACCTACAAATGCCGTGTTGGAAGACATGGTTAAAGAATTAAAAGCAAAATAAGTGCATTATGACGGACAAAGAAAAACCCATCATCATTGTTAAAAAAATAAAAAAAGTTCACGGCGGTCATCATGGTGGCTCTTGGAAAATTGCTTACGCTGATTTCGTAACAGCTATGATGGCATTTTTTCTCTTGCTGTGGTTATTAAGCTCTTTAAATAAATATCAGTTAGAAGGCATCGCCGACTATTTTAATAAACCTATGAGTGACTATTTCATTCAAAATAAAAGTACAGGGGAAAAAACCAAAGCTGCCACTGCAGGCACCACGGCCAATGCACCACAAGATATGAAAGAGCCACAAAATGCGGGTGACCAAAAAACTCAACAAACAAAAACAAATACTGTGGCTGTACCCTTAAAACCGCAAACGGCTTCCGGTGCACAAACCATTAACAAATTGGTCATCTTACAAGACAAAGAAGATTTGTTGAAACTTAAAAAGCAATTAGAAAAACAAATCGCTCAAGACCCTCAGTTGTACAAACACAAAGACCAAATTAAAGTCGATTTATTAAAAAACGGATTGCGCATTGAAATTGTTGATCTGGATAATAGACCTATGTTTGCCCTTGGCAGCACGACTCTGGAACCCAATGCATTACTGATCCTATCCAAGCTTGCACCACAGCTGCAAAAGGTCTCCAATCGGCTCTTGATTTCAGGGCATACCGACGCTGCTAATTATGGCGGTAATGAAGCGGGGTATAGTAACTGGGAATTATCTGCTGAGCGCGCTAACAGTACCCGTCGCGCTTTAATTGCCAATGGATTATCAGAAAAGAAAATTTTACGAATTGCTGGCCTGGCAGATACCGTCCCCGAAAACAAAGCAAATCCCTTAGACCCTTCCAATCGCCGAATTAGCATTATTTTGCTCAATAAACAAAGCGAAGAAAACTTTCAAAAAAGTGATGATTTTTAAGTCAATTTTCTTCTCCTACAGAGAGAAACTCCCTTGCGCTGCCCCTGCAAAGTGATTACAATCCTACCTCTTTAAATACAGCTCAAACAAAGAATGTCACTCCGAATAATACAATATGCTTTTATATTCATAGCAGCGCTACTTGGGCTCGCAGTGGCTGAGCCTAAACCCGCATCCATGACGCCGCAACAGCAAATGATTTACCAACCTCAACCCGAGCAGGGGCTGTGGGGCGTTGCCGCCTATTACGGCAGAATCAATGACGATTTGCTGAATCAACTATTACGCTTTCAGTATAAGTTCCAGAATACTGCCCTCTATGCGGCGGAACTCAATTATCGCTTGGCACCAGCAAATCCCTTAAACCAATTTTTTGGCGCCATTAACGCTAAATTTGAGGTAAATGCCAATGTGACTTATCAGGATGATCCCGTCGGGCCTATCTATGAATTTACCCCTTATTTCAACCTGCGCTGGATTAACTTTCCTTGGAACCATTATCTAACAACGACGCTTGCCTTTGGGGAAGGAGTCTCTTATGCTACCAGCATCCCATTGTTGGAAAAGCGTGATCATAATGTATCCATAAATGGGCGGCGTTTAGAAAATTATCTGATGTTTGAAGCAACTGCTTCCTTACCTAGCCGTCCTGATTGGCAAATTTTCTATCGATTGCATCATCGTTCTGGCGTATTCGGTATCTATGATTCCAGCAATTCTGGATCCACGGCTGTTGGCGTAGGTATTCGTCATTACTTTGATTGGGCTTAATTTTTATAGTGAGGCAACATATATGTCATCTTTAGGTGCTAGTAATTCCATTATTGTTCGACTAGAGCTGGTCAATCATCCCGGCATATTGTCAGAAGCAATGTCCACCATTGCTAAACAGGAAGCGAACATTGGTGCCATTGATATTATTCGTGTTAAAGATGATATCATCGTGCGCGACTTGACGCTCAATACCCAAGACTCAGA
The DNA here is from genome assembly GCA_020051155.1 of Gammaproteobacteria bacterium. Taxonomy (GTDB): domain Bacteria; phylum Pseudomonadota; class Gammaproteobacteria; order UBA1113; family UBA1113; genus JAGVJK01. The sequence goes on along the minus strand of JAGVJK010000017.1, from coordinate 22,917 downwards.
TCATGCGCAACGAGTGGTAGATGCACTTAATGCGGTAAAAGATATTAAAGTAGTTCACGTCTCCGATCGCACTTTCTTATATCATTTGGGTGGAAAAATCCAAGTGACTAGCAAAAATCCTATTAAAAATCGCGATGATCTTTCTATGGCGTATACACCCGGTGTTGCACGCATTTGTGAAGCTATTAAAAATAACCCTGAAGATGCCTATAACTTAACAATCAAACGCAATACCGTTGCCATCGTGAGTGATGGTACAGCTGTTTTAGGATTAGGTGATATCGGTCCACGAGCAGCTATGCCCGTGATGGAAGGGAAAGCTATGTTGTTTAAAGATATCGCTGGCGTTGATGCATTCCCCATCTGTTTAGATACTAAAGATACTGAAGAAGTGATCAAAGCTGTTAAATATATTTCGCCAGGTTTTGGTGGCATTAACTTAGAAGATATTTCCGCACCGCGCTGCTTTGAAATCGAACGCCGATTAAAAGAAGAATTAGACATTCCGGTTTTTCATGATGATCAACATGGCACCGCTGTTGTGTTAACAGCTGCGTTCATTAATGCTTTAAAAATTGTGAAAAAACGCCCTGAAGATTTGGCCATCGTCTTTAGCGGAGTAGGTGCCGCTGGCATTGCTTGTACCAAAATGTTATTAGCTTATGGTGTACGCGATATTATTGGTTGTGATCGCCAAGGTATTATCTATCGTGGTCGGCCAGGATTAGATGCTACCAAACAAGAATATGCTGAGTTAACCAATCCTCGTAATCTTCAAGGCACTCTCAAAGATGCCTTGGTGGATGCCGATGTGTTTGTAGGGTTATCCGGCCCTAACACGTTAAAGGTAGAGGATTTAAAGCAAATGAAAAAAGATCCTATCGTATTTGCGATGGCTAATCCGACACCTGAAATCATGCCAGAATTAGCACGTCCTTATGTAGCGATTATGGCAACAGGGCGCAGTGATTACCCCAATCAAATTAACAATGTCCTCGCATTTCCTGGTATTTTTCGCGGTGCATTAGATTGTATGGCGAGTGATATTAACGAAGAGATGAAATTAGCTGCAGCCATTGCCATTGCCAATGTTATCGATGAGAAAGCATTGTCACCGGATTATATTATTCCGAGCGTATTCGATAATAACATTGCACCCGCCGTTGCCGAAGCAGTTATCGCGGCTGCAAGAGCTACCGGCGTCGCAAGGAAATAAAAAGCAGATCTTAGGAGTAGCGTTTAGCACTCCTCTTTGCGCAAAATTCATCTGTCATTCCCGCGCAGGCGGGAACCCATTTTTACACGCGCTCCGAGCTTTCTATAAAAATGGGTCCCCGCCTGCGCGGGGATGACAGCGTGTGTGAAGCGACATCTGCAACATAAAAAGGTTTCTCGCATTTTTGCTCTCTGCAAAGATACCTGACACCGCTTGCATTGTGCGCTCGACGAAGAGCGTCCTAATCAACATCGACTCGAAATATTCTCTCCAAAGAGCAAACCCTAATGCTTCTTATACTGATGCCGACTTCTAAATAACAGACAAAATCCTATAAAAGCACTTCCGCTAGTGATCACAAAGGGCAACCCAATAAAACGTATCCCTACCATCCCCGTAATTAATCCGCCAATGATCCACGAAATCGCTGCAATGGAAGAACTAACGCCCATCACCCAACCTTGCTTATCTGCAGGCACGAGATCAGAATACAGCGTAAGCAAGGTTGCATAGCTAACACCAACCCCCAAAATAATTGGTAGTAGAGTAGCCCACAATAACCATTCTTGATGAAACAAAATATTAAGTAACAAGCCAGCGCTCATCATTAATAAAGAGCTCCATGCTAAGGTGCGAACAGAAAAAAATCTCATAAAAAATCGCAGAAATACCGTTAGCGTCAATCCAAAAATAACACCCATGCTGGCAATGAAAAGACCGATCATCATTGAGCTATAGTGATAGATGGAAATAAAGAAGATAGATACAAACTGAAAGTATAATCCCCAGGCCAACTGACTAAGCCCAAAAACCAAGGATAGCACGCGTAAATTTTTATTTTTAAACGCGCCCAATAGGAGGGTTAACCCTTTATTCCATTGCACTGTGACTGCTGCACGTACTTCGCTGGTTTCTTTAAAACTCAACCAGACAAACACACCATTAATAAAAGCTAAACATGCTGCGATATAAAAGCCTGTGCTGTAGGTCATCCAGCTAATACCAAGGGAATTTTTTGAGAAAAACCCACCTAACAACGGACCCACAACAAAGCCAAGACAACTTGCCATGGTAATGGTTCCGATATTTTTAGCTTTATCCTCTGGTGCGCTCACATCGATAATTGCCGCCTGCGCAATAGGTTGACTGCCCGCCATAAAACCTGCGAGTGCTCGTCCAAACAATAATAAGAAAACACTTTTCAAACCAATAGAGATGGCGCATAAGATATAGCTAAGGGAGGTGAGCAATAAACAAAGAAGAATAATTTTTCGTCGACCGTACTTATCCGACAAATCCCCTAAAAATGGCGCACCTATAAACATTAACAGAAAAAATACCGTCAAGGTTAAGCCATAACACCACATTCGTAGTTCTTGAGAGGCACCCGCAGCCAACATGCCGTTAACCTGATCCATAAAGAGTGGTCCAATAATTGGCAAAACAATGGCCATTCCCATGGCATCAATGATCAAAACAAAAAACAAGGGCAGCAATACCCAGCCTGTTAGAGCCTTCTTGTTAGCAAACATGATAAAAAACCTTCCTAAAAGTTTGGAGGGAGCAGTATATCGATAGAGAATAACAAAAATCAATCCGTATTATCTACAATCTCCATTTTATGTTAGACTAACCGCTATTTTATGTGAAAAATGATGAACCATGCTTGCGCAACTTAAAAATAACAAATTAATAAACCGATGCCGACACTATGTTTTGTCCATCATGCACTATCTGTGGCTTCGAATAGAAAGCCTCTGGCTATTGATCTATCCTAAAAATAATTACTTACAAGGCGTGAAACACGCTATCCAGAAAAATCTTCAGCAAGGCGAAAGTATTTTTACTTTTTTGAAAGTGGTGGTGTTAAATCCACGCTCTACAGGTGCTGTATTACCTAGCTCTAAATATTTAGCTCAAACCATTGCTTCTCACGTGCATTTATCCGAACAGAGTATTTTAGTAGAGTTAGGAGCCGGTACCGGTGCCATTACAAAAGCGTTATTAGCAACAGGCATCCCACCACAAAAAATGATTGCTGTAGAATACGCGCCGTCTCTTGCCAAAAACTTACGTGAACATTTTCCAGAAATTAATATTCTTGAGGGCGATGCAGCGCTTCTATCAGATTTGTTGCAACGTGAAGAACGTTCTGTAGAGATGATTGTCTCTAGCTTACCGCTGCGTTCAATTCCTAAAGAAACCCGTCAAGCTATTTTTTCACAAATTTCAAAAGTATTATCGCCGCAAGGACAATACATACAATTTACTTATGATTTAAGAACTCAAGATCACTATTATCCAAGTCATTATCAATTAAAAAAATCCTTCATTGTCTGGCTCAATATTCCTCCGGCTAGAGTAGAAATCTTTTCCATGCACCCCACCGATTAGCTCAAAATGAACTAGTATTGAAGGAAAGGGGAGGAGAGGATCATACTGATGGAAAAGAAATCTCTTCAGATATTAGGCGCTGCATGGGGTGATGGTGCAGGAGATCATGGCTGCGCAGCAGGTCCATACTCATTACAACAATCTCTATTAATCTCGCAACCTTCTTTCCATTGGCGCACGATCATCGACAAACTATCGTTGTCTCACAAACTTGATAAAGACGTTAACTCACGCATTGCCGCGCTTTGCCAACAGCTCGCACAACAAACCGAACAACTTTATCGGGAGCATCAGCCATTTCTAACCATTGGCGGCGATCATACTTGCGCTATTGGCACTTGGAGTGGTGTCTTCGCTGCGATAGAAAAACAAGGACCTTTAGGTCTCATTTGGTTTGATGCTCACATGGATTCACATACACCACAAACAACTGTCAGCGGCAATTTGCATGGTATGCCTCTGGCATGTTTACTAGGATATGGTAATGAGGCGTTAACTCATCTCATGACACCTACTCCGAAACTACAACCACATCATGTTTGTTTAATCGGCGTTCGTAGTTTTGAAGCCGGCGAAGCGGCATTATTGCAATCACTCAATGTCCGTATTTTTTTTATGGAAGAAGTGGAAGAGCGCGGACTCGCCGCTGTATTTCAAGAGGCTCATCAGATTGTTACTCACGGTACCCAAAACTATGGAATCTCTATTGATCTAGATGCCATCGATCCTCTCGAAGCGCCTGGCGTCGGCAGTCCTGAACCACATGGTTTAAACAGCGAAGACCTCATTGAAACACTGCAAACTATCTGCGGAGACCCACGACTCATCGGGGCAGAAATTGCGGAGTTTAATCCCGAGCATGATATCGATCATCGCACCGCGTTACTTATTGAAAAGTTAGCTACGGCATTGTTTATTCAACATACTCCCTTATAACGTCTATTCTATCTCCAAATTAATATTGACCGCTTTAGCACAAAATAAACCAATACTCTCTGTCAGTCTGTTCCAATGGTGAAGAAAAATACTGTGGCTTTTACCAAAATACCGGGGTTTTCCCGGTGTTGAGCGATAAAGAAACTATCTAAGATGCAAAAAAATCTGATGTTGATCGAGATTTACGTGAGAAAACAATGAGCAACGAAGAAAACATTGCGTCAAAAGTTCATAAAAAAACCGCCATACCCACGGGGGTAACACTACGTGTTACCCAGCAAGCGCAGCAAATGAAATCCGCTGTGGAATCAAAGCATGTAACCACCGAAGCTCATGTTCTTTCTGCAAATTTTAGTGAGCAAGTGTCTGCACCAAAACTAGGAAAATCCTTAACTAACTTGCCCGAGTTACCACATTCAAAAAATAGCGTTAGCTTTTTAGACCAGTTACGTCCATTGTCTTTTTTAAAAAATTTACTGCGACATGCTCGAGGCAGTACAACAGCACAAACTATTACACAAGCTCAATTACGGCAGCTTCTCGAATATGCACAATATAATCATGGCCGTATACTGATTAAGCAACCCGAGCGAAATAAATGTGCCACACTTTCTTTTCGCATTCTTGGTTATTTGGCAGAACATCAGTGGCGATTACCTTCGGAAGCCATTCAAATCTTGCTGAATGAATTAAGTTTAGATTTAGGAACCCATCGTTTTAAAAATCTTCCCTATGTATTATTAGCGTTAGGGCACGCCATTAATAATGGCCAAACCCAATTACCTGAACAAGCCGAGAAATTATTTCTTCGCGGTATTAAAGCGCTGCACACGTTACGTCCGACAGAGTATTATCATGAGGTCATGGCCGTTGTTTTGTTAGCAAAAACAAAATTACCAAAACCCCAATTACTTTCTGCAGATGATTTAAGCGTGCTAGAAAACGCATTGTTTGCTATAAACATATCGTCAGGATATAAAACCCGTACGATCGTAGAATACCCTGCGAAAGGTCCAGGCTTATCTTCTTTCAAGGGAACAGTAGGGGAGTTGAAGGCGATAAAAGGCCATGTTAAGTTAAAATACCGCTTATCAGAAGTTCAACAACGATATACCCTTCATCGTGCGGAGGAAAAGGCACTTGAGGAAAATGCAAGAGTAAAAACGTTTCAAATTATTCGTCATGCTGTTATTAATAAACAACGGTATTTTCCAGAAAAAAATACTCTATGGAAAGTATTGCAAGAAGCCCTGGAAGACAAAGAATTTAAAATAAGAACCAATGCACTCATGACGGTGAAAGCTCTGTTACAAAAACAAGCCTTAGGTCAGATTAGTACGTTTAAAAAGCCCATTGCTCACGCACTGCATCGCCAACAATTACATGCACTGAAAGCCTTAATCAATCATTTAAATCTGCCTAACAGCTCAGTTCTTGCGATGGAGGAGAGATGGTGTGAATCTTTAAAGCAATTAGCTGATTCAGAATGCGCAGAAGATGCTGTTCGATATAAAGCGCATGGCTTGTGGGTACACTTAACAGGTGATGTTTATCATCTTTTAAAACAACCGTTTTGCATCGGTGAAATGGCTGCTTATTTAGCCGCCGTACAACACGACCATCCACTGCCGCCGCATCTTCTCAGCGCAATTGAAGAAATAGCGACTCATCAAGAAAGGAATGATAAAACCGTTTATCAAGCATTGCTGATCTTGCGACAAGCTGCAGAAAATGGTCAGAAATTATCGCCAGCCATCATCCATTATTTAATACAACAAAGTTTAAATAATCCTGATAGCAACACAAAAAAGCTTCTACTAAGCTTGCTAGGTTTTTCCGCACACCATCATAATGAGCTCATAGGCACGCTGCCTCTATTGGAGCAGTTAGCGGCCCACCTCGCAAATCCAAAGTTAGTAAAAGCCATTTGTTTTTTCACAAGCTCACTCATTGACTCACTGCAAGATATCAATCAACAACCCTATGCTGCTCATTTTATGCATCACTTGCTTGAGCTTTTGATTAAAACGCCAGAAAATTCCGATGCCATTAGAAAAAATCTTCTTTTAATCTTTGGTAAGGCAGCCGAAAAAGGCATGATGTTTCCCAGATCATTTATTGAAACTCTGTTTATTAACTTAACTAAAGACCATCAGCACTGGAGTCATCCTTATTTCATGAAAATAGTGGGCGTGACTCTTAAACATCATTCTTCGCTTTTGTTGTCAGAATCATTGCTCGATTATTTATTATCAGCTTGCCAATCCAATACTGAAATTATCGAAGAAGATGCTTTGCGCGTTTTTTCTGATTATTTGCAGATTGCCGAAGCCCCATTAACTGACAATATGATGCAGCGCATTTTTGAGCTGCTCTCTAACGACGAGTTTAAATCTACGGCTATTCAATTAATCCAATCTATGGTAAAAAGAAAGTGGCCGCTCTCTGATAATTTCATCGAAATGCTAGCCGAGGAACTTTCGCGATATTCTGAGCTTAATCGTCATGTTGTCAAATTGCTAGAGGCTATCCTTGAGTTTCAACCACTTCCTGAATATGCTCTGGATAAAATAATGGAAGGTGTTTATAAGCAAGATGAAAAAGTTTCAAAAAAATGTCTTTCTATTTTACAAAAAAACATTCTTAATATGACTTCACCTGTGGTGATCGCCGCTATGCCTCAACCCCATCTCCTAGAAGAGCAAGACATCATAGCAGTACCCGCACATCTCGTGGTGAACCCCACACAATTATTAGTAAGAGATACCGCAGAAAAAAGCTATAAAACATTACTGGATGAAATGAGGCTTTCTAAAATAAACAAAAATAACCCTGCCTTGATGCGCCTTTTACAAGGAGATAGGGTGAAAAATATGATAGAAAAGGGTGAGTCTTCTTTTCAAAATTTACTACAAGTTCCTTTGCTCTCAGGTTTTGAACGTTCATCACCGATCTACGCTTGGACAGAAAGTGATATTCAAGACTGGGAGCGTCATATTAAAAAAAGCAACTTAAATATTATTGACCACGACGACTTATTATCAGAATTTTTAGCCGTGTTAATCCGTGTGTGCATTTTAACCTTTGGCTATTCACCACACCGCACACAATTATTAGCAGTTGTTCTCATTTTGCGTTGCACCACCAACAAAGAAAATATTTTTGCACAAATTACTATGGGCGAAGGTAAGTCTTTAATAACCGCTATGCTAGCAAGAGCGCGTTCGTTATACGATGAGAAAACCGTCGATGCCGCCACCAGTTCAGCGCCTCTGGCCACTCGAGATGCGAAATCCTTTTCTAATTTCTATGCCACATGGGGCGATTTAACCGTTGATAGCAATGAAGATAAACATTATAAAAAAGGGTTAAAACCCGCTTATAAAAATCCCATTGTCTGCGGTTCTGCCGATAACTTTCAATTTGATATATTAAGAGATCAATATCGTGGCCTAGGTACACGAGGTGACCGTGGCTTTGATACACTCATCATCGACGAAGTTGATAATTTCACGATTGATGAAAACACAAAATTTGCGATGCTAGCTGAGTCAATGCCACATATGGATGCATTAACGCCCCTAATGATGCTTATTTGGAAGGAATTAAACAATCTTGATCATGATGTAACAAAAAATATTGACCCATTAATTCGTCGTGCTGTTATCCAAGAGTCTTTGCTTGCTTTTGTTGATAAGCTCTTAGAAGGCAAAGAGCAATGCATGAAAATTCCTAATCACTTAACAGAATTTGTCACCCATCAAAAAAATGCTTGGGTACAAAGTGCTATATGTGCTCTCTATGATTGTTTTGAAAAGAAACATTACACAATTGAAGAACATGAAGGCAAAAAAATTATTGCACCCACCAACCTCGACACTGGTGTTAGACAACGAGGAACTTCATGGAGTCGAGGTCTACAGCAAATGGTGCAGATAAAAGAAGGGCTACCTGTCACCACGTTAAACATTACCACTAACTTTAGTACTAAGATGGGCCTTTATAAAAAGTATCGCGAGGGTGTGATTGGCATGTCTGGAACTTTGGGTTCTCCTGCTTTTCAAACATTACTCAAAAAAGCATTCGAAGCTGAACTCATAGAAATACCTACCTTTATGCCCAGTCGACTCACCATCCTACCTGGAAAAGTTTGCGAAGATAAAAAAAACTGGTCAAAAGAAGTGAGACGCACAGCGATTCAAGAAGCAGAAAAAGGGCGGGTGTCACTCATTGTTTGCGAAACCATTGAAGCCGCTGAGGAAATGAATGATCTATTAAAAAAAGAAAATGCATTTACTGGCAAACGTTTTTTATATGTCGATGATCAAAGCTCACAAGGAGATTTTTTAAATTACCCACTCGACGGCAACACGATTATTATCTCGACGCCTTTAGCAGGACGTGGCGTACATCCGAAATTAAACAACAACGTTGTTGCTCATGGTGGAATCCATGCCATCATGACTTTTTTATCGGAGAGTTCACGGGGAGATACGCAAGTCTATGGACGCGGCGGTAGCTGTGGCGAACCTGGAACCGCGCAATCTATCGTTAACAAAGAAGATGTTATCAACTCTTTCGCTTTAAGTGATGATGAGTTAAATCAGATTGACGGAAGCTTTGACAGCTTTGCTAAGCTGCGAGATAAAAAAGAAGAAGATGCTTTATCCTATATGGAAGAGCATGAGCTGCCATTAATCAATAAAATGAACACGTTGTTTGAAAACTACCTAGAGCTAATAAAGGTATTAGACGATCATGACCGCGGTCTTTCCCAAAAATCTTGGGCAAAAAAATTCTACCAAGCAAAATTCATTGAAGCTAAACGAGCTGCCTTAGAAGAGCAATGGGGTTTATGGTTTGAGTCTCGCGATCTAGAAACAAAGTCAGAAGCTGAAGTGCTAGTAGAGTTTCAATTATTTAAAAGCACCGCTATCAGCGACTATAAAAACGATACCATCATAAAAAACCCAGCTTATTATATTAGATTAGGTAACTCATTATTACATAAAGCAAATTCGCTATTACAAAAACCATGGGCTCGCTATTTATATGAGAAAGCGATTGAAGCTTATAAAAAAGCCGTTGCACAAGATGAGATTTTTTCTTATAACGCGTTTTATCATATGGCGTATGCGATTATTAAATTAAAAGGACCTCACTATAAAAAAGAAGCTAAAAATATTCTCACCAAAGCATACACGGTATTAAGCAATGGGGTTCAACGTCAAGATTTAGAACTTTATTCATCTTTAAAAAATAAAACGGAAAAGTCTGCTAGTGACATGGTGTTAATGCGCCAACTAGAACAACGACTGACCGCCTATCAAACATTATTAAACTCTATGACTCAATCTATTGTGCAAATTGAGCAAGCACAGAGACCCATTGAGCTGCAATGGCTTCAAGAAGGCATTGTTGTTGAACGCAATGAAAGATTAGGAAAAACTAGAGCACTAAAAGAACTTACACGACGAAATGCTCAGATAACACCTGATAATAAAAATCTGCAAATTGTGTTTCGACATTTCAAAACTAATAAAGATGGAACAACTAATTCTCAGTTAGAAAATACTATTGATAAGTTGCCTGATAATGTATCAATGACTATTTCCTTTGACAGTGAGAAATTAGGTGGTGCTTTAGCCTGCAAAGCTCTGCTACCGATCAATCGTCCGTCAAAATACAATCAAGAGGAACCTGCCGCCCAACCTGCAGCGGATAACTCAGGAAATGCAGTTGAAGAACAACCTATAGAGGAGCAGGCTGCAGAAACACAATCTATAACAGCACAAGCCGCGGAAGAGAATGCTGAAGAAAAAAGAAAAACTGTTGGCACTCTTGAAACCTTAGAACGATGGGCGCAGGCTGCTGACAAAGCTTTTTCTAAGATGGGAGATTTTCTATGTAATGGCACAAAAAGAACTGCAGAAAAAGGTCGTAAATTACTGGATCGCATGAAACATAACGAACAGTATGAGGAAATTTTAATAAGTTTGACAGCAAAAACATTAACCTTAACTCAAGCTTTATCTCTCTTGCCTCAGATTGAAAACCAGCTGGAGCAAACAGTTGACCTACATCTCATAGAGATTAATAAAACTAGTTTGATGAAGGTGATGGAAAAAACTCACAACATCGTTCTAAAAGGACCTGATGGGAAGCTAAGCCATTCACCATTTTCTATTGATTCCATCCAACAGAATGGCACTTTAATCCTCAAGAGTCTTTCTATCCAACAAGCAGGAGAGTTATTAAAAGATTTAGTTGCAATAAAAAAAGAGCAGCCGGCGGAAGATGCCATGGTTCGCCAACCTCAAGCAACACTTTTTATTTCTAAGATTTCACAAAAATGTGCCGACACTATTTTGACTGATATAAAAACACCTGTTGAATTGGCTTTTGTTACAGAAAATAAAAAAGAAGCCTATGGATTGCTAAATTTAGCCATTGAGCAACACCACCAAGCTGTTTTAACTATTGGTAATATTAGCAATGAAGAAGGCAAGGTTGTATTAGAAGCCGCTGATCGACTCAAACAAGATTTAACATTGCGTTACAAACCGATTCAAAAAGAATTAATGAACATTAGCCAGTCCAAAGACTTTCAAGAAGATTTTTTAAGAAATGGATATTTTTATCTTTATGAGACCTTGGAAAAAAATCCACTCCCGTGGAAAAGCTTAGTGTTTTTAACCACACTGTGTCTTTTAGAAACTGCCGCTTGTCTTGCAATAGCAGGGTTTACCGCCGGTGCCGGTATTAACTTTGCTTTAGCCTTTGGCGGTGAAGCCTTAGGCGATCTACTTCGTATTGTAACGACACTGTCTACTAGAGAATTTGAGCTCAGTACGTATATTTGGCAGAAAGCATTAAGTGTCGCTTTAAGTTTCTCCATGGCCGGTTTTTCTTACATGAGCGCTGTCCAACATACAGCCCACGCTACGCAACATACGACGAAAACACTAATAGCTGCTAGCTCTGATGATATTGCGCTTCTCAATGTAAAAGCCATTGTCAGAGCATTGAAAAAATTTGGATTTGATGCTGCAGAAGCTATTGTAACGGAAGCAAGTCAAAAATCTTTAACCGCGGTTAGAAATAAAATAGTCTCCTCTACAAGATCAAAAGTAGAAAAACATTTAAAAGATGAAGTCAGTGTCTTGTTTGACCGGCCCGCTCTTACCGCCGGACTTAATCTATTATTTGCTTGTGATCATCACCTTGGGCTTAATACACATCAAACTTTATTTTTCAAAAAAGTGGAGGCTCTCATACTAGACAAACAGTCTGGACTTCATGGATTTTCTTCGCTCAGCCAACAAGAAAGAGAAAAGTTCTATGAAAATTTAATACAAATATTAGATGATTATAACAAAGAATTTTTGACATTCAGTAAAATTCTTACCCATCGAACTGAAATACCCTCTGGAAAAATAGAAGATATCTGCACTTGGTTGAAACTTCACGGCCTATTAAAGGAAGATGGATCCATTGATATGGTTAGATTTGTTAACCATTATTTAAGAACCCCCAAAAACCACGAAACTGAGTGGCAGTTAAAGGATGACGATTACAACATCAAAAGTTATCAATTAGACAATCTAAATTGTCCTCAAGATTTAATGCCATATAAAAAACTAGTGATTAAGTATTATTTGAGCTATGCCAAATCCTTAAAGACTGACTACTTTTTAGAAAGAGAAGACTTTCTAAAACAAATTGCAGACTTTTCTTCCAATAATATTGTTAATGAATTTGAAAGAATTGCCATGCTGAGCCAAGCTGCTCTTATCAACGCTGTGTCCTTTGGCGCTAAGCAAGGAGGTAATAAGCTGCTAAAGTTGACAGAACATGCTGGAGCTCGGGTAATCATTACACCGGGTGATGACACTCCAGCTCCTGATGGAGAGGCAACTCCTCCCGATGTAGATTCGACACACATACACGGACATGACTCACAAAAAGTGGGGCCCATAGTGGCTCCTTCCACCGTATTAAAAAATTTAACGACTTCTTTACAGAAAGACAAACCGCCTGTACCTACAAACATTCCAAGCCACTCAGTCCATACTGGCCACCATTGGAAACCTATTGTCTACGACATCGGTCGCTTAGCAATGGCCAATGGATTGAATGCATGGTCTTATCGATGTCAAATAAAATTTCAAAATTTCTTAGTCGATGCCCAAAAAGAACTTTCCAATATTGAATGCATCACTGCTAAGAGCAACATTGATTATTATAAAAAGCGCTTGCAAGCAAGTGCCACTATGATCAGATATGTGATTGCAACATTCATGACCTTGGACATCGCGTATTTCAATAAATCTATAAATATCCACTTTAAAACTGAGGAGGAATATGTAAAATACTTATTAAACAAAACAGAAATTATTTTTTTAAAATCTATCAAGCAACTAATGCTTGGTTATAAGAGAGCTCTATCTCTATTAAGGGAGATGGGGGTTACCATCAATGATAAGAATGTAAAGACTCTGCTTAAAGGAGCCTTTATAAATTATTTTAACTTAAAAAAAGAGGAACTTAATATGTCAGCTGAAAAGAAAATAAATATAATAACCACTATTACTTCTGGACTTACTGCTATACCTGAAGGTTTGAGAGGATTTTTAGATTCTCCTAACTTTGGGATTATCATGGAACACTGGGGAGATAAAGATCTAGATCCCGCAACCCGAGCATTAAAATCAGGAAAGTTATCTGAAGATGGCTATCTTGGAGTTCAAGCATTTAATACCATTCTCACCGCTTTTAGAATTAATGCAGAAACACAACAAAAAATGTTAGACATTGCAAATTCTATCGCTCAGAGAGCCAGCGATGCAGTAGCTGCATTTGGTAAGCAAAATTCTGAGGCCATGGCTCAAAATCAGCAAATACAAAAAACTGCTGTAGAGTTGTTTTCTAAGTATCTTGCTGAAACTATGGAAGTTGCAAGCTTAATGCGAGATAGAGCAGCTACAAGAATAAAGGAATTAAAAGATGAGATAGAAAAAATTAAAGCTGAAGCAAAAGAATTAATAAGAGACAAAACCCTAGATAAAGAAGATCTAGCTTTCAGTAAAGAAATTATAATGGATGATCTTAAATCATTGCGTGCTAGAATTGAAAAGCTAGAAATTGCAGAGTTCGCTCCACAAGACGAGTTTATCGGCAAGCAATTTATGATTTCTGCCGAGGCTATGCACGCTGAGTTAATGAAACTGCTTTCTCAACAGGCAGAAGGGTTGAAAGAGTTGCAAATCCATTTGGTAAATGCTCAAAAGGAAATTTCCGCAGGTATCAATGGATTTATGACCATTATGCAAGAAAATAACAGGGGAATGCTCTCTGAGCTTATTCAAGGTGTTATTTCAATAAACACCATGGTTAAAGAAAATAAATTGAAAGATAAAAACCCTGATGCTTCACCTCCAACAACAAAGTTTTTTGAAGGCGCCTCTAAACAAAGTTCTGAAATCCGCGGCACTAACCCAGAGAATAACTCAGAACCTGACGTTATCAACTCTCAGCAAAAAGAGAAGGCTTTGCCTACACCTGCTGCGTGAGTAGATAATATTAATCTAGGAGAGCCAAGCTGCTCTCCTAGGTTAATCAATAACTCTTTTGACAATGACATTAGCTTCTCAAGAAATAGCGAGTACTCTAGATACTACAGCAAGCTGCAGCGACTCTCTCTCTAGTTCAACCAGTCAGCCTAAAATGCTGTTTCGCTACTGACTACCTGGCTTCATTCTAATAGTTGTAGAGCTTGGCACGAAGTTAAGGCTTGAGGCACCTGGTACGTCAAGTTCTTGCGCTGTCTTGCCATCTGCATTTTTAGTACCCAAATACAAACCACGTGCAAGCAATAACGGCACTAACTCTGGCAAGCCATGTCTCACTGCTAAATGTAATGCTGTCTCGCCGTTACTAGTGACGGCTGCACAATCGGCTCCTGCTGCAATCAATTGTTGAGCTAATTGAGTCTCGCCATAGGAAATCATTGCAAACAAAGGAAGCTCTTCTGCCGTTGAAGTCTGAAGAGGAGCATTAAGATCGGCCCCCTCTGCTAAACGACGCACCACCTCTTTAGCTTGTTCTATCGCACAAACTTTATTTGATATTTGTTTATCAACATAAGTCCAAAAGTTAATAGGTTTTATTCGTGTCAATGAGAATAAATGCTCTTTTGCAACCATCTCTGGCGTTTTTCCAAGGCAATTATTATCTATATTTTTTATTGCGCGCTGATGACCATGAAGTGCAGCTAATATACGCCAACTTATTGCTAACTCTGAACTAACACACAGCGATATGTTAAACATGATAGAGGCATTTCTGGGCGCTATTTTACGGCCCTGTTTATAATAATGAAGTGCCATCTCTAAATTTGAATGCCCATGATAATAATTACCAAGATATATAAAAAATCGATAATCTCCATGAGGCTTTTGGCTTTTTCCAATTCTTGCCATTGCTTTAGAGATCTTAACGGATATGCTCGACATTAGAGGGATGGTATTTCTCTCTTCAGGTGTGATGCTTTTTTCAGCTTCACTATAACAACGAACTGCTTCAACAAATTTACCTTCTGCCTCAAATGCCAGAGCGATTTGGTACTTACTCGCTGCCACAGAAGGTGTACTCTCTGAGGTAGACGGCAAAGATTCTGACTTTCCAAACATAGGGGGTAGCTCCTCATTACATTGATAATGCCCATTAATAGCCGCTCATTCTAACTCAGTATTATTAAGAGATTATTAAGGCTAATTTTCAAATTTAACTAACCGCTGAATAAGACAAAAGGAGTGTGATTAAAGGTTTTTATTTCATTTCTTCAATGGAAGGAGAAACCGCCATTTCAACACGATTACGCCCAGCAGATTTTGCCAAATACATTGCTTGATCTGCTTGTATAATAGAGTCTTCTATCGGTAGAGTTGCAGAAAGCAAAGTGAGCCCTATAGATACAGTAATATGTAAAGGTTTTGGGTGACTTACATTCAATTCCAGCAAAGAAATATCTTCGCGAAGACGCTCGAGAATATCATAGCCGGCTTGCAAATCTGTATCTTGAATACAAAGTAAAAACTCTTCGCCACCATAACGAAACACTTTATCATAAGGTCTTAAATGTTCAATGATGCAATGAGAAAGAGTCCCTAACACTCGATCTCCTATTACGTGCCCATACTTGTCATTAACCTTTTTAAAAAAATCTATGTCTAGCATTGCAATGTAACAAGGCTGCGATAATCGTTTCACGGCTTCTTGACGCTCTCGCAATAGTGGCAGCATATTGATGCGGTTGATTGCACCGGTTAGAGGATCTCTATTGTACAACAAACTTTCTGACTCATGTTTTAGTGTCGCTAATTCTAGTCGCAATTGTTCTAGCGCATTAGAAAAGTGATCGTAGTCTAAAGGATTAATGGTATTTTTCTCACTCGCTTGAATCAATAGCTGTCCAGCTAGTTCATGCATACGTTTATGAGCTTCACCTGTTGCAATGAAACCAAGATGGCGAGAAATATCATCCGGCTTTGGGCTATAATACCACTGCCCAAATCGGCACTCTTTATAAGCCTCTGGAAGAATGTCATGACGGTCACAAGACAAACGACAAACCAGCGTGCGAATAAGTTCCTTGTGCCACTGCGCATGATTGTAGAGGGCTTGATCAAGCTGAGTGATAAGCTGTTGTAATTCATCATGACTAATCTGTTGAAGCGACATATCTTTTCCTTAAAAATAAATCAACGCCCCTCAAATAACTTACCATAAGTATATACGTACTATATTTAATAGTGAGTTTTCTGGAAAATTAAACGATTACTATAACGTTTAATTTAATTAAGGATCTTATAAGAAATGATTGAAATCAGACACTCCAATGACAGAGGATTTTCTGATGAAGGCTGGCTGAAGTCACGACATACTTTTTCCTTTGCTAATTATTATGATCCACAGCATATGGGTTTTGGTGTGCTTCTCTTTCTGCAAACCCAGAAAGACTCTATTGGATACAAGTCATTAATGGCATTGTTACTGTCGATCAATCTGTTTTACATGCAGGAGATGGCGCAGGTTTAAGATTGATTGATAAACTTAACTTATCTTGGAATAGCGATTCTGAATTTTTACTTTTTGATTTACCTGCTATTTAATCATGTGCTTACCGTATTGGATGCGGTGTCAAAACCGGTCAACTTGTGGTATCTTGTAAAATTCCAGTTCGATCAAAGTCTTTATGAGTGTCTCATTTCGCATTTTTTAAGAGGAAATCTTACTCATGCCAATTCAAGAAATTATTAATCAATTACAGCAAGGGAAAAAAAAGATAGATATAGTAGAAGAACTATCATACGAAGATATTAAAACGCTCACTGATGAGCTAGATAAAAACTTCACTGTAATAAAAATAAACTTTACAAAAAAAATATCAGTGAACTTAAAGTGCAAAATACAGCAAAGATTAAGAGATATCGCTGAGCGACAAAAACAATGGATTAATGCAGCAAGACTTGGCAACATTTCAGAAATAACCTCTATGATAACAAACACCAGTTTTACTGATCCACGATATGACCTTGGAGGAATTGCATTATATCAAGCATCTGCAAATGGCCATTTAGAGATCGTCAATTTATTACTTGAAAAGAGTGTTACTGTTACCTCAGTTTGTCAAGGATTGACACCTTATCTCATCGCAAAAAAAAATCATCATCAAGCAGTAGCAGAGCGACTTAAAGAAATTTCCATCCATGGAGAAGGGCGTTTAGACAGTATACAGTTGGCGTGTTTAAAATCTTATTTACAGCACCTACGTTTTTGTATTACCCAGAAGTACTTTACTCTTTATTGGTCCAAAGGTGGTAAACTGATCAATTCTATCCCTGGAAGCCCATTAGCGCCACGCGGGGTGGCAGAAATTCATGATTGCTTAGTTAGACTACAAGATTCTGTGGATTTTAATGAATGGTTCTTAGCTTTTAAGCAAGCTTCTCAGATTGCTGAAAACCGCCTACTATTGCATGGCAATGGACGATGTCCTCGGACACTTCGTTTCTACAATGCTTGGAAAAATTTCGGAAAATCCTTACAGTTTAATCCTGGAACGTGGCTAACAGAACTTGAAAACGAGTTACCGCAATTTAATGATTTACTCTCTTATAGAGAATCGCAACAACAAACAACATCTGCATGGCCAGAGCCACCGTTCTTACTAAAAATTAATGACTCTGACCAGATGCTTGAAGTGAGACGAAAAACACTGTTGGCAGAGTTGAAGATATTCCCTCTGCATCGAGAAGTATTCTTTTTGATAGAACGTCAACTTAATCAAGACCTTGGATTTTCCTTCTATTACAGCAGTCCATCGCATTATGTTCCTCGTCATAGACGAACGTTTCAAGAGCATGGGTTGGCTATCGGACTAAAATCGGCAACTGTTACTCCTTTTTTCGGTAGTATGTTTAGTGGAGGAGAGGCTTTAAAAGCTGGTTTAGAATATACAGCACAAACTGTCGATTTAAGTGAGTTTGTAAAAGAGTTTGTACCGGAAGATGTAAAGGACAATTTTCAAAGTTCATTCCGATTTTTTACAGGAGGAGCGCGGCAAAGAATCAAACGTATGACTCATTATGCATCTTCGATAAGTGATGTCGAAGAACGTGCATTCGAGATCGCAAGACTTGTTATAACCGTCTATTGGGATATAATCTCTAGATTTCCATCTCTACCTGAAGAACCAACGTTAGATGTCTCAGCGGGGCCATCAGCATCACTATTGCGAAATGTAGACAACAGCCCGGTCATGCGTGAGCAACTAAGACCTATTGGAACTGCTTATGCTCGGTCTAAAGCAAATCAATCTCACTCCAAAGACGCTTCAACATTTTCAACTGCCATAGTGAAAATTATTCTTCGCGCTTTAAAAGACGGAGGCAAGGATGGCAATGAACTTCTTTATGACTCGTTGGATAACACCTTATTGCTTTTGGCAATAACAGCCGCCGCAGGTATTTCTAATTATAGTTCAGTGAACATAAGAGCAAATATAAACTCTAATCATATCATTAGAGTGAGAGTGAAAGAATTATTACAAAAATCTGGCTTAAAACTGACAAAAGACGGACAAACTTTTTTATTAAATACTGCCCAAGACTCTATCATGGAAGGAACAATTCCACTATATGGATATCGCCATGTCAATGTAGATCAGGCTCGACATTTAGTCGCTACATGGAAATTTTTACCAGCTCAAGAATGGTTCTGTAGTAATTCCGAATACTCAGTTAAAGATTTATTGAAGGCAACACCTACATCAACAGAAGAACCCTCTAGCTCTAATTTTCCTTCTAGTCCACCTTTAATTGACATCACTACTGATAATGAAAGTGATAACGATGATGATGATAAAAATTTATTAACTAGTGCAATGCCGTCATCTTCTTCATCTGATGAAACCTTATTATCTGGCCCGCGAATGCGGTAAATGTTGGTGGTAAACGTTGGTTGCACCTAGTAGCAACCTTTGTTAGTATCACTTAAAATTTGAAAACAAGTTAGTATAGCAGTTGAAGAATAGGGCGTTAGCATGATCACAAAACATTTTAAGACATCACTGACACCAGAGCTCTATTGCACTAACATCCAAACTAGCTTGAATTTCTACATTACAATTCTAGGCTTCTCTATTCAATATCAACGCGAAGAAGACGGTTTTGCCATGCTCGAGCGCCAAGGCTCACGCATCATGCTCGACGAAATAAAAAAATGTCCTACAGGCAAAAATGGCCGAACCTGGATATCAGGTCCACTAGAAGTTCCCTTCGGCAGAGGAATTAATTTGCAGATAAATACTGATAATATCGATGAGTTATACGAACGTGTTCAAAAATCTGGAGCTGAGATTTTTTTGCCTATTGAAGAAAAATGGTATCGAGCCGATGATGTAGAGCTTGGAAACCACCAATTCATCGTTCTAGATCCTGATGGTTACATGCTTCGCTTTGTTCAAGATCTCGGGAGGCGGTTTAATGGGAATTAGTGCGCCCAACCACGTATCAACATTAAGGGTGATAAATGTGATTATCACCGCGTGGTTTTTACGCCGTAGTTGTGGCGAACACTTTAACTAATTGCAATGCAACTTGGAGAGCCAAAATTTTTAGCCCATGAGGAAGCTATAAAAACTGATGAACTTCACCAAGCCGTCTTGAATCGTCCTTGGGACTACTGGAAAAGCAGGCTTTAGCAGCGCACTATCGGCAAAAAATACTCTCGGCGGAAGCTCGAGTTGTAGAACAAATGCAGAGAACTATAAAATACGACCGACTCTTTATGATTAAAGATTTTTACTTTTTAATAATGGTAACGACACTGAACAACAATGAGCGCCGTGTCCGCTATTTTGTAAACTAATCTATGTTCGAGATCAATGCGACGGGACCAATAACCAGACCAGTTGTGTTTTAAGGGCTCTGGATCGCCCAAGCCCTCGAATGGTTGTCTTTTGATGTCTTTGATAAGTACGTTAATTCGTTTAAGAGTTTTTTTATCCGTTTGTTGCCAATACAGATAATCCTCCCAAGCTTTTTCGGCCCAAGATAAAATCATTCCTCAAGAAGTCCTTTTTTTATAGTTTTTCCAGCTTCAACCTCTGCAATCGCTTGATTTAAACGCTCCGCGTTTTTAGGGCTCGCCATTAAATGAGCGGTTTCTTCATAGGCATGAAAATCCTCTAAACTCATAACGACCGCGGGCTTACCATTTTGTCGAGTAATGAGAATAGGATTATGATCGTCATTGACCTTATCAAGCACACTTGCCAGATTGCTACGAAATGCTGAGTAACTGATAGTGTTCATAAAATACATCTCCACAAGGTTGTACTTATTATTGTACCTATTCTTTTAAGAATGTCCAATTACTTTTCACAAAAATAAATATTTCATGTGACTTAAAAAGAACATATTAAGTAAATTCAACTAGTTATTTTCTATTTTAGTAACTTCTCAATAACCCTAGGAAAATCCTTATTTATGAGCGGCTAAGACTAAAATGCAACTAAAATTAGTTGCTAAAAGTTACTCGAGCAATTATACTGAAAAAAATAATAAAAAAGTGTTTGGAATAAATGGGTAAAATTGACAAGCTAAAGGAACGTTTCTTATCAAAACCAAAGGACTTCAGTTGGGGAGAGCTATCCAGATTACTCGGGGATTTGGGTTATCGCGAAACACAGTCTGGCAAAACTAGTGGCTCACGAGTTAAATTTATTCATGATGATTTTGCACCTATTAGTTTGCATAAACCCCACCCCAAACCAGTATTAAAATCGTATCAACTGACTCAAATACTTGCAGCATTGAAAGACAGGGGGCAATTATGAAAGACATGATGAAATATCGAAGTTATTATGGATCAGTCCATTATGATTCTGATGAGCCTATTTTTTATGGCAGACTCGAGTTTATTAAAGCGTTAGTCTCTTACGAAGCAGAAGATGCAGTTGGAATAAAAGTCGCATTTGAAGAAGCTGTCGATGATTATCTCTTGATGTGTGAAAAAGAAAATATCGAGCCAGAAATACCCTTTAAAGGAACACTAAACGTTCGATTAGGACATCAGTTACATGAAAAAATCGCTATCGCGGCTCTAAGAGAAAACATGAGCATTAATAGTTATATTTGCAGTGTACTAACAAAAATACAAACATCCGAAATGCATGTTTAATGAAAGCATCTGGGATGTATATTGATAAATAATTCATAAGGAACAATTTATGAAAAAATATTTTTCACTCATATTAATTGGAATATTTGCTAATAGCTCATTATGTTTTGCAGCCACTTTAAGTTCATTGAATAAAGAACAATTTGTCAAAGCATTTGTAAATAAAACATCCGTGTCAATTGCAACAGACAATTTAAATGGTCGCACAATTGAAAATACATTCTCAATGTTTTTAGATGATCATGGAAATGCCGTTGGTAAAATGTCACAAAAACCAACGAATGAACCGCAAACTGATAAGGGCATTTATTCAATTAATGATGATGGTACGGCTTATATAACTTGGCAGCATTGGGACGGAAAAAAGACGCTATGTTTTCGAGCCTTTAATACAGAAAACGCATATATTAACGTCGGTTGCGATAATGTATTTCATACAGCGTTCATGAAGGAAGCCATACAGCCAGGAAATCTTCTGAACTGAATGTGGCAATAGGATGGAGTCAAATCTGTATGCAGACAAATACAAAAGAAAGATTGCGCTCACTTTTTTGTGGTCATTTGAGTTGTATTTTTCTAAGATTAACGCCTTAAAAACCCATGGCTAAACCCGCAGTAGTTATCTTGTGATGTTGCAGGCTCAGTGGGCGCCAGTATGACATTATCTTTTTGCAAGTAGCGTGTCACATACATTTCGATTTCTTTTTTCAATTCTTCAGCAACAATTAAATCGCTAGGCATTAGAGACGCTCTGGTAAAAGGGTTGATAGGTTTGATTGCTAACCAATGCAAAATATTCTTTTGCTCATACATGACTTCTGGGTACCGAGGATCAAATACTGGGATATCCATGACTTCATTCCTAAGACTACACATGAACTCCGGAGGTAAATCTTCTAAGCGAATTCCTTTCTTTTCTAAAATAGTTTGATGATGGCTGTCTGCAGGCGCTGTTGAAGTATGAGAGTGAGTGGCTTGACCCATGTTTTGGGTTTGAGCCTGAGCAAAAAAATCTTGACCAGAGCCTCCTAGAAACCGAGCATTACCTGTAATAAGCCAAGAAATTCGTTGTAGGTTCTCGACTACTCGCCATACCGTTTCGAGCAATTTTAACAGCATTACTAGTAACAGAAATGCCATACTTAATGGCATGAATGACGCAAGATAGGGCTCTGTGCTACTTTCATTATTTTGTCTTTCAGTGCTATTTGGAAAATAAAAATCGCTAAATAACTTCGCCATTGTCACTACGATACCAAAAACAAAAGCATCTCTTTGTTCAGGTTCTCTCATCATGCAATTAACCTCATCTAAAAAAACTACGCATTTTCTAATGATATAAAAATCCACACTCACTGGAGTTTATTATCTTTTTATCAACAGGGCCTTAAAGGCCTGTTCTAAATTTTAACATCACCTCCATGGAAATTGCAAACGAGAAGGTTTTATCCCTTGCAAAATTAATGCGGCGCTGAAAGGGACAAAGATGCAAGAAACCTTTCTTTTGTTCCTGATATAAAAGAACTCGAGTTATGCTCGAATCTTGTGTACGGTAGTAAATTGACGAATTAATTAGGCGGTGTATCCTCATTAACTGATGAAGGTTAATGGATAAATCCACAGAG
>JAGVJK010000005.1 GCA_020051155.1 Gammaproteobacteria bacterium | reverse complement strand
CGTACGAAAATCATCATAGGTGCGGACATGAGTCAGTTTATTGATCGCCGACAAAACAATAAAAACAAAAGTGCGGTTAATCGCCAACGGTTCATCAATCGATTTAAAGCGCAAATCAAAGACGCCGTCTCTAAAGCCATCGACAAGCGTAGAATCACTGACATTTATAGTGGCGAAAAAGTTAGGCTCCCTAAAGGCGATATTAGTGAACCTACTTTTCATCATGGTAAAGGTGGTACCCTGGAGCGCGTATTCTCTGGCAACAAAGAGTTTGTAGTCAATGATAAAATACAACGCCCTCCTTCTGGTGAGGGAGGAACGGGTAGTCAAGCGAGTGATACGGGTGAAGGTGAAGATGACTTTATTTTCGAGCTTAGCAAAGATGAATTCATTGAGTTATTTTTTGAAGATTTAGAACTTCCTGATTTAACTAAATCCAGGCTAATGGAAATAAAAACTAAAAAAATCGTGCGTGCGGGATTCTCTACCACAGGCACGCCACCTAATATCAATATTATTCGCTCATTACGCAACGCCATTGGCCGACGCATTGCCTTTAGCAGCTCCATGAAGAAAAAAATTGAAACATTAGAGGCGGCATTAGTCGACTTATTAAAAACAAAACAAGAAGATGACCCAGAAGTTATGGCCATTCTTCAAGAAATAGACACCATACAGAAAAGACTAACTACGATTCCTTTTATCGACCCCTATGATCTTCGCTACTCCAATAAAATTGCTCGCGAAGAAAAGAATACTCAGGCTGTGATGTTTTGTATCATGGATGTCTCCGGCTCCATGGATGAAACAAAAAAAGACATTGCAAAACGATTTTTTATTCTGCTTTATTTGTTTTTAAATAAAAATTACCATCATATCAGTTTGGTTTTCATCCGCCATCATACGACGGCAAAGGATGTGAATGAGCATGATTTTTTCTACTCACGCGAGACGGGGGGAACAGTGGTTTCCAGCGCGTTGGAACTAATGCGAGACATTATTGAAAAGAAATATCCTCCACAAGATTGGAATATCTACTGTGCTCAAGCTTCCGATGGCGATAATTGGAATGCGGACTCTCCTCGTTGCCAGCAGATTCTAGTTAGCGATATTATGCCCTATGTACAATATTATGCTTACGTTGAAATACTTCCTAGACATCATCAAAGTTTATGGCGCGCTTACCAATTAGTGAAAGAAACTTTCCCTAACTTTAATATGAAAAATATTAATAATGTAACGGAAATTTATCCGGTATTTAGGAAATTATTTAAGAGAAAAGAACATGCGTAAACGAGAACCTTTGTCTAAAACCTCTGAGTGGAGCTTTGAGTTACTGGAGAAATATGAAAAAGAAATTTCTCGGATTGCGCACGACTATCGCTTATCTACTTTCCCTAATCAAATTGAAATCATCAATGCCGAACAAATGATGGATGCTTACGCCAATGTAGGGATGCCCTTAGGTTATTCTCATTGGTCTTTTGGCAAACAGTTTGTAACCATCGAAAAAAATTACCATCGTGGCTACATGGGGTTAGCCTATGAAATTGTCATTAACTCTAATCCTTGTATTGCTTACTTGCTTGAGGAAAACACCATGACCATGCAGGCTATGGTCATTGCTCATGCCTGTTATGGGCATAATTCATTTTTCAAAAACAATTATCTGTTTAAAACTTGGAGCAATCCAGACTCGATCATTGATTACTTGGTTTTTTCAAAAAACTATATCAGTGAATGTGAGCAAAAGTATGGAACACAAAATGTTGAGGTTTTTTTAGATGCCTGTCATTCCTTGATGAATTATGGGGTTGATCGTTACAAACATCCAGCAGCTTTAAATTTGCAAGAGGAAAAAGCTCGGCAACGAGCCCGCGAAGATTATTTACAAGCGCAAGTCAATGAATTGTGGCGTACCATTCCTAATTATCATCCTGCTATTTCCGCGGAGGAATCCGATAAAGTACAACGTTTCCCCGTAGAACCTCAAGAGAATTTGCTTTACTTTATTGAAAAAAATGCGCCTTTATTGGAGTCTTGGCAACGAGAAATTATTCGTATTGTTAGAAAGATTGCACAGTATTATTATCCACAACGTCAAACCAAAGTTATGAATGAAGGGTGGGCTACGTTTTGGCATTATACCATTATCAATACAATGTATGATGAAGGGTTAGTCACTGATGAATTTATGCTAGAGTTTTTACAAAATCATACGAATTTAGTACAACAGCCTAGCTTTGACAATCCACACTACACTGGACTGAATCCTTATACCTTGGGTTTTAATATGTATTCTGATATTCGTCGTATTTGTGAAACGCCGACGGAAGAGGATAAACATTGGTTTCCGCAACTTGCTTCAAAAAATTGGCTAGATAGTATTCATGCTGCGATGGAAGGTTTTAAGGATGAAAGTTTTATTTCTCAGTATTTGTCTCCGAAGATCATTCGAGATTTGAAATTATTTAGTATTCTTGATGATGATAAGAATGATTTCTTAAAGGTTTCCGCCATTCATGATGATCCGGGGTATCAACATATTCGGGATGTGTTGTCGAGTCAGTATAATGTCGGGGATAATGAGCCTAATATTCAAATTTATAACGTTGAGGTGCGGAGTTCTCGTGCGCTTACGTTACGGCATTATCAGCATGAGGGGAAACCCTTAGCAGATACGGTTGAGGCGGTGTTGAAGTATGTTCATTATTTATGGGGGTTTCCTGTCGTTTTAGAAGTGATTGATGAGTCGGGGAAGATTATTAAGACTTATCAATGTCCGGTTGAGAAAGAGAAAGCTGAAAGTAAAGTTTCTTAATTTATTAAATTTTTGATCGAGCGTATCGCCTATTCTGGCTCGTCAGGCTTGCTTCAAACGCGTCGTGAATACGTCCATGTAGACTCTTCGCAGCATCCATGCTGCGCTCAAAGTTTGAATGAAATCTCCAGTGCAGAATGGGTTATGAAGTGTTTTGATTTGTTTAGATGATTGAAATGTTGGTGTCCGCTAAATCGCGGGAAGATTACCATCAATCTTATTTCTTCCGCACCATCAAAACCCCATCCCCAACCGCCAACAAACACCTCTCCACCCTTACATCCCCCGCAATCCTCAGATTCAATTGACGCAACACCATAGTACGAGTATCCGCAACAGCAGGATCCACCACCCGCCCATGCCACAACATATTATCTAACACCAAGACCCCACCAGCTCGCACCAATTCATAGCACAAATCATAATAAGCAGGATAATTCGCCTTATCCCCATCAATAAAAGCCAAATCAAAAGAATTAGCGCCCTGCTGCTCTAAAAACTGTTGCAACGTCTCCGCCGCCGGCGCCAACCGCAAATCAATCTTATGCGCAACCCCAGCCTCTCGCCAAAAGGGCGGCGCTACCGCCGTCGATTCCTCATTAATATCACAAGTGATCAACTGCCCATCCTCCGGCAAAGCCAACGCCATAGCCAAGGCACTGTAACCAGTAAAGGTTCCAATTTCTAATATCCGCTTAGCACCCATCAGTTTAATCAACCACTGCAACCACTGTCCTTGCTCCGGCGGAATTTCCATCCCCGCCATTGGCTGTTGCTGAGTTAATATTCGTAACTTGGCCAATACAGGATGCTCTTGCACAAAAGTGTCAAAAATATAACGGTAAACCTTGTCATCTAATAACCAATTCATTGCAGACATGTCAAACTCCCGAAAAAAGCCACCCTATCATGTCTGGTCAAAAATTTCAGCTATAATGAGTCCAGATTTCTCAAAAAAAGGGGCGGAATAATGCTTGATTTTGAACGGTGTAAAGATAAAACTTCAGGCGAAGAATGGATTGAAACAAGTATTACAGGAAAGCCCTTGCTGACCACCCCACAACTCAACAAAGGCACTGCTTTCACCCTCGAAGAGCGCCACACCTTCGGCCTCATCGGCAAATTACCCACTCAAGTAGAAACCTTAGAACAACAAGTAGATCGCGCTTATCAACAATTTTTAAGTTTCAAAGGCAATCTCAATCGAAATATTTATTTAAATAATTTAATGGATGCTAATCAAACGTTATTTTTTAAATTAGTCTCCGAACACCTACCCGAAATGTTGCCAGTGATTTACACGCCCATCGTCGGCACCGCCGTTAAAAAATTCAGTCAAGAATTTCGTCAAGCACGAGGTATTTATATCTCTTACCCCGATCGACATTACATGGATGAAGTTTTAGATAATCGCTCCCAAGCTGATATTGACTTGATCGTGGTGACTGACGGTGAAGGTGTATTAGGTATTGGCGATCAAGGCATTGGCGGCATGGATATTCCTATCGCCAAATTAATGGTCTATACACTGTGTGCTGATATCGATCCCACTCACACTTTACCTATCTTGCTCGATGTTGGAACTAACAATCGAGAATTACTCGAAGACCCCATGTATCTAGGATGGCGACACGAGCGCTTACAAGGCAAAGCCTATGATGATTTTATCGAGCAATTTGTCACAACCATTCGTCGAAAATTCCCTGATGTGTTTTTACATTGGGAAGACTTTGGTCGTGACAATGCACGACGCAATCTAGAACGTTATCGCCACACCCTTTGCACCTTCAATGATGACATGCAAGGCACAGGCGCGGTGACTCTCGCTGCTATTTTAGCCGGCATGAAAGTAAACCAACAAAACTTTAGCCAACAACAAATTGTGATTTTTGGTGCAGGCACCGCAGGCACTGGAATTGCCGATCAGATTTATAACGCGATGCTTCGCGAAGGATTATCGAAGGCCGAAGCGTATTCACGCTTTTGGTTGATCGATCGAGCCGGCTTACTTACCACTCAAAGTGAGAATCTAACAAATTTTCAACGCCCCTATGCTCATGATGTAGAACTCTTAAAAAATTGGACTCTCGATCAAGCCGGCAGCATTCAATTAATCGATGTAGTTCGCAACGTGAAACCTACAATTTTGATTGGTTGCTCTTCAGTAAGCGGGGCATTTACTGAAACTGTCATCAAAGAAATGGCCCGTCACATCCATCATCCTATTATTCTTCCTTTATCCAATCCCACGGAGCATGCAGAAGCAACGCCGAAGGATTTATTAGAATGGACGCAAGGAACCGCGCTGATTGCCACTGGCAGTCCCTTTGAACCCGTACTCTATCAAGGACGGGAAACACCCATTGCTCAATGTAATAATGCCTTTGTCTTTCCAGGATTAGGGTTAGGGCTCATCGCCACTAAAGCAAAGTGGTTAAGTGATGATGTTTTATGGGAAACCTGTCGTGCTTTAAGTGAATATTCGCCCGCACTTAAAGATGCTACAGCGCCTTTATTACCTTCACTCCAGGATGCGCAAAAAACTGCAAAACATATTGCACTTCGCGTTGCACAACAAGTTTTAAAAGAAGGCGCTAGTAACTTGCCGAATAACACAGATCTGAGCTCCCTGATTTCCCATCAGCAATGGCTTCCCTATTATGTTCCGTATCGCTATCGAATGCCAGCGGTGTGTCAGGATCCGACGTTTCGCTAAGGGACTCTTCCACAAGTTCTCTAATAGATAAAGAAGCATTAGCTTCTCTCAGAAACAAAGAAGCATTTCTTTTACCTCTGATTATTTCAAAGAAGAATGCCGGGAGCTTTCGGAAATTTTCATATAAATGGCTTTTACTTTTTGGTATCTCTTGCAAATTATCACTGAAGTGCTGCGCAATATTTTTTTCACACCGGCGAACTTCTTTCACCACATTGCTCATAGGACTATTTATAGTCTCTATTAGTTGTTTCAGCATCTCATACACCCACACATCCCACTTATCAACGAACATTGGAGCAAGCCCACTCTCGGGCATCAGATTAATGATAGTACTCCCTAGCTCACTTTCCTTTATAGCATATCGTCCCGCCAAAAGATCTTGCACTACACGCGTATAAACTCCCTGTAAAATAGTCATAGGATCCATTTCTTCCCACGCCTTTAACTGCACATCTAGCAACAAGGTGGTTTGCTTCAATTGCTTAATCCAAGCATATCCTTTTCGTATCTGCTCCTCTGTATCCAACAAGCCCTGAGAAATTCTCGGAGGAGGCCCCATTATCGCACCAGAAGAACTTATTTGCGAATTGCGTCTAGCTTGCTTGTACTGAGCTTTTATCAGTTCAAAGGCCGTGATTCCTTGATGTTTAACGGATAAACTGGCGCCGTAGGCACATAAAAGATCTGCAATCCTAAGCCAGAGCGGTAGGTAAGGAGCTTGCTTAGGATCACAAATATTTTTGACGATTGTGTGCAAAGCAGTCCCAAAATTTCCGTGCGTTTGATTCGGATCCGCTCCATATTCTAAGAGCAATTTTACAATTTGAAATTGACGCTTACTAACAGCAAAATGTAATAGATCCATCATAATATTTTCTTCTACTCGATAGGGAGTATCTAAAGATAAAATGGTACTCGATGCTAGCAGGACTGAAACCACTTCACTAGAACCTCGCTGTATTGCTAGCGATAATAACTCAGATTGCTCCTCAACGGTCAGTGTCGCTATTTCATGCCAATCTTGCATAACATTTAAAAACAAGTTAACACGATTGTAGTAACAAGCGACGCGCAATAAGTTAAATCGCACAGAGGGTTCAAACTTTTTTAGTCGGCAAACTGAATCCAATACGGCAGAAAATAACTGCATCAATCGTGGAAATAAAGCTTTTCTATTCGCTGGCAATAGAGCGGTTTCTCTAAAAATCACATTAGTAAAAATCATTTGCTTAAAATGCTGAACAAGTTCGTACAACAATCTCTCTTCTCTATCATCCGACAGCGCTTTGCCCAATGCTATTTGAAAAGCGTCTTCCGGATAGACACTCATCTCAACTTCTAAATAAATATAGATGTTTCTTAATGCGCCCTCTTTAGATTGTTTGACGGCATAATCTAAAACAAAAACCACCGTTTGCTCATCAAAAAGCTGCTGCAACGGATGTTTACTTTTTTCACTCTTAATAAAAAGTTCTTCTTGCCGACTTCGCGGTGTCTCTCTTGCCATCCCCTGCTGATATAAAGCCTCTAGCCAATTAATTACTCTCTCAGGATTTTCTAACAAACCTAGATCTCGCACCAGTTCCGCTAAAGAGGTTACCCTCTCTTCCGGCAAGAGTAAAAGCTCTCGCGTAGGCTTAGCCGTCATATTCATGAGGTGCGTCACGCCAGCAAACAACTGCGTCAAACAAAATGCGTTATCAAACAATGTAAAATCTACACTAGAGCCCACTAACGTAGAGGACGTTGGTAAAGAAGAAGAAGGCAAAGAGTGAGAATTACTGACCATTGAAATTAATGGAGGGTGAAGGCATGTCTTTTCTGGATGAGGTCTTTGCTCACATAGCGCAAGAAACTTCTCATAAAAGGTTGTCAACTCAGGCCTTCTTCGTACCTTATTAAAAACTTCAAATTTAGTTTCAAACTTTTTTTGAATCATGGGAGTTATGCGTAAGAATCCATAATAGATAAAGTCTTCTAAAATCTTATAAATCCACAAGCTTCCCTCAGTTATTTTTCGTGAATAAAGACGTCCACCAATCATACACTGAATATCGTTACCACCGAACATCGACTCTAACTTTCCAGCAAGAATTGCGCCTTTCATCCAAGAAAAAAGTACCAAATAGTTATGTGGAAAAGAAAATTCAAAAGCAACTTGATAACCTAAATCATGAAGACCAGGCAAAGAATGATGGTAAAAATCAGGGTAAATATCTAAAGGTGTTTCACCTTTTTTATTTTTAATCCATAGATTCGCGCCTAAACTACATAGTTGCTGCGCAATGGCTAACAACGCTTCTTTTTTCTCGGGATGCGTTTTTAATTTATTGGCAATGACATGCAGTGCTGTACCCCAGGTTGGATGAAAAGCATTGACATCGATTAAACCTCGACAGAAAGCTGAACCTGCAATGTTATTTATTGCGCCAACTTCTCTTTGCTTATATAAAAAATAAAGCACCAAAGCGAAATTTCCAGAATTGATCCCTTCATGAAGTGCATAAGAAAAAATAAATGCAGGTGTATTTTTATCTTGTTTTATTGGCTCACCTATGACTTGAGGTTGAAACTGATTTTCCCAACATAACTGAAAAGCAACTAAATTACCTGCCTTGACTGCTACACGAAGGATCTGCGCAATTTCTATATCATTAATAGTAAACTCTCCACGCTGCCAGCGCCTGAGCAGATTCATTAAAAAACCACTTTGTATATCTTCAGGAAGTTGATGACCATATCGGCAAAGAGTCACTAATAAAATTTTCCCTATTCGCCATTTAAGACGAGCTTTAGGTAAATACAAGGAACTCAATAAATTGGTGAGAATAGCGCTTGGTTTAGAGTCTGAGGCCTCAAGTTTAAATTCTTGAAGCCATGGTAAAGGTTCTGTTTGTTCTTCTTGCATTTTTTCAGCAAGTGCTGTTAATAAAACAGGGAGTAAATAAAAAATTTCTATCTTTGAGGTCACGGGAGGTTGCTTTCCCTGCTCGGAAGATTGCCTGCCCTGCTGTCTCGCTGCACGAAGCTGTCTCGCAGCACGAAAAAGCCCGGTAAAACTCTCTGTATTTCCCATTAAGAGCAGCTCTAAGCAAACACCTAACATAGTATTTAAAATGTTTAATTCACGTAAATAACTTATCTCTCTTGCAGACTCTAACCAGAGATACGCTGCAACAAAATCCGGCTTCTCATCTGTTAGCAGGTTTTTAAAAAAATCCCTCAAGACGCCTAGCTCATCACTATCAGTGGTAAATCCCTTAAAAAGCAATTGAGATAATATTGCTTTTTTCTCTTCCGTCGAGACTGCACGTAACCAAGCATACCCAGCTGGTGTTAGTAATATTTTTTTTTGTTGACCAAAAAACGCAATCGCTATGGGGAGCGTTATCAAATCAACTAACTTATGTACTACACGACAACCATCTGCGTAAATCAATTCAACCGGCCGTGTTGGAAGAGAGCCCTGCTTCAATAATTCCAGAAGCAGTAACTCTTTATTCTGTTCTTCTATCGGGATGCTATCTCTTTTGGGACTGTTTGCCATCTTAAACCTCAGTTACTCTCTAATACATCGTTCACTACACCATGGGGTACATGCCCCGTCGTCACATGAAGATTGGCGGAGCGACAGTGGATCTGTTGATCATCAAAAAACATATCTGCAGCAAAGGCATTTAAAAAATCGCCTTTAGCCAATCCTCCGAGAAAAAATGCTTCATCAATATGAATATCCCACGAGCGCAGCGTATGGATAACGCGCTCATGAGCCGGAGCATCTCGTGCTGTTACTAATGCGGTACGAATTGGGCAACTGCCCAAGGGAAATTGCTTTTGAATGCGATGCAATGCTTGTAAAAAGCCTTTAAAAGGTCCCTCTGGCAAAGGTTTCTTTGCCGCTTTCAGCTCGCTATCTTTAAAAGCTTGTAATCCCTTCTCTTGAAACACTCGTTCTGCTTCGTCAGAAAATAAAACTGCGTCACCATCAAAGGCAATTCGAATTTCCTCGCTATGGGGTGGATGAGTAACACCTGATAACAGGGTTGCTGCAGCACAATGTGCTAATAACGCCTGACGCACATCTTCCGCATGAGTTGATAAAAACAGATGGGCTCCTAAGGCAGAAACATAACGGTAAGGGCTGCTACCATTGGTAAACACTGCGCGGGTAATAGGCAGCTCATACTCTTGAATACTATTAAAAACTCGTAATCCCGTATCAGCACTATTACGTGATAAGAGAATCACCTCAACCATGGGTTCGCCATGGCGAGGGTGCCGTAAGGCGATCAACTTTTTAACCAGCGCAAAGGCTGCACCGGGTTGTAATGCCTCATTTTCACGAGCCACTTGATAGCGCAGATAAGCTTCCAAGCCCTCTGTTTCAAAAATACGATGACTTTCTTCTAAATTAAATAACGCTCGCGAAGAAATTCCAATCACAAGCTTTTCTGACAATTCCACTGGCATGCTAAAACTCCTCAGCATTGGGGCCGTTAACCTTGTAAAGTATATACCTATTCCACTTGAAGATGCGAATGCATCTTCAAGTGAACCATTAGGCTCAATATGATTTTCACTAGCGAATCACTTTGAGAGGCTCGGTGATGACGAAGAATAAGGTGATGCCTCCGTCCTATGATCCTCCCCGGTCTCATTCCCATGATGATCCTTTATCGCATCATCATGACACTCCTCTGGCCCATCAAAGTCACTATCATTTAAGGAATTTTCTGAACCTTCCTCTTCATCAATACCGTCTTCTTCTGAGCTGCCGTATGAATCATACGCTTCTCGTTCAAAACTCTCTGAAAAAAACTCCACTGGAAAAGGCGCATTTAATTTTAAAAACTTAATAAAATGACGATATAATTTATTTAACTGCTCACTTCGCAATAAGTTTTTTATATGCCCTATCCTTTCAATGACCCTAGAATAAACAGAACGATCCATGTCCTCTATCCTATCATCTCGCCAAGCTTGTAATTGAATGTAAATCTCATTCAACGTACTTGGTATTGAATAGTTTCGTTGGTTGATTGTCACTATTGCTGGAGATTCCAGCTTAGGCGCAGGATATCGTCCGCTCATAATATCGCCTTCCATTCGATGAAGGACAATCTTTAAGAAAGATTGTTGTTGTTTTAAATCGGATATTTTTAATTTCCCATCAAGAATAAATCCATTTTTGATCTCTTGACTTAGGTCATACGCGCGCATTTTTTCATTTCTTATGTTTACATCATAGACATACTCTCTTAGCTCTCCTCCAAGATGTCCAGAACTATTATTGGTATAGTATATATGTGCTTGATCCATTGTATCGGATATCACGCGCGCAGAACTGTATCCTCGATGCCGTATCCATGGACTCGCGCCGAATAATCCTAAACATCTCATTATCTCGAACCATTCCGATTGCTTAGGAGTTACTTGCATAGGCTTGAACTTAGCAGCGATAATATGTAACGCGGTGCCCCATGTTCTACTATAAATGTTAGGATCAATATTTTGTTCTAATAGCCACTTAACCATATTCACTGCACGGTGGAAGACAGCCAAATGCAAGATGCTTGCAAGACCTGATTGACTTTTACTTTCAATCAGCACTGCGTCAATTTTATCTAATGCAAAGGGCAGTCCATCTGATATTTTCTGTATTAACTGAGGGGCATCGTATTGACAGGCAACTTCTACTAAAAATCGTCCATGCCATCGCTGTAACTGAGCACTATACTGAGCAAGTATCCCTATAAATTTTTTGGTTAAACTTGAATTATACTCACGACTCATTGCTAAAAATATCAAACACTGGTCCAGCTCTTCATTCACAATAAATGTCGTAAACACCCGAATCAGTTCTTCTTGCCACGCTTGTATCTTGCTTACATGTTGCCAAGAAAACAATTGTGCCAGTGCGAGACTGAGTCTATTGTTAATACTGACTTGTAGCGTCTGATTAAAAAAGTTAGGCAGCACACGCATTTCTCCTAATGCAGCATGAAGCTCCTCTACTCTGGGCTTATCATCTCGCTCTTGTTTCATCAAACCTTCCAACCAATAAGCACCTTCGCCTTTTTCAAGCAAACCAGAAGCTTTTAGCACAGATAGAAAAGGTCTTGGAAGATCAGCCCCTATTTTAACGGGCGCGGAAGGACATACGCCCAATTCCATTAAAAGTCTTAATCCCGAGGAAAAATTTTCGTTAATGAGTGCAACATCCGAACTCGTTGATGGAGAAGATGAAGAGATTGGCACACTCTCTGTAGAACTCTCGCTGAAAGCTGATGGTGAAAAAACGACGATGTGTTTGAGGGCTGCCGAAACAAAGTTATGCAATTCCTCTGGATGATGAATTCTTCGATTAGAACTCAAACTATTCTCATAGTTATAAAATTCTTTACTTGGCGAGTATGCATTTAAATTAAATAAATAAATAAAATTAAAATACAACTCTGTGACATTCGAAGAGCGAACAACGTCAACTATACTGCTTAACTTTGTTAAAATAGTTTCATATAAATCCCGTGTATTATACAGAACATGATAGCGCGCCGCATATTCCATCCACTTAAAAATACGAGCAACACCACTTGGTACTGGACAACGGTAGGAATGACCAGCGACATCAATCCTCACGACAATCGCTTTACCCATCAAAGTGACTTGATAACGTTGCGCCAGAATATCTCCTTTTAAGCGTTGATAAAATGCAAGAAAAAATTCAATCCAAGGCCGGCCTGTCTCATACAACGGCATATACTGAATCCTTGGCGAAACAGAATCGATGGGGACAAGCCAAGGACTTGCACCTAAGCGTAATAAAAGTTTTGCACTAGGTAAATTAAGTGGATAATCTTCATTCTGCAGTGAATGGGGATCTTGCTTAACGCGCGCTTCACAAAGACTTAAGAGCGTGTTTTGAGAAGCATCTCGACTGTTAATATCTAACAGCCCACATCCCAAGGGAGAAGATGGGGTTGGATAAGAGGAGCCATCGCTACCTAAAAGCAGCCAAACAAGATCCGAATCATCTTTTTCATAGGCGCGAAACAAGGCCGTCGATAAAATGTCTGCTGGATTTAAGTCTGGCTTTGAAGGATCTCGCTTGGGAGGAATGCTAGGCCTAAAACGATAAATCTCCCACAGGTTACGAAATGTCCTAGCTCCCATTTCTGCTGCCAAAGCCAAGATATGTATTTTCTCTTGATCACTCAGAATAAATATACCCTGTTGCCATGCAAATAAGACTTTCTCTTGTAATGAAATTTCTTCGTCATTTTCGAATGGTAATAGGTCCGCATGCTGGTAGATTTGTTCTAATAGACGAAAGCCTTGATTTTTCTCACCAAGGGGATTAACACTTTCAGCACAAAGTTTGTCAATATGACTAAAGAGATCTGCAGCAAGGTCTGCTAGTGTGAAAGCTCTCTCATAGGTAACAGTCGTTGTATACATGCCTTGCCTTAGGTAAGAGCGGCAATAGTAAAGCACGACTTCGAGTAAAGATAATGCATTTTCAAACTCAAATTTATCGTCAATAGAAAGAAGCTCTTTTAGAGCGTCATATTCATCTTTCGTGAAATGACTTTTATTCTTAGCAACCATTTCTAAGGTTTCATTAATTACATTGTATTTAAAAATACCTTCCGCCAGCGTCAACGGATTTGTCGAAACAATAGGAAGCTGCATACTCGGGCTCGCACCCAACTCAAGATAAGAGGAAAAAACTGCTGCTAATTCAGGTTTTGAGTTTTTATTAATAGCTGATTGTAACCAGGCGCAACCGATTTCTTGATATAAAAGATCGGGATTCATCTTAAAAAATTTTTTCTTTGTTTCTATATCCGCAGAGTCCATAGAACGGAGCATTTGTATATGGTAATCTTCTACACTTTGTTTGCTTTCTAAAAGTTCCCCAAGCGTGCAGATAAGTGAAAGGCCAGTAGCATTATTGATTAATCTAATACGTTGTGCGGGAGCAAATGTTTCTTCT
Organism: Gammaproteobacteria bacterium; assembly: GCA_020051155.1. GTDB lineage: Bacteria > Pseudomonadota > Gammaproteobacteria > UBA1113 > UBA1113 > JAGVJK01. The sequence goes on along the minus strand of JAGVJK010000005.1, from coordinate 121,759 downwards.
AAACTTGGCAGCATGGCTTCAAGCAAGTCTAACTCAATCGGGATGGTTGTTTCCTCAGGATCTAGAGTAAAATTACTTGCAGCCATGACAAAACCTCACATGTTATGTTATTTCTTATTTTTCTAATTATTTAACCTTTTTGCAGAGTGCTATTTCTAAAGCTTTTGCCCCAGAGTTATAGCGCTCAAATAATACACACGAACTCTCTTCATGTAAACCTTTTTGTGCCTAAAACTCCCATTCTCGCCAAGCGGGGAGCCCAGGAAAATATAGCCCTAGTTTGATGGGACGCTGCTCTCTTAAGGCCATTAGACAGCCATAACGTCTTAATTGTGAAGCATATTGCTGTTGCTGCTCCTCTAAAAAGGCTTCTAAGTCCTCGGGGATGGTCTCGGTAGTCTTATAATCGATAATCCAGCGCACATTATGCTCATCCACAAAGGTGCGATCCAGCACGCCTTCAACGCAAAGCCCTTGAATCTCGCCACCCAAGGCATATTCCACTGCCGCCTCTCGATGAGGCGATAAAATCCATTGCCCAATGGGATCTTGCTGAACTCGCGCTAAAGCCTCTTTCACAGCCATCAACGCCTTAGGCAGTAATATTCCCGAACAGCCTTGTAAGAGTAATAAACTCTTTAAGGACGCCTCTGAAAAGGAACTGATTCCTTCTGCAGCCCAGGTTTGCAGACAACGGTGTATCACCGTTCCCACAGCGCGTGCTGCCTGAGGTTGCCATTGAAAACTATTTTGCTGCGTAACATCCCCTGTAATTTGACTCATTTGCCATTGGATTTCCGAAGGCAGCTGCCACTCTGCAGGCAAACGTTGTACCACCGAGGAAAAAACTTCTCTTTCATCCCTTTCGCCAACGGCCAAGGTGATTTGAGCCAAGGTCGGCGATACCACAGGCCATAGCTTTGCCAGTAAACTCCCAGCAACTGGAGATTTTAAACCACTCTCATCCTCTGTTTCTAAGGTAGTAAACCAATGTAATTGCTGCTTCGCTCGCGTCGCCGCCACATACAAAACACGGGTTAATTCGTGCTCTTCCTTCAACTGCTGTTGATAGCGAATGAAATCGCTCATGGGTTCACGTTCTAGCTCAAAGGCTTTAATAGGCGCCATAAACCATTGTGGTCCGAGCGGTGTAGTCAATTCCACCCAATCCAATAACGCACGGGAAGACTTCGGTGGCGGCTTCGCTAAGCCTGGAATCATCACCACATCAAATTCTAAGCCCTTCGATTTATGAATCGTCATCAATTGTACTGGATTCTCACCCGTCGCACGTGGCGTTGCATAGAGTTGATGTAAACGACGCTCTAAACGATGAATGCAAAGATCACTTTCCTCTTTTGCCAGTAAATCAATATAGGTATCTACTGCTAATACGCCTTCCTCACCATAAATAGCTGGACCACCCAAAGCGTACCACGCATCCTCTACGCATTGCCGCAAGGACCAACGTTGTCGTTGGTCCAAACATTGCGCCAAAATAGGCACAACTTGTTGTAAGCGCGGAGAGATTGTTGAAGTTATCATGTGCTGTTGTAATTGCTGCCAAATCAATTGTGAAGAATCTTCCTCCGTTAACGTTATCAGTTCTGACAAACTCAATCCTATTAACGGTGAACGCAAGACACTCAGCCATGCCGTGCGATCGCTCAAATGCAATAACGCCTTGGTTAGTGCAAAGAGATCATTGATCACTGCAGTATTGGCTAAGTAATCAATATCCACCGCTTGATAAGGAATTTCATGTTGCTTTAGTGCGTCGATAATGGGTCTGGCATGACTTCGTGCGCGCACTAAAATAGCGATGGAATAATTAGGATGTTGCTGGCGAAGTTTTAAAATTTGCTCCACCATCACTGACTCTTCATCATGATCCTTGGCTATTCCATGCCATGTGACGAAGGAATGCTCGTCACCTATTTTCATTGCTTGAGAAGATGCGTAACAAATAGCACCCTGGGCTAAATCATTTTCTGCTGGCATCACTTCAGCAAAGGTCTGGTTCACCCACTCAATAATTTTCTGCGTAGAACGAAAGTTAGCACGCAATTGCAGCGGCATTAAGCTCACGTCGCCCAAGCCCTGTCGCTGTACCTGTAAAAACAAACTCACTTCTGCTTGTCGAAAGCGATAAATAGATTGCATAGGGTCGCCCACTAAAAATAACGTTCTCCCATCATCCACTTGCCAACCTGCAGTGAGTTTTTCTAATAAGCGCAATTGACTGATGGAGGTATCCTGAAATTCATCCACCAATAAATGTTGCAAGCGATAATCTAAGCTTAAGGCCAAATCCGTCGGATTTTCTGCATCCCCTAAGGCGACAAATGCGGCTTGCGACACGGCGGTAAAATCTACTTTCCCGATTTGTTTAAAGCATAAGGTTAACTCTGCAACTAAGATAGGTAACAGCATCATTAAAGATGACAACATTTCCCATTGGGCATCCGTATAACGCGCTGGTGGCAATCGCAGCACATGTTGTAAGGTTTGTAACAAATTAGGTTGTTGTTTGAGAGCCTCAAGGTGTGTTAAAAAAGTTTTTTTCATCCAATCATACTGCGATTTTTCTTCGGGATGATTGGTGCTAGAGGCTGGCGGGAATCCTTGTTTAATCGTCACAACCTTGCGCCACTCTTGATCTTCAGTGAGTAGCCACTTAATAAGGACTTTCCAGGCGTCAAGATCCTCGCACGCGAACCCCGGTAATGGTTTATCTTTTAATAATTGCAAAGGATGATCTAAGGGTAAGAATTGCGTGACGAAATCAACAAAAGGCATCAGCTCCGTTAATGCGGATAAGCTCCCTTCATTATGCGCCAAGTTTTCTTCGATTAAATATTGCCAATGTTCTTCTAAAATCTCACGCAGTGCCATGGGATCCGCGACTAATACCTTTGATAACCATTGTTCACGATTCGCTAACAACTCTACGAGCAATTGCTTCACTCGTTCTAATTGATTATCGCAATACTGCAATAAGATCGATAAAGGTTGTGATAAATTTTCATCTTCTAAATAGCCTAAAAAGTTCTCTGCTGCTTGCGCATAAACTTCTTTGGGATCTTCAATAATCTCTGACTGCCCTCCCAATTGCCCCAAAATCGGCATCGCATTGGTTAAGCGAGCACATAGTGCATCCATAGTTTGCACTTTTAATCGACTAGGGTTTTTTAACAACTGCCACTGACATTGTTCATCTCGCAACAGCACTGCTTGCGCTAATTGCCAACTGCGTTGCTCATGGGGTGTGTTAGGCATAGGTGTTGCTAAAGCGATATTTAACGTTGAAAGAATTCTGTGCCGCATTTCGCTCGCCGCTTTTCGCGTAAAGGTCAGCGCTAAAATTTCTTCCGGTTGTTGCACTTTTGCTAGCAAGGCTAGGAAACGTTGTGTCAGTAACTCCGTTTTACCGGAACCTGCTGGCGCTTGCACAATGAAGGATTGGCTAACATCTAAGGCTTGTTGCCGTTGTAACACATCGGGAATCTGGGCGGTCATAGTCATACCACCTCCTGCGGTAAAAAGTAACGACATAAACTGGTTAAATCACAGTATTGACAGGTTGCAGAATCCTTGGGATCCACTGCCGCGTGCCCTTCACAAAATTGTTGGGCTAATTGTTGCAGCACTTGCTGCCAATGTGACAATTGCGCAGTCCAACTCTCTGGCGCATCAGCTTTACTCGTTTTCGCGAGAGCTTTTACTTTTGGTAATACATTTTCATCACGAGTTATACCATTAAAGCGCATTTGATTAAGCGCTACCTCCGCAAACACAATACCTGCTAAGGGATTTGACTGTGCTAAGGCATAAAGCGGCAATTGCGGTTCACTAGGGCGATCACCAAACCAACTCGCAGGGCTGGTGGACCCCGTTTTATAATCAATCAATAACCATTCGCCATTGGGCAGTTGATCGATTCGATCAATCTTGCCACGCAATTCTAATTCTCCCACTTTTAATGCGATAGGTTGCTCTAAGGCATAAATGGCGAAAGGCTCTCGTTCTGCTTCTAACACTAACCATTTTTTTAATAATTTCACTAATCGCTGTTGTTCTAATCGTGCAAAGGTTTTAGTGACGATGGATGGATATTTTCGTTGATAGCGAGTGAGCACCTGTTGCGTAACTGACTCTAAACAATCGGACCAATCCTTTTGACTTAATAAAGTTTGTTGATCTTTAACTAAAACCCAAAAATGTTGTAAGACGTCATGCAATAAAATCCCTCGATCTAAAAAATCAAGACCTACCTTTAAATCATCAAGACTTTGAGCATGTAATCGGTAACGAGCAAAGGCTTGAAAACCGCAGAGAGCTTGTGATTTTATCACTCCGGTGCCACCGCGCATGGTTTGTGGATTTTTAACCGCAGGCCCTTGTTCATCGAGTAAAACTTGTAAAGGTTGTTGTGGCAACCACGATGTGTTTAATGGGATAGGACAAGTTGCAACACCCCACTCTTGTAATAAAGATGATGGCGATAAAGAACGTTCTCCTTCTATCAATGGGTAACTCAAATGAGTTTCTGCGGCACTATGAATCAGCGCTTGTAATAATTGATCACAATAGGTGAGTTCTCGTTGTGGGTCACAATGGGGCAAGCCTTGTTCTTTTTGCACGGCTAAGGGAATAAATGGATTCGGTTTGGCTTGGGTAGGAAATACATCATCTTGTAAATTTGCAATCCACAATGCATCATAATGTTGGCCCGCTGCTTCTAACATCCCTAACACTTGCATACCACGATTTTCTGTTTCTACTTGAAACACTGTTTGAGTGGCGATCTGTTGTAACAGCGACACCATTCGCTGCCAAGAAATAGGACCGAGAATATCATCAAAGGTGCTGCATTGATCTAATAACGGTTGTAAGCGCATCATTTGTTGATATTCATCACTATCTAATACTCGCTCACCTGGCCAACCAAAAGCTTGAAGCCATGCTAATAAAGTAACAGGCCATTCACTTGGAAAACGCTTACCTTTTGTCTCAATGGAAAACGCTTTGGACAATGCAGCAAACCAATGAGGTGCTGCATTGGCTGTAAAGCTTAATAATTGAGGATGTGTTAATAACGCTTCACCGTGTTCATACAATTGAAATTCTAACTGCGCACGTGCAGCGCCCTCTTCTGTAGCTGCGGCTAGGTAAGGAGAGCGCAATAAATTTGAGATCACCGATAAGGGTATACGCCAATGAGCTAATTGCCATAAGGATAGCGCTGTTTTTATGACAGCGACTTGTGCTAAGGATTCACCGCCTGAGATGTTATAACCATCTCGCTCTGTTGCCTTACTAAAAAGTTTTTTCGGGTAAAATGTTTTACGAAAAATTCTTTCTAATTGCACTCGCTGTTGTGTGAGGTTTGGAATAACACAGGCAATGCGGCTGTTTGGATCTTTGTCATAACAGCTTTTTGCCCATTGCGCCATAGCTTGCAATTCTTCTTGATGAGTGGCAAAGGTCTTGACTGAGACATTCGGTGTTAGGTGAGGAACTTGCATAGACTCTTGTGCAATCTGTTGCGCTCGCAAGGTTTGCTGCATCGCCTCTAATGCGGGTGTGAGCTCAAGGAAACCATACCAAATGAATTGGGTGGGCAGTTGAAGATGTGAGAGATGTTGTCGCACCAGAGAAGCAAGTTCCGGTTGTGTTAACCAACCTTCTGCTTGGCAACGTTCTTCAAATAGTTTAGCCCATTGGCAAAACTGTTCGATTTCTTGCGTGCTATCTCCTAGCCATTGTCGCCAATCTAACTGCCAACCATGGATTGCACTCCACGCTTGCTGTGCCTGCATGACACAGGCATTCACATTTAATAAACCATTCGCTGGAGGATATTCTTCAATTAATGATTGCCAAAGTATTTGTGTTTGTTCAGAAGTCAAACACTGTTTAGTGGTAATACCTTTGACGAGCAGCGTTTCATAACAGCGCTGTAACCAAGCTTCCCACGGTAATATATCGGGTATCTGCCATGAGTTTGTGCTTTGTTCCTGAGTAAAGGTTTTCTTTAATTGAGTGGAAAGTCGACGATTAGGTGTTAACACCGTCACTTGCTCTGTCAGCTTGGAAAACAAAGTCCGCATACAAAACCTCCACGAGAATATCGTGGAGGGATTGTAACATCATGTGTCCTTAGAGACACTGATTTAGAATTTTTTTCCTGGGGAAGTCTTCCGGGAAGAGACCGATATCGTCAATTCATCAAGACTCACTCCATCAAAAGATTGCCTAGGATAACTTGACCTTGCGGCCGGTATCGGAGACGAGGGCGACATAAGAAGCAAGCTTTGCCCTCTTCGCAGCGTTTGCAAATCATGAGGCTGCCTGGTTCCAGTGGCTGGCCACAAAGTAGGAGAATAACGGCCACTGGAGCTAGTTGATGTCTGAGGCATTTGAGGAGTGACACTACTCGAACAAGTTGGCGCCAGAGAAAAGCCAACACTAGCATCAATCTCATCAAAAATACTCGTCACAAACCGAAAGTCCTGGGTATCATCGAAAGGATCATCTCTATCATTGGAATAATTATTCACATGATGGGGCCTAGCAGCGCTAGCTTGTAAAGCTGCTTCATAGAACAACTTATCAAAAAATAGTTTCATTTCTTGAATAGAAGGACGCGCAGCAGCATCCTCATGACGACACGCTGTTAAAAAATTTGCGATTTCTTCTCTGAGGTTTATCGGTATCGAGAGCGACTCTAAAATACTTTGATGAAAGTTAGGAACAAATAATGCAGGAGCTGCAGTATCATCATCCTCATCATCATCTTCATCAGAAAAGCTTTCCAACTCTTCATCGCCAGAGGTATTTTCTTCTTCATCTTCACCAGACAGATAAAAAACATTATCATTTTGGTTAGAGCTATCTTGGCTGTCACTGTCAGAAGATAATGCTGGTGTAAGAGTTTGATATCGAACACTTGTTAAAAAATCTTGAAGATTTTGAATATCAGTTTCTATGACTTCTCGCTCTTGCGCGTCCAAGGTAGGCTCGCTTAACATCATTTGTTTTTTCTCGAGCTCTGTTGCAGAACAAATAACTTGAATCTCAGCTTCTTTTAAATTGTAACCAAAAATTTCAGCTAACACGAGAGCTAAGGAATAGACTTCAGATTTTTCTGATGCCTCTTTCGAAGCATCAACTTCCGGTGCAGAATAGTATGGGCTTCCCATGCCACCTCTCTTTACTGAATCCAGCCCATCTAAAGATTGAACCAACTCAACACCATGAAACGTTGCATGACCAAAATCACATAAACTTATTTTCAGTCCTTCGCGATCTTGTTTAATAATAAGATTTTCTGGTTTGATATCATTATGCAATAAGCCTTCCCGAAGCACTTCGTCTACATGAAAAAGAGTACTACTCACTAATTGTTGCTGTGTCGCCCAGGAAATACTTTTGCTCGATTTATCTTTGTTATAAAGGTAATTATTTAAATCAACTGGACCTAAATCTGGCATTTCTAAATAAAGCTCATCATCAGCGCTGATCATTACTACACATGGACGCCGAGTCATTAGAGCTGTAGCAAAGGCTTCATTACAGATGTTTTTTATTTTCCGTTGATCACGAGAGTCCTCACCGTCAATCAACTCTTGCCAATTACTAACCTCTAAATAATCAGTCTTAACATCGTCATCATCATCAACATAACTGGCTCTGTGTAGAGGGCTCACACCGTAGGCTTTCATTGACACATTGCCGCTGTCGCCCAAGCCTTGATGCATTCGTTTTACGATACTAGTTTCCATTGCATCTCCTCTTGCAGGAGAGCGACAAACACTTGCTTCACCACCCTCACCAAAGGGATGACTCCAATCAGCATCTTTAATATTCAAATGAGCTGCATGAATTTTTTTCTCGACCTCTGTTCTATTCATTGGAAAGGGAGAAACAATAATAAAAGTTTCGTTACCTAAAAACCAAACTTCTCGAAACATACTTTCACCAGCCATACAAACTTACCTCATCGTGCATATCATCATCTCAAATTATTTTCTATAGTTATACTGTAACTTGTTCATACTACAGGTTAAAGATTAAGGGTTTATTAAAGATTGGAAAAATAATTAGTCGGCGCAGAAAGGGTAAGAATTTAGAGATGTTGAATTCCTAGTGAGAATATTCTATGAAGTGCCTTCTCCCCTTGAGGGAGAAGGTGCCCAACGGGCGGATGAGGGGTGATCAACTCAGAAAAAATACATTATGAAAACGAACCATCAGATACCCCTCATCCGGCCTTCGGCCACCTTCTCCCTCAAGGGGAGAAGGCACTTTTTATTCTTCTTGTCCGTGTTTAACCATGGTCGCGCTACCTGCGGTTGGCGTGCCCTCATACCCTTCTGGGCAGGCTGTTAATAGCAGGGTAAAGCAACAAAGAGCTAGGAGATAGCCGCTATATTTGCAAATTTTATGAAGCATGAGCCACCTTTTCCTGATACCAATGTTGTAACACTTTACCGATTTTCTCAGGATTATACTCTTGAGGGTAGTGAAATCCTTCGTCGATATCAGCAATGCTAACATTAGGGAAATGCTCTTTAACCCACTGTACTGTATCAATACTGGTATTATAGCCAGGTATGGCATACATCATTAATTTGGGTAAGGAAGAATGTTGCAGCGCAGAGGAATAACGCGCAATGAGATCCACCACCGGCGTTTTTTCATTCCCTTTCGGTAAATCCACGACAAATTGCCAAAGCGGCTTGCGAGTACCCGGTTGTAAAAAAGGCGCACGATAGTGAGACATGTCCTCTTCACTCATTTGATGCAATGTTCCCGCGGGGATCATTTTATCAACAAAAAACGTACTTTCTAATATGAGTTTTTTTACAGCCTCTTCGGGGCCGGCTAGTGTTAACAACTCTTGCATAGGCAAAGGAATCATCGACACTTCAGACATGGGTCGCACTTGAGATTCAAGAAAAGCAATCCCCTTAAATAACTCCGGACGACGCATAGCTATGTCAAAACCAATGACTGAACCCCAGGCATGGAGCACCAAGGTAATATTTCGTAATTGTAAGGCATCAATAAAGGCTTCAACATAACGGATATGATCAAACACCGTATACTCAATATCCGGCTTTGCTGAACCACCCATACCAATTAAATCTAAGGCAATGCAACGTCCGTCTTCGGCTAAGTAAGGTGTCACATTGCGCCATAAGTACGATGAGGTGGGGATCCCGTGCAAAAACAAGATGGGATTACCCGTACCCTGTTCTACATAATGCATGGGGGCACCTAACACCATGGCTTGCTTCGAAACGCTGGCATGTGCTGTCATACTATCAGTTGTCATAGCTTATCCTTTCATTCTTTTCTTGCCCAATGTCTCATGTTTTTCTCATGCGCTTTGGGCGGCTCTTTTTTTTTCCACATCATCATTATAGTCCTGCAGATCAATTTCTCGAGCTAAAACTTGTAATTCACGAATGGACATAGCGAACATGACATAATCCACACTGTTACCGCTGCTACGAATCTCCGTGACCATCCGCTGCCATCTTTCCACTTGTGCTGCATGATGCTCAATCCAACGATCAATACACACAATGGCGTCTTCTTCTTGGCTTGCCATGCGTAAAACGCCAATGGTTAATTGACGGTGACACACTTCTAAATCTTCACGATAAGCAGCCTTCGCTAGAGAATCCCAGTGATTAGTTTCTAAATGATCATTAATGCGACCTTTCACCCAGGTAAACTCTAATCGATCAGCTAAGGTTGCATACACCGTTGCTACTTTTTCCAACTCAAACTTGTATTCACTGGCGGCAGAAATAATATCCAGCACAGAAAACAAAATGCCACTGAGCGCCACCAGATTCGATAAATCTTCTGGCACGCCATATCCAATGTAATATTCCATGGCTTTGTCATAACTTTCCTTCGCTGTTCCTAACAACAATGCTGGGATAATTTTAATGACTTGTTTTAAGCCTTGCTCATATTGCTGAATAATCGATTTAATATCATTTAAGTTATGATGATGATACAAGAACCAGCCTGTCACTCGTCGCATAAATCGCGCAAAGTTTGAGAGCATTTCTGTTTGTATGTGCGTTGGAACAAGCAAATCCAACTGCTCTACTTTACGAATCACCGTACTATAACCAAATAAATCTCTAGCAATCACATAAGCACGTAAAATTGAACGCACTGTTGCGCCTGTTTGCTCTTGCAAACGATTCATACATACCAAGCCCATTTTGTTGACAAAATGATTGCTCATTTGCATCGCTACAATTTCACGATGCAGCGAGTGATCTTTGATTTGCTTTTTATAGCGTTTGCTTAACTCTGTAGGAAAATATTCAAAGATAACATCTGAGATGTAAGGATCCTCTGGTAAGTCTGTTCCCAAAATCGCTTCTTTCAAAGCAATTTTTGTATATGACAACAATACTGCAATTTCTGGTGTGGTTAAGCCTTTCCCCATACTTTTGCGCTCATAGAGCGTTTGATCCGAAGGTAAAAATTCGATATCACGCACTAATCCACCACTGGCTTCCATCACATTAATTAATCGGACGTAGTCATCCAAGCCATGGACAGTTTGCTGATTAACAATACTGATGGTTTGAGTTTGTGCGTAATTATCCGGTAACACTAGCTCGCCAACTTCCATTGTCATTGAAGCAAGTAACTCATTACGTTGCTTCTCAGTTAAATCACCATTAGCCACAATGCCATTTAACAGAATTTTTATATTCACTTCATGGTCAGAGCAATCAACGCCCGCTGAGTTATCAATAAAGTCTGTGTAGATCTTTCCATCATTTAACGCGTACTCAATACGCCCTAATTGAGTAAAACCTAAATTACCGCCCTCACCGACAACGCTGCAACGTAATTCATTACCATTGATGCGAATAGCATCATTGGCACGATCACCCACATCTTCATGTCGTTCATTGCTAGCTTTTACGAAGGTACCAATACCGCCATTCCATAATAAGTCTACCGGCGCTTTTAAGAAAGAACGGATTAATTCGTTGGGCTCCATATAATCTTTCGTGGTGTCCAACACTTCTTTAATTTCTGGCGAGAGCTTGATGGATTTCACCAATCGATTAAACACGCCACCACCCTGTGAAATTAAGCTTGGATTATAATCTTCCCATGTAGAGCGTGGTAAATTAAATAAGCGAGTTCGCTCTTTAAAACTAATGGCTGGATCAGGATCTGGATCAACAAAAATGTGTTGATGATTGAAGGCAGCAACTAAACGAATTTTATCGGATAAGAGCATCCCATTACCAAATACGTCACCCGCTAAATCGCCGATACCCACCACGGTAAAAGGATCTTTTTGTGTATCAAAACCCAATTCTCTGAAATGGCGTTTGACAGACTCCCAAGCACCTTTTGCTGTAATCCCCATTTTTTTATGGTCATAACCAGTTTTACCGCCAGAAGCGAAGGCATCACCTAACCAAAAACCATAATCTAAGGAAACACTGTTAGCATAATCGGAGAAAGTTGCGGTGCCTTTATCAGCGGCGACAACCAAATAAGGATCATCGCTATCATAACGAACGGTATTTTCTGGAGGAATCACTGCACCACCTACTAAGTTATCAGTAAGATCCAGTAATCCAGAAATGAAAATTTGGTAACTGCTGATGGCTTCTTGCAAAATCTCATCACGATTTTTGGTAACCGGCAATTGCTTAGGAATAAATCCGCCTTTTGCCCCATAGGGCACAATCACGGAGTTTTTCACCCGCTGCGCCTTCATCAAGCCTAACACTTCTGTGCGATAATCTTCTTTGCGGTCCGACCAACGTAAACCACCGCGCGCTACGCTGCCACTGCGTAAGTGAACCCCTTCCACTCGTGGTGAGTACACATAAATCTCAAACATCGGTGCTGGCAACGGCAAGTAAGGCACCTTCGTTGGATCAAATTTAAAAGAAATATAGCTCTTGACCATGCCTTCTTTGTCTGTTTGAAAATAGTTCGTGCGAATGGTCGCTTGAATAATTTCAAAGTATTGCCGCAGAATTCGATCTTGATCTAAATTGGTAATGGTATCTAATTGTGCGAGAATCTCTTTATTTAAAAAATCAACTTTAGATTGTCGTTCACTTTCTGAATGAGCACTCGGAGCAAACCGCACAAGAAATAATTCTACCAACTTGTTTACAATATTTGGATAATTACAAACGGTTTCTTCAATATAGCTTTGACTAAAATTAAAATTAATTTGTCTAAAATATTTAGCGTAAGCCCGAATGACTGTAATTTCTCGCCAAGATAAATTTGCTAGTAAGGATAATTTATTAAAACTGTCATTTTCGTTCCAACCATACCAGACGCTAGCAACGGTCTCTTGGAATTTTTCTTTAATTGCATCGATGTCTAAATCCGCTAATCCTTCAATATGCATACTGAAGTCGTGTAACCACGCTGTTTCTTTGTTTTTGAACTTCAAGCGATGAGGTTGCTCACTCACCACCCGTAACCCCATATTCTCAAGGATAGGGAGTGCGTCTGATAAGGGAACTGGTTTGTTAAGGCGGAATAACTTAAATCGTAAAACATTATCAGGCTCATCAATGGCCCTGAACAAACTCATTTCTAAATTATCATCAGTCTTTAATTTTTCAAAATGGGCAATATCTGAAATTGCCGAACGATTACTAGCAAAGGTTTCTCGATAACCCGCAGGGAAAGCACTTAAGTATTTCTGGATGTAAGCATTTCCTAACTCTTCACCGTAGGAATCTACCAGAAAATCTTTTAAGCCATCTTCCCAAGAGCGACCGGCTTCTTGCAATAAAAGCTCAATATCTTGCAAATTGACTTCTTGCAAATTATCACTGTCTAAGCGAATCGTAAAATAAAGACGCGCTAAGGTAGATTCTGTAAATAGGGTAACAAATTCAACCTCTGTTCCTGCGAAAGCGGTCATTAAAATTGATTGGATCTTGACTCGCAATTCAGTGTTATAACAATCTCTGGGAACAAACACGATACAAGACACATAACGTCGAAACACGTCCTCTTGAAAAAAGAAACGAATGCGCCGTCTTTCTTGCAAATGCAAAATATCCATGCACAAATCCAGCAAGTTTTCTGCTGTGGTGCCACTTTGAAATAAATCATCGCGAGGTAAGGTTTCTAAAATATTAACTAACGCCTTACCGGCGTGTCCTTTCGGCGACAAGTTTGAACCTTCAATGACTTTTTGCACTTTTTGTCGTAATAACGGAATATGACTTGGCGAGCTATTGTAAGCGACCGAGGTAAATAACCCTATCATGCGTTTTTCGCCGATCACAACACCCTGACTATCAAACTGTTTAATGCTGATCATGTCAGTGTACACTGGTCGATGAACTGTAGAGCGTGTATTGGTTTTTGTAACCAACAACACCTCCGGCGACATTAAAACATTCATGGCACGTTTGCTCAAGTTCGCATACAAACGTGAAACATGGGATTTACCGTCATCTTTTAACACACCTAAACCTGAGTTAGGGATATTTTTTAAAACTTTTTGACCATCTTCTTCAGCGACAACATACTCACGGTAACCTAAAAAAGTAAAATGATCATTCAACAGCCAGTTCAAAAATACCGTGGATTCTTCAATATTATCTTTATTGCAAGGAGGCACTGGCGGAGGATTTTTCTTTAACTCTTCAATCGCTGATTTCACTCGCTCCATCATGAGGGGCCAATCTGTTACGCAATGAGTAACGTCCATCAAAACAGACTCTAAACCTTTTTTAATGTCGTTAAAAGAACTTTCTGGTTGACGATCAATTTCAAAATACACGACGGCTTCTGAGATAGCGTCTTTGTCGGTACTTCCCGCTGGTAAAATTTCGATAATTCGACCTTGTTTGTCTCGCTTCACTTGGAAGCTGCCCATATGAAAAATCACATGTGTATTCAAACCACGGCGGTTTAACTCCATTAAAATGGAGTCAACAATAAAAGGCATATCCTTTGAAACAACTTCAATAACGGTGTGAGTCGATTGCCAGCCATGTAATTCGAATTGAGGGTTATAAATATGAATTTTAATTTCATCAGGTTTATGGTGTGCTGTTAAACTCCAATGAGACAGAACTGCGCCATACAAATCAGTGATATTTCTGCTCAATAATTCATCAAGCGCGACTGTCGCATAATAACGACGAATAAATTGGCTTACTAATTTTGTTTCATCTTCTGGTAGTTTTTTCTTTATGAGTGCTGTAATCTTTTCAAGTAACTCATCTCGCATGATCTCTTTCTTAGATGCCATGGTGCAAAATCCCCTCGGTATTTAGCTTTGTTCTACGATATTATGGTTGTTTTAATCTCATTTTCGGTTTTAACCTCTCGATTAATAACGAGTTACCGGCAATAATAGCAGATCTTTTACACATTTACTTCTGCTTTTTGTGTGCCACTTCATTCCGTAAATAGAAAGGCATCGCCAAGGCCGTGCTCAACAAGCCCTGCTGTATCTTAACGCGGCCTAACGTTAGCATATCTTCCGCCGCACTCTCTAGTTCATCATCCCAAGGCAGTGTCAATATATTGGCAGAAATATGACTTTCATACGCCCTTCGTCCCTGCCCCACTCCCATCCAATGTTCCTGATTAGGGCATGTGATATCTTCCGGTTTACAAAGAGCATCAGGTTGGACGGCGCACATAATGCCACTTTGCGCGTCCCATTCATAGGCACCAAAATAAATTTCTCCCATCCGTGCATCAAGCGTAACGAGCACCCGTGGGCATTGATGAATGCGATAAGCCGTTTGTGCCATGATATTTAAGGTTGAAAGCCCTAAGGTTGGAGTACCGTGAGCCAGGCTCAAAGCTTGAACCACAGCGATGGTCACACGCACACCGGTAAAACTGCCGGGACCTGCGGCGTAAATAATTCCCGTTAATTCTGGCAATGCTACGTTGTTAGTTTGCAGCAATGTTTCTAGAGCCGGTAAGATAATTTCTGCATGGCGATGGGTTTCATCCAATTGAACTTCGTGAACAGCATCATCAATGGCAATGGCTAAGCGCGCGATGGCGGTTGAAGAATCAATCGCTAATAACTTCATCACGGTTCTCCTCGACTTGGGTCATGTGTTGTAAAAAAGATAAAACAGTTTCTTTACTGCGTGTACGTTGCATCGGTGGCAAGCTGGCTAAAAAAATCTTGCCATATTCTCTTGCGACTAAACGTGGATCGCCGATCATAATAACGCCCATATCCGTCATGTCGCGAATTAAACGTCCTACACCTTGCTTTAAACTCAATACGGATTTTGGCAGTTGGTCATCATAGAACGCGTTTTTCCCTTGCGATTTTAGCGCATTGGCACGCGCCATTCCCACGGGATCCTCTGGCGATTGGAACGGTAGCTTATCAATGATAACGCAAGATAATGTAGCGCCGCGCACATCCACACCTTCCCAAAAACTATAGGTTCCTAATAAAACACCATGACCATCGGCTACGAAGTCTCGCAACAATTGATCTTTTGCACCCTCTCCTTGCACAAATAAGCGGTAATCTATTTGCTGAGCCAACAATTCACTGGCTTGACGTAAGGCGCGATGACTGGTGAAAAGAAAAAAAGTTCGTCCTTTATTCTGTCGAATGAGTGGCACGGCGGCAGCTACAACCTGCTCGGTATAGTCCGGAGAATTAGGATCCGGCATCTGTCGGGGTACATATAATAACGCGTGATCTTCATAGGGAAACGGACTTGGCAAAATCAATTCTCGTGCTTGCGTGAGGCCTAGTTGTTTTTTAAATAAATCGAAATTTTCATTTACGGTGAGTGTGGCGGAAGTAAACACCCAGGTTTGTTGCTTGCCAGCTAACCATTGTTGAAAAGGTTCCGCGATGGAAAGTGGCGTTAAGTAAATGCTAAAGGATTGACTAAACACTTCGAACCAGTGAACTTGGCTCGAATCATTTTTACTGGTGACTTGTTGAAACAAATGAATCAACTCTAAACACCGTTGCCAGCAATTTTCTAAGCCTTTGCCTTGTGGTGCTAAGGCTTCTAACTCTTTAGAAAAAGCTTGTAGTTGCTCGTGGGCTTTCTCTAAAATTCTATCAAATAAAGGTGTGCTGTGAGGATTCCAAGCCGCTTTTGTTTGTGCTTCGCCTAAAGCTAAACGCAAATCTGTAAAAATCTGTTCTAAGGCATCGCTATAGCCTGCTAGATGCAAAGCTTCTTTAGCATCCTTACCTTGTTCTAATTGACTATCTTTGATCAGCTCAGTGATTTGTCGACTACTGAAACGCGTTCCTAAAAATTGGCTAGCAACCTCTGGAATTTGATGGGCTTCATCGATGATTAAAACCTCGGCCTCTGGTAATAACTCGCCGGTATTTTCTTCTTTTAACATTGCATCAGCAAATAATAAATGATGATTGATCACGACCACATCAGCCACCATGGCTTTGCGCCGTGCTTTCATTAAGTAACAATCTTCTAACTGCGGGCATTCTGAACCTAAGCAATTATCCACGGTACTGGTAACGTAATACCAAGCGAGAGATTGATCGGGCAAATCACGGATTTCACTGATATCACCAAACTTGGTGCTAGCAGCTTGTTTTTTAATTTGTTGGACATGAGCAATCGTGGCTTTGTTGGGAAATAGATGATGTTCACTCTGCTCCATACGTTGTAGGCAAAGATAATTGCTGCGGCCTTTTAATAAGCTGATCTTAGCCGGTGCTGCCATGGCGCGTCGTAATGCGGGAATGTCGCGAAAATAAAGTTGGTCTTGTAGGGTTTTGGTTCCTGTGGAAATAATTACTTTTTTTCCTGACAATAACGCTGGGATTAAATACGCAAAGGTTTTGCCCGTACCGGTACCTGCTTCGGCGACTAACATGCTTTGTTGCGCAATAGCCGTTTCGATCGCTTCTGCTAATTCAATCTGACTGGCTCGCGGAGAAAAACCCGGCAGCTTCTTGGCAAGCGGACTTGCTTCATTGAGCCAATAGGTCGTTTCTTCTGGATTCAATGTACATTACTCTTGCAAATATTGACGCTTGTTTTCAACACCTTTCCAATCATCCGCATCGGCCGGCGCATCGATTTTAACGCTAATGTTCGGCCATTTTTTTGAAAGCTCTGCATTGAGCTCGCGGTATTCTTCATACTGTGCGGGTAACTCATCTTCCGAATAAATAGCATTCACTGGACACTCTGGTTCGCATAGGGCGCAATCAATGCATTCGTCAGGATTAATCACTAAAAAATTAGGACCTTCATAAAAACAATCCACCGGACACACTTCAACACAATCCGTATATTTACATTTAATGCAGGGTTCTGTGATCACAAATGTCATGTCTATTCTCCGTGTTACATTATAAGCCGCATCCAAAGGGGGAACTGCAACCTTGATCAAATTTCTCTAAGTAGCGCTCTTCTGCTTCGGGGTGTTGTTTGGCTTTCGCGTTTGCCACTGTCTCTGTAATGGGGCAAGAAAACATGGGCTTGTCGAGGATTTGTTCCAGGGTTGTTAACTTTTCCACATCCTCTAATGCCATACGCTGAAAATCAGCCTCCGTTGCATTGATACAAGGTTCACATTCTAAGCTACGATGTGGTAAGACTGCAAATCCTGCTTGTTGAATCAGTGCTTCAAAACTCGTTTTTGTTTCATGGACTAGGGGATGGCGCAGCGTGCGGCCATCGTAATACTCGCTGTCAGTCACATACTCCGACAGTAATTGATTCACCCGTGAGCTGAAGCGAGTTTTGCCGATTAAAATTGTTGCTTCGCAGGTTGGATCCTGTTGATCTAGCCAATCCAATAGGGGTAAGCCTTTCAGTATGCCGGCGCACCATTGTTGGGTTGATGTAGGGAATGCTTGCCGTTGTTGCATGAGAGCAGAAAAATCGATACTAGGCGGTAAGATTTCTGTGGCAAAACCGCAGGCTTTCGCAAAGGCTTCACCTGCTGTCACACGTGATTGCCAACGTGTAGCACTCCATCTGGTATCAACATAAAGAACAGTGACATTAGGAAGCTGTTGTTGGTGTGCCCACTGCATGAGTGCAATGGTGCCATTACCATAATTGCCTACAATGATATTCATTTGAATGACTCAATGTGCGTTGAAGAGTGAGTGGTGCCCGGAGCCGGAGTCGAACCGGCACGGGATTTAAGTCCCGAGGGATTTTAAGTCCCTTGCGTCTACCTATTTCGCCACCCGGGCTACAAAATACAAAATCGTGGAGGCTAGGGCCGGAATCGAACCGGCGTACGCGGCTTTGCAGGCCGCTGCATCACCACTCTGCCACCCAGCCATGCAATGCGTATCTAGCGTTTACTACATTAAGAACGCTGTGCTAATCTTTATGGAGCGGGAAACGAGACTCGAACTCGCGACCCCAACCTTGGCAAGGTTGTGCTCTACCAACTGAGCTATTCCCGCAGCACTGGGCGTGTATTCTATCGAAGGCGTTGGAACAGTCAAGTAAAAAATTGAAAAATTGTGAAAAATTTTTGGATGCTGGATCTGCGCAAGATGCGTTGCGGGTCTCCTGGGGTTTCCGTCGACCGTTTTTTCCTGCGCTCCTCGTAAAATTGGGGGTCGTCCTCATTCGCCATCCTGGCTCAGGTCGGACTCATTTTGCCTTCCTGGCAAAATGACCCCCAATTTTACTCCGGTGCTCGGGCGGTCTCTAGGGAAACCCAAAGAGACCCGCAACGCATCTGAGAGATTGTCTGAGGTTCAAAAAAATTTTGGGGGGGAGTGGTGTGCTGAGCTTAATGGAGGTGTTTGGCACATTTGTTTGGAAAATAGGTGTATCTTGTTCCGGATACATAATACAGTGAACCAGCATTGAAGCATTCTCGTGTGCCTGACACCGCCTGCACTGATTTTGAATAGAACTTTGAATAAAAAAGCCAGTAACTTCAAAAGTTACTGGCTAACTTTTTTGAGAACTTTATAGGTTTAAACAAGCTATTAAGAATGTGTAACAACTACCGATGAGTTAATAGCTACGCCTATTAAGAAGTTATTAGAATTAATCTTTTGGGCTACATGATAACCCCAAGAATCTACAAAGTTCACAACATAACTGGTTTGTTTTGTTGTGACATCTTCGCTGATATCACCTTCCCATACAATTCGTTCGCCTGCTTCGGGATCGGTAACTTTTAAATGAGCTGTCAGTGGCTTATCGCTTGCATTTGTTCTAACGAGAGAAATTGCGGCTGAGGCTTCTGGCGTTATAATGCCCGAGGTAGAAGCGTAAGGACTAACAATCGACTCGCTGGCGGGTGTTGTAATAACATAACGCAAATTATGAGCGGAGTCTGAATATCCTACATTGCCAGCGTTGTTGTATAAGCCCAAATTATTGATGCCAACAAAAAGATTATCATTATTGCCCGCAAGAGCGCTGGTAATAAATAGGGCACTTAACAATAAAATACTACGTTTTAACATAACTGTCTCCATGGGGAATTGATTTAAAAATAAACAATATTGGCCATAATATATGAAATTTATGTGCTTGTCTAGGTTTTTTTATAGACAAGACGCTCCCCTCGCCCGCGCTAAGAACATGAGTAATGGACCTATTTATCTCGCGGGCGAGGGGGGAGTATGTCCTAATCTACAGAGCCTGTGACATTTTGTCCTCCGCAGAGGCTGTGATGCTTAACCCCAGACGGCGACGTCTAGTTGGAAATCATCAGGCATCGTTACTGTAGAAATTGAGTAAGTGATATAAGGTGTCTGACGCTCTCTCACATAGATTTGCGTTTTTCCGAAGTCCTCAAAAAGTTCGCCTTCCCATACGACTCGGCCATTTAATGAAAGATCGACTACTTTTAAGTGAGCGGTTACAAATGTGCTGCCATCAGTTCGAGAGACGTACACAGAATTTGTGACGCCTGGTGCAACCGTCGCTGAGGCAGGACTATAAGAGCTGTCAATAGACTCACCGGCTGGAGTCGTAATTAAGTAAGCCAGATTATGAGATTGCTGTGGGTGTGTAGAAGTAGGAGCATCTCCGTCTCGATCTTTCTCGATACCGGCATTATGAATTCGGATAAAAAAATGTGGGTTGTCTTGCGCAAGAGCGCTGGTAACAAATAGAGCACTTAACAACAAAATACTACGTTTTAACATGACTGTCTCCGCAATGATTAGAATTTTTAAAAATACAGACTTGCGGATAGTATCTGGTGGGTATTTGGTTGTCTAGTTTTTTGTAATACCCGGGTGCGATTGAAAGTGTTGGTTGAAATAGTCCTTCCCATCAATTGTTATTTCCATCCTCTACGCAATCCCCGCGCAGGCGGGGACCCATTTTCATAGCAGCTCAGAAGCCCGTACAAAAATGGGTCCCCGCCTGCGCGGGGATGACAACATGGAGGTGTCGCAGGGCACACAATATTTCAAGCGACAGCGCCCGTAATATACCCCTACGCTCTTGCGCGGAATTCGCCCCAGGCGGCTCTTAGGTACATGATCATGGACCAGAGGGTTAACACTGCGGCTGCGTACAAGAAGCAAACGCCGAGAATGGAGAAAACTTCATAAAGAACGGTGGAGTTGCCGCGCCCGATCAGCATTAATAAAATTGCTAACATTTGTACGGCGGTTTTGATTTTTCCGATGTAGTTAACGGCGACGCTAGTACGGCGACCTAATTCAGCCATCCATTCGCGTAAGGCTGAGACTACAATTTCTCGACCGATGATAATAGCCGCTGGTAAAGCAATGTAGGATGTGTGGTATTCAGCAACTAGCAACACTAAGGCAACGACAATCACTAATTTGTCAGCAACGGGATCTAAAAATGCGCCTAGCTGTGAGGTTTGTGACCATGAGCGTGCAAGGTAACCATCCAACCAGTCGGTTATTGCGGCAACAAAAAAGATAATCGCTGCGACGCCATAGGCCCAATGAAAAGGCAAGTAAAACATCACAACAAATAAAGGTAATAAAGCAATTCGTAATAAGGTCAAAATAGTTGGGAAATTCATTATCAAACCATGTTAGCTATCCATAAGTAGCTGGGAGTGTACCGCATTTTGCCTATCAACGACAAGCCAATGACTGCTCATTTTTATTGAGCGTTATCCTGAATGCAATGCGCAATAAATTTTTTCTGCAAGGGATTTAGAAATACCAGGAACCTTGGCGATATCTTCCATGCTGGCGCGGGTTAACTCTTGTAAACCGCCGAATTGTTGCAGTAATTGTCGTCGTCGCGCTGCACCGATGCCAGGGATCGCTTCCAAGAGTGACACTGTTCGCTTCTTGCCGCGCTGTTGACGGTGGCCCGTAATCGCAAAACGATGCGCTTCATCGCGAATTAATTGAATTAAATGTAATGCAGGCGCATCGGCACTTAAAGTAAAAGATTGCCCTGTGCTTTCAACATAAAGTTGTTCAAAGCCTGGTTTACGCAAAGGACCCTTCGCAATGCCTAATAACTGAATGCCAGTTAGTTGTAAGGTTTGCAATACTTGTTCTGCTTGTGCCAATTGTCCTTTACCACCATCGATCAAGATCACATCAGGCAATTTAGCTTCTTCTTGTTTTAATTTGCTATAACGTCGTAGCAGAACTTGGTGCATCGCAGCATAATCATCGCCCGGTTGGATATCTTTAATATTAAAGCGGCGATATTCACTCTTCACCGGCCCTTCTGCACCGAACACCACACAGGATGCAACCGTGGCTTCACCTTGTGTGTGACTGATGTCAAAACATTCTAATCGTTGCGGTGTTGCTGCTAAGCCAAGACATTCGGCTAAATTTTCTAATCGCTGTAACGTATTGCTTTTATCACTTAAACGCTGCATCAATGCATGTTGCGCGTTTTGCGCTGCCATCGACAACCATTGTTGTTTTTTGTGTTGCACTCGTGCCACGATGTGCACCTTATGTTGCGCTACCTCGGACAATCCAGCAGACAACCAAGAGGCGTCTTCAATCGCACAGGGAACAATAATTTCATGGGGCACCAACCTGTGATTTTTTTCAGAAAAATAATGCTGGGAAATAAATTCAGAGACGGCATCCTCTTGAGTTGACGCCGCTGAATTCTTTGGAAAGTAAGACTTATCACCAATCACTTCACCATGACGAATATACATTACCACTAAACAGACACCATCTTGCTGCTGCGCATAACCAATGACATCGATATCGCCAGCGGTGGCGGTCATCACATATTGCTGTTCTTGAATGCGGCGTAATAAAGCGATTTGATCGCGCAGTTGTCCGGCCTTTTCAAATTGTAAAGCTTGTGAAGCTTGCTCCATGCTTTGCGCTAGCTCGTGAATCACTTGCTGATTTTTACCTTGCAAAAACATTCGTGCATGCCGTACATCTCGCTGATACGCTTCTGGCTCAATAAAATCAACACAGGGGGCCGTGCAACGTTTAATTTGATATTGCAAGCAAGGCCGCGTTCGATTTTGAAAAAATGATTCTTCACAGGAGCGTAATTTGAATATTTTTTGTAATAGATTAAGACATTCTCGCGCACGTCCGGCGCTGGTATAAGGTCCAAAATATTCGCCTTGTTTTGGCTGGATGGCACCGCGATAAAAACCTAAACGAGGATAGTCTGGGTGATTCGATAAATATAAATACGGGTAGCTTTTGTCATCACGAAATAAAATATTGTAGCGTGGTTGCAGCGATTTGATTAAATTGTTTTCTAACAATAAGGCTTCAGTTTCGCTGTGAGTAATCGTGGTTTCAATTTGTCGAATGTGGCTGACTAAGCTTTTTGTTTTTTGATTTGTTTGATTTTTTTGAAAGTAACTGCTGAGACGTTTTTTTAAATTTTTGGCTTTGCCAACATATAACACTTGTCCCGCAGCATCCTGCATGCGGTACACCCCGGGCTGTGTTGAGCAACTGCGTAGAAACGCCTTTGCATCAAATTCCGTGGGCGGCAAGGGCTCCATGATTACTCAGCCATGATTCCTGCTTTATCGACGATGCCATAGCGCAGCGCTAAGTGCGTCAACTCTACGTCGCTTTGAATTCCTAATTTTTCAAAAATGCGATATCGATAGCTGTTCACTGTTTTTGAGCTCAAACAAAGTTTTTCAGCAATGGCTACTACTTTTTGTTTATTGGTAATCATCATAGCAATTTGTAATTCGCGTTCAGAAAGTGCTTCAAAGGGATTTTCATCCTGTTCGCCTAAACTTTTCAGCGCCATGTTTTGTGCGATAGAAGGACTGATGTAGCGTCGTCCCATAAAAACGGTTTTGATCGCTTCGACCATTTCCTTTGAGTCAGCGCCCTTCGTTAAAAATCCTGCAGCACCTGCTTGCAATAATCTTGAAGGGAAAGGATCTGCGTCCATCGCTGTTACAGCTAACACTTTGACATCCGGTAGGGTTCTTACCAACTTGCGTGTTGCTTCAAGCCCACCAATGCCGGGCATATTCACATCCATCAAGACCACATGTGGTTTCACTTGACGGGCAATTTTAATGGCTTCCTCGCCACTTTCAGCTTCCGCAATTACGTTGATACCGGGTTCGGCTTCCAGCAACTTTTTGATTCCATGTCTTACTAGGCCATGGTCATCCACAAGTAGTATTTTAATCAAGATAAACACTCCATATTGTTCAGTGGCGGAGAGGCAGGGATTCGAACCCTGGGAGGGGGAGTACCCCTCAACGGTTTTCAAGACCGCCGCTTTAAACCGCTCAGCCACCTCTCCAAGAAACTCTTATAGATTCTTTATCAACTTTTAGCTGTGATGATTAGATTTGCCTAAAATGAAGGCGCAACGTCACGATCAAAGCCAAAAATTCTTCTTTGGAAAATACACCGCTCTGACCGTCCTTGGCGAGAGAGGGTTCATATCTTCTCGGCTTTCCTAACCGAACAAGATACAAATCATCCCCTTGTCTGCACATCCTACCGCAAAACTTGTTGTTAGAAAAGCAAAAACTTGATAATAAGTTGTTACTTCCTTATAGTATCCCTCGTGCAGTCAAATTTTTAACCCTCAAAGAGGAGCTAACTTAGCATGCAACAACGAACTCCCTCCGCGATTACGCGCAGTAAAGAATCCATTTTGGCCAGCAATGCGGTATTACGCAATACGTATTTGCTTCTTTCCTTAACATTGTTATTCAGTGCAGCAACCTCCGGTTTGGCGATGGCATTCAACACTCCGCCTCTCAATCCGTTTATTACCCTCATTGGTTATTTCGGTCTTTTGTTTGCGACGCAACGGGTTCGTAACAGTGGTTGGGGTATTGTGTTAGTGTTTGCCTTAACCGGTTTTATGGGATACACCCTCGGTCCTATTTTGAATATGTACATTCGTCAATTTGCGAATGGCAGTGAATTGGTAATGATGGCCTTAGGCAGCACCGGCTTGACTTTCTTAGTGTTATCCGGTTATGCCTTAACCACTCGTAAAGACTTTAGTTTCTTACGTAGCTTTTTGTTTGTAGGGCTCATCATTGGTTTTATTGCTAGCATCGCCACTCTCTTCCTTCATGTCCCTATGTTAAATGTGGTGGTTTCTGGTTTATTCGTTATTATCTCCTCCGGTATGATTTTGTTTCAAACTAGTGAAATCATTCATGGTGGTGAAACCAATTACATCATGGCGACCATTACTTTGTACGTATCTTTGTATAATTTATTTTTGAGCTTACTCAACTTATTCGCCATGTTTAGCGGCAATCGCGATTAAAATGTCAGCCATCTTTTCCTTGGTGGTGCTTAGCGCACCCTCTTCTAGCCAAGGCAGTCTGAGCGCTTATCATTTTGCGCAGGCTGCCTTGGCCAAACACCATCGTATCTTGCAAGTTTTTTTCTATGGTAATGGTGCTTACCATGGCTTTGCTACGGGTGAAATTCCGCAGGATGAAATCAATTTGGATGCTTGCTGGCAACAGTTGGCACGCGAGCATGGGTTTCACTTGATGCTTTGTTCTGGCTCGGCGCAACGTCGAGGACATGATGAACATCACCCTCCCCTATCGCCTTTTCAATTGACAGGATTAGGTACTTTGGCAGAGGCCTACGCTCAGTCTCATCGCGTGTTGGTGTTTGGCCATGAGTAAGAAGATCGCTTGCTTGTTACAACATGCACCTTATGGTGGTAGTACTGCACGAGAAGGTGTGGAAGCAGCACAATTGCTAGCGGCGTTAGAGCATCAAATTCTTTTGTGTTTTATTGGTGAGGGTGTATGGCAATTAGTGCGCGAGCAACAACCTGAAGCGCTTGGATTTAAGGATCATAGCAAGGGATTAAAGGCGTTGCCTCTTTACGACATTTCGCCCCCATTAGTGTTGCAGCAGGATTTAGAGCAACGTGGATTAACGATTGAGGATTTAGCCATTTCTGTTGAATGTGTGACGGCGGATGAGTTGTCAACGCGTATCGCTGCGTGCGATTTTAGTTGGGTGTTTTGATTATGTTGCATATTGTGAATCAATCTGTTGTTACAGCTTCGCAAATAGCATTGATTCGGGCAAGCGACGCGGTCTTGCTCATCGAAGATGGGGTTTATTGTGGCGTTGCTACGGCTTGTGAAACACTCTTGCAACGCACTCAGAATTGTTATGCGTTATTGCCGGATGTTGCTGCTCGTGGTTTATCGCAAAAAATGCATGAGGGGATCCAACTGATTTCCTATGCAGACTTTGTGGATTTGAGTTTAGCGCATTCGCCTGTGATTAGTTGGTAACAAGATGAGAGCCTTGGAGCGCACAATGCAAGGTTACTTAGTTGACTGGCATGCATGGAATGAGGACGTTGCGCAAGAGATTGCGACGGAAGAACACATCATTCTGACAGAGGATCACTGGCAAGTTCTGCGCTACCTACGATATTTTTATCAAGAATATAATCATACCCCCATCATGCGAATCTTAGTGAAACAATTGCGTGAAGTATTACCGCCGGAGAAAACGAATAGTCCGTATCTTTATACCTTATTTCCACAAGGGCCGGTAAAGCAAGGTTGTAAAATTGCGGGATTACCGAAACCGCCGCATTGTATTTGAGAGAGGACATAGTAGAGCGACGGGAGGGGAGAAAGACTCTCTATTGTACCGATGTCATCCACCCTCTCTTGTTATCCCCAGATCTCTTCTTGTCATCCGGACCTCCCCTACTGTCATCCGGACCTCCCTTCCTGTCATCCTGAGCTAGTCGAAGGATCCCCATCTTACGGAGAGAAAAATTTCGACGTTTTCTAGATCTTTAGCCCAACTGTTTGAACAGAACGCTCTCTGTACGACGGAGATCCTTCGACTTCACTCAGGATGACAACATAACAATTACATCTTAGCAATAATCGCGTCACCGAACTCTGAGCAGCTTAGTAATTTAGATCCCGGCATTAATCGCTCAAAATCATAAGTCACGGTTTTTGCTGCAATCGCACCTTCAACGCCGTGAATAATTAAATCTGCTGCCTCTGTCCATCCAAGGTAACGCAGCATCATTTCTGCGGACAAAATCAAAGAGCCTGGGTTTACTTTGTTTTGACCGGCATACTTAGGTGCTGTACCGTGGGTCGCTTCGAATACCGCCGCTGTATCGCCAATGTTAGCGCCTGGCGCAATACCAATCCCGCCTACTTGCGCTGCTAAGGCATCAGAAATGTAATCGCCATTTAAATTCAAGGTAGCAATTACATCATAATCTTCCGGACGTAATAAAATCTGTTGCAAGAATGCGTCAGCAATCACATCTTTGATAATAATGTTTTTGCCAGTCTTTGGATTTTTTAACACATGCCAAGGTCCGCCTTCATGTAGCGTTGCGCCAAAGCGTTCGCGAGCAACTTCGTATCCCCAGTCTTTAAAGGCGCCTTCCGTAAATTTCATAATATTACCTTTGTGTACCAAGGTAACCGACGAACGATCATGATCAATGGCATACTGTATAGCACGAGTGACTAAACGAGAGGTACCCTCTTTGGAAACAGGCTTAATCCCAATTCCACAATGTTGGGGAAAACGAATCTTAGACACTTTCATTTCTGTGCGCAGGAAATCAATAACCTTCTTCGCCTCTGCGGAATCTGCTTGCCATTCGATACCGGCATAAATATCTTCAGCGTTTTCACGGAAGATCACCATGTTAGTTTTTTCCGGCTCTTTCAAGGGGCTTGGCGTTCCCGCAAAATAACGCACTGGGCGCAAGCAAGTATATAAATCTAACTCTTGGCGCAACGCCACATTCAAGGAGCGAATACCGCCGCCCACGGGCGTGGTTAAAGGACCTTTAATGGCAATGATATATTCTCTAATAGCATCGAGAGTTTCCTTCGGCAACCACTGATCACTACCATACACTTTCGTAGCTTTTTCGCCGGTGTAGATTTCCATCCAAACAATGCTTCGCTTGCCGTGGTATGCCTTTTCAACGGCAGCATCCACCACTTTTTTCATAACTGGCGTAATATCTGCACCAATGCCATCACCTTCAATAAAGGGAATAATGGGATGATTGGGAATATTGAGCGATAAATCAGCATTTTTTGTTATCTTTTCACCAGAAGTTGGTACTTGGATGTGTTGGTAAGCCATGATGGTCTCTATCTCCGTTGCTAAAATAATTGCGGGAAGTCTATCATTTTATCGGCTGAAGAGAAATAAGAATTGTGAATCCAAAGCAAATCCGCTAGGATTAAATCCATGATGATGGTTAAAAAGCGACATGGATTGAGTATGCTAGAGCTGCTGCTATGGTTAGCGGTGGTGGCTGTTATCATGATTGCAGTCGGGCGTTTTTTTAAAAATGATGAGTCTTCCGCAGAGGTGGTACAAGCCATTGAGCGAGTCAAAAATGTTAATCAAGGATTGATCCTTTATCTACAACAAAACACCCCACCCTCTGGGCAATCTTTTCCTAATTTGGTAACAAATAAGTATGTCTCTACGGTGGATGTGCAAACCCCCTGGCCAGCTTCGGCATCACCTTGCCAATATGGTCAATCCATTTGTCCAGTAATCAATACGACGGCTTTAACCTATTACATTTATATTGCTTCACCACCTGCTGCGATTTGCTCGCAGTTTTATAATGAATTAAAACAGGCGGGATTTGATCTCAGTAGTAGTTCTAATTGCCCTGCAAAACAAATCACAATTACCGTAAGTTTTTAAACGAACAATCACACACCGATCAGTGCTTGAGCTTGTTTTCGCATTTTTTCTAATTGTAACGGATCATCATGACATAATGTCACGTGCCCCAACTTGCGTTGTGGTCGCGGTGCTTTGCCGTAGGTGTGATAGTGTAAACCAGCAATGTTTAATAGTGGTTGCAGCTTGGGTTCTTCGCCAATAATATTTAACAAATAACTGTAGCCTCTTGCTGAGCAATCACCTAAGGGCAAACCAGCAATAGCACGAATGTGATTTTCAAATTGACTCGTCACCGCACCTTCTATGGTCCAGTGTCCCGTGTTATGAACTCGCGGCGCAATTTCATTCGCCACCAATTGATCATTCACGACAAAAAATTCAATGGCCATCACGCCTACATACTGTAAGTGATCTAATAACTTTTGTGCCGCATGAACTGCTTGCTGGTACAATGCCGAGTGCTCAAAGGGCGCAGAGGATTCGCGTAAAATACCTTGATGATGTGTGTTCGCAACTAAGGGATAGGTTTTAACAGTGCCCGCTTGATCACGCACTGCGAGCATTGACACTTCCATGCTAAAAGGAACAAATCCTTCCAGCAATAAGGGTTGAGATCCCAAGCTCGCAAAGGCTTGCGATAAATCTTCATCAGAACGCAAAACACTTTGTCCTTTGCCATCATAGCCGCCTCGTCGAGTTTTTAAGACGCAGGGGTAACCAAGCTTATGTGCTGCTTCCGTCAAAGACGCTAGAGAATCCACCGCCTCATAAGGTGCTGTGGCAATCCCCAATTGATTAAGACAATTTTTTTCGAGCAACCGATCTTGAGCCACCAGCAATGCATTTTGATGCGGAGCAAATTTATGTTGCTCTTCGGCTAAAATAGAAAAAATTTCTGGTGTGATATTTTCCGTTTCAAAGGTAATCACATCCACTTGCTGGGCAAAAGCACGTAACGCTTCGACGTCCGTATAAGACGCCGTGATCACATCCGTCACACGCGCTGCACAGGCAGGTACTGCAGGTTCATAACACAATGTTGATAATCCTAAGGGAGAGGCTGCCATACTTAACATGTAAGCCAACTGTCCTCCGCCAAGAATACCAATCTTCATTAAGCACCTGCCCTTGGATCATCGGCAGCAAGCACTTGCTGAGTTTGTCGTGCACGAAACGCTAAGACGTGTTCTTTAATCGCGGGATATTTATTGGCTAATACCGCTGCTGCAAAGAGTGCCGCATTAATGGCGCCCGCTTGACCGATAGCCATCGTCGCCACGGGAATACCACCGGGCATTTGCACAATGGATAACAGAGAATCCATTCCTTGCAATGCCTTTGATTGCACGGGTACGCCGATCACAGGCAATGCTGTTTTGGCAGCAACCATGCCTGGCAAATGCGCCGCACCGCCGGCACCGGCAATGATAATTTCCAAACCGCGTTCCGCCGCTTTTTCTGCATAATCAAACATGCGATCCGGCGTGCGATGCGCTGAAACAATCTTCGCTTCAAAGGGAACCTGCAATTGTGTTAATAGATTCGCTGTAAATTCCAGCGTTTCCCAATCACTTTTGGATCCCATGATAATCCCAACTAAGGGCTGTACTGTGCCGCTCATAGCCTTACTCCGCTTTATCGTCAGCGATATAAGCTCGTTCAATGATTACTGCTTCTACTGGCACATCATCGTGACCGTGCTTGGAGGTGGTGGCAACGCCTTTGATAGCATCCACAATATCCATCCCTTCAACCACTTGACCAAATACGCAGTATCCCCAACCATCGGGAGATTCGCTACGGAAGTTTAAAAAAGCATTGTTTGCAACATTAATAAAAAACTGAGCTGTTGCAGAATGAGGATTGCCTGTTCGTGCCATAGCAATGCTACCTTTCACATTGGGCTTGCTGGTTTTTGCTTCATTTTTAATAGCTGCACGGGTGGTTTTTTGGCTCATATCAGGAGTAAAACCGCCGCCTTGAATCATAAAACCATCGATAACACGATGAAAAATAGTGTTATCAAAAAAGCCCTCTTCCACATACTGTTGAAAGTTTTCCGCGGTGTTTGGAGTGTTTTCGAAGTCTAATTCTATTTTAATTGGGCCGTGATTTGTTTCTAAAATAACCATTTTGGTACTCCTCTTTGATAAAACTGGGCGGAGTATAGCACGATTTTTTAGGGCGTGAGAGAGGCAGCTAAAGGTTTAAGCTCATCTGCCTGAGCAACCTCTCCCGGCGTACCTAGCTCAATCATGAGTTCTTGATTCTCCGCTTGAGTGCCTGAATCAAATCGCGAGCTACAACACTCAATTATTTTAGGGACCACAAACAAGACAAACGCAGTAAACGCCATAACATTCAGCAAATAGAAAAAAGCAGAGTACGTGCCGACACTCAAAGCATCCGCCAGTTGCGCAAGCACGACGAGAGCATCGCGTAAGGCCCCTTCATCAAATTTGTTATATAACTCTTCGGTAAACATACTGGTGAGATTAGCATCTGCCACCATCGACCAAGCAAAGGCCTCTGGCGCACAACTTGTAACAACTCGGACAAAGGCCCTGTTATCTTCCGGTTTTTTCTCAACTTGCTGTAAACATTTTTGAGCTTGTGTCACTAACAGATACCCCATCGCAACACCTGCGGAGGAACCGGCCGCGGAAAAACCTGCGCGAATCAGCATATCTTTTAATAAATTCATCGGATAAAAATGACGACCGGTATTATACATTGTAGAAAACCCGGCTGCAGCAAACAAAAATTTAATGACTAATGCTGCTGTGCTTTTCCAGGCTCCTTCTTGAAAATAACCTTTGGTTGCCACACCCCATGGGCGAACATCTTGTGTAATTTGAGTGAGTGCATCTGTTAAAGAGCAAGCACCACCAATAGCTCCAGCAATGGCTAAAGTTCTAAAGATAGGTGATGGCATGTAGGGAAATGCGGTTAAGATTAATAATTGCCATGCTGCGTTGCTGGTGAAAGCAGGAAGCACAATACCATAAAAATCACTTGAAACGGTTTCAGAGAAAGATGGGGGCGGTTGTACTCGAGAGGATGGGAATTCAGGATCATCGTCAATAATGTCGTTTGTCTCTTCTTGTCCTTCATCTATTGAAAGGGATTCAGCATCGGCAACTGCAGCTTCATCCTTTTTTTCGGGGGGGAGCATATCTTCAGAGAGAAATAATGCATTCACAGCACTCACCAGCTCTGCATCATCAGAGTCTGGAAGTGGAGCTAACTCATTCTCAGAAAGATTTATGAGTGTGTCTTTTAACTCAGCATTGCTTTCATTTTCTAAAGCCTCAACCATCTATCTATCCCCATATTCTAATTAAAAAAATATAACTATTGGCCATCAACGCCGAATTGATTTTAACAAAATTTTATTAAGTCAGTATTAAGAAGAATAGGTCCATTTTTTTTCTAACACATAATTCTCCAGCTCTACCGCCTGTGGCAAAGTCATCCTCAAGCCTAACACTGTGCGACGCCAGAGGATATCATCGCTGGTTTGGGCCCACTCTTCCCGGATCAGATAATCCACTTCAGCTTGGTAAAGGCCGCAGCCAAAATGTATGCCTAGCTCTGGTAAAGAATGAGTTTCTCCTAAAAATAATTCTGCACGCATACCATAGCTGCGTAGATAACGTTGAGCCAACTCTGGTGGTAACCATGAGTATCGCCGTAAAAAAGATTGTTCATAGCTAACTTCGTCTATTGCTATTACCGCTCCAGGCAATAAAGCATGCTGAGTGGTGCAAGGTTTCATTTTTGGAAAATAAGGTTGTAATAAATTCAACGCATCCTCGGC
This sequence comes from Gammaproteobacteria bacterium, assembly GCA_020051155.1. GTDB lineage: Bacteria > Pseudomonadota > Gammaproteobacteria > UBA1113 > UBA1113 > JAGVJK01. The sequence continues at coordinate 89,795 of JAGVJK010000005.1, read as the reverse complement.
GACTTGACGATAAGTTGTGAGCTTACCACCTACTATCGATAATAACGGCAAGCCCTGCTCTTCTTGTACCACACATCGATAATCTCGAGATTGTTTTGAAATATTATCTTTATCTCCCGCTACTAAAGGACGTACACCAGCATAACGATAAAGAATATCTTCGTGACACAATGTTTGTTGGAAATACTCATTCACCAATCGTAATAAGTATTGCTCCTCTTCCACGCTGGCTGTGATGACAGTCTTTGGATTACCCATCGATTCTTCAAATAAAACATCCGTTGTACCAATTAACACAAAATCATGTTGATACGGCACGACGAAAACAATCCGACCATCGGTGTGTTGAAACAAATACCCATGCTCACCTTGATAAAATCGTTTAAGAATAAGATGACTGCCTTTGACCAATTGCAGTTTTTTCTCATGAGTCAGATGCAGGCGATTCATCAATACATCATCTAACCAAGGACCCGCCGCATTCACTAAACATTTCGCTCGTATCGTGCGAGTTTGTTCCGTTAATAAATCTCGTACTGTCACTAACCAATAATTCCCCATTGGCTGTGCAGTCTCAAAACGCGTGCGCGTATAAATATCTGCACCTTTCTGATGCGCAGCGATGGCATTGGTAATCACCAGGCGCGCGTCACTAGTCTGAGCATCTGAATAAATAAATCCTTTTTGAAAAGCTGCTTTTAACGGCACTGAAAAAATCTTATCTCTCATGGTCTGGGATGATAAAAAAAACTTGGAGTGATATAAATGATCATACAATTTTAATCCCAACCAAATCAGCCATGAAGGTCGTCCCATTTGTGGCTGCTGTGGAATCACAAAACGCAGAGGTCTCACTAAATAAGAGGCTTTCTGATGCAACACATCACGTTCTTTTAAAGACTTTCTCACTAAGGAAAATTCTTTTTGCTCGAGATAACGCAGGCCACCATGAATCAATTTACTTGAATGAGAAGACGTTCCCGAGGCCAAGTCGCCTTGCTCGCATAAAATGACGCTCAAACCACGCAAGGTTGCATCCGCGGCAATGCCCGCGCCGTGAATACCGCCGCCAATGATAAACAGATCGTAGAGAGGATCTTTAATCATTTGATCAAAGCTCGTTCGAATTCAGGGTAATCTGTAATAATATAATCAATGGCTATGTGCGCAAGTTCTTCATAGGGTTCAGCATCATTGATGGTGTAACAAGCAATGGAAACATGGTGGTCTCGAAACAAATGAATGCGCTTTTTAGTCAACTCATGTTGATTGATACAGACAATATCAAATCGTTGTTCTAAAAAATGAGCCCACATATCATCGTCCCATTTATCGACCACTTGCCCCAAAATAGCCTCAGGAAACCGTTGTCGCACCAATTTTAAAATTTCCGCATTTTCACTGAAAAAAATCGGCTGCAGAATTTCTGGCTCCCATTGCGGTTCAATCAAATCCAGCGTATTTTTCACCAACTGACGAATGTCACTACCATTATCTTTAAACTCTAAAATAAAATGTAACTCTAAGCGCTCTAACTCTTCTAGAAATTGCGCCAAGGTAGGAATCGGTTCTCTCGCAAACTCCGGTGCAAACCACGCACCTGCACTTAAATTTTGGATTTGTTCATAGGTATGATGCGCAACAGCGCCATGGCCATTGGTAGTACGATCCAAGGTATCATCATGCATGACAATGATTTCCCCATCTCGTAACATCATCACATCGAATTCAACCCAAGCTGCTCCAGACTCTTTTGCTAATTGTAATGCGGCTAAAGTGTTTTCTGGTGCGCGACCACTGGCACCACGATGAGCTACAGTGATTGGTGCGTAAAATATTTGTTTTGTTTTCATAAACGATCCCTTGTCAATACTTGATGCAAACTTTCTAATAATTGCCTTGGCAACGTGACAGTCAATGCAGCAACATACCAATCTTCTTTTGCAAAGCTTCGGCATTTCGTCGCATCTTTTTCTGTCATGATAATAGGATAGTTTTCTTTAAAGCAAAAGTCACTGGCTTTAAAAACATAATGATCGGGAAACGGATGAGGAATCACTATTAATCCCAATTGTGTTAAATCATCAAAAAATTGCTGAGGTACGCTAATGCCTGCCACTGCATGTACCTTGCGCCCTTGCCAGCTGACTAAATCTTGAGAGGCATGATCTTGTAAGCGATATAATGACTGAATTTGAAACATCAGCCCCTGTGGATCATGAGGCTGTGGCGATTTATGCAAAACCATGTCAACGGTCTTTAATCGAGATAAAGGTTCTCGTAAAGGTCCAGCGGGTAACAACCAACCATTACCGAAACCCACTCGTTGATTCACTAAGGCAATTTCAAAGGTGCGTCTTAACTCATAATGCTGTAAACCATCATCGCTAACAATCACATCACAGGAAGTATGCTGCAATAACCAAGCAACGGCACGCACTCGTTTGGGATCCACTACCACTGGACATTGCGTGTGTTGATGAATCAACCAAGGTTCATCACCACATAAGATGGGTTCCACATCTGCTGTTACGGATAATGGATAATGCTGTGCTTGCCCTTTGTAACCACGACTTACTACACCCGGTCGGTAACCTTGCTCTTTTAACCACTGACATAAAGCGATCACCGTTGGCGTTTTACCAGTACCACCTACCGTGATATTGCCCACCACGATAATAGGAACAGAAAAAAAAGGGCGCTTTAAAATATTTCGCTGATACAAGCAACGACGCGCAGCCAGAATCAAACCGTACAAACAAGACAATGGCCAGAGAAGGCAAGCAATAACTCCACGTGTTGCAAACCACCTCATAATACCTAAGCGCCTCCGGCTTGAAATTGCAAGCGATGCAATTTCGCATACTGCCCATTATGAGCGATCAACGTGGCATGATCACCCATCTCTAACACGCGACCATCTTGTAATACAATAATATGATCCGCTTTTTCAATGGTTGATAAGCGATGAGCAATCACTAAGGTGGTGCGCCCTTCCATCACATACTCCAAAGCTTCTTGGATAAATCGCTCGGACTCGGTATCTAAAGCAGAGGTTGCTTCATCTAAAATTAAAATCGGCGCATCTTTTAAAATCGCGCGCGCAATGGCTAATCGTTGTCGTTGACCGCCAGAAAGTAACACACCATTTTCACCCACTAAAGTATCTAAACCCTGCGGCAAATCTTTGATAAACTCCATGGCATGAGCCGCCTCTGCGGCACGAATAATATCCTCTGTCGTAACCTGTTCACCTAAACGACCATAAGCAATATTATGAGCGATGGTATCATCAAACAAGGTGACTTGTTGTGACACTAAGGCACAATGACTACGCAAATTCGTAATTTCATAATCTCGGATGGAAACACCATCGATGGTAATATCACCCGCTGTTAAATCATAGAAACGCGGCAACAATCCCGCTAAGGTGGTTTTACCACTGCCTGAGCGTCCCACCAAGGCAACTCGCTGGCCCGGTTTAATTTCAATATTCACATCATGCAACACTTGCACATTGGAGCGCGGGTATGAAAAATTCACATTTTTATACGAAATAGCGCCTTTCACTCGCGGTGTTTGATAAGTGCCGGTATTCACTTCTTCAGGTTCATCTAACACATGAAACACACTTTCAGCACCGGCCAAACCGCGTTGAATCGTTGCATTAATCGTGGTTAATGCCTTCATTGGTTTCAACAATCCCATCATAGCGGCAATCACTGCAGTAAAACCCCCGGCTGTTAATGCCGTCGAGGAATGATTATGGGTTGCTAACCATACCATTACGGCTAAAACTGTTACCCCCATCAATTGAACACTCGAGGTACTCAGTGCTTTGGTAATGACTACTTTTAACTCGTTAAACACATTCTTTTTGTTCACGGCGATAAATTTATTGAGCTCGTAAGCTTCGCCACCAAAGGTTCGCACGACTTTGTAACCATCAATCACTTCTTCCGCTACACTGGTGATGCCCCCTACCGTGTCTTGCGTTTTTCGATTCAAACGACGCAAGCGACGACTACTGACACTCAGTAACAGCGCAATAATAGGCACCGTCACTAAAAATATTAGGGATAACCGCCAACTAATGCTGAGCATCACTACTAAAAAACCAAGCACTAAAAATAATGCTTGAAAAAAATCGGTTAAAGCATTGGTGGAGGCATCCGCCACTTGAGAACTGTTATACACAATAAGCGACAATAAATAACCGGAAGAAGTTCTATCGTAAAAACTACAGGGCAAACGCAAAATGCGTTGCACCAATTGCACACGCAATACTTGCACCACACTGCGCCCCACTAGAGCCATGGAATAGTTTCCCGTTAAGTTAAATATCGCTCGCAACACAAATAATCCCACAATGATAAAAGGAATCGCTTCCAAGAAAGTTGGATTTTTATGAGTGAAACCTTCGTCCAATAAAGGCTTGAGCATATAGGCGAAACTAGCATCCACCGTTGAATACAAAATGTTAGCAACAATAGCAATGGTCAGGGAAAGCCAATAGGGCAAGGTGTACTTTATCAATCGTTTATATAATAGAAAGCTATTGCCATCGGGCCGTTTTTTTAAATATTTCTTATCAAGTTTCATTTTCATAATGAGGCATGGTTCCACAAATGTTGCTGTTGGCTACGATATAATTTGGGACCTATGATAGACTGATTCGCATCAAGAATAAACTGAATTGCCCCAGTCTGGCTGGTTTGGTAACTTTTTGCACCAATTTCTCGGTAAGTCGCTTGAGTGGCTCGATGAGGAAAGCCATAACGATTGAGCCAACCTACAGGATAAACCACCACCTCTGGTCGGATTAAACGGATAAACTCTCGAGTTGAAGAGGTTTTGCTGCCATGATGAGGCGCGATGAGAATCTGTGCCTGCAGTTGCGCGCCCTCCGCTTCTATTAAAAATTGCTCTGCTGGACGCTCAATGTCGCCGGGTAACAAAATAGCGGTGGTTCCCACTCGAATGCGCAGCACGCAGGAACTATTGTTAGCCACATAGCGGCTATTGGGCGTGGGATAGAGAATATCAAAGTTCACACCATCATATTGCCACTGCTCGCCCCTCTCGCAAAATGTCGCTTGAGCATAACGTCGTTGCAATTGTGGATCACTCGTCATAATTGGCGTATGCGGATAAGCCGCTAACACTGCTGGCAAGCCGCCTCGATGATCCATATCGCCATGGCTAATCAACACTTGACTGAGAGAATGTATTCGCAGTGTACGTAAAAAAGGAACAATCACCGCATTACCACTATCAAAGCCCGGTGAAAATTGTGGCCCCGTATCAAAGAGCAACGTATGATGCTTGGTTTCAATCACGGTTGCTAAGCCTTGTCCGACATCTAACACCGTTAAACGCAATAGCCACGTTGGTGATTTGAAAGGTTCTTGCAACAGGAAAAAAGCCACTAACCATACACCACCTAACCACTTGAGTGGCCAACTACGCGGGGTTGCTAATAATAACAGACTCAACGCTAGTATCAACATTTGACTCGGCTGCGTTACAGCGTTGTGAAAAAAATAATTGTGTTGGTCGACCCAGTTTAAAAATAAGATCAAGCCGTCAATACTTTTTTGTGCTAACAATAGTATTTGATGTGACGCGGTTGTCCATGGCAATAAAATTCCGCCCAATAAACAAAGGGGCACCACTACAAAGCTAGTCCAAGGGATTGCGAAAAAATTGGCGAACCATGAGAGTAATGACATTTGTTGAAAGTACCAAAACGTTAAAGGCATCATGCAAAAAAATAATCCTAGCTGTAACCGAATGATGTTTTGCCAAGCATTGCGTTGCGCATTACGATGAGCCATGAGCAGAAAGATCATACCCACCGCAGAAAAAGATAACCAAAACCCCGCAGATAAAATTGAAAAAGGATTTATTAAAAGTACAATCAATGCAGCACAAGACAACAGCGTTATGGGTGGTTGTGTGGTTTTAAGTAGTAACGCCATGGTTGCAACCATCACCATCACAAACGCTCGTTGCGTTGATACGGAAAAACCTGCTAATAAGCTATATGCAGTTGCACCCAGTAAAGCAAAGAAAGCTCCGCAATATTGAGCCGGAATCCACAGCAAACCGTTTGCATAACGTTTCATGAGAAGCTTACCTAAGAAAAAACAAAAGCCCGCCACCAGACTAATATGTAGGCCAGAAATAGCAATTAAATGACTGGTACCAGTATCGCGAAATTGTTGCGATACCGTTGGATCCACTTGCGATCGATCGCCCAAGAGCAACGCCATGACGATGCCCTGACTAGCGCTCGGTTTTAATTGTTGTAAAAGATGCTCTTTGATTTTCTCTCTGATGAGATTAAGCGTTTGTGTCCATTGAAAACCTGGCAATCGATAATTTTGCGAGGATGGTCGCACGTAACCGGTTGCTACGACACCGCGTTGCCACTGATATAATTCATAATCAAATCCACCTGGATTGGCAAAACCATGGGGATGTTTCACTTTCACTAATAATTGCCATCGCTCTCCGGGATTCATCATAGTTGATTGTTTAAACCAGGCTAATTGCAACAGACTGCGATGAGGGATGCAGTGTGATGTCTCACAAAGATGCGTTGTTTCAAATTCGAATTGCAATGCCGTCGCATCAGAGGTAGGCAACCCCACCACATATCCTTGCACTAACAAAGTTTGCTGCTCGCGTAAATTTGGTAATTCTTGATGAGATTGCCACGCGACCCATAAAGTTGCATAACCAATTCCAACACAAAATCCTGAGATCAACCGCAACCATCTTTGTTTTTTAAAAAGCAAAATACAACCCAAAACACCCAAACCCATTCCCCACGGCAAATGCAGTGTCGAGGTTTCTTCAAGTAAGGAAAAAAGGCCCGCCATAAAGGCGATGATCCATAAACACATGAAATAAGGACATCCTGTTAATGAGGAAAAGACTTTTGAAAAACACAATTTCTATATAGAAAAAATGAATCAATATCAGACTTTTTGAAAAAACACGTAAAGAGTGCCTTCTCCCCTTGAGGGAGAAGGTGGCCGAAGGCCGGATGAGGGGTGATCTAATCAGAGAACTTCAATAAAGTATTTCACCTGAAATTGATTACCCCTCATCCGCCCGTTGGGCACCTTCTCCCTCAAGGGGAGAAGGCACTTTTTACGACATCTTCACTGGGAATTCGGCATCTATAAATTTTGTATTTAGCTGTACAGCACAATGCAGATTACAAGAAATATTAATCTATAATGTTTAAAAAAATTTTGCAAGATCTTTTGCTCACCTGTCTGAAAAGATCGCTCTTATAAATGAGAGATCCTTCGACTTCGTTTAGGATGACAAGGAGGCCTCTTTTAACACGCCATCTTCCAACACCAGTTGACGATCCATTCGTTTCGCCAAGGCTAAATCATGAGTCACGATGATCAAACTTGTATTTGATGCGCGATTCATTTCTAACATGGTTTGGTAAACTTTTTCTGCGGTTTTATGATCTAAATTACCGGTGGGTTCATCTGCTAATAAACATACGGGGCCCGTTACCAGTGCGCGCGCGATAGCTGTACGTTGACGTTCGCCACCGGAAATTTCTCCTAATTTATGTAGCATCCGTTTTTCTAAGCCCACGCGCTTTAACAACTCAATCGCTGTTTCTCGCACTTGCTCAATGGGCATGGTTTGAAACAATAAAGGCATACACACATTTTCAAGTACAGTAAACTCTGGCAGCAAATGATGAAGTTGATAAACGAATCCCAACTTTTGATTACGCAACAATGAACGTTTGTTCTCAGACAACCGATTAATATCAACACCATCAACACGCACGACACCAGAAGTCGGTTTATCTAAACCACCTAACATATGCAGCAAGGTGCTTTTACCAGCACCTGACTCTCCTACAATGGCAATTTGTTCGCCGGGTTGCACCGCTAAATGCACACCATGCAATACCGGAACATTTAATTTACCCTCGTGATAGGTTTTCTTTACGCCGTCACACACTAACACGGCAGATTCTTGAACTCTCTTATTCATAACGCAAAGCCTCCGCTGGGTGAACCTTCGATGCACGCCAAGCAGGATACACCGTCGCGATTAAACTCATGCCGAGGGCAATGATACAAACCCATAACACATCGGAACCTTGAACTTTAGAGGGCAAGTAATCTACGTAATACGCAGAAGATGCCAACACATTCACACCAAAAAATCCTTGTAACCAAGACACGATGGTCGTCACATTAAAGGCTAGCAATAATCCACCCACTAATCCGAACACTGTCCCTATCATACCAATCAAGGATCCTTGCACCATAAAGATGCGCATGATCACCCCCGGTGGACAACCCAAGGTACGTAAAATAGCAATGTCCGATTGTTTATCCGTTACCACCATCACTAAGGATGCCACTAAATTAAAGGCAGCCACTAAAATAATTAAGCTCAAGACAATAAACATCATCGTCTTTTCCAAGGCAATCGCTTGGAAAAATGCGCCATAGGTCACTGTCCAATTGCCGACGGTATAACTCGGTGGCAATTGCGCCACTAACTCATCAGCAATCTTTGGTGCTTGATACAAATCATCCAGTTTAAACCGCAATCCACTGACCTTATCCCCCAGTTGATATAAGGTCTGCGCATCTTGCAAATGAATGAAGGAGTAATCGCTATCAAAACCAAAACCTCGTCCAGCACTAAACAAACCCGTTACCGTAAAACGTTTAAACCGCGGCATAATGCCCATGGGTGTGACGGCTCCTACGGGTGCCACTAAGGTAATTTTGTCGCCGACACCAACACCCAAACTAGCCGCTAACTCTTCTCCTAAAATAATTCCAAAGCCGCCGGGCTTTAACGCATCGATAGAACCACTAATCATTTTTTCTGATAAAGCCGACACTTTCTTTTCATAACTAGGAAGAATACCAAACACCAAGGCAGGATGTACTTGTTCGTTGCGCGTCAACATGGCTTGTTGAAAAATGTAGGGAGCACTAGCTTGAATACCCTTTGTTGATCCAACTTTTTTATTCACGGCTTGCCAATTCGGCATGGAACCTTCATAAGAACCCAAGGTCACCTGATAAGCCATGCTAAAAACACGCTCTTTAATTTGCTGATCAAAACCATTCATCACGGACAACACCGTAATAAGTGCAGCCACCCCCAATGCAATCCCGAGCATGGAAACCAATCCAATGAAGGAAATAAAATGATTGCGCCGTTTAGCGCGGGTGTAACGTAAACCAATATAAAGGGCAATAGGTCGATACATAATGGGATCCTTAAAGGCAAACTCCGCAAGAAGTATACAAGAATCTTATAAGAAGCGCACTTAGCTTGATTAAAACTCATTGATAAGGTTATAGTCGCCATAGTCAAATAACTTGCCGGGTGCGGTTGAACGTTCCTTTAATGTTTGGAGAATAACATGGCGGGATTTAATAAAGTTGTCACCTCCTATGAAGAAGCGCTTGCGGGTTTTAAAGATGGCTTGACCGTGATGATAGGAGGCTTTGGTCTCTGCGGTATTCCTGAAGGTTTGATTCAACAAGTCTATCGTATGGGCAACAAAAATCTCACGTGTATTTCTAATAACGCCGGCGTTGATGGTTTTGGTTTAGGATTATGGTTAGAGAAACGACAAATCAGCACGATGATCAGTTCCTATGTCGGTGAAAACCAATTGTTCGAATCCCTTCTTCTTAACAATGAAATGCAAGTGATCTTAACGCCACAAGGCACCCTCGCAGAAAAAATTCGTGCTGGCGGTGCGGGTATTCCTGCATTTTACACCGCCACCGGTTATGGCACAGAAGTGGCGAAGGGAAAGGAAATCCGAGAATTTAATGGCCGACCTTATGTATTAGAACCTTCTCTCACTGCCGATTTCGCATTGATCAAAGCGTATAAAGCAGACACCCTCGGTAATTTAATTTATCGAGAAACCGCCATGAACTTTAATCCCATGATGGCTACCGCAGCAAAAATAACTGTCGTCGAAGTTGAAGAAATTGTCGAGGCAGGATCTTTAGATCCCAATTACATTCACACCCCTGGTATTTATGTACAACGTGTCATCAAAGGACATTTTGAAAAACGCATTGAACGCCGCATCACCACCGATGAAGGAGCTACCCATCATGCCACTTAGTCGTGAACAAATTGCACAACGTATCGCTCAGGAATTAAAAGATGGCTACTATGTGAATTTAGGCATTGGCATGCCAACACTCGTTGCTCATTACATTCCTAAAAATATTGCTGTCATGCTGCAATCAGAAAATGGCTTACTCGGTATAGGCCCCTATCCAAGCAGTAAACAGGTGGATCCCGATTTGATTAATGCTGGCAAAGAAACCATCACAGCAGTGACTGGCGCAGCCTTTTTCTCTTCTGCAGAAAGCTTTGCGATGATCCGAGGTGGACATGTGGATTTAACCGTCTTAGGCGCTTTTGAGGTAGATCAACATGGCAATATTGCTTCCTACATGATTCCCGGCAAAATGGTCAAAGGCATGGGCGGCGCGATGGATTTAGTGGCAGGTGCTAAAAACATTATTGTGTGTATGACCCACACGAATCCTAAGGGGCAATCTAAATTATTAAAGCAATGTACATTGCCTCTCACTGGGGTCAATTGCGTTCATAAAATTGTCACTGATCTAGCGGTGATTGATCTGCGAGAAGGTTGTTTTCATCTGGTTGAGCGTGCACCTGGTGTTTCCACTGATGAGATTATTGCTAAAACCGAAGGCAAACTTATTGTTCCCTCGCACGTTCCCGAAATGCAATTTCCATCTTATAAGTAACGTTAGTTATCAACACCGGTCAATATCTTGACGGAAGTGTGTGTTTTGCCTGTCAGGTAATTCACACTCTTTAAGTTGATAGATAACTACTTGATTTGTATCAAATTATCTATTTTGTAAGCGTTGTTTTTTTGACAGTTATTAAGACATTTTGAGGTTATTAAAGGCTTACTACCCATTCATAAACAGTTTTATCCACAGAAAATGTGAATAACCTTTCAAGCTCTAACGTAAAATTTCACTCATAAAAAAAGCGGAGAAGCTAACACTTCTCCGCTTTCATCAAAATGGCAAAGATCGAAAATTACTTACATTTGTCTGTAGAACAAGTTGGGCAACTATTACCACAGAGAATGTATTTCAACAATGCACCGACACCGAGGACAGGAATCATTGCTTGAAAGAATTTCATAACGAGCAGCACACTCATGATGGAGGTCATAGGCACAACACATACGAGAATACCGATTAGAACAGCGATGATCACAACGGTGATCGAGAAAACTTTACCTGACATAAACGTCTCCCTGTTAGATTTAGATAAGCAAAATGATTATGCCATCAATAATTAAGAAGCTCAATCCTTTGTTACATCAAGGACCTTCGCCGGCATCTTCATTAGCGAGCGGTATCACCCCATCATGTGCCGCAACCAACCTAGACCTAATTCCGCTTGTTGCATCATCCGCTCCAGCAAAGGCGCCTTCACTTTGCAAGTTAATTGATAAATATCGCGATGAGACATTTGCTGCAGCAAATAATCATCACTAGTAATGAGCTCATCAACCAACGCTAGCCCTAAGGCTTGCTGCCCATACCAATGCTCCCCCGTTGCCACTTTTTCTACCGGCACTTGAGGGCGGTACTGATGAATGAAGTTTTTAAATAACACTTGGGTTTCCTCGATATCATCCTGAACTTTGCGACGTCCCTCCGAGGTATTTTCCCCAAATAAGGTCAATGTTCGTTTAAACTCCCCTGCTGTAAGTTGCTCATAATCTATATGATGTCGTTTTAACAAACGATTAAAATTCGGTAATTGTGCAACCACACCAATGGAGCCCACAATCGCAAAGGGAGCCGCTAAAATTTTATTCGCAACACACGCCATCATATAACCACCGCTGGCGGCTACTTTATCGATGGCAATCGTCAAGGGGATTTGGCGTTGTCGAATGCGTGCTAATTGTGATGCACACAAACCATAACCATTCACGATGCCACCTGCTGATTCTAAAACCACCAACACTTCATCTTTCGGCTCAGCAACGCTTAACAATGCTGTAACTTCCTCACGTAAACTCTCTGAGGCCGTAGCACGCAAATCACCTTGAAAGTGGAGCACCCATAGTCGCGGCAGCGGCTCCTTGGTTTTCTCCCGTTTCTTTTGCTGTTTGTTATATTGTTTAAATTCATCTTTAGACAGGACATCTTCTAACAATGACTTTTGTAAATGATCAAGTTTCTTATTCAAATGCTTCATTTGAATTTTCCGCTTTCCCTGTCCTTTACTTTTAAAGGCAATAGCAGCTAAACCCGCTGCTAATAATAAAATGGCGAACACCAATGTGAGCGTCTTCAATAAAAATAAACCATACTCGGCGAGCAATTGCATAATGACTTCCTAAAAAAAAGCAAGATTCGCATTATAAGGGATACTAAGTAACTTGAACATCTTATGCTATAAAAAACCATTTAAATAAAAAGGGCCCCTTATTAAAAGGAGCCCTCCTCATGCTACGCGAGCATTCTTTAGTAAGGTTTTACCACAACGGTTGTGCCGTAGCGAATAAAATTACTACTGAGCCATTCCGCATCGCCAGGGTGAACCCGAATACAACCGTGGCTAGCATTGTAGTTTGGTACAGCATAGGAACCATGAATAGCATATCCACCATGGAAAAACATGCAATATGGCATGGGCGCGCCGCCTTCCCCAACAGGGAACTTGGAGGATTTGCAGTTTGAAGGTCCTTTGCGATGCACGCTAAAAACGCCACTAGGTGTACGGCAAGCGCGTCTGATATCAGGGCAGTATCCTTTACCGCCAGAAGCATTACCCGTTCGTATTAAACTTCCATCACTTTCATAAGCAGCCCACGCGGTTTGCTTCGGATCGAAGATAAACATTCGACGCCCTGTCGCTCCTCGCTGCGCAGGAAACTCTGGCGCACGACGACGAACCTCTTGAACAGCTCGTCGCTGCCGTTGATACTGTCGATTGGTCGAACTAGAACGGCGGTGATATCTGGGTGAATCACTGGGACGTTCATAATTATAAACTGTGTCCCCTGTACTGCCGTAATTATAGATATCCTCACCATGGCTCGCATTCATTGCTTGCTGCTGCTGATAGCTATAGCGATTAAAAGCATATTGTGGGCCACTGAGCGTAAGATTCGTCTCCTGACTCATGGCTTGATTTATACAAGAAGATAATTGGTCACACTGACCCGCTAATACCTGCGTTGCAGAAACCATCAGCACTGCACTGGCGATGATTGTCGTTATTCTTTTCATGGAAGTCCCCCTCTCATTCAGTCACGTCTCTTCCCTGAGAGAATGGGTCCTGCAGTCAATTATGAACACTTTTTTACCTTTTTGTTCGAATAGCTGCCAATCGCAGAGTGTGAGAAGATCTTTTATCTTTATTAATTAATAAGTTACGCTGGAAATAAAATGGTAAAATTTTTTACATGTTAATTAAAAATAATGCGCTGTTAATTAATCGCTAATGAAACGCTTCCTATTTCGCACCAATAATAGCAACATCAAACCACTGACAAACACTTCGGCCCAATAAAGTTTTTGGAGAGGTGCTGCATCTGCTAACCAATAAACTCCACTGTATAAAGAAACCGTAATCAGACCCAATAAGCTGCTAAAGGTACCCTGCATACGCCCTTGGTAAGACAACTCTGTCATTTCCTGTGCCTTTGTCACAATTAAAGCCCAGGCTGACATGGCATAGCCAATCACAAAACAAAGCATGCCCGCAATCCATATTCCATCACTGGCGGCGAAAAAATAAAAAGCCGTAACACCCGCTATCGCTTCAATTAATAACAAACGATAAAATCCCACTTTTTTTACCAAAGCAGCATTGAGTAAACCACCCAAGACGACCCCCAAGGAAAAACTCGCTTCAATTTGTCCAAACTGAATCACTGTCGCATGCAACACACGCTGAGCAAAAGGCGCTAATAAAACGGGCCACATCATGAATTGCACGAACAACAATAACTGTAATGTATACACTGCTCGTAACCCGGGTCGATCAGCCAAGTAACGTAAGCCGAGAATAAAATCTTGAGAAAGGGTTTTCAGTGAACGTGACAACACTTCCTCTTGTTTCGGTTGATAGCGCACACGTGTTAAAAAGAATGCTGAGACCAGGAAAAAGCAACCATTTAAAATTAAAGCCGTGCTAGGGGAAAAAATCGCCATCACAAATCCCGCCATCCCCATTCCCACCACGTTACCTATTTCGTAGGTAATATCTAATTGCGTATTAGCATACAGTAAGTTTTCCTTTGCCACGATTTCTCGTAAGAAGGTTAACATGGCAGGGCTATAGAGGCTAAAGGCCAACCCATTGGTTAAGCTGACAAGATAAATGACCCAAAGCTCATCGTGATATCGTAGGTACCAACCACAGGCAATCAATATCACAGCCCGGGCCAACACACTAATTAGCATTAAATTCAATCGATGAAATTTATCTGAAATGACCCCAAAAATGGGGCTAAACACCACCATGGAAATCCAAAAACAAATCATTAGCATGGCCACCGAACTAGGTGAGGTATGTACCTGAACTACCACCCAGGTTAATGCAATGTAGGACAGACCATTGCCTAGGGTAGCAAGCAGTGAATTAGACAAAAACCAGCGGTAACTTGGGTTTTTAAGGACTTGTAGATGCTGAGCTGACGTTCTCATGATGATATGCAGGTGTTTTAATATATGTCTTTTGTTTGGACGCACCATTGTACAGAAGATGACTCTTTATTAAAAGAGAAGAGTTACTAATATTTTCAACTAGTTATGAAAAACTACATAAAAAAAACTTTTTTATTGTATATTTTTTATTGCCAGCTGTTCAAAATATTGCTAGATTGCCTTCATGCAATGATACTTTGAGCTTTGGGAACGTAAGTATGAGTCATGAATGTTCTAGTTATGCCACTCTTAGTCAAACACTTAAAATAGACACCCGAGAGATCAAGCTTCCTTTAGATAATCTACTCCCCGAAGTAGGGAGTTCAAGCACAGTTGCAGAAACTCCTAGGCTATCAAGATCCCCTTTGGAACGAGATATCGCTTCAATAACCCGCCCCAAAGTTCCTTCGCCTCCAAGGATTAGTTCTCCTCTGCGGAGCCCTACACCACCACTAGCTCTAACAGTACCCGACACTATTCATGAGGAAATAATGCAGTTACAAAGTCTGCTGTTCCGTTTGAGTGAGCCCGACTGTTTGATCAAACCGAGATCTTTCAAACAAGCGGTAACTCTCTTCTCAAGCTTACTCTCTCAAGAATTACCTAGGGACATCGTTGCCCAATTATATTGTTGGAAAGGAGCACTCTATGCACTTAAAAACCGCAATCAGCTTAACAATGAGCAAGAGGCGAAAAAACATTTACAGATCCACCATGCAGATTATCTTCAAATTGAATTTCTTTTAGAGAAGGCTCACCAAGCCCTTACTCTACCACTACCTAAAAACTTTGATAACCTGCTAAAAGAGTTGACTGCAAGTTACATAGACAATATTCATCAAGTCAACTATTCAAAGTTGCCTGAGGATATGAACACGATGCTAGTATCCCAAACTAAAATACGCTTAGACAGAGCTGAACATGCTGTCCTCTCCGCATTACCTGATGAGTTGAAATACTTATTCAAAGAGATTACAGCAGGATGCTTAAAGACAACCCAGGAAGCTTTTATTTCATCAGGCTCCCCTGAAACTTTTGCAGCAGATAGCATTGTACCGGATTTTATAGCGGAGGTTGCTAGGGTTTGCTTAGAAGAGATCCAGGAGCTCCAACAGGCATTACCCGATGATTTTGTAAGTCTGCAAACTCACGTCTTACTTGATAGTTTAAAAAGGATCAAAAATTTCCAAGGAAAAATGGAAGCATCACGGAAGATTCCTATAGAGCCATCACGGAGGACTTATTCTGAAGCACGGCGCTCTTCTATTCAAGATGATCGCCTTTCAAGATATAGCTCTATCACTTTAATAAAGACTTCCGCAAGTTTCCGTTTGCGAGAGCATGCTTACACTCCGCTCCAGGATTTATGGACAACAGCTCAAACCTTATTAAGAAACAGTTTGGGCCTTGTGAAAACTGTCGATGGGCGATTACGTAAAGAGTCGCCTCGACTCGCACCAACTCCCTGAGATAAGGACGCCCCCTAAGATAAGAAGGAAGGATGCATTCGTATCTTGCGATATACTGTTTAACTCTTTTTACAATTAGCTTCTAATTGACGAATTTGTTGCTTGGTCAAGGCTAAGGTATCACCTTGACGTAAACCGCGAGGTAAAGCAATGGAACCATAGCGTACGCGAATTAAACGGCTAACGGTGACACCTTGAGATTCCCACAGACGTCTCACTTCTCGATTACGACCTTCCGTTAAAATGACATGATACCAATGATTTCTTCCTTCACCGCCGGCATCAATAATTTTATGAAAACGAGCCATGCCATCATCTAAGCGCACGCCTTGTTGCAAACGTTCTAAGGTTTGCGGCGTTACATCACCAAAAACTCGCACGGCGTATTCTCGTTCAAGTTCTGAAGAGGGATGCATCAAGCGATTAGCTAATTCGCCATTGTTGGTTAGTAACAATAAACCACTGGTATTGAAATCCAAACGGCCCACAGCAATCCAACGTCCTGAATTCAAGCGCGGCAAATGTTTAAAAATCGTGGGACGACCTTCAGGATCGTCTCGTGAAGTGATTTCCCCTTGCGGTTTGTGGTAAATGATCACTTCCGTCGGTTGCTTTTCTGAATCACATTGCAAACGTTTATCATCGAGCACAATGTTATCTTTAGCGGATACTTGGCAACCCAAGGTAGCTATCACACCGTTAACTTTGATACGACCTTCCACAATCCAGCGTTCGATTTCTCGTCGTGAGCCAAGACCTTGGTTAGCTAAATACTTTTGTAGACGTTCACTCATGGTGATGGAAATCCTCATCGATTTTTGGAGATGTTTCTTCGGTAGCCATCTCTTCTTCATCTAATGCGGATATCGGTAACGATGTTTCATTAGCAGAGTCTTGGCCTAGTTTGTTTAACAAATCTATCCATGACTTTTTTCCAGATCCTGATTGGGGTTCTACGAGAGCATCACTGGATTCGTCCTCCAGGTCAATGCCCTCATCCATGTCATCAAATTCTGATTCCATGATAATGTCTTCTGGCTCAGCGTCCTCATCATGAGCTGATTCCATAACGAAGTCTTCTAGCTCATCCTGTTCTGACTCCATGACGAGGTCTTCTAGCTCCGCTTTCTCATCATGTTCTGAATCCAAGACGAAGTCTTCTGACTCATCTTGATCTTCAAGTTCTGATTCCATGATTGATGCCTCTGGCTCATGCATCACATCCGGTTCTAATTTTTCTGTTGCTGCTTCTACGGATTGTTCAGCGTGACTCTCTGACTCTGTCACTGTGTCTTCTAATTCACCCACCGTTTGAACGCCTGGCATGGCTGCTGATTCAAACTCTAAGTCTAATTCTTCTTGCAAATGCTGCCCTAAGAAATCTAAATCTTGCACATCCGCCAGAGTCGGTAAATCTTTTAAACTGGTTAAATTAAAATAATCTAAAAACTTCTTAGTGGTTCCAAACAAGCTGGGTTTGCCCGGCACATCTCGATGTCCCACTAAGCGAATCCATTCTCGTTCTAACATACTTTTAATGATGTACGAACTCACACTCACGCCGCGAATTTCTTCAATTTCTGCGCGCGTGATCGGTTGACGATAGGCGATCAATACCAACGTTTCCAAGGTCGCACGGGAATAGCGTTGTGGTTTTTCTTCCCACAACTTTACTAAAAAAGGTGCATATTCTTGCTTTGATTGAAAACGATAGCCGCTAGCCACCTCCAGCAACTCAACACCTCGTTCTTGGCATTGCTCTGCCAAATAACTCAATGCTGCCTGGAGCTCATTTTGCGTGGGCGCTTGAGTTTCCTCAAATAACTGTTGCATTTTCTCCAAGGATAGCGGTGCTTGATAAGCCATAATAGCCGCTTCTAATACTCGTGCTAAGGATTCCTTTTCCATGGGATTAACTCACTGCTCTAACATGAATAGGTTGATAGGGTTCTGCTTGCACCAATTCAATCATGGATTGACGCAACAATTCTAAAATAGCGATAAAGCTTACCACCACGCCAAGTTTGCCTTCTTCATAGGAAAACAATTGGCTAAACTCGGTATAGGTTTCTGAATTGATTTTGCTTAAAATTTCTGTCATTCGCTCGCGTAAGGATAAGGACTCCTTTGCAATGTGATGACTTTCATTTAATGCCACACGCTTCAAAACATCTTTCAAGGCGAGTAACAATTCTTTTAAATCAACCTCTGGCAAGGGTTGCTCTTGTTTTAATGACGGAGAAATTGCCGATGCTAAAAAGCAATCTCGGTCCATGCGAGGTAATTCATCTAAGTTTTCCGCGCCCTTTTTGAAGCGCTCATACTCTTGCAAACGACGAATTAAATCAGCGCGAGGATCGCCCGCCTCTTCCTCTTCCACCGGCAACCGCGGTAACAATAAACGAGATTTAATCTCAGCCAAGGTAGCCGCCATCACTAAATATTCAGCTGCTAGCTCAAGACGCATTACGTTCATCAGCTCAATATATTCAATATATTGATGGGTAATATGCGCAATGGGGATATCTAAAATATCTAAATTTTGTCGTTTGATGAGATATAACAACAGATCCAGTGGACCTTCAAAGGCTTCAAGAATCACCTCTAAAGCATCTGGGGGGATGTACAAGTCCTCGGGTAATTTAATGAGTTTTTCACCATGGACCACTGCCAAGGGCTGTTCGATGTCGACTGCTTCTTGTGCCAATTGCGGATCCTGTTTATTGATGACGAAATGGGGCAATTGTACCTGAAAATCTGCAATCGCGCAAAAGTGCTAATGCAACAATGCGTCTTTAAAAATAGTTATTTGAATATTGCTCTAATTTTTCTTATACTATGACCAGACTGACTAGTTTTGGAGTAATTGATGAAAACCTGGCAACTACAAGAAGCAAAAGCCCACTTAAGTGAAGTGGTACGTGAGGCAACCGCAGGGCATCCCCAGGAGATCACACTACGAGGTGAGCCCGCTGCGATTGTTTTGTCAAAAGCCCAATACATAGAGTTACTTAAACCAAAGCTCTCCTTCTTAAAATTTATGCGTAGCTCTCCGCTAGTTGGGGTAGAGTTAGACATCGAGCGTATTACTGACTTTCCTAGAGATTTGGGTGATTTATGAGCTATTTGTTAGATACCAATGTTATTTCAGAATTGGTCCGCTCAAAGCCTAATGCGCGTGTAGTGCAGTGGATTGAAGACATTCCAGATGAAATGTTATACCTCAGCGTTCTATCCTTAGGAGAAATACGTAAAGGAGTAGAAGGCATTCTTGATTTAAAACGCCGAGAAAAAATACGTCTATGGCTAGAGCACGAACTACCGGAGTGGCTGGGATCTCGAGTTCTGCCAATCGATAAGCTTGTCGCTGATCGTTGGGGCCGATTACAACACGATCTCAAAGGAAGACCTTTACCAACCATTGATAGCTTACTGGCGGCTACCGCCCTGTCATATGATCTGCGCTTAGTAACTCGCAATGTTAAGGATTTCGATTACTATCCCTTAGAAACCATCAATCCTTGGGATGCTCACTAAAACGATTATTTTAAAAAAACTGCGATGCGTCGCCTAAACCTTGGCGCAGAAGAGTTCCTATTTCGCTGGTCAGATCGATGATGGTGGTGGGCTCTAGGCCACAACTGCCGCCATCGATAATTAAATCGACATGGTCCTCTAAAGCCTCGCGCATGTCCTCTGGATCCCATAAAGGTAAGTCTTCGCCGGGCATCACTAAAGTTGTGCTCATTAAGGGTTGGCCTAGCTCATCTAATAATGCTTGGACAATCGGGTGCTTGGGTACTCGCAAGCCAATGGTTTTACGTTTTTCATCAAGTAAACGTCGCGGTACCTCCCGTGAGCCTTCTAAGATAAAGGTGAAAGGTCCCGGCGTGAGTGCTTTTAAAATACGGTAAGCGCGATTACTGACTTGAGCATAGGTACCTAAATCTGATAAATCACGACAGAGTAAGGTGAAAGGATGCTGCTGTTCCAAGTGACGTAATTGGCGAATACGATCCAAGGCTTTTTTATCGCCCAAATGACAACCGACGGCATAGGTGGAATCTGTGGGATAAATCACCACACCACCTTTTTCAATAATCCCTATTGCTTGCTTGATCAAGCGTATTTGGGGATTATCTGGATGAATTTGAAAATATTGACTCATGACTCTCAATGTCCACTAAGCTACATAATTCCTCTCGGAAGGGTTCAGCGCAAGCCGCTGATTGTGTTACACTTCACCTCATACTTCAATCATAGTCTAAATAAAAGCGAGTCAAGATGAAATTTCTATTCGATATTCTGCCTATTATCATATTTTTTCTAGCGTATAAGGTGGCTGGTATTTTTATTGCCACCGCGGTAGCGATTATTGTGTCGATTATTCAATTGGCTGTGTTTTGGTTCATGTATCGCCGAGTGGAGGGCATGTTGCTTGTCAGTTGCCTACTGGTGGTGATTTTGGGTTCCATGACTTTACTATTACATAATGAAATGTTTATTAAGTGGAAGCCTACGGTGATTTATTGGGTCTTTGCCCTCGCCTTCTTAGGTAGTCAATTCATCGGCGATAAGCCTATTGTGGAACGGATGCTGGAAAGCAATATTGAGCTTTCTCAGTCAATCTGGTTCCGACTCAATATGAGTTGGATCGCATTTTTTACCGTTGTCGGCTTTCTCAATTTGTATGTGGTTTATCACTACTCCACTGCAGCTTGGGTCAATTTTAAATTAATTGGTATTATTGGTTTAACCCTGGCATTTTTGGTAGGACAAGGTGTCTATATTTCTCGGCATATGAAAAATAGCGAAGGCATGGATCATCCATCATGAAACCAGATACGTTGACTCACTTACGTCAAGAATTGGAAGAGGCTTTAACGCCAAGTTACTTAGAAATTGTGGATGAAAGTTCACAGCATATCGGACACGCTGGCGCTCGCCAAGGTGGACATTACAAAGTGATTATTGCTAGCCCTTGCTTTGAGGGTTTATCGATAATTGCTTGCCATCGAAAAATTTATGAAGTGTTAGATCCTTTAAGCGATCGCGGGATCCATGCGTTGAGTATTCAAATTAAAAGATAAGGGAAGAAACCTTATTTAGATACCCCTCATCCGGCCTTCGGCCACCTTCTCCCGCAAGGGGAGAAGGCATTGATTGCCGAGACTTTAAAGGTTTTTAAGCCCAGCCCGTTGCTTCTTTAACAGCTAAACCAATGGCCGCTGGGGAACGCACAGTGTGAACACCAGCTGCTTCCAGCGCTGCAAATTTCTCCGCAGCGGTTCCTTTACCACCGGCGATAATCGCACCAGCATGGCCCATTCGTTTACCAGCAGGTGCTGTGACACCTGCAATGTAAGATACGACGGGTTTAGTCACGTTATGCTTGATGAATTCAGCTGCTTCTTCTTCAGCGCTACCACCGATTTCACCCACCATGATGATGGCTTCTGTTTGTGGATCTTCTTGGAACATTCTCAAGACATCAATAAAGTTGGTGCCAGGAATTGGATCGCCACCGATACCAACGCAGGTGCTTTGACCAAAGCCAAGAGCTGTGGTTTGATTCACCGCTTCATAGGTTAAGGTTCCTGAGCGGGATACAATCCCGACACGACCAGGTAAGTGAATATGGCCTGGCATAATACCAATTTTGCATTCGCCTGGGGTGATCACACCTGGACAGTTAGGGCCAATCATACGCACACCAGGTTTTTGATCCAAGTAAGCACGCACTTTCAGCATATCCAAGGTTGGAATACCTTCAGTGATACAAATAATGAGTTTGATCCCAGCTTCTGCTGCTTCCACAATAGAATCTTTACAGAAAGGTGCAGGTACATAAATCACCGTTGCTTCAGCACCTGTAGCATCAACTGCATCTTTCACCGTGTTAAACACTGGTAAATTCAAATGCTCGCTACCGCCTTTGCCAGGTGTTACGCCGCCCACCATTTTGGTGCCATAGCTAATCGCTTGTTGCGAATGCAGCGTACCCTGATTGCCAGTAAAACCTTGGCAAATCACTTTGGTGTTTTTATTAATTAATATACTCATTATACCCCCTTCACTGCTGCTACGATTCGTTGTGCAGCGTCATCAAAACCGGTTGCTGCAATGATATTTAAACCACTGGTTTCCAGCACTTGCGCTGCTAACTCTGCATTGTTGCCTTCTAAGCGCACAACCACTGGAATGCTAATTCCCACTTCTTCAACGGCGCTGATAATGCCTTCTGCAATCATGTCGCAACGGACAATACCACCGAAGATATTGACTAAAATACCTTTGACGTTTTCATCGGACAGGATAATTTTGAATGCCTCTGTTACGCGCTCTTTGGTCGCGCCACCACCTACGTCTAGGAAGTTTGCAGGATTGCCACCGTGGAGTTTAATTAAATCCATGGTGGCCATCGCTAAGCCGGCACCATTCACCATGCAACCGATATCGCCATCGAGTGCAATGTAATTTAATTCCCAATCCAAGGCGCGATTTTCTCTCGCATCTTCTTGACTGACGTCACGCAACGCGCGTAAAGCTGGTTGACGATACAGTGCATTGCCATCTAAATTGATTTTGCCATCGAGGCAGACTAAGTCACCAGAACCTGTTACCACTAAGGGATTGATTTCTAGCAAACTAAAATCGCACTCTTCAAACATTTTACCCAAGGCTACCAAAATTTTTGTGAATTGTTTGATTTGCGCTGGTTCTAAATTTAAGCCGTAGCCTAAATGCAATGCTTGATAAGGTAAGACACCTAACAAAGGATCCACAGTAATAGTGAGAATCTTCTCTGGAGAGGTTTCCGCTACTTTTTCAATATCAACACCGCCTTCCGTAGAAGCCATAAACACGATGCGACGTTGCGCGCGATCCACCACCGCACCTAAATAGAGTTCTCGTTTAATGTCAGAAGGCTCTTCAATCAAGACTTGATTAACAGGTTGACCTTTTTCGTCAGTTTGATAGGTCACTAAGCGTGTCCCTAACATAGATTGAACCGCTTGTTGCAAATCTTGCTTATTAGAAACAATCTTTACCCCGCCCGCTTTACCGCGGCCACCTGCATGGACTTGAGCCTTGACCACCCAACGTTGAGTGCCGAGGTCTGTAGCCACTTGTAAGGCTTCTTCACCGGTGCTAACCACGCCGCCCTTTGGCACAGGGCAACCATACTTTTTCAATAGATCTTTTGCTTGATATTCATGTAAGTTCATTGATACATCCACTACTTTGAGGGTTGTGCTACGGCAATCTGTCATTAAAACAAGACTTACCAGGTTCGAAAAGAAGGGCGATTATACATCAAAATAATCTAAAAACGTAAGAAAAGTTTTATTCCCATGGAAAAGAAATGAGGAATGGGCGGTACTCTGAAGCCAATAGGCGATATTCTTTCATTGAATCAAGACAACAGCTGCTTGTAAGCTCGGCATAACCACTATACAATGGGGCAATAAAGAAACATTCCTTGGCGCATGTATTATTTTTGAACATTTTTGCTGCTCTTCATATTTTCTTAATAATTGAGAGGTATGATGCAGCTATGGTCCTGTAAGGATTGAGTGGGAGACGTAGATTATGTCAAATACATCATATGAAGAATGGTTCACAGTGCATCCTCATGAACTCACGGGCTGCCCTTCTCATGTTCTCTACCAAACGCCCCCCACTTTATCTCCAGAAGAGCAAAAAACTCAATTAGCAAACGATGTCATTCGCCCAGGAAAAGATGCGAATAACCCCGCTTGGAATGTTTTTAATCTTAACTCAGAGCAAGTCCTACATTATCTTCGCGATGAAGACTGCTCTCTTAGTGATACTGACAAAAATCTTGTAGATGTTGCCTGCAAAATCCATATGCAAGAATTGGGGGCCCATCCTTTTTATTTGTTGTCTGACTTTTTTGCTGAGTACTTTGCGGAAGAAATTGCATTTAAATACCCAGAGTTAAAACCATACCATTTTTTGTTTACTCTGGGAGGCGTAGATTATACGGTAGAATACCGTGCATTCAATGAGCCTACTGAGCATTATGAAGTAGTAACCACCATCACAGCTTCCTCCTTTATCATTATCTCTCCTTCGGGCCAGCAAGAGTCTTTCCCATTGGAGAACTTTTCTTTTCAAGTGCAAAGAGACATTATTGACGCTCAAACGCAAGTTAAAGCCCTCAGAATTTATCAAGAAAACAGGGAGCCCTTTTCTCTCATGAGCTCTCTAGTCAATAATAAAGGCGGTATTACTAGAATGTTACATGCCTTTTTCAATACTAGACCGTCTGATTTATCTGATGAGTCGAGTATTGATTGTCAAGTAAGTCTTGCACACCAAAAATTAATGAGCTTAGCAGAAAACCTAGCCGCTCAAATTCTAAATACACCGTCTTTATCTGTAGAACAAAAATCTCTTTTGGCCTCTGATATTGAAACTTTTTATCGACGCTTATTAGAGCAACTTTCGGGAACCAATGATCGTGGTAATTGGTTAACTAGCAAACTAATGGCAATAAATGATTTTTTTGTCCACCTAGGTTTGAAATATCCTCTGTTAGATCTTTTAGATTTACGCATAACCACCACTCAGTTTGTAGAAGCTGTTACTAGAAAATTCATGATGCCACGAATCGATGAAATTATTGCAACAGAGTTTGGGAAAGCAAATGAAGCTCTTTGGTTGCTAAAACGATATTTTTGCAACAAACACTTAAATTCCGCGTGTTTAAACGACTCCAACATTCCGGATAGTTATATTCGCGATATGACAAATCGTTTGGAAGAACGCGTAAACTCGATAATGGGTGCAGAAAAAAAATCTCTTGATGAAAAAGGGTTAGCTTTAATAATGCTTAATCAAGCTCTCCATGCTTGCCATTACCCCCCAGTCTCTCATTCCAGTAACCCAACAACAAATACTTTGGTAGAGCTTGTTAAAGATACAGAAACGAACCAATCTTCCTTTGAAATCTCTTTAACAAACTTAAAAATTATTTACGCAACATTAAAGGAGAAAATAGACTGGGAAGGTGGAAAGGCTGTTGATGTTAGACAAAAAGGAACTCTCTGTCTTCAGTATCTGCGTGAATATATCGAGCACGCTGAAAAAGCCACGACCCACCAAGATAAACTCACGGATATTAATCGATCCATGTTCGCTATTCTAAATCATGGATTAAGGCTGGACGAGCAAACTAATAACATCGCAAACAGAGCAGTAAATGTGATGCAAGCCGAACAGCAAGCTGCTAAAAAAGAAAAAGTGCTAAAGCTGATTTTACTTTCCTTCGCTCTCGTTTTACCAGCCATCATCTATGGCTTTTACCTATTGGGCCATACTCCTGGTGCTAAAAGCGAAGCTTACAAAGCGGGTTTGCGTTTTTTTGATGCGCTCAAAAAAAATGAACCTACTGCTGTTACTAACACCGCTAAGACATCTAGAACCACTCCGCCATTAAGTTACTATTTTACAAAACCCGTCCCATCCCCAGAGACGACCGCGGTTTCACAACCAAAATCACTTCAGCTGCGGGTGGTGCAGTAATCTGTCCATCTAAAATTCCTTGCAGTTTATCTCTAAACAACTGTAGTGCCTTGATCGCTAACCAACGTTTTAAATATCGATTGACATCCAGCGTGAACATCAGTGCCATTTTCCAAAAAAACAATTTCATATCAGTTTGGAAACAAGACCTTTTCACTTTTGGAACATCTACTTGCCAACGCAAGGTGGGGGAAGTTGTTAAAGGGCGCTCAGGGATCTTTGCTGGGTAAGCTATTGGAAATAAACCTAGCTCAGAGGAAATCTGTCCATAAAGCATAAGTGTTTTTGCAGGAGAACGTGCCACAGGCTGTGGTCGCTGTCTTAAAACGTTGTCTCTGACTGGCATCATGACACCTAAAATCCGGTCAAACAATAATCAAAGAGTGTAGTGTATGCTTTAAGTTTATCCAGCCTTTCTTAAGAAATATTTAAGCTAAAAATATCGCCCACTAAAAAATCAATCGAATCAATTAGTCATTAGCTTTCGCATTCCAGCAAACAATGTGTTCGTGTTTAATTATTTTACCCAAATGTTCTAGTGCAACGTCGATTTTGTCTTTCACATCAAAAAACTCTATAGCCAGGGGCAAATCTAAGGAAAGATCTAAGAAAGATGCTGTATGATGCCCCGTTTCTCCAAAACCGCTAATAGCGCGGAACACACTGATGCCGCGAATATTCGCTTCTTTTGTTAAATAACTGGTGATGGTACTCAGTAAGTGCGATGACTCCATCACGTAAATTCGAACCATAACGACATCGATTGTTTTCATAACTGTCTTCCTCCAATTAAGCCAATCCAAGTGGCAATTAAACATAAGGCAACGCTGAGAAAAATATTTAACAGCGCATTGAACCATTCACCATTTTCAAACAGGCTCAGTGTTTCTAGGGAAAATGAAGAAAATGTGGTGTATCCACCGAGTAAGCCGATTAACAAGAGAGAACGTAATTGTGGGCCGATTCCATTAAAACGCTCTAAGATCAAGGCGAATAACAGCCCCATGAGAAAACAGCCGGTGATATTGACGATCAGAGTGCCATAGGGAAACTGGCGGCCCACCAACCAATAAACGCTATTAGAAATCCAAAAACGACAGATACCACCGATGCCTGCCCCAAGAAAGATTAGTAAGGTATGCATTTTAGAAGTCCTTTCTATAATGATGTATTTTATTCTACAGGATTTTTGTGACTTGTCATCCTAGCTCTCTTTTTGTCATTTCAAGCCTTATTTCATGTAATATTTTCTTAATCTTTTTGTGCTAACCTAGCGGAAGATTATTATTGATGCGTGAGGTCGCTTTATATGGATTACCAGGGAATATCCGAGTCAGAAGAAGAAGAGATTGTCATTTTGGATGATCCTCGCGATCTTCTATCGACGGAAGATAATGCGGAAGAGAGCGATTCTTACTGCAGTAAAAACAAAGAAAAAATCATAGCGCAGTCCTGTGTAATAGGCCTAGGTTCTAGTGTTGGTCTAGGAGGCATTGTTTATTTTTTATTAAAGAAGGAGCCGATGCTAGCATTGATGCCGGCAGCACTTATTATTTTTTCTCTAATCATCGCGGGGATCATACAATGCTGCTCGACAGAAGATGAGGCTACCAAGGATGAAAAAAGTCCTCTGATGATGCGATCCTTTGCATAAAACTATAAAAAGCTGATTTAAAACAGCTGTTTTGAAAAAAGTTATTTGAGAGGTATGTGATATGGCGGTGAGTCGGCAAGAAACTGTAAAAGATTCCGATAAAATTGGCTATAAGGTTGTTATTCTGAGTGAGCCGGGAGGTAGTAAAAGTTCTTTAGTGATGAAACTAAAAGGCCTTACTTTCCCTAAAACACACGTACCAGATATTGGGGTTCCTTTCCATGCGTTTTCATATCCAGATCTGAACTTAGAAGTATGGGATATGGCAGGTAAAAAAACTCCCGTGGTATACCCTGTTCATCTTAAAAACGCAACAACATGTGTGCTTGTTTTCGACCTAACGAATCCAGACTCCTTTGACAACCTTGAGGTTTGGATTACTGAAGTTATAAAGTTTGCTCCTAAATGCAACATTATGCTGGTTGGAACAAAAACAGCTGATGAAGCAGCTCAAGTTACTGAGGAGAACATAAAGTTTTTGGAGGAAAAGTATATAATACCTGCCCACCAAACTATCGATGAGAATAATCAAAAAGAGATTCAAACACTTTTTGATTCTATTGCACAGAAGATTAGAGCAAGCGTTAACAAAGCCCCTGGACAATTCTCTCTGTTTGAGGAAGGCAAAGAAAAACCACGTGCACCTGAACCAACTTGTTATAAACCGCCAACATGCTCCATTTGCTAAGATAAATCTGCACTCTTTCAGTTGCTGGTGAATGAGATTTAAGTCATTTGTGATGATTGAAGGTGTGGGATAGATTACCCCTCATCCGGCCTTCGGCCACCTTCTCCCTCAAGGGGAGAAGGCACTCTTTATGATTGACGGCTAATATTGCGTATTAGCTTTCTTGCAGACATACAATCTTAAACTTCTAGCAACATTCTTGCTGGATCTTCGAGGAACTCTTTTACTGTTACTAAGAAACTCACTGACTCGCGGCCGTCGATAATACGATGATCGTAAGAGAAGGCAACATACATCATAGGGCGAATGACAATTTCGCCATTTTCCACCACAGGTCGTTCTTCGATTTTGTGCATGCCTAAAATGCCGCTTTGTGGCGGATTTAAAATTGGCGTTGACATCAATGAGCCAAAAACACCGCCGTTAGAAATGGTGAAGGTACCGCCTGTCATTTCTTCTACGGTTAATTTACCGTCGCGTGCTTTATCCGCATAACCAGCAATAGCTTTTTCAATACCCGCTAAACTTAATTGCTCTGCATTGCGAATGATGGGCACCACAAGACCACGAGGAGAAGACACAGCAATACCAATGTCGTAATAACCGTGATACAGCACATCATTGCCATCAATGGATGCATTTACTGAAGGGAAACGTTTTAACGCTTCGACCACTGCTTTGGTAAAGAGTGACATAAAGCCGAAACGCACGCCGTGTACTTTTTCAAATTGATCTTTATAACGTTTACGCAAATCCATCGCTGGTTTCATGTTAATTTCATTGAAGGTTGTGAGAATCGCTGCTGTTTGCTGTGCATTCACTAATCGTTCTGCAATACGCGCACGTAAACGCGTCATTGGCACTCGTTGTTCTGGACGATCCGTTGCTGGCATAGCCATTGCACTCGCAGCAGAAGCTGGTGCGCCTTTGCTTTCAGCGACTTTTAAATAATCCACTACATCTTGCTTCGTAATACGATCGCCTTTGCCAGTACCCTTTAATGCTTTCGCATCAATGTCATTTTCCGCCACTAAGCGTCGCACTGCTGGCGATAAATCTTCTGCTACTGCCGCTTTTGTTGCTGCAGCAGGTTGGCTCGCAGCTGCCGCCACAGGTGCTGCGGTCTTCGCTGCAGCAGCGCCTTGGCGAATCATTGCTAACACTTCATCCGCCACAACGGTGCTACCAACATCTTTTAAAATGTTTTCCAATACGCCGTCCGCTGGTGCTGGCACTTCTAACACCACTTTATCCGTTTCTAAATCTACCAAGGTTTCATCGCGCGCAACAGCGTCTCCTGGTTTTTTATGCCAATTTACAATGGTGGCATCTGCAACAGACTCTGGTAAGCCGGGAACTTTAACTTCAATACTCATTTTATCAACCCTTATTTAAACGATTTAAATGCCTAAGGCATCATTCACTAATTTAATTTGTTGTTCTTCATGAACTTTGGAACTTCCTACTGCCGGTGCAGCGGAAGGTTCACGACCCGCATAGAAAAGTTTTTGCTGCCCTTGCAAACACGCCATCATATTGTGTTGCGTTGCATACCAGGCTCCCTGATTTTGTGGTTCCTCTTGGCACCAATACACCTCTTTTGCTTTGGAGTAGTGCGTCAATTGTTCGCTCAACTCTTCAATAGGGAATGGGTACAATTGCTCAATACGCACAATGGCCACATGATTCAATTTTTCTTCGCGGCGTTTTTGCAGTAAATCATAGTAAACTTTACCGCTACACAACACTAC
Organism: Gammaproteobacteria bacterium; assembly: GCA_020051155.1. Taxonomy (GTDB): domain Bacteria; phylum Pseudomonadota; class Gammaproteobacteria; order UBA1113; family UBA1113; genus JAGVJK01. The sequence continues at coordinate 59,919 of JAGVJK010000005.1, read as the reverse complement.
GCGCGTAACTTTCTCTGCAGGAAGCACATCAACTTCTGGAATCACTAATTGAAAATGCCCTTTCGCCAATTCATCCAGAGTTGAGGTTGCTAATTTGTGACGTAATAAACTTTTCGGTGTCATCACCACTAAAGGTTTACGATAAGGTCGCAACATTTGACGACGAATCATATGATACGCTTGTGCCGGCGTGGTAGGAACACAGACTTGCATATTGTGTTGCGCACACAATTGTAAGAATCGCTCTAAGCGCGCGGAGGAATGTTCAGGTCCCATGCCTTCATAACCGTGAGGTAAGAATAAAGCCAAACCACACAACAAGCCCCATTTCTGATGCGCAGAACTAATGAATTGATCGATCACCACTTGCGCGCCATTGGCAAAATCACCAAATTGCGCTTCCCAAATCACTAGGGTATTAGGATCTGCACTGGCATAACCATACTCAAAGGCTAAGACGGCTTCTTCCGATAACACAGAATCAATAACAACAAAACGTCCTTGATCCTTCGCTAACTGTTGTAAGGGAATCGTGACAGCACCGGTATTCGCATCATGTAACACCGCATGTCGATGAGTAAAAGTACCGCGACCACAATCTTGACCGGAAAGACGTACGTGGTAACCTTTCGTTAAGAGTGTCGCATAGGCAAGATTCTCAGCGAATCCCCAAAATATCGGCGTATCACCCGCCAGCATTTTTTCTCGCGCATCCCATTCTCGAGCCACCTGTTTTTGCAAAACAAAGCTTTCAGGAATTTTTAACATGCTCTGCGCATGTTGTTTTAAGGTTGCTAAATCTAACGATGTCTCCGCGGGCGCATCCCACTCGATATCGAGATAAGGTTTCCAATCTACTGCGGGCAATTGATCCTTCGGATCGGCGAGCTCTACAACCCCCTGCCCTGCATCTAAACGATTGCGGTATTGCTCGATTGCTTCATCCACGGTTTGTTGAGTCACTACGTTTTCAGCCATTAATTGCTGCGCATAACGGGCAACGACAGTTTCACGATTACGAATGCTCTGATACATCACCGGTTGTGTCATAGAGGGCTCATCTGACTCATTATGCCCATGGCGACGATAACAGACTAAATCGATCACGACGTCTTTTTTGAAGGCTTGACGATAATCATAAGCTAGTTGCGCTGCAAAGACCACGGCCTCGGCATCATCGCCATTCACGTGAATAACAGGCGCTTCCACCATTTTTGCTACGTCGGTGCAGTAGTAAGTTGAGCGCGCATCTTCTGGATTGCTCGTAGTAAATCCCACTTGATTATTAATGACAATATGTAACGTGCCGCCGGTACGATAACCACGCACTTGTGATAGGTTAAAGGTTTCCATGACCACGCCTTGTCCGGCAAAGGCTGCATCACCATGCAACACGATGGGCATCACATGATTGCCTTCCAGATCTTGACGACGATCTTGTCGTGCTCGGACAGAACCTTCTACCACTGGGGAAATAATTTCTAAATGAGATGGATTAAACCCTAAGGTCAAATGCACAGAGCCATTTTCTGTTTTCACATCAGAAGCAAACCCTAAGTGATATTTTACGTCACCCGAACGAGTTTTTTCTGTTAGCTTGCCTTCGAATTCAGAAAACAAAGTGGTGGGCGGTTTTCCTAATATATTGATCAGCACATTCAACCGGCCACGGTGAGCCATGCCGATCACCAACTCTTTTACCTTGGTTTGCGCAGCTCGTTGCACTATTTCATCAAGCATCGGCACTAAGGCATCGCCTCCTTCTAAGGAAAAGCGTTTTTGCCCGACATATTTATTTCCTAAATAACGTTCCAAGCCTTCCGCAGCAACCAGTTTTTTCAAAATTTGTTGCTTACGCGTGGCACTAAAAGAATACTGTCCTTTTTTGGGTTCGATATATTGTTGTATCCATCGAATCTCATTTGCTTGGGTTAAATGGGCATATTCAATCCCGATGCTGCCGCAATAAATAGCTTTAAGGGAAGCGAGAATTTCCTGTAGGCTCGCAAAAGGTTTACCGATACCGTCGAAAGAGTTCGTGGCAAATTCTTGATTTAAATCTGCGAGGCTCAACTCATGGTAATCTAATCCTAATTCCGGTGCTAAAACTTTTGGGGTCAAGCCTAAGGGGTCTAAATTTGCGTGTAAATGACCAAAGCTTCGATAAGCAGAAATTAAATTTGTAACATGAGATTGCTTACGTTCATTCATTCCCACCGTTGCTGAGGCAGTGGGAGCAAGTCGCACAGGTTGCTTGGCTAACTCAGCAAATTGTTCACGGATCGGGCCATGAGCGATATCAGTACCATTACTCTTTGGTAAGGATTCAAAGGCTGCGCGCCACGTAGCATCAACTTTGTCTGGATGCTCCAGATAAGTTTCATATAAAAAACTTTCTAGATAATCAGCGCTACCCGCAGAAATAAAAGAACGTTGTCGCTCTTTCTCAAACTCGTTGTTATCGTTAGCCATTGCAGCTATCCTCACTATGTACTCTATATGGAACGTATGCGTTCCTCATTGACACAATCCTTCATCGCTTAAGCACCATAGAATCATCCACTCTAGGCGCGCGGAACATAACCTTCCGCTTTTTCTATACTTAGGTTTGCTCCTTCAGCATCAAGGAGCGAATTTCTCCAATCGCTTTCGTAGGATTTAAGCCCTTAGGACAAACATCCACGCAATTCATAATGCCGCGACAACGGAATACACTAAAGGGATCTTCTAATTCACTTAAACGTTCTTGTCGATGGGTATCACGGCTATCAATGATAAAACGATAGGCCTGCAACAATCCTGCAGGGCCGATAAATTTATCCGGATTCCACCAGAAAGAAGGACAGGAGGTGGAGCAACAAGCACATAAAATACATTCGTAAAGACCATCTAATTTTTTACGATCCGCGGGAGACTGTAATCGCTCTTTAGGTGGTAATGGATCATCATTAATGAGATAAGGTTTAATTTTTTCATATTGGCGGAAGAATTGTGTCATATCCACCACTAAATCTTTAATGATCGGCAGCCCAGGCAATGGTCGCAAAACAATGGGTTGCTTTAGCGCTGATAAAGGTGTGATACAGGCTAAGCCATTACGACCGTTAATATTAATACCATCGGAACCACACACCCCTTCACGGCAAGAACGACGCAATGTCAAGCTATCATCTTGCTCATCTTTAATGCGCAAAATAGCCGTTAATAGCATCATATCTTTGTCCGCAGGCACCACTAATTCGAAATCCTGCATAAAAGGTTCTTTGCCACTTTCTGGATCAAAGCGGTAAATTTTAAACTTTACAATTTTAGTAGCGTCTGACATGTTTCGACCTCTTCATTCAACGCGCGTTTAATAAACTCGTTCTTTAGGTTCCATGGTGGCAACCTCATGGGGTTTCATATTCACTGGACGTGTGGTTAAACCATCGCCCGGCAAATACAATGTGTGCTTAATCCAATTAGCATCATCACGATTGGGGTAATCTTCTCGACTATGTGCACCGCGACTTTCTTTACGAAAATCTGCCGCTAGTGCCGTCGCAATCGCTGTTGCCATCAAGTTGTCTAACTCCAAGGCTTCGATACGAGCGGTATTAAACACTTGGCTATGATCTTTAATGGATGCGTGTTTTAAACGCTCACGCAGATCAAATAATTTTTTGATCCCCTCTTGCATGCTGTCTTCTTGGCGGAATACACCGAAATCATGCTGCATAGTTTTTTGTAATTCTGCTCGCAATGCTAATACAGATTCTCCGTCCTTCGCTTCATCCCAACGACGTAAACGTGCTGTGGCTTCATCCACCTCCGCATCTGTGACATCATGCTGTGGCAATCCGCGGTCCAAAGCTTCTTTTGCATGTATGCCCGCAGCTCTGCCAAACACTACTAAATCTAACAAAGAGTTTCCACCCAAGCGGTTAGCGCCGTGTACAGAGACACACGCACATTCGCCCACAGCATATAAACCTTCAACCACGCTTTCGCGCCCTTGGCCATCGACTGTTAAAACCTGGCCGTGAACGTTAGTTGGAATTCCCCCCATCATATAATGACAGGTTGGCACCACAGGAATGGGATCACGAATCGGATCGACACCGGCAAAAGTCATGGATAATTCGCGAATGCCAGGTAATCGAGATTTAATTAAATCTGCGCCCAAATGATCTAGCTTGAGGTACACATGCTCCACACCTGCGGTTTCAATAGCACGACCTTCACGAATTTCTAAGGCAATCGAGCGAGAAACCACATCTCGAGACGCTAAATCTTTTACATGAGGCGCGTATCGTTCCATAAAGCGTTCGCCGCTTTTATTCACTAAGTAACCACCTTCACCGCGGCACCCTTCTGTGACTAACACCCCAGCACCAGCAATACCCGTAGGGTGAAATTGCCACATTTCCATATCTTGCAATGGTAATCCCGCACGCGCTGCCATACCAACGCCATCACCGGTGTTAATTAACGCATTGGTAGTGGATTGAAAAATCCGTCCAGCGCCACCAGTCGCTAAAATGATTGTTCGCGATCGCATGAAAACGCGTTCACCGGTTTCAATATTTAATACGATAACACCAGCAAAGCCTTTACCATTAGCCGCTTTCACTAAATCAATCGCAAACCATTCTGAAAACACATGAGTATGAGCTTGCAAGTTTTTTTGATACAAGGTGTGTAATAACGCATGACCGGTTCGATCTGCTGCAGCGCAAGTTCGCTGTGCTTGTTCACCACCAAAGTTTTTAGATTGTCCGCCGAAGGCTCGTTGATAAATGCCACCTTCATCTGTGCGAGAAAATGGTAAGCCCATGTGTTCTAATTCATAGACACACTCTGGACCTGTTTTACACATGTATTCGATACAATCTTGATCGCCAATATAATCTGCGCCTTTGACAGTATCATACATATGCCAACGCCAATCATCTTCATGGGCATTACCAATGGCACAGGTAATCCCACCTTGCGCCGATACGGTATGAGAACGAGTTGGAAATACTTTTGAAACAAGGGCTGTTTTATAGCCCGCTAATTCTAAGGAGGTTCGCATGCCTGAACCACCTGCACCAATAATCACTGCATCAAAATTAAAAATTGGTAATGGCATCGCTTACATACTCCACAAAATTACAACACCCCAGATGACATAGATCACCAGGGCTAACATAAATACAGCTTCTAGGGATAATCTCGCATAGGTGCATTTCACATAATCCGTAAGAATCGTCCATACACCAATCCACGCGTGAACGGCCATGCTCAGCAGCGCCAACACGGTAAACAGTTTCACCGCTAAATTGGAAAACACTTGATGCCAAACATCATAGGTCATCGGACGCTGAGTGATATAAACACCCAGTAAAAATAATAAAAATAGACCTAACACATAAGCAGAGACTCGCTGCAATAACCAATCTCGCAAACCATTACGGCTATAACTTGTTACATTACTTACCATATCATCATTCCTACTATTACAATCGCTACCACAGCGAGGATAATGGTGATCAAAGCTCCCACCTTACCGCTTTGTTTTTCCTCTGCTACACCAAAATCCATCAATAGATGACGTATGCCAGCAAACACATGATAAACAATCGCTGCTAACAAACCCCACACAATGAGTTTCACCCAGGGTGCACTCAAGCAGGTTTGCAACGCATCAAAACTCTCTGCTGAGCTCAAGGAGCTCGACAGCATCCACAGTAATAATGGTAACAACAAAAAGATGACCAACCCGGAGACGCGGTGCAAAATAGAAACAATGGCCGTTACGGGAAATTTCATGGTCGTTAATTGCAAATTGACTGGTCTTTTATTACTCACAGCACCCCTCGCATACGTTATATAATACCCTAAGGCCATCAGATATGGCCAATAGCTACCCAATTTTTTACTGAGAAAAAACAGGTGGAAGTATAGCTTAAATAGCCCTTAAAAAACAATGACTCCAAGAGCGGTATAACTGGCATGAAATTTGTAAAAACTTTTTAATGGAATTATACTTCGCGCGGTATATAGACTGAATCACCCTGTTACTGAGGAGCACTTTCAACATGTCGGATAAAAATGCAACTATCACCTTTGACAATCAATCTATTGATCTACCCATTTTAAAAGGGACCTTTGGTGATACACTCATTGACATTAATCCTCTTGGGAAACTAGGCGATTTCACTTACGACCCCGGTTTTACCTCTACTGCGGCCTGTGAATCAAAGATTACCTTCATTGATGGTGATCGTGGTGTTCTCTTGTATCGTGGTTACCCTATTGATCAGTTAGCAGAACACTCTGATTACTTGGAAATATGCTACCTCCTATTAAATGGTGAATTACCTAACAAAGAGCAAATAAAAGCCTTTACTAAAAATGTCACTCTCCACACGATGGTACACCAACAAATCTATCAATTTTTTAATGGCTTTCGCCGCGATGCTCATCCTATGGCCGTCATGGTGGGTGTGGTCGGTGCTTTGTCAGCCTTCTATCACGATGCCTTAGACATCACTGATCCTAAACATCGCGAAACTGCCGCTTATCGATTAATCGCAAAAATGCCAACCATTGCTGCGATGTGTTATCGCTATTACAACGGGTTGCCCTTTGTACAACCTCAAAATGAATACAGTTATGCTGAAAACTTTTTACATATGATGTTTTCCATGCCCTCTGAAAAATGGGTTTCAAATCCTGTATTAGCAAAAGCCATGGATCGTATTTTTATATTACACGCTGATCATGAACAAAATGCTTCAACTTCCACCGTACGTTTGGCCGGTTCGACCGGGGCTAATCCTTTTGCCTGTATTTCTGCTGGAATTGCAGCACTGTGGGGACCTGCCCATGGTGGCGCCAATGAAGCGGTATTGAATATGTTGCATCAAATTGGTGATGTATCGCGTATTCCTGAATTTTTGAAACGCGCTCGAGATAAAAATGATTCTTTCCGATTAATGGGCTTTGGTCATCGCGTTTATAAAAACTATGATCCCAGAGCGAAAATCATGCGACAAACCTGTCATGACGTTCTCGCTGAAGTGGGGGTACAAAATGATCCATTATTTAAGTTAGCCATGGAATTAGAACGTATTGCCTTAGAAGATCCTTATTTCGTTGAAAAGAAACTGTATCCCAACGTCGATTTTTACTCTGGCATTACCTTAAGTGCTCTTGGCATTCCCACTAATATGTTCACTGTGATCTTCGCCTTGGCGCGCACCGTTGGTTGGATTTCTCATTGGAGTGAAATGGTCAGCGATCCAAGTTTTCGCATTGGCCGTCCAAGACAACTCTACACGGGAGCTGCCACGCGAGATTTTGTTTCCATCGCTAAACGATCTTCATAAGGAGCTATCATGAGTATTTTCTGCAACACCGATCACTCCCTTGTTAAATCTCTAGCGGTTATTACGGGTCTTAGTATCAGTGTACTGGCCGTATCTGCTAAGGCGGACACTGTTAACCCCCCTCCCCCTAAACCTACCGTGACGCTTAATTGTGAAGAAAGCCATCATCATATGGCTAATAATCTACTCATCTTAAACAATGATGGTCCCACACAACAGGTTTACATACTGACTAACATTAGTAATACACCTCTCTTATTGAGTCACCCACAAACAGATCCGGGCGCGGGTGCCGGTTGGGCCTCTGATTTAAAACCTGGCTATTGGTCCGCCATTGCCATGAATTTAGAAAAGTTTACGTTGAGCTGCCAACCTAATGTCGCAGGTGCTGCCCCCTTAGATTGCGCTAAAGTGCTCAATGTTTGCGATATGCCAGAAGCCTCTTTTCCCCGTTTAAACTTAGGAGCTTATTGGGTGGTAGAAAATCAACCAATGTCTACGTCTATGGCTGAGATCAAAAAAGTTGGCATTCTATTGCCCACTGATAATGTTCCCAACAGTGCTGCTAATAAAGTTTCAAATAGTACTCAATAAGCACAAGAGAGCTGTCTCCTTATTTCAGCCGACAGCGAAACACTTTCTCAGAGAATGTCTCATAAAATTGTGAGACATTTCTCACGCAGAATCTTTCTCACAAGATAAAACTTTCTGTTAACGCATTCATTTCAATTATGCAGCAGCCTCTCAATATCACTGTCTAAAATATGAAAAATAATTACAACTTAAGTAGTTAACAGTCATGCTTGATTCATAATCATCAAAAAATAAACGCTGCTGCACAGCTTGTTAACCAAAAGATTCCTCAATGAAAAGCTTGCCTATGTCAACTCACATAAAGCTCGCTCATCTTTCATACGGCTCATCAAAAAATTGTTCATTTGCGTTTTTAGACTCTCAAAAAAATTAAGAGGCCATCGTACACAAATAGCAATTGCTAACTATACTCAACCTTACCTTGAGAAATCAGGGATGCGGCGGGAAGTGAAAGCAACCTGTGCGCAAAGACCAACTAGGTCTTTTTACATGACACTAAGCTAATTTTAGTAAAAGAAGGACAGAGCCATGAGTAACAATCTCCCATCCACAAATCCCCTATACCGGCACTCGGACAGCGTGAATCAGTGTTCTGATGATATAAACTCCTCCTCCCCTCTGGCAGATTTAAGTGTTGTAGCAAATCGCTCCAGCACTACTGCAACAAATATTCAAGCTGTCTTGGGTGTTGTTTGTTATGCTGGTGGATTGTTTGCCCTCGCATGGTGGCAATTGGCTCATCCTTCTTTTATTTTTTTGTTACTGGGCGTAGCACTCATTTTATTGGGTGCTAAATTGTTCATCTTCCCGAAAGGGTATCGACGACGTCAAAGAGCATTTTCTGGCAGTGTCGTTTTTATGGATGCAATGGCTGAATATTTAAATCCTAGATCTCTAGATCTTGAGCAAGAAAAAACTAAAATGCATCCCTCTTCACTTGATGAACATTTCGACGATGATCATGATTTCCTAATGCCACATCATCTTTAACATCCCTAGAAATAGAACTTAATCCTACCAGGTGCTTCATGCACCCGGATTTTTTTTAGAGATACCGATTCCACTTCAAGGTGCGAAGCAGCTTGAAGTGCTCCACCAGGATGGGGGATTCACAAGGGGGAGTAGAACTCCCCCTTGTGTGCAAGCCCGGGGAACCCGGGCGCAGCATCTAATAAAAAGGATATACCGCCTGTTCTGATGCCAGAAAATCACTTCTTCATTGGCGAGCGGTATAGGATCATACTGACTGCCTGCAGCCAACCTTTATAATGACTCTCTCGTTCCTCTTCTGACATCTTAGGATTAAACGTTTGCGTTCCTTGCCATAAAGGATTTTCTGCTTGAAAGACAGGATACAATCCTTGCTGCACACCAACAAGATATGCAACGCCTACCGCTGTGCTTTCTAACAACGGTGGACGCATGACTGGAATATTTAAAATGTCTGCTAAAAATTGTATGAACCATTGATTGGCAGCCATGCCACCATCAACACGCAAGTGTTGCACCTCAGCGCCGTCTTCTCGCATAGCCGTGATAATATCTCGTGTTTGATAACACACTGCTTCCACCGCTGCGCGAACAATCTGTGGAATATCCGTATCACGTGTTAATCCAACAATTGCACCTCGCGCATCTGCATCCCAGTAAGGTGCGCCCATCCCAGTGAAGGCAGGCACTAAGTAAACACCACCGGTATTTTCCGTTTTCATAATGAGTGCTTCACACTCCTTTGCACTATGAATAAATTTCATTGCATCTCGCAACCATTGAATGGTTGCACCTGCCATAAAAATACTTCCTTCCAAGGCGTAAGTAATTTGTGAATCGATTTGATACGCGATAGTCGATAACAATCGGTGCTTTGAGTAAATCACTTCGTTGCCAGTGTTCAACAATAAAAAGCAACCCGTGCCGTAGGTGCTTTTGATCATCCCTGGTAAAAAACATCCTTGCCCAATGGACGCGGCTTGTTGATCACCAACCATTGCAACAATTGGTAATTGCCGCTCGAAGATACCCGCTGCCGTATACCCATAATCACTGGTATTCGGTTTCACTGTTGGCAACAAGGAGCGTGGAATATCAAACAGCGCCAGCAACTCTTCATCCCATTGCCCAGTATGTATATTTAATAGGAGCGTCCGCGCAGCATTAGTAATATCTGTTGCATGCTCCGTGCCACCTGTGAGATGCCATAGTAAATAGCTATCAACCGTGCCAAAGGCAAGCTCGCCGCGCATTGCTTTTTGTTTTGCTCCATCTATATGGTGTAACACCCAATGAATTTTTGTTGCTGAAAAGTAAGGGTCAATCAGTAATCCCGTTTTTTGTGTCACCATCGACTCTAATCCCTGAGCAATTAGCTCCTCACAATAGAGACTCGTGCGTCTGTCTTGCCAAACAATGGCTGGATAAATCGCTTCTCCTGTTGTTCGATCCCAGATGATGGTGGTTTCACGCTGATTGCTAATACCCATTCCAGCAATCTGTTGTAATGAAACATTCGCAGCAGACAACACGGAGCGACACACTGATAACACGCTACTTAAGATCACATTGGGATCCTGTTCCACCCATGCGGGTTGAGGATAGTGAGGATGAATTTCTTCTTGCGCTTGCGCAATGACATGTCCTGTTTTATCAAATAACATCGCTCGACTACTCGTTGTACCTTGATCAACGGCGAGTAAATAGGTGAGATCTGACATGCGCAACTCCTTTTTTTCTTCGCAACACTTTCGTTTTTGAAATGAAATACAAAAATTTTTTTAAAAATTTGTCCAATGATAAACCAAATTTGAGATAATTTGAAAAAAAAATCAAAAAAACTTCTCTTTTTTTAAAAAAAAGAACACTTTACATTTAAACTTTTCAAATTTAGCGCTATTATTTACATTGCCTAATGACTTAGGTATAGGGATATGTGTTAGTGGGTTATCATCATAGAGAGCGGCAACGTTTTCTAACAAAGAAGCCTCATGATCTTTGTAAGATGCCATTAGCTACTAAATGACTGTCATGTGAAATAGCCAAATTGGCGAAGGAGAAAATCATGGTAAAATCTGCGATGAAAAAAGCGCGTAAACCTGCTGCAAAGCGTACTGCAAAAAAAGTAACTCGTAAAACTTCCGTTAAAGCAAAAAGCAATGTGAAAAGCCAAGCAACCGCTTTAAAACATTTGAAAGCTGAATTTGCTAAACGTTTGAAAGCTGAAGTTGCTAAAGCTCATGCAAATGGCTTTAATGCAGGCGTTAAAGCTCATGCAAAAATGGTTGAAGAAGTATCAAAAGCTGCAGCAAAAGCTGGTGATAGCGTACGTAAACGTCACGCAAAACACATCTCTATTGCTACCGGCTCCGCAGCAAAAACTACAAAAAGAAAAAAATCCAGCAAACGTACCGTAGCTAAAAAAGCAACGGCTACTGCTGCTGCTCCAGCAAAACGCCCAGCTAAACGCAAAGCGCGTGTTGCTAAGGCTAAAAAATAGTCATACCTCACGGTATCTATGACAGGGCGACCATTATGAGTCGCCCTTTTTATTGGTAAAGTAAAAAAGTGTCTTAAGAAGCCTTCAGATTTATTTTTCAGCATCGCGAGCAATACTTGCTCGAACCTCATCCATATCTAATGCTTTAGCTTGCTCGATAATATCTACCAATGCGGAAGCCGGTAACATGCCGGGTTGAGAAAAAACAGCAATGTTTTGTCTCAAGACAACGACTAAAGGAATCGAGCGTACACGAAAATCTTGCGCTAACTCTGGTTGCTCTTCTGTATTAATTTTTCCAAATAAGATATCTGGATATTGCTCTGATACTTGAGAGAAAATCGGGCCAAAGCTCTTGCAAGGTCCACACCATTCTGCCCAAAAATCCAAAATGAGCATCTCATGCTGAGCGACCATTTCATCAAAATTCTCTTTTGTTAATTCAACTGTACTCATTACACTATTGCTCCTTCCTGTTATTCCGCATCAAGAATCGAAAATATTTTTTGCTTCACTTCATCCACCGAGCCTTCACCAGAAATACTAAAATAACGTGGACGTTGATTTTTATTATTTTGACTGAGGGTCTGATAATAATCTACTAATGGTTTTGTCTGTTGATGATAAACAGCCAATCGACGTCGCACAGTTTCTTCCTTATCATCTTCTCGTTGTATTAAGGACTCTTGCGTCACATCATCTTTACCTGGCTGTTGTGGAGGATTATAAATTTCGTGATACACACGACCCGATGCAGAGTGAGTCCAGCGCCCTGCCATACGTTTCACAATTTCCTCATCTTCCACCACAATTTCAATAATGTCATCCAAAACAATATTGGCAGCTGCTAATGCTTCAGCTTGTGGTATCGTTCGTGGGAAACCATCTAATAAAAAGCCATGCTCACAGTCTGGCTCTTTGATTCGTTCATTGACTAAATCAATCATAATATGATCGGGAACTAACTGGCCTGCATCCATAATTGATTTCACTTTAAGTCCGAGAGGTGTGCCCGCAGCGACAGCTGCTCGCAACATTTCTCCCGTGGATATTTGCGGTATTCCATAGCGTTCTTTTATAAATAACGCTTGTGTGCCCTTGCCGGCCCCTGGACACCCTAATAACATTAATCGCATTCACTCTCTCCCATCGAGTTTAAAGAAAGGCACCTCTTTCGAGGTTCCCATACCGCTCGTACCTCAAGATGACCGTCAGGGCGAAGTGCTAGGTTCGCATCTTGAGGTACGAGCGGCATTATAAATTTGCGCAGTATATCATACAAAGAGTCCGCAACTGATAAAAAAACATATCGTTCAAAAAATGGTCTATAGTTATTAGTAAGGGTGTTTTTGAAAAGTGCAGCATGTCTGAGCCGGTACGTGAGTAGGTTCGGAGATGGTAGAGAGGCATGGTGTGCATGCCCACCTTGAGTGGGAAGCCTTAAGTGTCTGAGTCCATCACCACGTTGCAATAAAAAAGGGTTTAGACAGGCATTTGAGAAAACACCCCGCAAAGAACCCGCTGATGGCGGGTTTTTTGTTGTGTTGCAAAACAGGGTATAAAAAATGCACTTATACACATCCCGTAATCGAAACAAAAATACTCACTAACACAACCTAATATGGCAAGCAACCACTTTAACTAGATTTGCTAACTAGTTGATTTAAATGAAGATTTAAACGCTGCCAGAGAACTGCTCATTTTAACCAAACCCCCGCTATTTCGGGGGTTAGCCCGCCTTACTCAGTTACTTTCCACAAAGTTATCCACAGAAATTGTGAATAACCCATTTTTTGGCATTCTTTTTGAAACTTTACAAATAAAAATCCTCAACTATACTAGCCCAATTGTTTTTGGGAGACCTCGTTTGAACATTTTTGTCTTTGATATTGAAACAGTTCCTGATGCAGATGCTGGTAGAAAACTTCACTCTCTGCATGGTCTATCAGATGAAGATGTGGTCATGGCAATGACGCAAATGCGTATAGAAAGCCATGGTTCAGAATTTCTCCCGCACTATCTGCAAAAAATTGTGGCTATTTCTGCCGTATTAAAAACTAAGGAGCAGTTAAAAGTCTGGTCGCTTGGGGAACCTGATTCTACAGAAGCTGATTTAATCAATCGATTTTTTAAAGGCATTGAACGTTTTACTCCCACGCTAGTCTCTTGGAATGGTTCCGGCTTTGACTTACCTGTTATTCATTACCGTGCGTTGATCCATGGTGTTAGCAGCCCTTTATATTGGGAAACCACCGGCGACTTTAAGTGGAATAATTACCTCAACCGTTATCACGAGCGACATACGGATTTAATGGATATTTTATCCGCTTACCAAGGCAAGGCTGCTGCTCCTTTGGATAAAATCGCTCAACTCTGTGGATTCCCAGGAAAAATGGGCATGGATGGTCACCAAGTGTGGCAACGATATCACCAAAATGATATTATCCCCATCCGCAATTATTGCGAAACGGATGTACTCAATACTTACTTACTCTACTTGCGTTACCAATTGCTACGGGGTCATTTGACGTCCGTTCAATATGAAGAAGCATGCCAAGAAGTTAAAGATGTATTAGGTGCCGAAGATAAAGCCCATTTTAAAGAGTTTTTAAACGCGTGGAATCAATCATCGCAACCATCACTGACTTAACTCACGATCAACGGGGAATCGCCCGTGTCGATGGTAAAACAACGTTTATCAAAAACGCCTTGCCCGGCGAACAGGTGCACTACACCTTGCAAAAACGTCATCGCAATTATGATGAGGGCATAGCGACTGAGATTGTAGAATCGTCACCACAACGCACCACACCTGCTTGTCCACACTTTGGAATTTGCGGCGGCTGCAGTGCCCAGCATATGACACATGCTTATCAAATCGAACACAAACAAGCACTCTTGCTGCAACACCTCACTCACTTTGGACGTGTCAGCCCTGAGAGTGTTCTGCCACCATTACTCGGGCCTGTTTGGCAATATCGACATAAGGCACGTTTAGGGGTTCGTTATGTGCAAAAAAAACAAAAAGTGTTAGTGGGCTTTCGTGAAGCCAATGGTCGTTATATTGCAGAGCTTGATACCTGTGAAGTGCTTCATCCAGCCGTGGGACAACGTCTATCAGACTTAGCGCAACTAATTGAGGGATTAGCTTGTCGTGAACAGCTACCGCAAATTGAGGTTGCCATCGGCGAAGCAGCAGCCGATTCAAATAGTATTGACGGTGCTATTGTTGCATTGATTGTTCGTCATTTAGAACCGCTTATAACTGAAGATCTCGAATCATTACATCACTTTGCTCAGCGCTTTGGATTTCATCTTTATTTACAACCCCAAGGCCCAGATAGCATTCATCGACTATGGCCTGCAGCGAGCAAAACGCCAGAGGATGATTATCTTTTTTATAGTCTGCCCGCATTTAATTTACGTTTGGAATTTCATCCCAGTGATTTTACTCAGGTCAATCCTTTACTCAATCAAGGCATGGTGCAACAAGCCATTGAGTTACTTAACCCTCAGGCTGATGAACAGATTTTAGATTTGTTCTGCGGGTTAGGTAATTTTACTTTACCCTTAGCAACTCGTGCACAACAAGTGGTTGGTGTTGAAGGCAGTGATGCCATGGTGGCTCGAGCTTCTTATAATGCAACGCTTAATGGGATTCACAATACCTCTTTTTATCGCGCTGATTTAGCAGCTCCGTGGACTGATGCACCTTGGAGTCAACCTGTCTATCACAAATTGTTATTAGATCCTCCGCGCAGTGGCGCACAAGCGATCGTAGAACAAATCCAACAAATTAATCCGCAAAGGATTCTCTATGTTTCATGTAATCCAGCAACCTTAGCTCGGGATGCAGGAATTTTAGTGCATGAAAAAGGCTATCGATTATTAAAAGCAGGAATTATGGATATGTTTCCGCATACCGCGCATGTGGAGTCTATGGCGTTGTTTGAAAAATAAAGGTTCATTAAGCCCTAATTTTGACCTTTCTCCTCTCATGCTTTACACTTCTTACATCTATAAAGCCGTTTATTTGGTACGCACCATGGTCAAGGTCAAAGAAGCAAGTTACTATCTTCCTGATGGTCGCATCGACATTGAAGGTTGGCTTAACACCCTGACAGGTAAATATAGCGAACCTCATCAGCATTTCATTCGTATGGCTTGCTATTTTGCGCAAGATACCGCGGGCCCGCATCTAACTTCTACCGGCCAACCCTGTTTAAATCACGGCATGATGATGGCGGAAATTCTTGCTGATCTCAAAGCTGATGAACAATCCATTGCTGCGGCGCTTCTTTACAATAATGTAGAATGCGCGGACCTACCGCTTGAAGATGTCGCCGAACAGGTTAATCCTGAGGTTGCGAAATTAATTGCTGGCACGCAACAAATGGATGCCATCCATAACTTACCTATTTATTTGCACCATCAGCCACAAAATCGCGGCCAAATAGATAACATCAGAAAAATGTTACTGGCAATCGTAGAAGACGTGCGAGTCGTACTCATTAAATTAGCCGAACGCCTCTGCATGTTACGATTGGCAGATGCCTTGCCTGCCACCATACAAGAATCTTTAGCCCATGAGATACAAGAAATTTACGCTCCCTTAGCGAATCGCCTTGGCATCGGTCAGATAAAATGGGAATTAGAAGATCTCGCATTTCGTTATTTAAATTCTCAAGCCTATAAAGAACTGGCAAAAAAATTAGACTTAACGCGGATTGAGCGCGAACATTATGTCACAGAGATCAAAACTACCTTGGCGGCTGAATTAATTAAAGCTGATATTAAAGATTATGATATCGTCGGGCGCGCGAAACACATCTACAGTATCTATCGAAAAATGGTACGAAAAGGCGTTGATTACGGACAAATTTATGACGCAATAGCTCTGCGAATTTTAGTGTCCAATCTTGAGGAGTGTTATACCTCGTTGGGTATCGTCCATACACTCTGGCAACCGATTCCTGCAGAATTTGATGATTACATCAGCCATCCAAAACCCAATGGTTATCGATCAATTCATACGGCCGTTGTGGGCCCTGGCAATATTAATTTTGAAGTACAAATACGCACGAAACAAATGCATCAAGATTCAGAGCTTGGCGTTGCCGCTCACTGGAAATATAAAGAAGGTGCGGCACCTCAACAAGGTTATGAAGAAAAAATCCTTTGGTTACGCCAAGTATTAGATTGGCAAAATGAATTGGTGCAACAAGGAAAATCCGTTGAGCAAACCACTACAAAGCAAATTTTTGGTGATCGCGTTTACGTCTTTACACCTGAGAATCAAATTGTGGATCTTCCCAATGGTTCGACGCCCTTAGATTTTGCTTATCAAATTCATACTCAAATCGGGCATCGCTGTCGCGGTGCTAAGGTGAATGGCCAAATCGTTCCCTTAACTCACCGTTTAAACACAGGAGAAAAAATTGAAATTATCACGACCAAAATTCCACGCCCTAGTCGTGATTGGTTAAGTCCCCATGCGGGATATTTATTTACTTCGCGCGCACGAGCGAAAGTATTACATTGGTTTAAAGAACAAGATCATGATCAATATGTTAGTCAAGGACAAGCGATCTTGGACACTGAGCTCGGCAAACTAAATCTACCGAAAATAGATTTTGCACCTTACATTCAACATTATAATTTTAAAACCTATAATGATTTATTAGCCGCTATCGGCCGTGGTGATTTAAAGTTGCATACCTTGTTGAATATGATTCAACATGATTTGGGAATCAAAACTGAAAAAGTCAAACCCGTGGTGATTGCAGCGCCGAGTAAACCGTCTACTTCCTCTTCAAAAAATGATGTGGTCATCGAGGGGTTAGATGATATTTTAATAACCTTCGCAAAATGCTGTAAACCTATTCCAGGTGATCTAGTGGTTGGACATATTACCAAAGAACGTGGTGTTACTATTCATTTGATCACCTGTCCTAATATCGATAATGTGGCTAATAAAAATAAATTACTTGAAGCTCACTGGGTTGATCAAACTCGTCATCATTATCCGGCAGATTTAGTGATCACCGCTCATGATCGAGAAGATTTATTGCGAGACATTACGACGCTCATCAGCAATAAAAAATTGAAATTAGTGGGATTACATACTTTCGCTGAACGCGGTGGTAATACCGTTACGATCAAACTAACCTTAGAAATTAACGAAGCCTCACAACTCACTCAAATCATCGCTCAGCTGAGTCATATCCACCACGTGCTTGGTATTCGTCGCTGCTAAAAAAATATGGCCTCAAAGCTTATAAGAAGTGCCTTCTCCCCTTGAGGGAGAAGGTGGCCGAAGGCCGGATGAGGGGTACCTAATAGCTCATTTCAATAACGTATTTTTCCTGATTTTGATCACCCCTCATCCGCCCGTTGGGCACCTTCTCCCTCAAGGGGAGAAGGCACGCTTTAAGATATTTGCACGGGAAATTCAGCATCTATAGTTTTTTACATCTTACCGACAATTTCTTTATTAGCACTCACGCCTTCAACAATTTTCCAATTAATCCCGGCCCTTGATATATCAACGCTGTATAAACTTGCACTAATTCCGCGCCCACGTTAAACGCAGCTTCCATATCCTCTCGTGTCGTAATACCGCCAACACCGATCACTGGAATTTTTTGCTGAAGAGCTGTAACGAGAGTCTCCATCACTTTACGATTCTTTGTTGTTAACGGTTGACCACTTAAGCCACCCGCCTCTTGCGCCAAAGGATTTTTTTCAACGCCCTCTCGTCCTACAGTCGTATTACAAGCAATCACGCCATCGATATTATTCAATAATAATTTACCGGCAATATCGCGTATTTCATCTAGCGATAAATCCGGAGATAATTTCACGACGATGGGTTTATAACATTGATAATGCTGCTCAAGCTCACGTTGCTCAAACTTGAGCGCTTGCAATAATCGGTCAAGCTCTTCACCAAACTGTAACTGTCGCAATCCTTGTGTATTCGGTGAAGAAATATTAATCGTAATATAACTCGCATAGGGATACACTTTTCGTAAGCAATAAATATAATCATCCACCGCTCGCTCTGCCGGTGTTGTTTTATTCTTACCAATATTAATTCCTAAAATCCCTTGATAACGCGCAGTACTCACGCGGTCCACCAGATAATCCACCCCTTTATTATTAAACCCCATGCGATTAATCAACGCATGAGCTTCGGGTAAACGAAATAAACGCGGTTTAGGATTGCCAGATTGTGGCTGCGGTGTCACGGTACCAATTTCTAAAAAACCAAATCCAAGACTGGCTAATGCGTCAATATAGTCACCGTTTTTATCCAATCCCGCTGCTAAGCCGACGGGATTAGGAAAGGTTAAACCCATCACTGTGCGCTGCAAAACAGAAGGTCCAGGGTTGGAGCCTTGATAAAGATGTAAACGGTGTAAAGCCTTTAAACCCTTAAGCGCTACAGCATGCGCAATTTCCGGTGGTAATTTTAATAATAAAGAATACATCCACCCTTGATCAATTCCCATCAATTATGGCACCTCACAAATATTAGGCCACACTCGCAGCATGGCATTACTGTTTTTTTGAAATTGATAATCTACTTGGCGAATTTCAACGCCATAATTTTCCTGCTGCAATTGCATCATCACCGGTCCCACTTCTGCTGCAATATTGCCGTCAATATCTAACAAAGGATAAATACGAGCTTCTCGCGCAACACGGCACATGTCTTTGATACTAGCAACGATAAAACTTTCGCTCGGATGATATAAACCATCAAATAAAAAATTTGCACACAACGCCAAATCAAATTGGTAAGGCATGAAGGATAAGTTAGGCAACTCTTCCGCAAGATAACGTGTATGATCCACATCGCTTTTAAAATCTTCTAAAAATAATTTCGCAGCTGCTTGATGATCACGTTTTAATTCTTCGATAGACTCTACTTTTTTCCAGCAAAATTTATCTTGGTTTTCTTGAACCTTAACCAATAGCGCATCGATCATTTCTTGAGTTTTCATTTGAATTTTTTCAGTGACTTTCGCATATAAAGGGTCACAAGATACGATATGCCCACCTTCGCGAGTCAACTCGGCATTGACACTCGAAGGACCTGCCGCACAATCCAGTAATTTTAGCGTTAAGTCTTCGGCGGTCAAAGCAAACATCCGCTTATAATCCTTTAACTCATGAACCCAGCACCATGGTGCAGATTGGTAATTGGTCATATTCAGCTCCAGTGTTGCAGACAGCTACATTTCGATATTTATTCTAAAGGAATTTAGTAAAAATCGCCAATACCACTCTACTGTTTAGTTGCATAGCCATTAACTTTGGGTATAATCGTTTTTCATAGCAAGACCAACCACCTTCCATCTCTCAAAATGTAAGGATAAACAGCTGGTTTATTAACACAGGCTCCTCTGTTAAAAAGAGGCCACGGTTCTGGTTTTAGGTATAACAGGATGCAATTAAAGCATCCGCTTTTTGGAGATGATAAGATTATGGCAAGTGAGTCTATTTCTGATAGCATGAACTTAGACGGGAAAGATAAAAACGGTCGAACACCTCTCATGCACGCCGTGCGTCATGCTGATATCTCCCAGATAAAGTACCTATTAAGAGAGAAAGCCAACGTTAATGCTCAGGATAAGTACGGCCAAACAGCTTTAATGATAGCTGCTTCCACCCTAAGAATACGAAGCGTAGAGCTGTTATTAGGAGCGGGGGCCGCTGTAGATATACAAGATCATCAAGGTCAAACCGCTTTAATGAAAGCTTCTGGTAATTGTCTGAAATACGATAGAAGTGATGATGTTGGAATTGAGGCTATTGCGCGGTTATTGGCTGCTGGCGCTAATCCTAACGCTCAAGACGCCACTGGAAAAACGCCTATCATGTTACTCGTTATGAGCCTACAAGATAAACCTGAACAAGACCTTGAGACTTTCGAAGACATATTCTCTTTATTTTGTTTAGAAGACTGTTTTGCAGAAAAAGCCACATATCTCTCCGCAGACGGTAGCAAAACACTGCTACCTGGAGCTATTAATCCTGATAAAAGAATGCTTCCAGATCTCAACTTAAAAGATCATGAGGGTCGCACTGCATATGATATAGCTACATACCTTCAGACCCGCGCGTCGTTCCATAATCAAGAACATGCCGAAGGATTTGAACAATGCGCCAGTGAAATTCAATCTTGGCACAATACTCTAAAACAAGACTTTCGGACCCATCAGAAACTATTAGCACGTTTACAGCAAACTATGGAATTAGCTGAGAACGTTTATCACAGCGATCTATTGCTGCCAGCTCTCAAAGCACAGCGTGACCTTATCGTTAACTACTTAAAAAATCGCTGGGGTAACACTAGTCCTCTAGAGAATATTCTCCTTCAGGATGATGACACTAGTGACCCTTGCTCCTCTAGTGAAGTATTCTCAGTCTTTTCAGGAAACATAGAAAGAAGTGGTTCTCGCTCCTTGTATAATGCAGAAAAAACTTCGTCTCTTCCATCATTTCAAGTAGGCACATCGAGTGATACAGACTCCTTCGAACAACTTACTTCACTTACGCGTGAGACTACCGCAACATTCTTTGGAGATCCTCAATCGACTGCATCGAGAGAAAATTTACAAAAACGATATAACACTTATCCCTACAAAGGATTTAGACGCTTCTAAGAATGAGCCCATCTATAGTTGGACACTTCAGAGCGTGAACCTTTAGCATCAAGGGCCTCTGCTTATCTCGATAAGCGCTGCTCGGGCAACATGCTTGATGATGAGCAAGTAGGCGTTGCAGAGGCCACTGGCGCATCAAGTTGTGCTAATCGCGGTAAAACAATATCATGCCCATAAGCCATCGGTGAGCACTCTTCGGCGAATGCCATAACGAATTGGATAGTCAGCAATGTTAAATGCATTAACATCGCCATTTCTTCCGGCTTAGCAAAGTTAATTTCCTTACAAGCTCGATGCAAAGACTTTCCTAAGGTTAATAGCAACGTACTCATGAACATCAACCATAACCCATGATTGCTGCTAATTAATTCGAGCAGAATAAAAATAAGAGATAAGAGGGTATTGCCAGAGAAGCTTTTTTCTTTAAATAACGTTTGACCTAACTGAAATGACTGCGTCAAATGAAATGGTAAATTTTGATAAAGTGCTATTTTCGCACTCATGATTAAAACATCTTGTCCAAGGTTTTGCTGCTGTCTTCGTGCTAAGGCCTGCTGCCTCAATGTTTGAAAAAATCCTGTTCCAAGATGAAATTTTGCTAAGTCAAATTCAAGATTTTTACAATATTCAAAGCCATAGCCGAGGGCAACACTGATGAGTGACGTTAATGCCGCGAGGTAAGAAAAAGATAATTGAAAATCTAATAAAAAATTAAATTCTCGATCTAAAATGCCAACCCAATCCCAAAACTTAAATGTTCTGACCGGTATGTCATTGCTATCAAATGTGACCGCTTGACTTGCAGTATCGCACAAAGTCACCGTAACAGTTGAGTTGGCAGTAATAACACTCGCCGGTGCATGACAAGATATATCAAAGGGCACACTTACCAGACTCAGGTTGCTTGCTGAAGGGAAATGCACTGTGATGCGACTTGTAGCACCTTTCACCACAAGATGTGGCGAAGCCTGTTGCGCCGGAGAAAAAAAGACATCGATTGGATGCCGACTAGGTGCTGCCTCAAGAGTTAGTGTTGTGAAACTCTTGGGTAAGATCAGAGTGGTTTTTGCTGGAGGCAATGAGAGTTTTGAAAATTTTGTTCGAGGTGGGATTCGAATGTAATTATCCAGAAAAGTACTCCACGAAGGTAAAAGAAATCCACCGCGTAAATCGAGATAAAGCTCAGAAAATGGGTTAGCTTGCTGAAACTTTAATTCATAATAGTTGCCGCTAGGTAATAGTTGCGTGTTACTCGCCGTGTCATCAATGGTGAGTGTTTGATTGGGAATATTAGCTAATCTGGCTTTTAGCAATTGTGATGATTGAGGATGTTGGTATCTAGGGTGCCTTTGTAGTGTCAGAAGATCTAGCGTTTTCAAACTCTGTGATGATGTCACATTGGCGTCGCTCTCAACAAATGTCAGCGCTAATGGATCAAAGATTTTTTGATGATCGCCAAAAATATCATTCCATAATTGCCAAGCCCTGACGCTGAGTGGGCGCTGACGATTAGGAGTATTGCTGTATGTCATCTCCGTCAAATCTTTATAAGGATATAAATTAGGCATAAAAGGGCCCGACTCTGTTGAGACATAGTGCCGCGGATGTTTTATATGAAGACCATGAAGCACCTCATGGTTTAATGTTCTATAACAAGTATCCGGCCATAGAGTACAACTCTGCGCAATCGTCACCATAGATAGCTCTTGAACTTGGCTCATCTGTGATGCTCTCGTCCCAGTTGTGAGTGTTGCAACCTGACTTTGTTTCATCCAATAGGTATTGCCCGGTCCTTTTTTAGCGATGAAATGCTGGAAAGCATCCCAGGATGTACTTCCTGTAAAACCAAATCGTAAGGCAGGATTTGTCTGACAACTCACCGGTATGAATTCTAAGGTCGTGTACTTTGAAATCGTCTCCAGCAATTCACGTAAATAATGCATCAGTATTGGTGAAGTATCAAACGGGATAAATCTTTCATTGAGTTCAGCTAAATCAAAGCACATATCCGTGGAATATCTGATAACGGTTTTCCCGGAACTATCCGTAGCTAAAGGTCGAGATGTTTCGCCTGGTAAAAGTGTTGAGCCTAGATAAGTGAGTGCATGATGTAAATCTGATACTTTTGTTTCTTGGCTCATACCCTGTTCTCTTATTAAATTTTTAAAGAACGCACTATAGCATTTGATTAATTTAAGATCAATTAAGAATGCCATTGAACTTTTCCAATTGGCTTATTATAATCCAATAAAAATTTATATTAAGAGGGATATTTGAGTCATGCCAACGATTAGTAGTTTTTATGGAATATTAATTCAAATGTTTTGGGATGACCATGCCCCCACCTCACTTCCACGCTTTGTACGCTGAATATGAGGTACTAGTAGATATTCACACACTAGAGGTTATTAAAGGGAATATGCCTCGTCGGGCCTTATCATTAGTGTTAGAGTGGGCCTTTACGCATCGCGTAGAGCTGTTGGAGGATTGGGAATTATGCGAAAGAAATCAACCACCGAGGAAGATATCTCCCCTCGAATAGTCTGTACTGCTCCTTGGCGAGCTGTGCGAGTGACGTCCTGTCCTTCGTATCGTCTGCATGTAGAATTCCAGGATGGCACTTCTGGTTTTGTTGATCTTTCACGTCGTGTTATAAGCCCCAAAGCAGGTGTTTTTGCATCATTAGCCGATAAAACCTTATTTGAGCAAGTTTATATTCATCATGGCGTTGTTACTTGGCCAGGAGAAATCGACCTCGCTCCAGATGCTATGTATGAAGCGATTAAACTTCATGGGGAATGGGTTCTCACATAAGGAGATCCTTCGCAAAAGCTTTTCACGTTGATTTGGCAATCACAGCCACAGTGCTTGCTCAGAAAGGTCATTTTTGATACACTTTCGTTTTTTCATGACTCAATCTCATAATAATAAAGAAATCACTTAGATTACATCCCCATGAGGAGACTGCCAATGGCCGCCCAAAGCTCAGAATCAGCAACAAGGCTCTCTGAAAAGGAACTCTTTACAGCCAATGCTCGATTTCGTTATTCGCTGCAAGATGTGTTCGATGACTCTGTTGAGTTTGCATTACCTGCTGTGTTTGCTGAGGCAACCTTACCTTTTATTCAGGCCAATGAATGGTATGTGCCAGAGGTTGAGTTTTATTCTTTGTTTTCGGAACTCTCTAAGTATGAAGACCCGATTGCACCAATACATCATGTTAAGGTTCTTCAAACTTTTTTAACCATCGCAGCCATTTATTTAGATAGAGCGACAACACCTGATGAATCCTTATTAGATAAAATTAAACAACTTGTGCAATCTCACGCTTATACGTTGACAGTGCCTGCCCAAAGCACGTTGGCAACCATTAAAAATGGTTATGAGTTTAGGGATTTAGCTTACGCGCATGATGGCTCAACTCTCATGTCAAAGGAAACGGTCCATCACTGCTTAAAAGATTTATTACTCAATCACTACAGTCTTGACTTAGTAGGATCACCTAGTTTATCTCCCACTGCCAACCCACCTCAGACCATCTCTTTTGAAAAAAATGGTAACAAACTTAAATATACCATCGATAACAAGGAATGGCCTCCTTCCATCATACAAGATGAACTCGATATCGCTATAGAGGGTGAATTAACTCTTGCAGCTTTATATCCATTCACTTGGACGATACTAGAAGAAACTTCCCGCAGAGGTCATACTCAACTCGATAAAACTCATAAACTCAATCATTACGGTTTACAAGAAATTTATGGTGATAAAGAACTGTTGCAAGAAATTATAAAACAGCTAGTAAAAGCATACCGGATGTATCATTTCATAGATCATGATAATTATAAGGACGATCATCCCGACCATTACCAATTTTTTCGACAAAAACTCTACTGCATCGAAACACTGATAGTAAGTTTTATTGAGTATGCAGAAAATAAGTCGTTCCTCTTAACTTCTCTTCTCGAAGAGTATATTGATCGATATTTAATGCATACAGCATGCCGTGAAATTAACCACCGCAGCTGCCTCCCTCATTACTCAGACATGCCCCTTGCTCAGGAGTCTCCTAAGTGTAGATCCACTGTTGGTATTGGAAAATTCATTAAGTTTCTTTTTTTAATCAAAAAGAACTTCACCAAAGAAGAAATGATCCATGTTTTACAAAAAAAATCTTATCACCGTCAATTAACCGATAAAAAAATTACTGGCTTCAATGAAGCTACTCCTATTCTTTTTCTTAAGGCCTTTCCACGTGATTTCGTCCCCGTTGTTTTTCAAGCATTACTTGCATCGGATGAAACACAAAGCTTAGATGATTTTTCACTATTTCAACTCTTTAAAAATAGCAGTAATGGTCGTTACGGGGACTATTCAGAGTACTCACTCTTTTTTGCAAGCTCTATCGCTCGCACCATCTCATCTCAAGTTGAGTTTACACAACGGCAGATCCCTTTGTTGTTTCAAACACTACTCATGGAGCAATCTGCAAAAACTCGTCATTCCTTTGTGCTGTTTTTCGATGCCCTGATTGATAAATTAAAACGATGGGACCCAAATCTAAATCCTCTGACTTTACGCATGATGCTACTACAAAAATATCCCCTCATTGCACAACTAATTCACATCATGGGAGAAGATGGCGTCGCCTTATTGCGTAGCCAATTGTTTGGTGGGTGGCCAAGTCTAGATCGTTTTTTTGGTAGAATGAGGGTTTTCTCACCGAGGGTTGCCGCGCAATTGGCCCAGTATTATCAACAGCATCGTTTAATGATTAATGAAAATACGCAGAACAAAGAAGCATGGCACCATTGCTTATCTGGTCTTGGAGCTTTATTTTCTCTTGCTCAAATTGGAAAAAGTAACACTGATCAATCACCTTCTGTCAGAAAAAAGTTCTTTGACACTTTGTTGTTACTGACTCACAACTTACAAGAAACAGAAAAAAATTCCGTTGAATTTAACAAAGAGATAGGTCGCCAATTACTGAGTCTCATTTTTTGCAATAAGCAAGAAGAACTATCGACCATGGATATGACATCCGTATTTCAACAACTTCCCGCAGATAAAATTTATCAAATTATTTTTTTCGAATCTCAGCAATACCCGAATGAAACGAAAGAAGGTCTTCTTCAATTACTATGGCTGTACTTATCCGGAAAATCCATCAGTCCTTTTTTATACGATGTCAATCAAGAAAGCAAATTGGGCATCCGTTTAGCCAAGCATAACGAAGGTATTCGACAAGAGTTAAGGACTCACAACATTGTCCCAGACAGTGCTCTGCATTACCGAAGAACTCGAGAATTTCGCTTTTTAGCTGACCAAGAAGGATTTTCCTTAGAAAGGATATTAACAATACTGTGGTCCTCAGCAAAACTGATAGGTAATAAAATTCAAGAGGAATTAACACGAGACCGGCCTGGGCATCCATTACCCGACACGCTGAAAGAAAAGTTAACTTCCATTCAGAAACAAATTCAACACATTGAAAAAACTCTTTCAAAAAATAGTTCTCAACCGCTTGGGTTAGTATTGAGTGCTGAGCACAATATTTCAAAGTTAAAAGCTATCTACAAATATTTAAATCAAACCTTACAACAATCCTACAAATCCCATTGTTTGGCCTCTTACTTTGAGCATGCAAACCACTTTATTGATTATTACACACATTCGCAACCTTACCTGTCGCAGAAAAACTCACCTACTAAACAGACCGAAACATCGCTACAACAAGCAAGAAAACCTTATTACTTTAAGATCATACAATGGGATAAAAACAACCCGGCGACCTTTGCCTTAGGCGATGCCGTCGGTTGTTGTCTTGCCACCAATGGCGCACAATTTGATGCAATGATAAACCGAGTCATGGACGACTCCATGCTATTTCACGTCGTCATGGATTTAGAAAAAAATAAACCCGTCGCATTGGTTTGGCTCTATTTCGCAAAAATGGAAAATGGCGACATTACTCTCATTGCAAATTTTTTTGAAGTGGATGCGAATTATGCGACCTCTGACTCCTTACGGCTTGCATTATTACAAGAGTTATTAGCATTTACTCATGACTATTGTCGAGAATACCCTGGTATTAAAGGGTTTTACATGATGCCTCTTTCTTATGGTTGGCATCAAGGCGATCTCGATCCCTATCCAGCCACACATCCGCTAGCGATAGAGGATAAACTAGGTGGGTATCTCTCAATGGGTTCTAAAAGTAAAGAACTGACGGCCCTTTATTATCATTTGCTTTCCCTTGAAACCGATAATGGAGAGATCTTATTTCATTCCTTTGACTCGACGATTTTGGCACAAACCAAAATTCCTGGCATTCAATCTTTGTCTTCTTTGATGCAAGAGTGGGTCAGTAAGATCCTTAAGAAACAAATGCTAGAAGGCCCTGCACTGCATGCGGCAGTCATCTGTGAATATGAATCAGAACTCAGAAAGTTTTTTACGTTACCTTTAGAAGAGGATGTAAGATTACAGCGGTTGGTGACTGAGGTTTATGATGTTTACCTACACGCATCTTCATTGCCCGCGAATAGTGCTACTCCCAGCGCACTGCCGACACCATGCGCTTCCTCATCTATGCCTGGTTTTTGGGTGCCTACCTCCGCTAGCTCATCTCACACAGACGGTAGCACGCCACGGAGAATCATGAGCCGCGGATGATGCTGAGTCGATGATCTTAAAGAAGCAACTCGCTGTATCGTTTCACTCATTTCAACACCCAGCGAAGCGGTGTCAGGCACCTGAGAAATCCCTCAGGTGCCTGACACCGCCGTGTTCGAGATTAGAGTGATCTGTTACTGTTTTTGAGAGGGACCACTATATGTCGCACGAGGAATCACAGGCTCTGCAGATGGTTGCTGTGATGAGGAAAAAACCCGTGTGGCTTCTGCACCGAAAAAACCGATGGCTGCCACAGTAAGACCGACTTTCGCGCTAAAGCTGCCGGTGCCAGCAGGAAGCTGAGCGGATTGATATATCGTGGGACAATTACGATGGGCCCAAAGATGGTTTGATTTAATCATTTGATAAATCGAGAAGCCACTCAAGAGACCGGCCGCAGAAGAACCTCCCAAGGTTTTTTGATATCGTGATGCGTTATTATCATCTTTCTCATGCGCCATATTCTTTCTATCCTTTGCTTCTTCTTGTCGTTACGATTCAATCCTAATAAGCGAGAATGCCTACAGGAAGGATACTACGAAGATTTCTGTTTTAATTCAAGCAGATCATTCGATGCTCTTGCCTGCTCCTTTAAAAAAGTGTTCTTTGACAATCCCCCTCAAAAATGATAACTTTTAGCGCAAAATAGATGATGAGGTAACAAAATGGCTGCAGAGTCAAAATTCACGATTACTCCTTTATTTCCTTATTGTGCGTGGGAAGATGCGTGGAGCAGTACCGCTGCAAAAAAAGCTTTACTTGCACAGGCAGAACGCTTTCGATACGGTAAAGGCATCCCCCAAGATCTTGGGCGGGCTGCTTTATATTATTTAGAGATAATCCTACGGAGTTATGATTCCAAACCTCAGAGGGAAGGCTACCATTTTACCTCCTATTCTAACTTTTGTGTCTATTCAGAGTTATGGTGGCATTCTGGCGCTAATATTTTAGAACTCTATAAAGAAACTGACGGCTCAAATCCTTATGTATCATGGGCATTAAGTGCATGTCATTCATTAGGTCATGTCACTCCTCAAGAAGAGAAAGACACAATAAATCCTCTGCGTAATCCTAAAAACTATCCTTCTCTTAACGAAGAAGCGATCATGGTTCTTCAACATCTAGACCAGCGCTTTTGGAACATTAGAACTCGCGGCATGTATCACCAGCTCTTAACGTGCACTCCATCAACACTTCCAACAGACTTAAGAAACAAAACCTGGTCTTCTTTAATGGCCGCTATAGAACAGGCTCCTAAAATCAACCCTTTTTATCTCATACAGATTAGCGAAGCTTTGGCGCTCGGTATAAATATTCCTCTTACAGAAAGTATGCCATCTTTCCTAAAAACACTGAAAAGACAAAACTATGCATGGACTCTCTCTGCGATTCGTCAAAGGGTACATGTTGATGTACTACAACAACTCCATGATAAAAATCTTGATGCGCCTCTTGCGAGAACCGGGCTCTCCCCTTTACTCAGTTTGATTAAAGTTGGCGATGAAGATCTGGCAATACATCTGATTAATGAGGGAGCTGATCTTGAGCAGAAAACCTCTCATAAGGAAAATGTGTTACACATTGCCGCTATGTTTAATGCGACAAACGTGCTTGAGAAACTCTACAAAACATCAATTCGTTCAGCTACTGATGAACCAGACGCTCGTGGATATACTCCTCTCCATCATGCGGCAGAGCAAGGACATCTGGATAGCATTCTATTATTACTCGGTCCAGACCAAGACCAAGACCAAGATGATTTTGACACTAAGTTTCTAACCACCACTGAAAAATTCTCTCCTTTACATCTTGCAGTAAAAAACAATCATTATGAACTTTGCTATGCACTCTTACCAATAGCAACATTTAAAAAACAAATTGATCTTCGCGATCATCAAGGCCGCACACCTCTTCACCTTGCTGTTGCTCAAGGTTACAGAGAAACAACCATCGCCTTACTAGAATTTGGTGCGTCTCTAACGGAAAAAGATAAGGAAGGCCGTACACCACTTTGCACTGCAATTTTAAATCAGAAAAATAACCTTGCAAGACTCTTATTGATCAACGGCGCCGAATTACCTCTTGAAGAAAAATCCATTCCCAGTTCCTCAAGCTCTGAGACTCCTACCACGCTATCGAGGGAAGCTTGCACTACGTTATTTGACAATATAAAACAAGAGCTCCGCAAAGCACGATTAACCATTTATAAAAGAAAATTAGCATTGCAAGAACAGAGCGAGATAGACACTTCTTCGGAACTGGCCATGCTGAATGCCTTAGATGCTTTTATTGTCCATCATCCTGACCGCCCCTTGCCTTACATTATCGCGGGTTTTAAAAGAAGTGAGAGATATCAATCCTTCATTAAAAGCTCACCTGCTTCTTCGACAAAAGCAACTAACGATCTTGCTGCCTGGATTGATACCTTAGTCTCTAAAGAAGATAAACGATGTTTAGTTCTTGAAATCCACATCGATGACTCAGCAATTCCTGCCTCGATAACGATTCAAGATAACATCCAAACAGCTGAAAAAAAGATACTACAAACGCAAGATAAAAGTTTTTGGAAATCCCAGCGCGAGTGGCTGGAAGATTCGAATGAGAACTTCCGCTATTATCTTCAAGAACTTTACACGTTGGGTGACACTCAACCCTCGCATAAAGATATCTCAGAACCTTTAGAAACATTACTCTATGTTCAAGAGGAACACTCTCTTCTTTGTGTCGATGCTACAGGCAATACGTTGTTACACTGGCTTTCAGGAGCGAACTTTGAACAATCATTTCGATTAAATCATCAACACTTTTTAGTGTTTAATTATCTAAGAATCTTTTTTAGATCAGAACTAAAATTCTATCTTCATCATCAAAACCATTATGGAAACACGCCATTTCTTCTAGCAGCCATGAGCGGAAATATGAAGGTCTTACGCATCTTACTAGAGGAGATGCCCTTTTCAACCTCGATGGTATCACATCAAAATTATCGAAAAGAAAACGCTCTACATCTTGCCGCAAGATACAATCAATTCGATGTATGTAAGTTTCTTTTACCTAAAATGCCATTTGAGTTACTTAATGCAAGAAATTTCGAGGGTGATACTCCCTTACATCTTGCTGCTGTGTGGGTAAGGTTTGATAATGTCCTTCGCATTCGCTTACTCCTTCTCAATGGAGCAGACCCCATAATGAGAAATCATCAGAGCTGTTACTGTATAGACAGCTCCAGCGACGCCAGCAGACGATTACATCATGATCTTGAGTTCGAACATGTCACAGCAAAAAGAACGATTCTATTAAAAATAAAATCAGATCCCACGAGTCAGGAAATTCTCACAACCTTCCTCACCCGCATGGCAGATCATCCTTATCGCCCATTGCTAGTAATCGTTGACGCTTTTATTAGTCGATACTCAGAAGTGACTCAGGAAATTCAAGACTTTCTACAAGGACTCATTTCTGAAGAAGATCGAAAACTTTCTTTTCACAAACCAGATCCTCAGTTTCTTGATACATCAGGAAGATTTGAAGTAACAACATCAAATACCTATCTATACAATGACGTTGCCGATGTTTTATTAGGTATCGATAAAAATACAACAGAACCTACTTACAGCATCAACGTGCACTTTGCTCCAGATTATACAGACGCACGAGGTTACACTCACTTACACTTTATAGCTTGTAAGCCCCGTGAAGATTTCTGGCAAAACCGAGGTAAGATAGAATTTTTACTCTCTTCTACTGTATTAGGGCAGCGCACAATGACAAGAGACAAATATGGAAATACCCCCTTTCATATTGCTGCATCTTATCCTCACCTAGATATGCTGGAACTCTTTTACAATGCCTTTGTTCATTGGAATTGTGTCCTAGATCCAACCTGCACGCCTGAAATGATCATTAATGCAACCAATCAGGCCTCTCAAACTCCGCTGCATAAAGCAGCAGTAAACCATGGATATATCTTTTCTAACGTTAGTTTTTTATTAAAATGTGGGGCTACCCTCGATCCTCGTGATAATAAGGGTAACACACCATTACATAATGCAGCAGAAAATAGTAATCTCTATGGCGCATCTCTAATGACACGTTGGTTACTTTTAAATGGCGCAAATCCAGATATAAAAAATAATGAAGGAAAAACCCCGTGGGAAGTTAGGCCTGAGGCATTCCAACAAATTGAAGATGAACATTGTCTTGCTATTGTTAAGATTTTTAATATCCAGCAAGCTTTAGAAAAAACAGCTACTCCTCTAGAAATGACTGCTCTCGAGGATTTAACAAACTTTATTCGTCGTCATCCGCATCGGCCCTTAGCACTCTTAATGTTAGCTTTTAAAACAAAAGCGAGTTATCAGGCTGGCGTGCAAGCATCTCAGCAGCGCATTCAGATGTCCCATGAAAAAAAGGATTCATTTGCCTTTTCTTCTCTTGTTGATGGATTCATTTTTGAAGAGCGAGAGTATCATCATATCGTCCGCTCATCGATTTTGCCCGAAACCGATCAACTTGTAACAATAAAGCTTCAGAAAAACTGGCATCAAGAATTAATCAGCAATCGTCATTCCCCACAGAAAGTAAGAAACCTCGTTGAAGGTTGGTTCATCTTCTATCGAATCGACCCGTTGCAGCTTGATGCTGCAGGTAATACGTTCTTACATACTGCAGCACAATATAACATATCAATAATCAATTATTTATTAACGACTGAGCTTGCTTCTTATATCATGCTTCCCAATCATGCGCAGCGAACACCTTTTGTTATTGCGGCAGGCTATGGTCATGTGGATATCATGAAAGCGCTCTATATTAAGTTTATGGCAGAACCAATATATCGCTTAGGGACACCTTTATATTTAATAAAAGATCAAGATAACAATTTACCGCTTCATCTCGCAGCGCAATACGGACACATCAAAGTCTGTGAGTATTTGTTAAGTTTTTCTCCCTCTTTAATCGAGATTAATGCAAAAAATAAAATGGGGCACACGCCCTTAGAATTAGCAGAACAAGGTGGTCATGCAGAAATTGTTAAACTCTTGCTGAAAGCTGGTGCTAAGCCCATCACATCAACGCCAACAAGTTCTTCCAAAGAATCCTTTTCTTTCTCTGACTTTTTTTCCTTCTTTTCCCCCGCATCTTCTTCCATACCTGATGATCTTAAGCCACGAGAATCAGATTTTATCATTGCTGCTAAGCAAGGTGATATAAAAACCATGATTCGTCTTTATCAAAATACCCCCGTTCATGAGCAACCTGAACTGCTTAGAAGCACTGACTTACAAGGTAATTCCGCTCTGCATATAGCAGCGCTTCAAGGAAATTTTGAAGTAAGCTCTTTTTTATTAGCACATCGCGCCGTTATTAATCACCAAAATAATGAAGGCGATACGCCATTACATATTGCTGTGTCCGAGAATCAGGAAGAGTTTTTGAAAATGTTGCTATTACATGATGCAGATCCCACTATTAAAAACCATGCGGGAAAAGTTCCCAATGAAATACCCAAACACGCTCGTCGTGTATTTCAATTAGCAAAAAACGCACGTATCCTAAAAATAGATGCTATTCAAGAAAAGAAAAAAGAATTTCCAGATGACCATCCATTAAAAGATTTATTAGAAAAACTTATCCAAATTTTGACTGATCAAAAAAATCAAGATTATTGCTTCTCAACACTTTTGGTTCAATATATAGAAACTCCATCTTGTCAAAAACTGCTTAAAAAGCATTCTGATTTGTCTTGCTTTTTAGAGGGCTTGAGAGAAGAAGGCTATCGACAGCATTTTTCAAAGCAAAAAGCATCGAGCTCTCTCACACCTACTTCGAGCTCGCGAGAAGACATGCCGTCTTCCGAAGGAGGCAAAAAGCTACAGATGTCGAATTCTTAGAAAATTTTTATTTTCTTTTTTATCAAAATCTTGTAGCATGGCCAGTGTTCATAATGGATGTACAAAAATATTGAGGTGTCATATGGCCGCGGAAAAAAAAATCTACAGTATCGTGTTGATGGGAGATGCTGCGAGTGGTAAAACGTCTTTATCTACAAAATACCTAAGGGATACCTTTAGTGAAGACTACAAAAAAACCACCACCGTTGATTTTGAGATTGTAAAATTTCCTAAAGCTGAATTACAATTATGGGATACACCCGGAGCTAGCGAAGATATCAGCCTTCGAGGACTCACTCTCATAACAGCTGACGCTTGCATACTTGTTTTTGATCTCACGCGTAAGGAATCTTTTGATAATCTCACGACCTTTTTAGGGGAAATTAGAAAAGCGACGTCTAATTTGCCAATTATGCTGGTTGGGACAAAATTAGATTTACATCAGCAACGAGTAGTCTCTAAGACAGATGCCATTAATTTCGTGAAGGAATACAATTTGACCGGATATAAAGAAGTCTCAGCGGCAATAGACGTAGATTTTCAACAAACTTTCAATAATATTATAAAAAAAATTAATGACACACTTACTCCATCTTCGACAGCAACAACTCCGATGTGGGCCTCTGATAAAAAAGCCATAACCCCTGACTCTACAGGCGCTACATGCTCGGCCCCTAATCCGTGTCGTATTTCTTAAGGTTGGAGAGCCTCTGCTCTCCTCTCTTTTCTTAAAAAACATCTCTCCTTATTTACCCACGATTAAATACCAGGTAGTCTTAGCCTTTCGATTTCGATGGAAGGTACATAGCGTATGATCGACTGTTTAAAATTCAATCTAGGTGAAACGGCTACATTGATTCGGCAAACTGTTGCCGATTTTGCGCGAGAGCATATTGCACCGATTGCGCAAGAAATCGATGAAACAAACTTATTTCCCAAAGCACTTTGGAAAAAACTAGGCGACCTCGGCGTCTTAGGCATTACCGTACCTGAAGCCTACGGCGGTGCTGGCATGGGTTATTTAGAACACGCCATTGCCATGGAAGAAATCAGTCGCGCTTCTGCTGCTATCGGCTTAAGCTACGGCGCTCATTCCAACCTTTGCGTCAATCAAATCAAACTCAATGGCACTGAAGCACAGAAACAACGTTATTTACCCTCTTTAATCGCCGGTGATGCCGTTGGTGCTCTCGCTATTAGCGAACCCGGTGCCGGCTCTGATGCCGTTAGTATGCAGTTAAAAGCCGAAGACAAAGGTGATCATTATTTATTGAACGGCAGCAAAATGTGGATCACCAATGGTCCTGATGCCGATATCATCGTAGTCTATGCACGCACTGATAAACAAGCAGGCTCCAAAGGCATCAGCACCTTCATTGTGGAGAAAAGTTTTGGTGGCGTGCGGCCTGCACAAAAGTTAGATAAATTAGGCATGCGCGGTTCCAATACCAGCGAGTTGGTGTTCAACGATTGCAGAGTGCCTAAGGAAAACTTATTAGGCAATCTCAACCAAGGCACAAAAATACTCATGTCTGGTTTAGATTACGAACGATTGATTCTCGCAGCAGGCCCAGTGGGCATCATGCAAGCCTGTTTAGACGTTGTGGTACCTTATACACGAGATCGCAAACAATTCGGACAAGCTATCGGCCAATTTCAATTTATCCAAGGCAAAGTCGCTGACATGTACACCAAGCTCAATGCCTGTCGCGCTTATTTATACGCAGTAGCACAGGCCTGTGATCGTGGCGAATGTGGACGCAAAGATGCCGCCGGTGTTATTTTATATACGGCAGAACGTGCCACTGAAGTGGCCTTAGATGCAATTCAATGTCTAGGTGGTAATGGTTATATTAACGAATATCCCACCGGACGTTTCTTGCGCGATGCCAAACTGTATGAAATTGGTGCGGGCACCTCAGAGGTTCGCCGCATGTTAATTGGTCGTGAAATTTTTAATGGGGATTAAACAAACCATGAGCTCATCCGATCCTATTGTTATTCTTAGTGCCATGCGCACCCCGATCGCTAATTTCCTAGGCGAGCTACAACCGCTAACAGCGCCACAATTAGGCGGTCATGCCATTCAAGCCGCTTTGCAACAATCCACGTTAACTGCAGAGGCCATTGATGATGTATTGATGGGATGTGTATTACCCGCCGGCCTCGGCCAAGCACCCGCACGCCAAGCAGCATTCCAAGGTGGATTGTTACAAAAGACTAGTTGCACCACCGTAAATAAAATGTGTGGCTCTGGTATGAGAACCGTCATACTCGCCCACGATGCCTTAGTAGCCAATAGTCACAACGTGATGATTGCCGGCGGCATGGAAAGCATGAGCAATGCTCCCTACCTATTACCAAAAGCTCGTACCGGTTATCGGTTAGGACACGGGCAAATGCTAGATCATTTAATGTATGACGGCTTAGAAGATGCTTATAACCCAGGACAATCCATGGGTGTTTTTGCTGATATCACCGCGCGAGAATATAACATCGATCGCAAAACTCAAGATGCCTTTGCTGTTACGTCCGTAGAACGCGCACAAGCGGCGATGGCCTTAGGTGCGGCAGCAAATCTTATTACACCAATTACCGTAAAAAATAAAACTGGTGACGTGATCATTGATAGCGATCAAGGACCGCGTACCGCACGTGTTGAAAAAATCTCACAATTGCGTGCGGCCTTTAGCAAAGATGGTACTGTTACTGCGGCTAACTCTAGTTCTATTTCTGATGGTGCCGCAGCCTTAGTGCTAGCGCGACAATCAACAGCTCAAAAGCTAGGTGTGTCACCCATCGCACGAATTGTCGGACATTACACGTACGCGCAAGCACCAGAATGGTTTACCACCGCACCCGTCGGCGCGATTGAAGGTCTCTTAGCGAAAACCGGTTGGTCGATGAAGGATGTCGATTTATTTGAAATTAACGAAGCCTTCGCTGTGGTTACACTGGTTGCCATGCAGCAATTAAACATTCCCCATGAAAAGGTGAATGTCTTAGGTGGTGCCTGTGTCATCGGGCATCCCATCGGCGCCACTGGTGCCCGTTTATTCGTAACATTAATTAGCGCACTGCGTTTAAAAGGCTTAAAACGCGGTGTTGCGTCTCTTTGTATCGGCGGTGGTGAAGCCACAGCCGTTGCAATTGAGCTCATGACTTAAATTTACGACCCATCACAAGGAGAATGACCGTGCCGGTGTTAGAAAATCATGTGAATCCGCGTAGCGAAGAGTTTCAAGCCAATGCTAAGGCGATGCAAGCCTTAATGGAAGACTTAAAAGAAAAAATTCAACACATTGCACAAGGCGGCGGCGAGAAAGCCTGTCAACGTCATCTGGCGCGAGGCAAATTATTACCTCGAGAGCGTATCAATTTATTACTCGATCCTAACACACCGTTTCTCGAATTAAGCCAATTAGCAGGTTATGAGTTGTATCCTGATGAAGTACCTGCTGGTGGTATCATTGCGGGTATTGGCCGTATTTGCCAACAGGAATGCATGATCATCGCTAACGATCCCACGGTGAAAGGCGGTAGCTATTATCCTATTTCTGTGAAAAAACATTTACGCGCTCAAGAAATTGCTGAGCAAAATCATTTACCTTGTATTTACATCGTAGATTCCGGTGGGGCTTTTTTACCGAAACAAGATGAAGTATTTCCCGATCAATTGCACTTCGGTCGAATATTTTATAATCAAGCACAAATGTCTGCGAAAAAAATTCCACAAATTGCTGTAGTGACGGGTTCATGCACCGCTGGTGGTGCTTACGTCCCCGCGATGGCCGATGAAACCATCATGGTAAAAAATCAGGCCACGATTTTTTTGGCTGGCCCACCGTTGGTGAAAGCAGCAACGGGTGAAATTGTCAGCGCCGAAGATTTAGGCGGCACCAAGGTGCATACCAGCACCTCCGGCGTTGCCGATTACGCAGCTGAGAATGAACCAGAAGCTTTATTGCAAGTGCGTCGCATTGTCGGTCACCTCAATAAAGTAAAATCGATGCCTCTTGCTCTACAACCACCAAAGGCACCACGTTATGCGATAGAAGATCTCTATGGTTTAATTCCTCGTGATCCGCGACAACCAATGAACATGCGCGACGTGATTGCACGTATTGTTGATGATTCCGTCTTTGATGAATTTAAACCGCTGTATGGCTCGACCCTCATTTGTGGTTTTGCCCATTTAGAAGGTTACCCGGTGGGCATTCTCGCGAATCAAGGTATTTTGTTTTCTGAATCCGCCTTGAAGGGTGTGCATTTTATTGACTTATGTTGTCAACGCAAAATCCCCCTACTCTTTTTTCAAAACATTACGGGATTTATGGTGGGTAGCAAATACGAAGCCGGCGGCATCGCTAAAAACGGCGCGAAATTAGTAACCGCGGTTAGCTGCGCCAATGTGCCAAAGTTAACCGTCGTTATGGGCGGTAGTTTTGGCGCCGGTAATTACGGCATGTGCGGTCGTGCGTTTAATCCGCGCTTCTTGTGGATGTGGCCCAACGCACGCATTTCCGTGATGGGCGGCGACCAAGCAGCCAATGTCTTAGCCCAAGTAAAAGGCGATAAATTAGCAGAACAAGGTACGCCATGGTCAGCGCAAGAAGAAGCTGCTTTCAAAGCCCCCATTAAAGAACAATATGAAACCCAAGGTCACCCTTATTATTCCAGCGCACGTCTATGGGACGATGGTGTGATTGATCCTTGTGATACACGAACCGTACTGAGCCTCGCGCTATCTGCGACACTCAATGCACCCATTTTAGAGACACAGTTTGGTGTGTTTCGTATGTAAGGAAAACTTATGAAGAAAATCATGACGGATCTTTCCTCTTCTATTGCCACCATTACCTTAGATCAACCCGAGGTTCACAATGCCTTTGATGATCAAATGCTACAAGAATTGCTGGAGACTATTCAGCAGTTGCAACAAAACACCAGCATTCGCGCCGTGGTCTTACAAGCAAAGGGGCCGAGTTTTTCAGCAGGCGCTGACTTGCGCTGGATGAAACGCATGAAGGATTACAATCTACAACAAAACTTAGCTGATGCTAAAATCTTAGCGGAAGTGATGTATAGCCTCTACACTCTCAATAAACCCACATTGGCTGTGGTGCAAGGGGCTACCATCGGCGGTGGTGTCGGTTTAGTGGCTTGTTGTGATATGGCCATTGCGAGCACCGATGCTTACTTTTGTTTATCTGAAACAAAAATTGGTTTAATCCCTGCGGTGATTAGCCCCTATGTGATTAATGCGATTGGCGAACGTGCCGCACGCCGATATTATTTAACCGCTGAAAAAATTGATACGCCTACCGCACAGCGTTTAAGTTTAATTCACGAATATACAACGCCCGCAGATTTACCGACATTGCGAGATTCTTTCTTGCACTCAATTTTGCAAAACAGCCCAGCTGCTCTTTGCAAAGCGAAAGAATTAATCCAACGCACAAGTCGTGGTGTCATCGATGAGCATATGATCCAAGATACCTTAGAATACATTGCTGCCATACGCACGTCGGAAGAAGGTCAAGAAGGCTTATCCGCTTTTTTAGAAAAACGCCGCCCCCATTGGCAAGCCGCAAAAGGATAATATTATGTTTAATACACTCTTAATTGCTAACCGCGGTGAAATTGCCTGTCGCATCATTAGAACCTGTCGACGCTTGGGGATCAAAACCATTGCGGTGTACTCTACGGCCGATGCCACTGCACAGCATGTGCAATTAGCCGATGAAGCTTATTGGATTGGTCCTGCTCCCAGTAAAGAAAGTTATTTATGCATGGATAAAATCTTAGGGGTAGCACAGCAAGCGGGAGCACAAGCTATTCATCCTGGTTATGGTTTTTTATCAGAAAATGCAGAATTTGCTACGGCTTGCCAACAAGCAGGAATTATTTTTGTCGGCCCCTCCGCTAGCGCCATCACTGCCATGGGCTCTAAAAGCATGGCTAAGCGGTTAATGGAGAAAGCGCACGTACCATTAATTCCAGGTTATCATGGTGATGATCAAAAAGAAGAAACCTTATTAGCCGCTGCGAAAAAAATTGGGTTTCCTGTTTTAATCAAAGCTTCTGCCGGTGGCGGTGGTAAGGGCATGCGCGTGGTTCTGGTGTCTGAGGAGTTTCACGATGCCTTAGAATCAGCAAAACGCGAAGCCTTAGCTAGCTTTGGCAACGCTGATATGCTCATTGAAAAATACGTCGCAAAACCACGACATATTGAAATTCAATTATTCGCCGACAATCATGGCAATGCGGTGTATTTATTTGAGCGTGATTGTTCGATTCAACGTCGTCACCAAAAAGTAATTGAGGAAGCGCCAGCACCTCATATCAGCGAAACATTACGACAAGCCATGGGCGCTGCTGCCATCCAAGCAGCGAAAACTATTCAGTATACCGGTGCTGGTACCATTGAATTTTTAGTGAATCAAAATCAAAAGTTTTATTTCATGGAAATGAATACTCGATTACAAGTAGAACATCCTGTCACTGAAATGATTACCGGTCTTGATTTAGTCGAGTGGCAATTATTGGTGGCAGCGGGCGGTACCCTCCCCCTGCGGCAAGAACAATTAAAACGCCACGGTCATGCTATCGAAGTTCGAATTTATGCAGAAGATCCTTATCAGCAATTTTTACCCTCTATCGGTCACTTAGATATTGTGGAACTTCCTGTTACGAATGCTCATGTTCGTATTGATAGTGGCGTAGTAGAAAAAGATAGTATTTCTCAATATTACGATCCGATGATCGCAAAACTAATTGTGTGGGACGAAGATCGTGAGAGTGCACTGCGACGATTACACCGTGCATTGTTGGATTATCATATCCTCGGTGTCACCACCAATATTCGTTATTTACTGCAGATCATCCAGCAACCTGCTTTTCAAACAGCACATTTTAGCACGCATTTTATTGAAGAACATGAGTCATTGTTGCTACAACAATCACCTCCACCAACGAAAGCATTTGTTTTAGCCGGATTATATTTGTTACTGAAAGAAGCTCAGCACGCCGCAGAGCAAGGTCATGCGACGGATCCTCATTCACCTTGGCAACGGCAAGATGGCTGGCGCATGAATTTATCTTACCAGCGTACCCTGCGTTTTTTGCATCAACATGAAGTCATTGCATTAACCATTGAGTTTAATGCTGATGGTTATGCCATGAGCTGTCAGGATCATGATTTTACGGTGAGTGGTCATTATCTTCATCACCATGAGTATCTTGCAATTATAAATGGTCAACAACAAACGATGACCGTTTTGCAACAGGGACATATATTACATCTCATTACTGATGATGCCTATCATCTTATTTATTTGCAAACCCTCAGCATTGATGATGCGGAGGATCAAGCGTCTGAAGGTTCTCTAGTATCACCAATGCCTGGGACCGTGGTAGCTATTCATGTCAAACCACAACAGGTGGTCACACGCGGCACTCGATTGATGGTAGTGGAAGCGATGAAAATGGAACATACACTCAATGCGCCGAGCGATGGATTAGTGAAGGAAATTTTCTTTGGCATAGGCGATACTGTTATGGAAGGCGCTGAGCTTTTAGCATTTGAAGCGACGGCGAAAAGTGGAGAGAAATAATCATGGATTTACCTAAGGCTGTTAAATTAGTAGAGGTTGGACCGCGCGATGGTTTGCAAAATGAAACTCGTCAGGTTGATACTGCCACTAAAGTTGAGTTTATCAATCGTTTGTCGCAAACGGGTTTATCCGTTATCGAAGCTACTAGTTTTGTTTCTGCCAAATGGATCCCTCAATTAGCCGATCACACTGAAGTATTACAACAAATTCTCCAAGTCCCAGGCATCGCATATCCCGTGCTAGTACCCAATCAGCAAGGTATGCTCAGTGCGCTGCAAGCTGGCGCTAAAACCGTCAGTGTATTTACCGCTGCTTCAGAAACTTTTTGTAAGAAAAACATCAATTGCACCACGGAAGAAAGTTTAAAGCGATTTGTCGATGTATTTGCGCTCGCTAAAGAAAATGAAATTCCCGTTCGCGGTTATATTTCCTGCGCTCTAGGCTGCCCCTATGAAGGAGACATTGACCCGCATCGCGTAGCCTATTTAGCCGGTGTTTTATATCAATCTGGTTGCTATGAAATTTCCCTAGGCGATACCATCGGTGTTGGCACTCCTGGCAAGGCGCAAGAGCTCATTCAAATCGTCTCACAAGTTGTGCCCTTAAAAGCACTAGCCATTCATTTCCATGATACCTATGGCCAAGCCCTCGCAAACATCCTAGCATGCTTGGAATTGGGCGTGCAGACCATTGATAGCTCTGTCGCAGGATTAGGCGGCTGCCCCTATGCAAAAGGCGCTAGCGGTAATGTTGCCACGGAAGATGTGCTGTATATGCTGCAAGGTTTGGGGATTGAAACAGGTGTGGATTTGTCGAAATTACTGGAGGTTGGCACATACATCTGTCAGCAACTACAACGTCAGCCTCAGTCCAAAGTGGCAAAGGCGCGGTTAAAGGCTTAACACGGGGGTGTAATCTACTCCTAAACTAACGGACATTAATTTATTAAAATGTATTATCTAACAAAGAGGTGGATAAAGACTTTTCATGGTGCCGAAGATGTGAATCGAACACACGACCTACTGATTACGAATGGGTGCTTCAATTAATCTTTTTTTATTTTAAAACAAATAGTTAAACTCGTATTATCATCTAATAACATTGTCAGACATTATACTTAAATTACGCTGGACTATAGAGTAATGACGTTAGTTGTATCAGATGAAAATAGATGAGGTGTCGACATCCGTGTCTGTTAGCAACATTTGCAATTGGATATAGTATATCTTATACTTTATGTCGAGGTGACCATCATGGAAAAAGTTCTTATTTCAGTACCAGATCAGCTTGCTATGCGCATGAGAGCGGCTATTCCTGCGCGACAACGTAGCAAAACCATCACCCATTTAATAGAGAAAGAAGTTGAAAAACGTGAAAAAACTCTTTATGAATGTGCGATGGCTGTTGAGAAAGATGCCGCCTTAAACCGTGAAATGAAAGATTGGGACATAACCCTAGAAGATGGCTTAGATAATGAATCGTGGTGATATTTACTGGGTAAACTTGGACCCAACAAAAGGTTCTGAAATTAATAAAAAAAGGCCCTGTGTTTTAGTTGGAGCAACGCCAATTAATCAAGCGCGACACACCGTCGTTGTTGTGCCTCTTTCCACTTTCGCAAAAGCTAGACCACCCCTTGCTATATCAGTCTCATGCCTTGATAAGCAAGTTACGGCGGTGTGCGACCAAATTCGGACTGTTGATAAAAGCAGACTAGAAAATCTGGCAGGGCGTCTTTCTGCAAAAGATTTAAGTGATCTTGATGATGGCTTGAGGCAAGTTTTATCATTGTAGTTACGTTTATTTGAAGTAGTTCCAACTTGATGTGGCAGTTACCTATTTTTTTCAATCACATTAAGTATGAACCACTACAAATCATACATTAAAAAATAGAGGTCCTTTTTATGGAAGCAATTGCTCTTTTAATATTGTTTGTTCTTTTTATCTTTGGTCTTTTCATCGCCATAAAAATTTACTTAAAATTTTCAACGCATCCGTTTAGTTTAATCGGAATATACTTGCTTGGCATTTTATTAGGAATGAGTATATTAGCAATTAATTATTGGTATCTTTATCGCTTAAATAGTATCGTTGTTCCTTTTACAGCCACCTCTGGGGGGGAATTAAAATTCAACTTTGTCCCTCAATACAATGGTGATTACAGTGTTGATATCGCTTTTTTAAATAAAGAAATAAATGAAAAATATGAATCATGCGACTTAATCGATTCAACAGTAAAACAAATAATTAGAAGATCAGAAAAAGATTGCAAGCATGAACTTATCTATCGAGCAATAAATGCAGAGATTGGCAATCATCATTTTATTAAACAATTAAAATACGGTGAATACAGCTTAGAAATTGATTGGGGCCTTTATAATCATAATTTAAAAAAACCAGCACTCCATATATATGAATTTCATGGTATCAAAAATAAAGTTGTTCCAGTACATATTAAAATTAATACAACTCCCAAGGAAATTCAATTGATAAAACCTATCATAGTCATTGGGCCATTAGAGGATGCTTGGAGAAACGGCGCTATTTTTACCCTGTCTGGAAAGATTATGCTTTTCATTGCATTTGTTCTTCCTTTTATTTTCTCAATCATTCTATTATTGTTTAAAATATTAGTAATTACTTTATTAAAGCGTAAGCGTCCAATAAACCGCACCTTGTCTAACCTCAGAAATTCCTAGAAACTGCCGGCATAGGTCACAGTTTAAAGGAAATAAAGGATGTCACAATCAGCCACTCAAAGCCTACATCATGAACGCATTAACCATTGGCAACCGATTTTTGAAGATTGGTTACGTACTGGAATGAGTGCGAAATTTAAATCCATCACTTGCATGCTCATGAGCTGTGTTATCTAGCATGAAAGCTTGATCGATTGTTTGAGGTTCTGCACGGTGTGAGGGTAATGGAGAAAAAACTCCACAGGCTACCGCCGCATTAACATCTAGTTTAACAAAAGGCTCTGACAGTGAAGTATCAGAAGATAAAGCAGTACCTAATGGCGCAGTACTAGCACTATCTGATGATTGCATCACAGAGCGAAGACATTCCACAATCTCGAACGATCCTTTTTGCTGTGCAACCTCTAAAAGAGTTTTACCATCTTTTGTTTTATAA
Source organism: Gammaproteobacteria bacterium (assembly GCA_020051155.1). Classification (GTDB taxonomy): domain Bacteria; phylum Pseudomonadota; class Gammaproteobacteria; order UBA1113; family UBA1113; genus JAGVJK01. The sequence goes on along the minus strand of JAGVJK010000005.1, from coordinate 15,486 downwards.
TCTGTTTTCGCACCCTCTAAAAGTAAACGTTGAACTATTGAGACATGTTGATTGTAAATTGCAATATAGAGCGGTGGCGCTTTATCAATACGAGCAACATCAACAGGCATGCCTTGTGACAGTAAAAAATCGACAATGTCGCGTGCATTATATCGGGCTGCAATATGCAATAACGTCTCATTGTTAGAAAAAATCCCTTTGAAACTAGCTCCAGCTTGTAACAACAAAGATAAAAGATGCATCTTTTCATCGTTTTTAAAGGATGTACTTTCGATTAATTCTTGCAAAGGAGTTAACAACTTCGCTCTCACTTTTTGTTTTGCATCAACGAATGGTATTGTTCTCTCTTTGCGATGCACCACTGTTCCCTTACTTACTGGTGGCAAATCTTCGAGAAAAATACGGCTTAATAAGCGAAAATAATTGGGTTGATGGCTTAGCTTCTTAAGCTCAACAAGTGCTTTTTCTCGTCTCATGATGAGTGGCTCAATATCGGATGTTTGTGATGATGCCGAAACAATGTTTATTAGAGGGCTAGAAGAACGGAGTTGTTCTAACTGAAAAGACTCACTTGCCATAAATCATACTTTCCTAACTTAAGTTAAAGGTGAGGGATTGTACAATATTGCATCAGACCTTGCAATGGCATATCACTAATTTGTCAAATCAAAATGAAAATGTCTCCTAGTTTTATTTTTCCCATAAAGTTTTCAAGTACTTTAAGGGTAATTGATTTCCAAAATTTTCTACTGTCGCTTTTTCTAGAAGCTCACATGTTGACTGGCATTTTAATTTAAGACGGATACGTTCGATATGATCTTCGACCGTGCGATGGGATAACGATAGAATAGTGCCAATCTCTTTCGCGGTCTTCCTGCGAAGCAAGAAAAACAAACATTCTTTTTCCCGTTCCGACAAGAGATTATTCTCTTCTTTTTCTATAAAAAGATAACAAAACTGTTTTATATTATCTTCATCCTTGGTGATATAGTCCGGCTGAAAAATTAAGTGATCTTTATTAGCAATATTAAGGTTCGTAATATCTTGAAATTGACAGCTAACGCCTATAATGGTTTTTGTGTTATCTAAATATGGCGCTTTAATGCCTTGGATCACTCGATAGCCATCATGATAACCATAATAACCTAAATAAAAAACTCGCGTATTATTTTGAATAACTAACCGATCAATCTCATAGAAAAAATCAGATGACTCTACTGCTGGCGCTTGGATATCTTCATAGCGCGTGCCGATACCTCTTTCTGGCGAACCAAATCCCAACCATTTGGCGGCGGTTTGATTTAACAGAAGGCACTTTGAATCTAAATCAACGATACTATAAAAACCATCTAATTGATTGATTAAGTGCTGACAATCCCTACTAGCTTGTTCCAATACTGTCATGTTTAGCCACCTCCCTAAGGTTTCCTCAGCCCACCTAGCATTACGATTTCAAACAATTTTGCCGATGAATCTATCTTTTTGAAGTTAAGATAATATTGATAAGGTATTATACATATTTTATATTAATTATTTATTAAGGACTGAAATGTGTCTTCCTCTCAGATTAAAAATCCCGTTTCTCTATAGAGATCAACGGGATTTCTGTACTTTATTTTAAAAACAACAAAATCTACGCCGTTCTATAATATTAAACACTCTCTGTTGTTTTTCTCTGCATCAGGAGCCGGGGCATAAAAATTAAAAGAAATTCCCGCTTGTTTCGCGCTGATGTGTAAGTTATCGTAAATATCAGCATTAGCAGCCATATCCGAAAACAGTTTATTACATTGCCATACAAACGCATCCATATTTGACGTCTCAACAGTTTCAATACGACCATAGCCCGATTTACTTAATTCAGAAATTCTCGCGTCATAGGATGCCTGATTGGATATGGTAATCAACTCTGGTTTTCCTTTCCTTAATGCATCATTTACGCTTGAGCTAAACAAAGATGGAGCTCCAAAATCTAATTTATATTCGGAATAAGCTACACCATGAACACTTTCAGTTTTAATCATAAAACTGAATTGTTGGTCACTTTTTCTGTATAATTCCACAGTACTTTTTTCAGTTTGAAAAAATGTGCTTTCTTTTTTAATTTTTTCTTTCTGCGCTAAAATTTTTGGTACTTGTATCACTGCAGCTACAGCTTGAAACACCAAGGGAATGTTTTTATCTTCACTGATATCAACACCCATTAGTTCCTGAGTTTCAATAAACTCGATGAGTTGTGAGCGACTCTCTTCATTTCCACCACTAAAAGCGACTAAAATAAGTTTTTCCTGTGAACCAGCATCTCGCATAAGCCCCTGATATTGCATTTTAAACTCTGCAAAACCATAATCAGATCCACTCTCTAAATCCACACAAAAAATAAGCCGCGCTGCATTCAACGATGGTCGCGACCCAATGCAGGATAAAGTTGTATTAGGAGAAATATAAACATTAAATGTTACATCTTGTCCCGCTTGGGAAAGTGAATAAGCCCCTGGGATTAAATCCTTCGCATTAGAAGTCTGAGGATGTTGAGCGATAATCTCACTGAACTTACCTTTTAAAGTGAAGCTTCCAGTCAAACCAAGTGCAATTGAACTTCCTGGTGCACGATAATCTTTATCAAAAGCTAATGTCCCATGTAACAAATTTATAACTTCTTCTGAAAAGTTATACTGAACCGATGCAAGGGTGCTCGTTGATGTGCCATTACTGCTAGTTGGTTCGCTACTCATAATCTAATACCTCTATCATTAATTTTAAAGTCAATTACCTTCTTACTTTAGGTAATCCCATATTTGCTCAAAAAACATAGAGAAAAATAATCATCTCATATGTTAATTCAACAAATGAATACGTATTATACAGGTGATTGTTTTATCACAACACCGTATTATCTACGGAATTTAGACGGTATGGGATGCTAATCTCGCATTCTAATGGAGAAACAGCTACTCCTAATGAATGTACCGCGATGTCCACCTGCTTCAAGACCTTGTGCAACAATCAAATCAATACTCTGTTTTTCTAATAACTTGACGTAAATCTTCAGCTGCTAAATAACCACCACCTAAAGAACCTAAAGCGCCCGCATTAGAAACTGCGGCAACTAATTCCGGCGTAGTAGCACCGCCAGCCATTGGCGCTTGAATGATAGGAAATTGAATCCCCAATAATTCAGAAACTTTTGTGCGATACCACATGCGCCGCTCCTTGTGAAATCAGTTAAATAAGCTTTTTCGTAACAATTTTTTTAAACACTTGCTCAGGTATAACATTAATTAAACCACAACTAATAGCAATCTCTATAAGTTGCTGCTTATTATCACATCTTAACTTATCTTTTATTTTTTCTACATAATCTTCAACAGTTCGCATTGATAAATTTAATTGATTAGCAATTTGTCGATAACTCAATCCATGCAATAAATAAAAAAATACTTCCGCCTCTCGTTTTGTCAAAGCTTGAGGCGAAAATTTTTCTATCAGTAAATCAAATAACTGATCACTGATTTTTAAGGTTGGTAAATCCTTCTCGATGTTCATTGGGATCATTGCTTTGATGTTATTCCATTCCATGGCTGTAGCAAATCCAACAATACCTTCACTCTGTGTCTGCTCATCAATAAATCGAGACTTCTGTGTAAACAAAACTTGGTGATGACCATTACAATGTTTAAATGGTTCTATTGACAACAAACAACCCTCTGTTATGACTGTTTGATCATCCTTAATATACTCTTTCGCCAAATTGCACCAAGGCATTTCATAATCGGTTAAAGAACGCATTTGCTCAATGTTTTTAAATCCTGCACTCTTTATAAAAGATTGATTGGCATCAATAAAGCGAGACTCTTTATCTTTCATGAAAACCAGCCCCGGATAATGATCTATCACGTTTCGAATAGTTACAGGACCCATGACATATTACCTCTAAATTGAAAACGCTCGGTGTTATTCCACATGAGCACGACAATGCAGCATGTGTTTTGGAATAATGCTCATTAAACCATGATGAATAGCGAAATCAAAAAGTGCGTACTTGCTGTTACACTGGCATTTATACTTGATATGCTCAATGTAATCTTCTATGGTTCTAACTGATAAATTTAACTGCTCCGCTATTTTTTTATAACTTAAGCCATGCAATAGATAATATAAAACATCCAATTCACGTTCAGTAAGCGGCGCTAAGGTATGTTGATTAACTGTCGTTCCAAATAGAGCGTCACTGATTTTTAGTTGTTGTTTTTCTGCTGCATTGAGAACAGGTAGCAAAGTGTGAAGAGAGCGATCATGAATGATTTTTGAAAAACCAATGATTCCCTCTTGTTGGGTATCTGGATCAAGAAAAGGATACTTGAGGCTTAGCAGTAAAACGACCTGGCCATCAATGCCTCTTGTTGGTTCAAAGGTTCGAAGATCCCCGGTTGTCATAGCTATCCGATCATCGTGGATATATCTATCGGCAAACTCAGAGCAAGGTAAATCGTAATCTGTTTTTTCACGGATTTGAGCCCCGTGAGAAAGGCCATTAAAAGATAAAAAGAAATCATTCGCTTCGATATAGTGAGAATTTTTATCTTTCACATACACAAACTCAATAGGGTGCTGACTCATTCTAGCTTTTATTGAAGCTAAGGACATATCCATGATTGTATTCCTCTTTGATTTAAGAGAAGCCTCGTGGGGCGCATGGTAGCATAGCATTTATATCTGTGTCAAATTTGACCAGCCCTGGGCTAATATCCAGGTGCCTCAACGCAATCGCATTTGTGGCGCTGGCACTTCCCGCGTTAAAACACAAAAATAATGGTGAATCGCCTCCGGGTTTTCCAACAATTGTTCTACTGCCCTCGCTAACGGACTATCAATATGCCGATTAAATTGTTGCAAATAAGTCATTATTTCACACTGAAGCTCTTCGCTGATGGGTATCTGTTGCGCATGTTGTTGAAAATCTGGCGCAAAAGCATGTGTTTTTAAACACGTTGCATAAAGTGCTTTTGGCATCACCACGGTACCTGCTTGAAAACCGGCACCGAAATTTTTCCCTACGGTAGGCCGATATAAAGTAGGAACTCGATAAGAGGGAATCGTCAAATGATAATCTTCTGGCCTGCCTAAAATAATCAACGTGCCGTCCGTCATAAAATTCGCGCCAAAATCACCAATACTTTCAAATACCCCTTTTACACCACTAGCGCGAATAAACGTCCGATCAGCTGAATATCGAGCCGCAATGAACCCCTTCGTTGCAGCGAAACCAGTGGTGTTGCCCACATTACCATTAACCATGATATGGCCTCCACTTAAGGATTTTCCCGTACCATCATGAGCGCGTTCTACCAATAATAAAAAAGCTTTATGCAAAGCAAAACCTAAACTCTGTCCCGGTGTTCCATTTAAGCATAAAGTCACTGGACTCTCTTCCGCGGAAATAACGCGAGAAAAATCTGGGTTCTCTTTCATTGCTGCATAGTAAGATAACAACGCACCGAAGGATAAAACTCTCGGATCCACGGGAACGGACAATGTTCGCTCGCCTTCTGCGATTCTTACAATAGTCGCTCGTTCAATATCACTTCCGCCTTCGCCTCGCGGTAGGGAAAATGCGAAATAAGGATTTTTAGGACGATGCAATAACTGTTCAAAACCATCTGCTGCGTCTTTATCTAACATTAATAAATCCGTACGCCCTACCGCCTCTTGAGGCGATTTAAATCCATACTGTTCTAATATCACCGCTGTTGAAATGGCTAATTCAGTTACCCAGCGTGCGATATCTTCAGCAGACCCTTTAAATTTTTCTTCTATCAATTTTGGGTTGTTGGTAGCAATACCGGTAGGACAATCATTGTTATGACAAGAACGCGCCATTACACATCCTTGCGCAATGAGTATCGCTGTTCCAAACTCTAAAAAGTCAGTCCCTAATAATATGGCCTTTATAATATCTTCTGCAGTTTGCAAGCCGCCACTAACTTGCAATTTCACGCCCTGGCGTAATCCTTCTTTCGTCAAGGTTTGATGCACCTCACTGAGTGCGACAGCCCAAGGATATGTTAAATCATGAAGTGCTGAATATGTCGCAGCCCCCGTGCCACCCGGACCCGCTATATTAATGATATTAGCTCCCGCCTTCACAACACCCGCGGCAATGGCACCAATACCTGGCTTCCCCACTAATTTTACGCAAATATCTGCCTTTGGATTACAGCTACGCAAATCATGAATTAATTGTTTTAAATCTTCGATAGAATAAAGATCCGCATGGGGTGGTGGAGATACCAAAGAAATTCCAGCTGGCGTATGACGAGAAGCGGCAATTTCTGCCGTGACTTTATCCTTTGGCATTTCACCACCATCACCTGGCTTTGCTCCTTGCCCTATTTTAATTTCTATCACCTTCGCATGAGCAAAATAATCAATATCATTACCAAACCCTGCAGAAGCTCTTTGCAGAATTGCGCTTTGCCACACGGTACCTCTGCGTTGAGGAATTTCTCCGCCTTCACCTGAATTACTATAAGGCCCATTCGCATCAACCCCCAAAGCTGACCGCACTAAATTCATCGCTCGTGCAGTTTCAAGATGAGCACGCAAATTAATTGCGCCGTGAGAAATACCACCTACTCGAAAAGAACTCAACACCGATTTTTGCAAAGGGGTCAAGGGCTCCACCATTTTTTGAATTTGACCTGCGTGTTGATCAGCAAGCTGACGATTATAAAGTGGGATCTCAATATCCTCTGCTGTCACTCGCATGACAGAGCTCGTTCCTAAAAAATTTCGTTTAAATAACGGAAGGTTTAAAACATGACTAACACTACGAGCAAACATATATTTTTCCTTATAAAAAACACTTAGCACCAACACACATCAAAATTATTTCGATGGCTTCGGCACTGTAAATACACTTCCTGCTGCATCTTGAGATGATAGGACGCAACTTAATACATCTTCTTTTTTTCCGCCTACTGCTTTTAAGACTTTCATAGCGTCAGAAGACATTTTGAAAAACGTGGATTTATTAGAAACCACTGTCATACGACAAGAGCCGCAGACGCATTTACCACCGCATTGATCCTGCGGTACTAAATTATTTGGCAAGTTTGTTTGCTCTTGAATTGCTTGCAAGAGTGTTTTACCCGGCATTGGATCAAAATAAAAAACTTCCTCTTCATTTGATGTAACACCGACTTTTCCAGGTTGTGTCGCCACTGCTGTAGTTTTTGTGACAGACGGAATACTTGTTTCCTCAGACACAGTTTCTTCTAGATGTTCTATAGGGCGTTGAAAGGTCTTAGCGTTGTTAAAATCAGTCAAGGTCCGCAGAGGATTTCCTGCCCTAAGCCAATCGATAAGATTTAAGACTTCTTGATTGGTCAAGGCTCGCATTTCCCAATTACGCTCTGGTATCTTCAGCACTAGGTTATTATAACTGCCCTTTCTAAATTTATACGCTACCCTTTGTGCAACTTGTTCTGCACTCGCTTTTGCATCCGCTAACACACCACCTTCACCGCGAACCCAACCTACTCGTTCATCCACCGGTTTTATTGTCTTCACCGGATCTGTACCAATCGCCGATACACACCATGCGCCATGAAATTTATGAGTTGTTTGTGTTACTGTGTCTTTAAGAACTACTTCGATCTCGTCATGGTGTTGAGTAACCATATCAATCGGTTGATAATTAAAATGGAAAAACAATCGCTTTGAAGGGTTTTTCTTAATAGGTTGATTACGTATCTTTTCAAAAAAACCATATCGTTGTGCTTGTTCATCGGTGAGTGTTTCTCGATGAACTGTTGTTGGATCAAAATCTACTTCTAGAGAGATGTCTCGCTCAAGTAACTCCTTCAACTCTCTCAAACTCATTTTGCATTCTGCAGGATTACTACGTGAAAACAAATGTATTTCTTCTGGTCCATTCGCCGGTAATTGCTCCACAAAAAATGGATTTGCTCTTGTAGACTCTAGATCTGCTGGTGAACTTAATAAGATACGGGCAATATCAATGGCGACATTCCCACTCCCGATAATAAATCCGCGACGAGAACGACTCTTTGAAAAGGGCCAATCTACCACACAAGGTTGCTCATCAGGTTTAAATTCGCCATTATAAGCGCGATAAACCTGGCTTGCTGCAAAAACTCGTGGATTATCTTCACCAGTAATGTTTAAACGACGATCTACCGGCGCACCTCGCGCATCAATCACGCAAGCAAAACTTTCCTTTAATAGCTCCGTGGTCACTCGTCCACCTGGTACATCAATTGCGATCCCTCCTCGATAATGCACTCTAGGGTCTTTTAATGTATCAACAAAAATTTCTGCTTGTTTTTTTGTATAGCCATGGTCAGGACTGACACCATCACTAATAAGCCCAAAAACATTAGCATGTCGTGCTTCGACCACAGTAATCTTTAGTGGAAGATTTAGTTTTAACAAGGCTTCTACGCAATAGAAACCTGCTGCACCACCACCCATGACGCATACGGGCATGGGATTTTCTACTGTCCAATGTGTTAGACGTTTCCGTGACATATAATGGTGTGGTTGTCCTTTCGTCGTGTTCGCGATCTTTTCGAAAGCTTTAAATTGCTCTCTGCGCTCTTTGGCATCTTCCATGCGGAGAACTTTAAGTGCTGCTGTCGTCACCTCTGGACGCCAAGTAGAGGGACGTGCTGGATGACTAGGGTTAGCGGGATAAATACCTAGACCTATTTGCTCGGGATAAGAATATCGCGCTTGCAATGTGCGAGCTAAATCCGCTACACCATAATGATTAAATAAATTTTCAACACCAAATAAAGTTGCTAGTTCTTGTGATAGTCCCATCGCTGTAAACCCACATTGGTCACGATAAGCACTGAGCGTTAACAAGCCTTGACGTCCCATATAAGCTAACAACTCTTTCTTTACTTGCTGCTTATAACTATCTCGTCTCCCATGATAGGTGCGAGCATCAACATCCAATACTGGATCTTTGTGGTAGACTAAAAAAGGATAAACGGCTTCTGCGCCACCAACACTAATAGCCAACGCTATTTCTCTAGGTGACAAAACATCGGCGCTTTCTAATAATAGAGAAACATCATCCCTCAAACCAGCCTCTCGCAATGCTTGATTCACCACGCTCACTGCCAATACTCCGGGCAAACCAAAATGCCTCTCTTGGACGACAAGGTCACTTAATATTAACAATGCCGCTCCGGCTTTAACTGCATCGATAGCTGCTTGGCGTAACTCAGCCAATTTAACTAACAGCGCTTGTTCTAAACTCGCCACTTCATAAGTGATATCTAACACTACCGTGGGTAATAGTTGCTGCAGTTGCAATCTTTCTAGTGAGTCAACCACTGGCACTTGTAATAAAATTCCTGGTGTTTCAAACAATGCTTGGTCTAACGTTAACAAAGAAGGTTTACGACCAATAAACACTTCCGTTGATAAATAGCTTTGCTCTTCATAGCGTGCAACTGCCGGGTTAGTTACCTGTGCAAATCGCGCTTTAAAAAAATGATAGATGTCTAATCTTTCATGAGAAACCATCATTTCTATGGGAGATTGATCGGCCATTGAGCTCCGATTGTTTTGACCATCTTGTAATAAGGGTTGCATGATAGCTTTATTAAACTCTTGCGTCCATCCTGCTTGATACTTACGATGTTGCAACTCTTCGAAAGAGAAAAAAATGGGCGGTGGCGTATCTTGAGACATGACATTTAAACGTATCAACTGTGCGATTTGTTGTTCGTGCAACTGTTTAACTGATTCATCTAAACTCATCAAATCAACATTTCCAGTCTTCAGATCTATCAATAAAGGCGTTGCTGCAGGTAAACTAAACTCCGTATATTCTGATAAGTTATTCCAGTTCGGCAACTCTGACCCAGAAAAGAAATATTCATTATTGTTTTTTACTACGCCACGTTGAGGACGCAAGGAAAGTGGATCACGTACAATAAACAGTTCTTCGCCTAAGAGTATGGCGCTATGGTTAGGACCTTCATTGGGAATTCTTCCTAGTATATTATAATATTTTTCTGTTGCAGTTTTTGTTGGAGCATAATATTTTTGAAAACCAAAACCTAAGATGGTCTTAGCTGGCACACCCAATAATTGTAAATAAGACATCATAAAGGATAGTACTGCGGTATCACTATAACCGGTGAAATCAAGTTGTTCTAATCCTAACATTTTTTTCACATTGAGATTGTGCATCAAATAATTTACTAATAATCGATTTGAATTATTTTCACCATTCATCGCAATATTAGAAAAAGGATGAACTTTATATAATTCTGGTAATGCATTGGTAGCGAATCTAGAATGGATAATTGCTGCCATGGCTGAACAGTGTGGCTGATTTAAATCTGGAAAATAACTGGATAGCTTTTCTTCATCAATCATCCCTTTAAAAACAATATGAGATCGACTTAAGCTTAAAATATGAGATCTTTCTTGCTGCTTGCGCTGATGCACTTGCTGCTCAAAACGTAATTGAAGTTTTATTAATTGTTGATCAAACACTCTAGGTTTTAGGGATTCCGGCATTGGCATTAATCGTTGCATATAATCCATTTCATGATTTTTTGCGATCAGACTTAAGTGTTCTGAACGCACAGGCACCGCACGACTTTCGCCCCATGATAAGCCTGCTAATTTCGCTTCTTGTTCGAGTAATTCTTCTGTTCTTTGACGTGCCTCTGGATTTTTGGGAAGCGCGACGTGTAATAAAGCATATTGCTCTGGAATTTCACGAAATTCTTTTCTTACAAAATGATCAAGCCCGCCATAAAGCAAAATGCCACTACCATCTTTTGTGTTGCCCGCACCTTCTGCACCTCTGTGTTTTATTCCTGCTAAATAGTTTAACGCATCTTGTACTAAATTTGTTGTAGACTCTCTTGTTAAATTGACAAAAACACCAACACCACAATCACTATGAGGGCGGCTTAAATAAGTTAATCCAGATCTATCTGCATCTGTTGAGTAAGATGAAAAAGCTTCTGTAACAAATGGTACTCTTGCCAAATTATTTGAGATTAAAGACGCGTCAGGTGTATTTTTTAATCTATTTACAGTTCGAAAACCCGATAAAAGAGACAGTAATCGTGAGGCAGACATACTTGGTTCCCTGTTTTTATTAACTTTTTTAAAGGGAGTCATTCTACGCTAGAGAAGCAAAGAAAATCAATACTAAATTGAACGCCTTGTGACTTCGCTTAAAATTTTTGTATCTTTCTACAATAAGCAATGATGCTTTGAAACAATTGTTTAATAAAGGAAGATTGCAATCCGTGCTTTGCACATAAGAGTTCATAAAACTTAAATAATTTTTCCTCTTGAGATAGATCAACAATATCTTTTCCTTCTTGCGCTTTTAATTGTCCAATTTTTTTTGCAAGCGCTTGCCGTTTCGCTATTCTTTTAATGATACCCGCATCGATTCGTTGAATCTTTTTTCTTAAGCTTTCGATACTTGCCATTAGGGCTCTCCTGCTTCGTATTGTTTTGCAATAATAAACGCCGTTAAGTTAGGTGTTTTGTCTTGAATATTTTTTTCTAATACCTCTAATCCATAGACTTGCGCTGAATGCTCGGGAGCAATGACCGCTGAAAAAGGTGGTAGATGTCCCGCAGCTAAATCTCTCGCTGCTTTCGCTGTGTCAATCCACTGAAGTTTATCCACTGATTTAAATGTTTTCTTTAAATAATTTTCACATTGTAATAAACCCTGGGGATGAGAAACAATATTTTTTATTTGCTGAAGCCTCATACCAGGCTGCACTAACAAACATTGTTGGATCTCCAACCAGAGCTCATCTACCGGTGTGAATAAATGCTTGCCCATCGCTTTAAATGCGGGTTTAACTAAACCACCAATGAGATTGACTACGGGAAAAATTCCTTGCTGCACGTCACCACGCTCAAGCGCTGCTAATACGCCTTCCATATCAATTAAATAAACTAAAGATGGATTAAATCCTGCTTTTTGCGCATATTTTAATGCAGCTTCCTCAGAAAAAGAACCTTGGTCACCCGCTATACCAAAGGTTATCATGAACGTTCACCTGCTAAGCGCAATAAAAATTCTTCTGTTTGTTCCCAGCCTAAGCAAGGATCAGTAATCGATAATCCACTTAAATCAACGGCCATAGGATTTTCAACATCCACTTCTTGTCGACCTGGTTTTAGAAAACTTTCAACCATAAATCCTTTTACTAAGTTTTTTAGATCTGGACGTTTTTTTAAATTCTCTAAAATTTCTAACACAATCGCTGGTTGTAATTGCGGATCTTTTTTTCCATGTCTCACGCAATTATCGTGGCTAGCATCAATGATCACCGAAGGATGAGTAATCTGATGTTTATCCATTTCATGCTTCACATCTTCAAGATGTGCCATGGAATAATTCGGCTCGTTATTCGAGCCACGCAATACAAGATGCGCATGTGCATTGCCGTGGGTTTTCACCTCGTATCCATCAAACACTGCCACATGAGAATATTGCGCTGCTACTACACTATTAACACCAATCCCTAATGAGCCATGTGTTGGATTTTTTAATCCAACTGGGCAACCAATGGAGGATGCAAAAATTCGATGCTCTTGATCCTCTGCGCTACGGGCACCAATGGCCACCCAAGATAATAATTCTAAGAATCCTTTCGCATTGTGCGTAAAGAGTGCTTCATCGGCGATGGGTAATCCCATTTCTATCACTTTGACCATCATTTCGCGAGTATAACGTGCACCAGCTTCAATATCGGGCGGGGAAAATGGATCCGGCTGATTAACAGGACCAGTCCAACCTTTCGTGGTTCGAGGTTTTTGGATATAAACACGCATCACCAATTTTAAAGCATGTTGCACTTTGTCATTAAGTTGTAATAATTTTTCTGCATAATCAAATACAGCTTGTTTAGGCCATGCTGAACACGGACCCACAATCATCAGCAAACGTGGGTCGGCTCCTTCGAGAATCGCTTTCACTTCCTGGCGATCTTGCTCGATTTTTTGCTGTGCTGCTGCAGATAAAGGAAATGCTTCCATGAGTGCCTCAATGGGTGGCAACTTTTTTATGACGGTGTAATTCATGATGACCTCGATGTGCCAGGTATGCTTAACATTATTGCTATTTTGTTACTGTAGGATAAATTCATAGGTAAAGGCAAGTTTAAATTCAATTTGGAAAAAGATTTTAGAATACTCAATCAGTTAATAAGCCTTCCTTCCTCCTTAAGAAAGCATACCTTTACTACTAATAATCTACATTTGTCGATTATTAGTAGTAAACTGAATGATGCTTTTCACTACTAATGATTGACATTTGTCGATTATTAGTAGTAATATCCCTTTGTTTATAGTTACTGCGAGGATAACAATGAAACTCCTTCGATTTATTGGCCGAAAGAAAGAATTACAATCTTTACGAGCACTTCTCAAAAAAAAATCAGCCAGCTTAGTGGTCGTGCAAGGCCGACGGCGTATTGGTAAAAGTAGGCTCATTGAAGAGTTTGCAAAAGACTTCAAATTTTACCACTTTATGGGGTTGCCCCCCACCGAAAAAACAACCAAACAATCCCAACTGGATGAGTTCTCTAGACAATTAAGTCTACAAACTGGTCTGCCAGAAGTCACAACCGATGATTGGAGCAAACTGTTTCTACTACTATCTGAAAAAACTAAAAAAGGTCGTCTTGTTATTCTTTTTGATGAAATTACATGGATGGGATCAAAAGATCCTGATTTTCTAGGGAAGCTGAAAAATGCATGGGATTTGTATTTTAAAAAAAATCCTGAGCTGATATTTATTCTTTGTGGCTCAATTTCTGTTTGGATTGAAGAGAATATTTTATCAAGCACTGGATTTTTAGGACGGATTTCCTATCGATTAGACTTAGAGGAATTACCCTTATTCGATTGCGCTAAATTCTGGGATGGCGTTGGCAGTATTATCTCCCCTTATGAGAAACTTAAGGTCCTATCTGTAACAGGTGGGGTTCCGCGTTATCTTGAAGAAATTAAACCAACTCTGAGCGCTGAGGAAAACATTAAAGACCTTTGCTTTTCAAAAGGCGGCGTTTTGGTGAACGAGTTTGATGATGTATTCTCTGATTTATTTTCGCAAAGAAGTTTAACATATAGGAACATTATTAAAACCCTAAGCTCCGGTGTTTTAGATATTAAACATATTTGTGAAGAAAACAACCTGACTCAAACTGGCTTCATGACAAAATGTTTAGATGATCTAATAAAATCTGGTTTTATTACCAGGGACTATACTTGGAACATCAAGTCAAATGAAGTCTCTCGCCTCAGTCACTTTCGTTTAAGTGACAATTATATTAGATTTTATCTTAAGTACATTGAGAAAAATAAACTTCGCATTAATAATGGGGATTATCATTTAAAATCTTTATCCTTGCTTCCTAACTGGGATGGCATTATGGGGCTTCAATTTGAAAACCTTGTTTTAAAAAATAGAGATCTTATTAAACGTTATTTACAAATAAAACCTGATGATATTTTATCTGACAATCCTTATTTTCAACGAACCACGGCACGGCAAACTGGATGCCAAATTGATTATCTGATCCAGACTAAATTTCAAATACTTTATCTATGTGAAATTAAATTTAAAAAAACCGCTCTTGGTTCCGATATTATCCGAGAAGTGGATGATAAAATAAAATCCTTGCAAATACCCAAGGGATTTTCTTTAAGACCTGTTTTAATTCATGTTAATGGTGTACAAGAAGAGGTGCTCGATAGTGGTTATTTTTCTGATATTATCGACTTTGGCATTTTCTTTGAAGAGCCCTAAAAATTACCAATGTATTAACTCCGTTTATCCCTTTTTCTAGTGTCTATAGTTATAGAAGGTACTCAGATGAATAAAGGAGCCTTTATCATGGCTAGTCAGCGTTTAAAAACTTACTTAGATGCGAATCATACGCCCTATTTAAGCATCCATCACACGCCTGCATATACTTCGCAAGAAATTGCCGAAGCTGCGCATATCTCAGGGAAGCGATTAGCAAAAACTGTGATCGTAGACCTAGGAGATCGCCACGCTATGGTGGTGGTACCTGCTAGTTCTCACATAAACTTTATGGCGTTACGACGTTCATTGCATAATAAGCATGTGACGCTTTCTTCAGAACGCGACTTTAAGCAGGATTTCCCCGACTGTGCTACGGGTATGATGCCACCTTTCGGCAATATTTATAACATGGAAACCTATGTAGCAGAGACACTCGCACAAGATGATGTTATTGCGTTTAACGCTGGTGTGGATGATGAAATTATTGAGATTGCGTATCGCGATTATGAAAGTTTGGTACATCCACAGGTGTTATCAGGGATTGCTGTAACTTCTCAATAACCCCGGGAGCGATTTAGCCCTGAATGGGCAATAGATCAAAGGATTACAGGAAATATCTCCGAGTCTTATGCCAAGAAAGTTGT
>JAGVJK010000003.1 GCA_020051155.1 Gammaproteobacteria bacterium | reverse complement strand
ATTAGCAATACAGCCATCGCTATAGAGATCTTCTTGTAAAGGATCTTCTTGTTTCGCATCTTTCTGAGCGACAAGAAAGATTTTTTTATCGCTATTGGTTGCCATGTCTAAGGCATGAATCGAACGTGCACGCCCCACAAATAATGGGATCACCATGTGTGGGAAAACAACGACATCGCGTAAAGGTAATACTGGTAATTTTAAGGGTTCGGCTCGAATTTTTAATTCTCTTGTTCGTACCATTTGCTTCATCCTCTTGTGTCAGGACCGTTTTTTTATCCTAAGTAAAGTTCAACTCTTTAGTTCTCATCTCCTTGTTGCTGAAATGAGAACTGCTGAGAGATAAGGACACTTTTCTCGATTGCAAGCTCGATTGTGTTTATCGAGTGTAGCATCAAACAATCAGAAAGGAGTCTCGGCCTTTTAACTGGGCCTGATTCTCGGGATGCTATACCCCTAGCATCCTTCTTTACTCTTGAGCGGTGCGCGATTGCTCCGTGTGATAAATGATTAAAGGTTCGGAATTTCCAAGAATAACGCCCTCGTCAACCACCACTTTTTCCACATCCTTGAGGGAAGGTAGTTTATACATGGTATCCAACAATGCATGTTCCAGTATAGAGCGTAATCCACGGGCGCCCGTGCTTTTCTCCAGAGCTTTCTTCGCAATGGCCTCTACTGCTTCTTTACGCACATCTAACTCAACGCCTTCCATTTCAAACAGTTTTTGATACTGCTTAATTAAAGCATTGCGTGGTTCTGTTAAAATTCGCACTAATGCGTCAGAGTTTAATTCATTGAGAGTCGCTATAATCGCCAAACGTCCTACAAATTCAGGGATCAAACCATACTTGATTAAATCTTCTGGTTCCACTTTTATAAGTAGCTCGCCAACATTTTTCTTTGCATCTTTGCTACGAACTTCCGCACTGAAACCAATGCCGGTTTTGTCAGAGCGATCTTGAATGACTTTGTCTAATCCAGAAAACGCTCCGCCACAGATGAAGAGAATATTGGAAGTATCAACCTGTAAAAATTCTTGCTGTGGATGTTTACGTCCACCTTGCGGAGGAACGGAGGCAATGGTGCCTTCGATCAATTTTAGTAAAGCTTGTTGCACACCTTCACCCGACACGTCACGTGTGATGGATGGGTTTTCTGTTTTTCTTGAAATTTTATCGATCTCATCGATGTACACTATCCCTGTCTGTGCTTTCTCTACATCGTAATCGCATTTTTGTAATAATTTTTGAATGATATTTTCAACGTCTTCACCAACATAACCAGCTTCCGTTAAGGTCGTAGCATCAGCAATGGTGAAAGGAACATTAAGAATTTTTGCCAAGGTTTGAGCTAATAGTGTTTTCCCACTACCGGTAGGACCGATCATCAAAATATTACTTTTTGATAATTCCACGCGTTCATCAGCAGGAGTTGGGTCGGTGATCCGTTTGTAGTGATTATAAACAGCAACAGACAAGACTTTTTTTGCATACTCTTGGCCAACCACATACTCATCCAACACTTGGTGGATATCCATAGGCGTTGGTAAAGCGGTCTCTGCTTCTTCAAAATCTTCGTGTTGTAACTCTTCGCGGATAATGTCATTACAGAGCTCTACGCATTCGTCACAGACGAACACCGAAGGCCCTGCAATCAGTTTGCGGACTTCATGCTGGCTTTTCCCACAAAAGGAACAATACAACATCTTCCCATTGTCATCTCTGCCGTCTAAATCGTCACTCATCTAATTACCTTCTTTATCATCAAGATACAAACCACGCCAGGTGCGGCCCCATATATGATATTTCAACCCCAACCGCCCATTGGTCCTCTGAAATGGCAAGCCTATACTAAGAATATAGCTTGCACAAGAACCAACCAGCAACCAGATCGAGCATAAAAATATCAAAATATGCGTTATTAAGTATAAAAAGCCTCACAAAAAAGCATTTTATTTATCTACACTCGGCCCATGACCCGTACGAGGTACTTGCATAGCATCGATTAAGCCATATTCAATCGCTTCTTCCGGCCCCATAAAGTTATCACGTTCTGTATCTTTATTGATATCTTTTATGGACTTGCCTGTATGTTTGGCAATGATTTCCTCTAACCGTTTGCGGATAAAAAGGGTTTCTTTTGCATGAATTTCAATGTCTGTGGCCTGGCCTTGATACCCACCAAGAGGTTGATGAATCATAATCCTAGAATTAGGTAGTGCATAACGTTTACCCTTAGCTCCAGCCGTTAACAATAGTGAGCCCATGCTTGCCGCTTGGCCAATGCATAAGGTGCTAACATCCGGTTTGATAAACTGCATGGTATCGTAAATGGCCATACCAGCTGTCACTACTCCGCCAGGTGAATTAATATACAATGAAATATCTTTATCTGGATTTTCTGACTCTAAAAATAATAGCTGTGCCACCACGAGGTTAGCCATATATTCTTCAATTTGGCCACAGATGAAGATAATACGTTCCTTTAACAACCGCGAATAGATATCAAAAGAGCGCTCACCACGGGCGGTTTGCTCAATGACTATCGGCACTAACTGAGAGCTAATAGAGGCTCGTTTTCCCCAAATAATGTCATCCATTATGATAATTCCTTCTTTTTGTTTTTAATGGTGGTGGTGGTCATGGTCACAGTTTTCATGATCATGCTCGTCATCGTCTTCTTCGGCAGTGTGCGCATGCAGCTCTGCTAACTCAGCATAACTAGTTTCCACTTCTTCGACAAGGGCCGTTTCTAACATTTTGTCAATGACTTGCTCCTCTAGAGCTTGCCCTTCGATGGATTGTAAAAAGTCTTTATTGCTAAGCATGTACTTAATAATTTCTTCTGGGTACTCATAGGCGGTTGCTTGCATGCGTACAATTTCGCTCACTTTTTGTGGATCGGGTTTCAGTTTGTAAAGTTTAATGATTTCGGCAATCAATAACGCTAAGGCCACTGAACGGCGAGCTGCTGCTTCGAAATACTCACGAGGACCTGCTGGGACCTCTTTAACGCCATAACGGCGTTGCATTTCACGCATGGAGTGCTGCTGCATTCGTTCAATTTCTGCATCGATCAAAGAATTTGGCAAATCAAAAATGTTTAATTCCAATAACTTATCAAAAACGGTATTTCTCAAAATCGAGCGAGCTAAATTATGGCTTTCACGCTCTAAACCGATTTCAATTTCTTTTTTCAAAGCCTCTAAGCCACCTTCTTTGATGTCCCACTCTGCAGCGAAAGCATCATCTAACTCCGGTAGTACAGGCTTGTTAACTTCCTTTACCTGAACCTTGAATTCAGCGGGTTTACCGGCTAATTCTTCTGCATGGTATTGTTCTGGGAAGGTCACTTTCAATACAGTATCTTGTCCGACGCTGACGCCGAGCAGTCCTTCTTCAAATCCAGCAATCATGCGGCCCTCGCCGAGTACCAAGGTGAAATCTTGCGCAGTATTCCCTTTAAAAGGTTCGCCGCCTACGGTGCCTTCAAAATCAATGACTAATTGATCGCCGTTGATGGATGCACGTTCTGCTGGTTCCCAGGTGGTGCGTTGTTTACGTAAATTCTCGAGGGTACTGTTGATGTTTTCTTCACCCACTTTGGCTACATGCTTTTTAATAGGAACACCCGCTAAATCCTTAACGGTGATGGTAGGAATAACTTCAAATTTTACTTTATATTCAACTGGTTGCCCTTCTAGCATGGAAGAAGAATCATACTCAGGCGCACTGGCTGGATTGATCGCTGCTTCTTCTAATGCCTTGGGCAAACTTTCTTGGATGAGTTCATTTAAAACATCTTGCTCCAGGGCTTTGCCATAGCGTTGTTTAATCATGCTCTCTGGCACTTTACCAGGGCGAAAACCATCAAACTTACCATTAGCTTTAATTTTTGCTAATTGTTCTTTGAGCTTAAGATCGTATTGCTCACGAGGGAGTTGTACAGTAAACAGACGTTTTAAGCCCTCTAAATTTTCTACTTTAACTTGCATGAATTCTACTCCACTCGGCATCAGCCAATCGATATTATCTTTAACAAAATTGTAAGGAATGTTTCCAAACCTTCTTTAAATGGTGCGAAAGGAGAGACTCGAACTCTCACAGGTTTCCCTACTGGAACCTAAATCCAGCGCGTCTACCAATTCCGCCACTTTCGCAAATAACCATAAATATTCATCATGATAGGCTACAGCCCTACAGGACAAAGGCGGTGATTATACAATAAGTTTCATTGCACCGTCTATAGTGGTAAAACACTTCTCTAATGCTAACTACAAGTAATTTAGTAAACACTCTGCAATTTGCACGGCATTAAGAGCTGCGCCTTTTCGTACATTATCTGCCACAATCCAGAGGTCCAAGCCCAGTGGATGGGAAAGATCTTCACGAATACGACCGACATATACGTCATCAGTACCGCTCCCCTGCTTAACTGCTGTGGGATATTGTTGTTTTTGAGGATTATCCATCAAAGTAACGCCCGGCGCTTTTTTCAATAACGCACGTACAGCTTCTACGGAAATCTTTTGCTTAGTTTCTAAATGCACCGCCTCCGAATGACCATAAAAAACGGGAACCCTCACCGCTGTGGCATTCACCGTGATCGCATCGTCATGGAAAATTTTCTGCGTTTCCCACAACATTTTCATCTCTTCTTTGGTATAACCATTTTCTAAAAAAACATCGATGTGAGGAATCACATTAAAAGCGATTTGTTGCGGCAATTTTTTTGCTTCAATGGGGCGACCATTGAGTAACTCACCGGTTTGATGAGCCAATTCATGAATGGCTCCCTGTCCAGCACCAGAAACAGATTGATAGGTTGCAACATTAATTCGAGAAATTCCTACGGCATCATAGATCGGCTTTAACGCCACTAATAACTGCATCGTAGAACAATTGGGATTAGCAATGATGTTGCGATTACGATACAGCGCAATATCCTCAGGATTGACTTCGGCAATCACTAAGGGGATGTCTGCTTCATAACGAAAATGGGAGGTATTGTCGATGACAATACAACCTTTACTGGCTGCTAGCGGCGCGTAATCCGCAGAAACACTACCACCGGCGGAAAAAATAGCGATATCTGCTCGAGAAAAATCAAACTTAGCAAGATTTTCAATGTCTATGCTTTTCTTATCAAACATCACCGTCTTCCCCTCGGAGCGCTCACTTGCCAAGGGAAATAATTCCTTCACAGGAAATTTTCGTTGCGCTAAAATTTCTAAAACGGTGGTGCCTACGGCCCCAGTTGCGCCAACTACGGCAATATTATATTTTTTCATATTGTGTTATACCTGTGTTTTATTAAATTGAACCACACTGGCCTCGCCAGCGTAAATAGTGATCCATGAGAACTAATGCTAGCATAGACTCAGCAATAGGCACAGCCCGGATGCCCACGCAAGGATCGTGTCGTCCCTTCGTCACAACTTGCGTTTCTTCGCCCGCTACATTAATTGTTTTTCCCGGGATCAAAATACTCGACGTGGGTTTAATCGCTAACTGCGCTACGATATCTTGTCCTGAGGAAATCCCAGCTAACATGCCACCAGCATGATTGGATAAGAAACCGTGTGTATTCATTTCGTCGCGATGCTGAGAGCCTTTTTGTTCGACACAAGAAAAACCTGCGCCAATCTCTACACCTTTGACCGCATTAATGCCCATCAACGCATAGGCAATCTCCGCATCTAATTTATCAAAAACTGGTTCACCTAATCCTGCGGGAACGCCTGTTGCAACAACACAAACCTTAGCGCCGATAGAATCCCCTTCCTTACGAATTTGTTGAATATAGTCGGCCATCTGTGACACTTTACTCGCATCGGGACAAAAAAATGGATTATTGTTAATTTCATCCCAATTAACCTCATCAATAGTAATCGGGCCCATTTGTGATAAATAAGCGCGAATAGTGATACCTGCATGCAGCGCTAAATATTTTTGCGCGATAGCACCTGCAGCAACGCGCATAGCCGTTTCACGGGCTGAAGCACGACCACCACCACGATGATCTCGTAATCCATATTTTTTCTGATAGGTGTAATCACCATGACCGGGGCGAAATAAATTTTTTAACTCATCATAATCTTTCGATTTTTGATCTTCATTTTCAATCAACAAACCAATGGGGGTACCGGTAGTCACACCTTCAAACACACCCGAAAGAATTTTGACGGTATCTGATTCTTGGCGTTGTGAAGTAAACTTCGAGGTACCAGGACGTCGTCGCTCTAAGGCTTGTTGAATCTCAGCTTCTGTCAGTGGCATTCCCGGTGGACAACCATCGACGATACAACCCAAAGCGGGTCCATGACTTTCTCCAAAGGTGGTAACTGTAAATAATGTGCCAAAGCTATTACCGGCCATGTTGTTCTCCCCAATATTCCTTCAATTGTTGAGCCGTTAATAAAAATACGCCCTCGCCACCTCGAGAAAAGTCCAACCAAGTAAATGGGACATGCGGATATTTTTCTTCGAGAGCTGCCGCACTATTACCAACCTCCACAATGAGCACACCCTGTGGGGCTAAGTAAGCGCCCGCTTGTTGCAACAAGCGATCGACAATTTCTAAGCCATCAACACCAGCACTTAATCCTAACTGCGGTTCATGATGATACTCTGCAGGCAAATCTGCCATGTCTTGCGCGTCAACATAGGGTGGATTACTGAGAATGAGATCGTAGGATTTAGGTGGAATATCATTAAATAAATCCGAACTAATGAAATGCACGCGGTCCGTGACTTGGTGTTTTTTCGCATTTTTTTTTGCAACTTCCAGGGCAAGTAAAGAAAGATCCGAGGCATCTACGGTAGCATCTGGAAAATACATAGCCGCTGCAATGGCAATACAACCACTGCCCGTACACAAATCAAGAATTTGATGAACCTCTGACGATTCAACCCAAGGCGCACATTGATGTTCAATCAATTCGGCCAATGGTGAGCGAGGGATTAATACGCGCTCGTCAACGTAAAATTCTAAACCGGCAAACCAGGCATGGTGGGTTAAGTAAGCAGCGGGCACTCTTTGTTGAATTCGCTCAAAAAATAACCGAATAATTTTTTCTCGCTCCACACGAGTTAAACGACAGGATAATAATTCCTTGTCCACATCTAAGGGCAAATTTAAACTATAAAGAATCAGCTGTAAGGCTTCATCCCAGGCATTATCGGTGCCATGCCCATAAAAAATATCCGCTTGATTAAATTGGCTGATGCCCCACCGCAATACATCGCGCACGGTTAATAAGTCATCAATAGCTTCAAGGTAGTCTGCTTGCATGATAAAAACTCAATTTCTTTCGGTGGCGGAAGTATAGCACGCTCTTTTGTTCCGGACGAGAGTGAGGTTTTTGCGTGGAATGGGTATACTTTATAGCATGAGTAAAAAGAATTCCATTGATGATGATGAGAAAGCATTGTTCCAGCAAGCTGTGCAGGGAACGCAACCTCTTTCTCGTGAAAAGCGTCGGGCACCTGCTAAAAAAGCGCAGGATCCCGCGGCAGCTTATCGCCGTCAGCAAGCCAGTGAAGACAAAATAGTCCACCATCCCACAGATTTAACCCATGCAGCTCTCGGTGCAGAGGACAGCGTGTTTTTTGCCGCCGTCGGCATGCAAAAAAAACAAATCAAACGCTTAAAACAAGGCGATTATATTTGGGAAGCGACCCTAGATCTCCATGGGCTTAATCTAATGGAAGCTGAAATCCGGTTATTAGCATTTTTAGAAGATTGCTACCAGCAACAACATCGTTATCTGCGAATCATTCACGGCAAAGGCGCTCGCTCGACAGAGGGTAAACCCTTAATGAAAAATTTAGCGATATTGTTAGTGCAACAGAGTCCGCATCTATTAGCCATGAGCAGCGCCATACCTCGCGATGGTGGGAATGGTGCATTGTATGTTGTGCTAAAACGGTTTTAATCTAATAACTTTAATAAATCCTCTTCTCCCAATATAGCAACACCTAATTGTTCGGCTTTAGTTAATTTAGAACCCGCAGCAGCTCCAGCGATAACTGCCGTGGTTTGTTTTGAAACGCTGCCGCTGACGGTTGCGCCTTTAGCTTCTAAGCGCTCTTTTGCTTGTTCACGGGTCATGCGTTGCAGAGTACCCGTTAAGACGTAAGTTTTACCTTGCAAGGATTGCGATTGTTCCCCTTTTACTTCTTGGGGCCAATGAATTCCGGCTTTTAATAAAGCTTGCACTACGTCGACATTATGCGGCTGTTGAAAAAAATGATGAATATGAGCGGCGACTATCGGACCAATATCAGCGATCTCTTGTAACGCCTCTTCACTTGCTTGCTGTACAGCTTCCAAGGAACCTAATTCTTTCGCTAAACTTTTTGCCGTAGCCTCTCCGACTTCGCGAATACCTAAGGCGTAAATAAACTTTGCTAAGGTGGTGCTTTTACTTTTTTCAATAGCGTCCATCACATTCTGTGCCGACTTCATCGCCATCCGATCTAAACTCGCTAACTTGAGCACATCCAGTTGATAGATATCAGCAACCGTATGCAAAAGATTAACTTGGACTAATTGCTCGATGAGTTTATCGCCTAAGCCTTCAATATCCATCGCTTTGCGCCCAGCGAAATGTTTAATGCCCTCTTTACGTTGCGCAGAACACACTAGCCCACCGGTGCAACGTGCAGCGGCTTCCCCTGCCACACGCAATACTTCAGAGTCACAGACGGGACATTTTAACGGTAATACAATGTCTCGAGCATCACTAGGCCGACGCGATAAAATAGCACTGACAACCTCCGGAATCACATCACCGGCACGACGTACGATCACAGTGTCGCCTATTTTAATATCTTTACGTGCGATTTCATCCATATTGTGCAAGGTTGCGTTACTGACTGTAGCGCCCCCGACAAAAACCGGTTTCAAACGCGCAACGGGTGTCAGTGTTCCGGTACGGCCTACCTGAAAGTCCACATCCAATAACTCGGTCATTTCCTCTTCAGCTGGAAATTTATAAGCAACGGCCCAGCGTGGTGCGCGAGAGACAAAGCCTAAGGTTTGCTGCAACGCATAAGAATTTACTTTAAACACGACCCCATCAATGTCATAGGATAAGGAGGCCCGTTGTTGCATCAGAGATTGATAGTACTGACAACATTCTTCAAAACTTTTTGCCACCTGACTTAATTCATTGACGCGAATGCCCCATTGTTTTAACTGCGCTAAGGTTTCACTATGGGTTTGCCAGGGCCATGGTTCCCATGCTACAGCGCCTAAGCCGTAACAATAAAAAGATAAATGCCGTTCGGCGGTGATGTTAGAATCTAATTGTCGTAAGCTACCCGCTGCTGCATTGCGAGGGTTTGCAAATAATTTTTCACCGGCTTGACTAGCGCGTTCATTGAGTGCATTAAAACTGCTTTTTGGCATAAAGACTTCGCCGCGGATTTCTAGTAACGATGGGTAATCATTGCCGCGCAATTGTAAAGGAATCGCGCGAATGGTCCGCACATTTTGCGTAATGTCTTCTCCGATATAACCATCACCGCGAGTTGCAGCTCGTACTAAGTGTCCATCTTCATAATGTAAACTCACCGCTAAACCATCTAATTTGGGCTCACAAGCATACTCAATTTCGGGGGTATTTAAACGCTCCAAGACACGGCGATAAAAAGCTGTAAATTCTGTGTCGTCAAAAGCATTATCCAATGACAACATGGGAATATGGTGCGTTACTTGAGAGAACTCTGCTAAGGGCGCTGCTCCAATGCGTTGCGTAGGCGAGTCAGGTGTTAAGTATTCAGGATGATCTTTTTCTAATTGTTGTAATTGACGAAACAATCGGTCGTACTCACTGTCAGTAATCAGCGGATCATCTAACACATAGTACTGATAATTGTGCTCATTGATTTGCTTGCGCAATTGTTCAATTTGTTGTTGAATCGTCATCGTGATGTTCCATTAAAAGATTAAGGCGTTATTATTTTCTGCACATTAATGCCCAAGATAGATGGATTATCCATAAAACTGTATTGCTTATTTTGTTGTTGAGTTACGTACTCACCTAAGGGCACTGCAACCACTCGATTACAAAAAGTATAAGGCGTTGTAGCTTGGGCTGGTTTCTCGGGCCGGCAAACCCATCCCTTTGTGGTTTTGTAATAAAGAAATTGATTAGGATAAGCATCCGTCGCATGAGAAAACATTAATCGATCACAGCTAGCGGTCTCACACACCACTGGTTGCACGTTGCAAATCCTTTGCCGACGGTTTTTTTCACAAGTGATTTTTTGATAGATTTCTTCGCCTTGCTTAAAGTGAGCTTGATATAAAAAACCTAAATGAGAGACGATGATGCCCGTCCCTATTTTTTGTTGAATAAGCTGCCCTTCGGAATACCAATAATCATCATCTCGCACAATTTCCGCAATAGCGGGTGTAGGGATTTTTTGTAACAAGGCTTGATTGGGAATGTACTGATTACCTTCTTTCAGTACGAAGGCTTGTTTAGGAATATAAGACATCGTGACATTCTTTGCTTTTAATGCCGGGCAATAGGTTTGAATGTATTGCTCTCGCAAACGCCGCACCATGTCCGTCCCTGTTTCATCAGAAAAAACCCGAACATTTTTTTGCAAGCTCCTTAAATCTTTTCCTAGATGCAAAAACCATTTTTCTGGATCAATCCAAGCGCTGACCGTTTGGGTCGTGATGGGAAATGGCATCTGCGTCGTGATATCTTGAATATAATGATGTTGTTGATTAACTGGATTTAAATCTTTGCTTGTGAAATTATTTCGATTGCAATAGCGTAAAGCTTCTGATTCTGGTAACTGCGCAGCGCCATACTCAACATTCACAATGCTTTTCTTAAATTCTGACAAACTGCTTGAATTCATCAATGCAAGCCCCGTCTCTACCAAAGTAGCGCAATTAAAAGCATCGGTGCGATAAACAGGATCTTGTTGTATGTGCTCACGCTCAATGCTGCCATCCTTGGTGCGCACCGGCCAATTACTTTCCCCTTGTGCACCTAAGGCTAGATAAGGGCGAGATAAAAAAGGCTGTAAAATTAGAAGTAGCTCTTGTTCTTTCTCTGCATCACCTTTAGCAGTTGTCTTTCGAAGCTCGTTTAACTTTAACAAGATGGCTGTAATGTCTTCATTAGCCTGCTCTACCGTCGCTTCATGTTTTTTTTCATCTAATAAAGTGAAAGGTTTAGTGGAAAAATGATTATTCCCATTACTCGCCCACACTTGAAGTGAGATGAATCCCAATAATACCCGTAACAATATCTTAAAAAATTTCATGACGTAAAGTTACCTACGCTATCTTCGATGATAATCATAAACCCCAGCTTCAGCCCAGGGCAAATGACCATAGGTCATACCGACAATGGGATATTTCACAATTTCAAAGAAAGGAGAAAAATCAAAATCACAGGGCGCGAATAATCGAGGGTGAGTCGGTGTAAAGACTGGTTCACCGGATTCTTGAGCATTGATCAAGGGTAATATGGGGAAATGAATGGATTGAAACGCTTCGGCAATCATGCTGGAACAAATTTCTTTGTTCGTATTGCTAGGTAACACGCCAATGGGATGATGTTGAACAAACAATCCCAGCAACCACCATGGCATAAAAAAGGTCGCCAGTTCTAAAATATTTGACACATCATAATCAGAACCCAGACGCTCAATGGCATGAGCAATGACTCGCTGCGCATCCTGATGGCTGACACCACCTGGTCGAGCAATACGAATATGATAGTGCGAGTATTTTTTTATGGAGGAAACAATAGTACCTAGTCCCAATACACTTTCAATAATTAATTGATCATCTAATATATCTGGACAATACTCCACCAAACGTCGTTTTAATTCTGGATCTTCCACATCTTGTATATGACCAACGTAGAGTGCAGCATGAGACCATGGACTACCGGTTAAGCGACGAATGTAACGACTAATACGACTGCGCCCTTCAATCAATAGCACGTCGCAAGGATGTAAAACATGTCGTAAGCGATCAAAGTCTGAAAGACTTGCTCGCGGGTTTGGTGTTTCAGTCATTAACCAATTAATCAATCGATCCTTTAGATAACCCTTCATTCTTTTTCCTCTGCACAATTGAACTTGTGCAGTATACCTTTATCACGAAGGTATCGCTACAATGTTTGGAAAATGAGAAATAAATTTTTAGGCACTAAACAGGCCTAAAACACGGCCTTGATATACTTTTTAAATATACCAAGGTCCGTGTTTCAGGCCCTGTGTGTACAATGAGCATTCGCCTTCTTACATCCATGTAAGATAGCAACAATGACTGCACCAAGATAACAAAGCTAAGTTAGATTGGATACCGCTAGAATCCCAAAACCTTGTGAGACATTGCCTATATGCCTTTTAAAGTCTCTTGCAAAAAGTTCGTGCAAGCAATCCAAGATCGTTCTGCCGTCAGAGGATTATAAACTGTACCAAAAGCTGGATTATCGGCTAACGGATTAGTAAAGGCATGCATCGTCTGGCCATAAATACACATTTGCCAATCAGCTTGTGCTTGTGTCATTTCCTGTTGAAAAGCTAATACTTGTTCTGATGGCACCATGGGATCATCATGCCCATGCAAGACTAAAACATGAGCTTTAATGTGTTTCGAAACGTTTTCACTGGGCGCATTTAATAACCCATGAAAACTTACAACCGCTTTGATTGCCTCTCCACTGCGTGCTAAATCCAACACACATAAACCACCAAAACAAAAACCGATAGCAGCAATACGCTGCGGATCGACATTCGGTAATCCTTTTACGGCTTCCACAGCTGCAAGAATTCTTGATAATAAAAGAGTGCGATCTTGCATGAGGGGCGCCATCAATGCCATTTTTTCATCGTTGGTTTCACCCGTACGACCCTCACCATACACATCTAAGGCGAACCCAATAAATCCCAGTTCTGCAAATTGCTCTGCTTTCTTTCGCGCAAAATCATTTTGCCCCGTCCAATCATGGACAACGATCACTGCGCCTTGGGGCGTTTGTGTGACAGGAGGATTTGCAACATAGCCGTGATAATGATGACCTTGATGATCATAAATAATTTTTTGTGTTTGAGTCATAGTGTGTGCCCTTGATAATAAAAAGGTAAAACATCCGGCAAACACTATACCTAATTTGGAGGATTTTGTTCAATCTTTTTTTCAACAACCATCTTGGCGGAGTGATCTAAGTGCTTCTGAAATTTTTGCTGCCCCATAAAGGCTAATAGATAAAGAACCATCGCAGTGAGTATATCGCCTAAGGCGTAAAGTAAAATACTCTCTCTGAGAGGATAATGCGGTGTGCTAGACATCAAATAGAAAATAACCAAGGCTGTTACAAATAAGAAAACGGCATATATTTTACAAAAAATAAAATAGTACTTTTTATTTTTGATCACAGCGACTACTAAATAACTGGCAGAAAAAACCAGTAACAAAATTCCATAATAAAAAAACCAAGCTTGCGCATACCCATGAAATTGATCGAGAATGCCGTGGCCAAGAATCGTTAATTCCAATCCTAAGACCGTGCCTTTGATGGCAAGATTGACCCAAGCAAAATATAAAAGTAAGGTGAAATAAAGTCCGAGACGTCGCGATAGCACGTAATGAACGATCCCCAGCAATAAGGGAAAGTAGATAAAAATAATATTTAAGAAAATATAATATTTATTCATTTTTATAATATATCTGTTAATTTCAATGTCTATTTAGAGCGTAGCACGATTATCAACAGTTGCTCTGAATTTTACTTGTTCTTTTTCTTATCCACTCTGTATTTTAAGATGCGAAATGCCAATTTAAGGCTTTACTGAGAGATTTGAGCATAATTTCACCACGAATACTGGTGCCTTTACTATCCAATCGGGGGCTCGACGTAGCCACGCCAGCATGACCCAATGCGACAGCCACCACCAGCCCTGAGACACCGCTTTTAGCCGGCATACCGGTATGTACCAAATGCGACCCGGAGGAATCGTATAAGCCACAGGTGGCCATAACCGCAATGATATATTTGCAGGTTGATGAATTTAATATCTGCCGCCCCTCTACATCTCGCCCACCATTGGCTAATAACATGGGTAAATGAGCCGCATCCATCACATTGGCTTGGTAAGAGCAGAGAGTGAAATAGACTCGCAGCGTTTCATCCACATCACCTCGAAGCACACCATTGCTTTTCAGCAAATAAGCGATAGCTCGATTTCTATCGCCTGTGCGATATTCTGATTCAAAGACTTCTTGATTCACTGGTAATGGCGCACCAAATAATTTTTCTGTCCAATGGGTTAGCCATTGTAATTTATCTTCTACTTGAGATCCTGGGATACGATTACACAAAGCAATCGCTCCAGAATTTACAAAAGGATTAGCCGGCACTGGACCAAATTTTTCTAATTGACTAATGGAGGCAAAGGCCCGACCGGTGGGCTCCATGCCCGTCCAAGAAATGACTTTCTCCGCGCCCTCTTCCTCTAACAGGCCAGCTAGTACAATCATTTTCGCGACACTTTGTAAGGTGAAATAATGATCTTTCGCATCTCCAGCCATGAGAATATCGCCGCTTGGAAACTTTATAGCAATGCTGGTTTTATTTGGATCAACTCGCTCTAATTCTGGAATGTAATTAGCCAACGCTCCTTCCTGATTGAGTAAGGCCTTGATAACGGCGTCATTTAAAGCTCCTTGCAGAGCCTCTTTATCTAAATAATCTCTATTCATTGATATATGCACTCTATTTTTTAACTTGTTAATAAAGGTAGCTGATTAGTCACAGCCTCTCAACTTTGGCTCTGTAGAATGGTAAAAACTTTCTCACCTATCATCTCCGCGCAGGCGGAGATGATAACATGTGTGAAGCAATGTGATTAATTTAATAAACTGCTCGCCGCAGTATATTTTTCACCCAGGGCATGAGCAACAGCTTCATGAGTGTAATGACCGGCGTAGACATTCAATCCATTCATTAAGTGAGGATCTTCTAACAAAGCTTTGCGATAGCCTTTTGACGCCAAGGCCACAATAAAAGGTAAGGTTGCGTTATTTAACGCAAGGGTTGCCGTACGTGGCACGGCACCTGGCATATTCGTTACGCAATAATGCACAATGCCATCTACTGTAAATGTGGGATCAGCATGGGTGGTGGGATGACTTGTTTCAAAACAACCACCTTGGTCAATAGCCACATCGACGATGACCGATCCGGGACGCATCTTCGATAACATTTGTCTGCGCACCAACTTCGGCGTTGCATCACCAGGCACTAAGACGGCACCAATCACTAAATCTGCATTAGAGATATAATGCTCAAGATTGTCGATGGTAGCAAAATTTAAGTGAGCACCAAATTGCATGCGTAACTCCTGTAAGCGCTCGATGGATTTATCGAGAACGGTTACATGGGCTTCTTGTCCAAGGGCCATACGAATAGCATTGGTACCCACTACGCCACCGCCTAACACGACAACATTGCCAGCAGCGACGCCAGGAACGCCACTGAGCAAAATGCCACTACCACCATGGAACTTTTCAAGAAAAGAAGCGCCTACTTGAATGGACAAACGTCCTGCTACTTCACTCATCGGTGATAACAAGGGTAATCGCCCTAAGGAATTTGTTACGGTTTCGTAAGCAATCGCAATACAACCGGATTTTTTTAACAGGCGGGCTTGTGCTGGATCAGGAGCCAAATGCAAATAAGCAAAAAGTATTTGTCCTTCACGCAAGAGTGCGCATTCTTGCGGCTGTGGTTCTTTCACTTTTACGATGATATCTGCTCTAGCAAAAATTTCCGCGGCAGTATCGACCACCACAGCACCTGCTGCTTTGTAGTCATTATCATGCATACCGATCCCAGCACCAGCGTTTTTTTCCACGAGCACTGAGTGCCCTAATTGCACTAATTCAGTGACGCTGTTGGGAACCATTCCCACACGATACTCTTGGCTTTTGATTTCCTTGGGAACACCAATGATCATATTACCTACCTGTTATTTTATTGATTTTGTAGTGCCGTAATCAGCTTGGGTAGGATTTCAAATAAATCTCCCACTAACCCATAATCGGCATAACTGAAAATCGTTGCATCAGGATCTTGATTGATCGCCACAATGACTTTGCTGTCTTTCATGCCGGCAATGTGTTGGATGGCACCTGAAATTCCCACTGCAATATATAATTGAGGAGCAACCACTTTTCCTGTTTGTCCCACTTGATAATCATTAGGTGCAAAGCCGGCATCCACTGCCGCTCGCGAAGCACCCACAGCGGCACCCAAGATATCAGCCAATCGTTCAACTAATTGAAAATTTTCCTGGCTTTGCAAACCGCGACCACCTGAGACAATAATACGCGCCGTGGTTAAATCGGGTCGTTCACAGGGCGATAGTGTTTGCCGAATAAAACGAGTTTTATTCCAATCAATTTGAGTGTCTATTTGTTTGATAGGTGCAGGGGTTATCCCATGATTGGTAGCAGAAAATGCAGTAGCGCGGATGGTCAGAACTTTTTTTGCATCTAACAATTGCACTTGCTCTAAGGCATTACCGGCATATAAAGGACGAACAAAAATATCGGCCGACTCAATGGCGACAACGTCCGATAACTGCGCCACATTTAATAACGCTGCTACCCGTGGCATTAAGTTTTTGCCAAATTGCGTTGCCGCTGCGATGAAATAATCATACTCTGGCGCGAGCGTCAGGATCAGTTTTGATAAGCTTTCTGCAAATTGATGCTGGTAGCACCCATGATCTGCTAACAAGACTTGCGTTACGCCCTCTAAGGTTGCCGCGCGTTCTGCTGCTTTTTTGCATCCTTCTCCTGCAATTAAAATATCGACGTCGCTTGTTAATTGCTTAGCTGCTGTCACTGCATGATCCGTTGCGCTAAAACATGTTTCTTGGGAATGTTCTGCTATCACTAATACCCGCATATTAAATCACCTGCGCTTCGTTTTTAAGTTTATCCATTAATGCTTCTACGCTGTCGACACGCACACCAGGTTTTCGTTCTGCCGGTGCGCTCACTGCTAAGACTTTAATATGTTCGATTTGTGCAGCGGGAAATTCTGATAAAGATCGCGTAACCAGCGGTTTGCTTTTTGCTTTCATTATACTCGGCAATGACGCATAACGAGGTTCATTTAAACGTAAATCTGCAGTAACCACCGCCGGCAAATCTACTTCGATGGTTTCTAATCCACCATCAATTTCTCGGCAAGCGGTTGCTGTTGTAGCCGTTAAGGTTAATTCAGAAATAAAGGTTGCTTGCGGCCAATCTAATAAAGCCGCTAGCATTTGACCTGTTTGGTTATGATCGCCATCAATGGTTTGTTTGCCCAGCAATGCAAGCATGGGTTTTTCTTCATCCGCGATTTGTTTTAAGATATGTGCAATTTGTATCGGTTGAAATGTGGCGTCAGTTTCGACGTGAATCGCACGATCAGCGCCCATCGCTAAGCCCTTACGCAAAGTTTCTTGTCCGGCATGCTCGCCAATAGACACTAAAATAATTTCAGACACCAAGCCCGCTTCTTTTAAACGGATTGCCTGTTCTAAGGCAATTTCATCGAAGGGGTTCATCGCCATTTTTGCATTCTTGGTAATGACACCAGTTCCATCTTCTGCCACCCTCACGCGAACGTAAGGATCAATCACTCGTTTGACTGCCACTAAAACTTTCATGTTTTTCCTAATGTAACCTAATTGCAAGCGATCTTGACCTTAATTAAGATCAAGGTCAAGATGATCCATCATCATTAGACTATTTTTAGGAGAGCGTCTGTGCAAAGAGAAACCATGAGCTACGATGTGGTAATTGTTGGTGCAGGACCTGCAGGTTTAACCGCCGCCATCCAATTAAAACAATTAGCTGAGCAACAACAGACATCTCTCACGATTTGTATTGTGGAAAAGGCCGCAGAGATTGGCGGACAAATTCTTTCCGGCGCTGTCATTGAAACACGCAGCTTAGATGAATTGATTCCTGACTGGAAAGAGCGAGGCGCACCCCTAAATACACAGGCTAGCAAAGACCGCTTCTGTTACCTCACGGAGAATAAAGCATTCCCATTGCCAGTGCCGCCCCCTCTCAATAATCACGGCAATTATATTATCAGTTTAAGTCAATTTTGTCGGTGGTTAGGCGAACACGCACAAAGTTTGGGTATTGATATTTTTCCGGGATTTGCCGCAACTGAATTACTTTATTCTGACACCGGCGCGGTCACGGGTATTATCACTGGCGACATGGGACTTGATAAGCAAGGTCAGCAAAAAGCGACGTTTCAACCAGGCATTGCGTTATACGCTCGACAAGTGATGATTGCCGAAGGGTGTCGCGGTTCTTTAACAAAAACCTTGGAAGCTCGTTATGGTTTACGCGACGCTCAACATCCGCAAACCTATGGTATTGGCATCAAGGAATTGTGGGAGATTGGTAAAGCTTTACATAACCCCGGTGAAATTTTACATACCGTCGGTTGGCCATTAGATAATAAAACCTATGGTGGTTCCTTTCTCTATCATTGGGGTGAACGTTTTTTAAGTGTTGGCTTTGTGGTGGGATTGGATTATGAAAATCCTTATTTAGATCCCTTTGCAGAATTACAACGGTTTAAATTACACCCTGCGATTAAACCATTATTCGTGGGCGGAACACGGGTCGGTTATGGTGCGCGTGCCATCAGTGAGGGTGGCTGGCAAGCCATTCCTTCCTTAGCATTTCCTGGTGGTGTATTGATTGGTGATTGTGCAGGATTTCTCAATGTTGCCAAAATTAAAGGAACACACACGGCAATGAAATCTGCTATCGAAGCGGCTAAACAAGTATTTAAGCTGTTACAATCAGCAGACACTAATCACGCCACTATTGCGGATTATAAACCTGCGTTACAAACATCTTGGTTGTGGCCTGAATTGAAAAAAGTTCGTAACATTCGCCCAGCGTTTCGTAAGGGATTATGGCCTGGGTTGCTCTATAGTGCTTTTGACGCTTATATCTTACGTGGCCGCGCACCTTGGACTTTCCAATATCCAGCGGATTATCTGCAATTAAAATTAGCAAAAAATTGTATCCCCATTAATTATCCTAAGCCGGATCAAGTTTTCACCTTTGATAAATTGTCTTCTGTTTATCTTTCTAATATTCGTCATGAAGAAAACCAGCCCTGTCATTTGCAGTTAACAAATCCCGCCTTGGCTATCGAAGTTAATTTGCAACTTTATGCCAGTCCGGAAACACGTTACTGCCCGGCTAATGTCTATGAAATTGTGACAACACAAAATCAAACGCCTTATTTACAAATAAATGCTCAGAATTGTATTCAATGCAAAACCTGTGACATCAAGGATCCTAAACAAAATATTCAATGGGTCCCACCGGAAGGTGGTAGCGGACCATGCTACACTGAAATGTAAAAAGAGGAGAGTTTCATGGAACATCAATCAAATAAAACCATTACCATGTCAGAAATCATGACACCCAATATGGCGAATTTTACTGGTAATGTTCATGGGGGCGATATTTTAAGTTTCTTAGATAAAGTTGCTTATGCTTGCGCGAGTCGTTATGCGGGAAAAACTATTGTAACGTTGTCGGTGGATAATGTTTATTTTAAAGAACCCGTTCATGTCGGTGATTTATTAACTTGTCATGCGAGTATTAATTACGTCGGTAATAGCACTATGGAAGTGGGATTAAAAGTCATTGCTGAAGATTTAAAAACAGGGAAACAGCGTCACACCAATACTTGTTATTTCACCATGGTTGCCCTTGATGAAAAAGGAAAACCAACGCGAGTACGTCCTTTAGAATTACATAATGATGTGGAAAAGCGCCGTCATCAAGAAGCCTTGTTACGTAAAGAATCGCGATTAAAATTGTATCGTGAGCATAGTGGGCGGAAGAAGGGATAAAAAAGAAAGTCTCAACAGCGGTGTCTGGCACATCGATTTGAAAAACAAGAGTATGTTGTTCCTAATAAATAAAAAAAAGAACTAGCGTAGAAGCATTCTCGTGTGCCTGACACCGCTTGCATTGAGCGTTCGACGAAGAACCTCCTAACCAAAATCTATTTGAAACATGTTATCAAAATTTGAGGGCAGCGTAGGTGGTGTCAGGCACACGAGAATGCTTCTACGCTAGCTCTCCTTTTGCTATGGTGGAAAATTAGATTCCGAATTTCCAAATCAATGTGCCAGACACCACCGCTTAGATAGCGCTCTTGTCAGGAAGACAACAAAATCACCGTCGCGCTCACCAACCAGCAGCCCCACAGAATTCCTTGCAAATGAGGCAAGGGCTTACGATTCATCAACCAATACCCTAAGGCCGGAAGTAGTAACAAAAGTGGTGGTAGTAATAAGAGCGCTAAGCCTTTACGCAACAACGCTCCCACTGTGCCGCCGGCAAAAACACTGCCCAGTAAGTTAAGAATATAATGATGAAGATGTTGGATCCAGCTAAGACCAATCACGAGATACTTTGCCAAGAGTACAACTAAAATACTGGCAATAATAAAATAAAGCATTTGACGAGCCATACGCCCTCCTATTCCTTTTGTTCGAGTTCAACAATTTCTAAAGCATCTGTCACCGAAGTTGAAATTGTATCTCCTCCGCCCATCAGACTCAACTCAACGCGTTCAATTTGAGAAAAGCGCGATGTGATTTTTTTTGCGGAAATGTTGACTTGCTTCACATCGTCATGGGTTTGTTCAATGTGTTTGCCCAAGGCATCCATTCGTTTTTCAAATCGTTCAAAATCTTTGGCTAATAGTCCTAGGTGCTCTTGGATCACATGCACTTGTTGGCGTGTCGCTGCATCTTTAATCACAGCTCGCGCCGTGGTGAGTATCGCCATCATGGTGGTCGGTGACACAAGCCATACATGTCGGCGGTGAGACTCTTCAATGATCTCTGGAAATTTTGCATGAATGTCTGCAAACACCGACTCTGCAGGAATAAACATCACGGCGCCATCAGAGGTTTCACCTGGGATAATATACTTACTCGCGATATCATTTAAATGATGACGAATATCTTGACGAAACTGTTGTTCTGCTGCTTTTTTATCTGAGGCAGATAGCAATGGATCGTTCATCACACGATAATTTTCTAAGGGAAACTTCGCATCGATCGCCAAGGTGCCTGTCGGTTCAGGTAAAAACAAAACACAATCCGCACGTTTGCCATTTTTAAACGTATATTGCATTTGATAATTAGCGGAAGGCAACAAATTACTGACTAATCCTGATAATTGCACTTCACCAAAAGCCCCCCGCGCTTTGCGATCGGCCAATACGTCTTGCAAACTCACAACGTTATTTGATAGCTCTGTAATTTTTTGTTGCGCTTGATCAATCAGCGCTAAGCGTTTAATCACGTCGGCAAAAGTCTCGGTGGTTTTCTCAAAGCCGTCGGATAAGCGTTTTTCTACTTGCCCACTAATCTCTTTTAAGCGCTCATTCACAGCCTGCGTCAACTTTTCCATTTGTGTATTGAGCACCGTATTATGCTGCTGAAGAATTTCATTTAATTGTTGACGAATTTGGTTGATGTTTAGCTGTAAATTTTCTTGCAGTTGGCCCATGGCTTGTAATTGATGCTTATCAAATTCAGCGCGGTGTTGATAAAAATCCGTTTTTAATTGTTCCTTTAACCCTGAAAAATCTTTTTGTAACTGCAAATTAAATTGATTGATTTTATCACTGGTTCCTTGCTCTGCTCGCAGCTGCCCTGCTAGAAAGCCCTCGCGCATGGACGCTTGCTCTTGAGTCCAGGTGGTATTAATCTGATGCAGATAGTCCTGTTGCTGTGCCATTTGCTGGGTCAGCAATCCCTTCAATCGATTTTGAATATAATAAGTGCCTCCGATCATGAGCAAGAGTACCATGCCCAAGAATGCAATCGTCATTAACAATGCCATAGCATTTCCTCTGTAAAATTTTGTATAATCGCCCTTGGATAAAAATCGGGGTAAGGCTTTGCAATCAGTCGAATCAACCATCATTGATCACTACTTGAATGCCATGGGTATTGTACAGTGGCGCGAGCGCACTGCCAAGATTGAAGTGACTGCAGCAACTAGCGAACAAGATTGGGCCAGCTTAGAACAAAAAGTAGCACAATGTCAGCGCTGCACGCTTTGTCATAGCCGTACTCAGACCGTATTTGGCACCGGCTCACATCGGGCGAAACTCATGATCATTGGCGAAGCTCCGGGAGCCCAAGAGGATCAGCAGGGTAAACCTTTTGTCGGACGTGCCGGTCAATTATTGACGCAAATGCTAAAATCCATTGGTTTTACACGAGAAGATGTTTACATCGCTAATATTTTAAAATGTCGGCCGCCCATGAATCGGGATCCAGCCCCTGAGGAAGTAGCGGAGTGTACGCCCTATCTACAGCAGCAAATCGCTTTGTTACAACCCCAGTTATTACTGGCCGTGGGACGTATTGCCGCTCATTACCTATTGGGCGTCACCCTCCCCTTGAGTCAACTACGTGGCCAGCGTCTCAGCTATGGTCCCTTAAACACCCCTTTATTGGTAACTTACCATCCAGCCTATTTGCTACGAAATCCTAAGGATAAAGCCAAGGTTTACCAAGATTTGCTTTCGGTTAAGCGAGAACTATACTCTTAGCGTAATATTAACACTGGTTACAAATAAACCACTTTAGCGCTATTCTCAAATAAGTAGATTTATTTTTTTAATTGAGAGAGATGCTATGAGTGAAGATTCGAGTGAGTTAATGAAAGAATACAATGGGTTATATCAAGAGTTACTCTGGAAAAATACGGACTGGTTGCAATTAGCCATTGATGCGACCCATACAACTCCACTTAATCTAAAAGAAGTGGAATATTTATTAAATTTAACGATTCTCTTGACTGATAACCCCGGTGTATTAAAAACAACTTTAGCCTCCTTAGCGCATTTTTATGAGCAAAATTTTGAAACACTTTACTCTCCCTCCTATATTGAATCGCAAAATAAAAACCTTTTATTTCGCGATAAAAGCGCTAAGGATCTGTGGCGATCGCTCATTATGTTAGGAACACCGAAGACGAATACTCCTGAAGCATTGAATCTAAAAAATCGATTGCAAAAAATTTATGAAGCACGCAAAGCGTATATTCTAAATCGATATCCTGAATACACCGAACAGTACAATCAATTTCATCAAGCCGCTTGTCATCATTATTTACATCCCCATGGGGAACATATTACCTTGTTTCGCGGTGAGCATAGTGTGTCAGATAACAAAGAAAACCGTCGAGTCTCAGATCCTAATATCTCTTTGTTAAAAACAATTGCAAAGGATTTAGCAGATGTTGAAATGACTCCCGCTTATATAGCGAGTATTATTGCCAAGCACGCGCCGCCTGTGGTCTTACCAGCGACGGA
The DNA here is from genome assembly GCA_020051155.1 of Gammaproteobacteria bacterium. Classification (GTDB taxonomy): domain Bacteria; phylum Pseudomonadota; class Gammaproteobacteria; order UBA1113; family UBA1113; genus JAGVJK01. Next base: position 51,188 of record JAGVJK010000003.1, on the reverse strand, counting down.
CAGTAAGGAGAGTAAGTTTATTTATCCTTTTCGCAGCAATGCAACTAGCTCAGCCAGCGCAAGTACTATTCGTCCCCGCACAGATAGCGTGTTTTTTGTGTTTGATCGAGATGAAACGTTAATTAATAGTGTAACCCATGCGTTATTAAATGGAGACGCACTTATTCATTTTTTACAACGGGTCAGTGTTCGCCCCTATGCTTCTTGGGCTATCGCTTCGGCAGGCTCTAGCGATTTAAGCGCAGATGATGCTTATCACAAGCTATGCACGCAACAAACACAGATTAAAAACCCCAGCTATGCCAGATTATTACGCGGTATTTATTGTCTCATTAACGCCGCTTCTTCTCTTGAGGGTGTTACGCTTAATAATCCAGAAGGGAAAATGCTCGTCAATCCTTTTCGCACAGCCTGTGAATTAGCTTTAAATGGACAGCCTGTTGCAACTGATGCCGTGGGTAATATGACCTTGCAATGTCAGGAACCTGGGATGTCATCCTTAACTGTGGAAATTGAAAAAAATGCACACATCAACTTGTCCTTCGGAGAAACTATTATTACCTGTGATTTGTTAACGCTCATCAGTAAGCTAGACACTATTCAAAAAGGGGATTACAAATTATTTTATATCTTATCATTATTGGACCAAGCAAGATTGACTCTCGATTTGAATGATTTTCCTGAATTAAAAAATTTCGGCATCCTTTCCATCGAAGCACCTGCGAATTACCAACGTGTTTCAAGGGGAAATATTATCTTTTGTGACGATAAAGTCAATTGTGTTAATTTGGCCAATCAAGCGGGCTTTATTGGCATTCCAGCCGATACAGAAACTGCTGAAGGCTATGGCAGTCATGGCACGTATTTGGCAGAGTTAAATAATCACTTAAAAAGATTTACGGTTAATGCGGCTCCTGAACTAAGAGAACAGAGTTTACATAAAGACAGAATGATTTTATTAAAAAAAATGAAACAACTTATTTTAAAAGCGATTGACTCTGAAGAATATGAGTTACGCACTTTATCTCGTTCACAAGACTATACGTATATCGATGAAAAAGGTACACCGCAGACAACAAAAGTTTCTAGAAATATTGTTAAGTTATTAGATACTCTTGATGCCATCAATCGTGAGAAAATCACCACCCGTGAGGGGTTGCAAAGTATTTCTGCGTTACTTCATGAAACAACGCCTGAACGATTTGGCCGTATAAGTTCTAAACGCAATGAACATCATCCTGAGAAAATTCTTTATCAAGAACTTCTGACTTTATTAGAGCTACATCACGAAACATCACCCGAGGGTTTTTCTAAAACCCCCGGGCCTGCCATCTCGTCTAATAGGATTTAATAATCTCCATTAGAGCTTCCTGGGCGAGGAATATTGGGTACAGATTCTTTCAATCCTCTTTCGTCACAAGAAGTGATCACTGCAGATCCTGAAAAAAATCGTCCCAAAGAAACTGTCTGATTAAACTTGACACCTCTACGAGGCTTTTCTAACTTATTAAAGTTTTCTGTCAATTCTGAATCTTTGAAAAAACGCACACGTTGTCGCAAACTATGCCAATGTTCAATCTTAACGTTTTCAAGATTTTCAGAATTTTCGACAAAGCATTCAGCGCTACCAAGGTGTTCGGACCCATCAGAATTTTCTGAACTTTCAGAGCTACGAGAAGGCGTGCTTTCAGCTATATGTGCAGTGACCACTGCTTTTGCATGATGTTGTAAAGCTTTTATTCTTTCAACAAGTTTAGTCTCTCTTATCTGTTCTGCATATTCTTTAATTTCTTGCCAATTTCTTAGCGTTTCAATATGGGTCAGTTCAGAAGAAGAAAAGTTCTCTTCAAAACTCAACACTAAAGGCTCAAGAAAACTATATTGTAAAAAATCAATTTGAATCTCAAGTTCTTTATCTTCAAAAGATTGTGACAAATCCATCAACCGTTTCAATTCATTAAAATCCTCCATGCTAGGTTGCTCATTAGATTTTAATTTTTCTTGAAAAAATTCTACTCGACGCACTAATGCATTTTTAGCTTCATTTTTTAAAAGCCCGATTCTCTCAGCCAAATCCATTCTGCCAATAAGCTGCGAAAACTCAAGAATTTCTTCCCAATTTTTTAAGGTGATAAGGTCAATCAATTTACTTGGCATGAAATTATCTTCAAACCGTTTAACAAGGGGCTCAAGAACACTGTTTTTTAAGCTAGAAACTCGGATGACAAGATCTTCTTCTCTAAGAATCAGCGACAACTCTTCTAATCGCTCTAATTCGTTAAACTTTTCAATCGACGGCAAAGCCTGTTGAACTTCGTGACGATCAATCAGTTGATGAATGGATTCTGTTGCATCTAGCCGACCAGCGTTGATTTGCGAAAGTGTAACTTTATCATCAAATAAAACTATTAAATCATAAGCTGACATCAATTTCTGTATATTATTATGATTGATGAAATAATGCCTCTGAAACTCTGCGTACCCTATTGATAAACATACATCAGAAGACCATTTTAAGGTAGCTGTATGAGCAATACTAATTAGTTCTTCAACAGCCGCTAGAACTTCTCTCTCTCCAGGATAAATAATCTGAGCAACTAAGCGGAGACTTAAGCATTGCTGAATAATTTCTTCGCTGACTAACTCCGGTGTGAGACTGCTTTGGCATTTTTTAACCATTGTCGGTAATTCAAATTTAAATCTGGTTATTATAGCTCTGATGCTTTTTTCTAATGCCTTATCATTAAGATAAACTGCTAACATGTTCATTCGCACCAATTGTCTAACTGTTTTTAATACGAATTCGGGGTTCCATGGCTGCCGGACGCTAGCAAGATGCGCTTGTAGTGTTTTACCTATTTCTTGAACCGTTTGAGTAAAGACTGGTTTTATTGATTCTTCTTGATTATAAATAGCAGCCAATCTAAGCGTCGAATCGCTACGGGGCTGCTCTTCCCCTATCGTTTCGATCAATGCATGAAATCTTTTTTCTAACGCAGAAACGCCTTGCGCAACCTCTGTTGAACTACTTGCCATATTAACCTCTGTTATCTCAATAATTATAAAAATACTTATATTAGGGATCTTGCTCGGAAAGAGAATCCCTTTAATTTATCGGATGATAGTATATGATAAATTTATTAAGGGAATATTAATGATGGAAAATGGGTTTTTAAATGCACAAAAAAGAGCAAAAGTTTCTTTATTTGATACTTTTGCTCTTTCAAGAAAGATGACTAAGAGTAAACTAACGACTAAACGCAGGACTCTTTCATTTCAAACTCAATGGTATTGTTCTCAATGAGTAAGCGGACCGTGCCGCCATGACTCAATTGTCCAAACAATAATTCCTCTGCCAAGGGTTTTTTGATTTTCTCTTGGATCAACCGCGCCATGGGTCTAGCACCCATTTGCGGATTGTGGCCATTAATCGCTAACCAGTCTCGGACTGGTTGCTCTACAATCAGTTTCACCTGGCGTTGCTCGAGTTGCACTTCCAATTCCATAATGAACTTATCTACCACATTACAAATGGTTTTTTGATCAAGGAATTTAAAGTTAATCACTGCATCCAATCGATTACGAAACTCTGGTGTAAACAATCGATTAATATCTTCCGCGCTATCTAAAGTATGATCTTGCTGAGTAAAACCCATTTGGTTACGTATCAAGGAGTAAGCACCAGCATTCGTGGTCATCACTAAAATAACATGTCTGAAATCTGCTTTACGGCCATTGTTATCTGTTAAAGAGCCATGATCCATAATTTGTAACAATAAGTTATAAATATCTGGATGTGCTTTTTCAATTTCATCCAATAGCAATACGCAATGGGGATGCTGAGTAACCGCCTCTGTTAATAATCCAGATTGTTCATATCCCACATAACCGGGAGGTGCTCCAATTAAACGAGAAACAGAGTGTTTTTCCATATACTCAGACATATCAAATCGTAACAGCTCAATACCCAATAGCTTACTCAGCTGACGAGTCACTTCGGTTTTACCTACCCCAGTTGGACCCGCAAATAAAAAGCAACCCACTGGTTTTTCAGGATCGCGCAAACCAGCACGAGACAATTTGATGGAAGAACCCAAGGCATTGATCGCATCATCTTGGCCGAAGACCAACATTTGTAAATCACGAACTAAACTTCTTAATACTTCTTTATCCGAAGTAGAAACTGTTTGTGCTGGAATTCGCGCAATACTTGCAACGATTTCCTCTATTTCATGGGTACCAATGAGTTTTTTACGTTTGGAAGAAGATTGCAGAGCTTGGAAAGCCCCTGCTTCATCAACGATATCAATTGCTTTATCGGGCAAGAAACGGTCCGTGATAAACCGCGCAGATAACTCTGCGGCTGCTTTCAAACCTTTTAAAGAGTATTTAACGCCATGATGCTCTTCTAATTTTTTACGAATCCCTTTTAATATACGGACGGTTTCCTCTACTGAAGGCTCATTAATATCCACTTTTTGGAAACGTCGTGCTAAAGCGCGATCTTTTTCAAAAATGCTGCGATATTCTTGGAAGGTGGTAGCACCTAAGCATTTTAACTCGCCGTTGGACAATAAAGGTTTTATCAAGTTTGAAGCATCCATCACGCCACCGGAGGCTGCACCAGCACCAATAATCGTATGGATTTCATCAATAAATAAGATGGCATTCGGTTGTTGAATCAACTCTTGCGTTAAGGCTTTAAAGCGTTTTTCAAAATCACCGCGATATTTGGTGCCCGCTAAGAGATTACCTAAATCCAGAGAGTAAACCGTGCCTTGTTTTAAAATATCTGGCACATTACCTTCAATGATCATGCGTGCCAAACCTTCAGCAATTGCGGTTTTGCCGACACCCGCTTCACCCACTAGTAGGGGATTATTTTTGCGACGACGGCATAACGTGCGAATCACTCGCTCTAACTCATCTTCTCGACCAATCAATAAGTCAATACCACCGGTCAGCGCTTTCAAATTCAAATTAACGGTATAAGACTCCAACGCTGTACTGGTATTCGCACCAAACCCAACTTCTTCTTCGGTTTGTTGCGCAAGTTGCGGTGGAATTTCCTGTTGTGATTCTGCAGGAGAGATTTTAGAAGCGCCATTTGAAATACAATTCACCACATCAAGACGGGAAACCCCATGGACTTCTTTTAATAATTCAACTGCTTTACTGCCTTGTTCGCTAAAGATTGCGGTTAAGACATGGGCACCGCTCACTTCTGAACGCCCTGCGGATTGCACATGGAACACAGCTCGTTGTAACACGCGGCGAAATCCGAGTGTTGGTTGTGTTTCTCGCAACTCTTCTGTATCAGGTAGGCGAGGCGTTTTGCTCTCGACATATTCGGAAAGTTCATTTCTTAAGTTATCAATATTGACGCGACAACGATTCAACACTTCCCTTGCTGAAGCGTTATCTAACAAAGCCAATAGCAAGTGCTCCACCGTCATAAACTCATGGCGCTTATTTCTTGCTTCTTGGAAAGCTAAGTTAAGGGTCAGTTCTAAATCCTTACTCAGCATGTGCTCACCTCCAATCCCACGTACACCTCATTAAGGTGCTATATCAATAAAGTTAGCTGAAAAAAAACTATTTTGCTTGATAACCGACTAGAAAATAAAGATAAATATTAAATCTTTCTTTCGAAAGGCTAAAAAAGCTTAATATAAAAACATCTATCCACTATTTATTGTGCAAAACTCACCCTTTGCTGGGTTTCTTTACACCAATGAGGGACCTGCCCGAAATAGCCGTGTAAAATTTTCCGTCGTGATGGCGGCAACTTCCTCATAAGACACTCCGCGCAATTCGGCTAAATGCTGCGCCACGTATTTAACATAGGCGGGCTCATTGGGTTTTCCACGAAAAGGCACTGGGGCAAGATAGGGTGCATCCGTTTCTACTAAGATGCGATCCATTGGTGCTTTTTTTGCTACCTCATGTACTTCCGTGGCATTTTTAAAGGTTAAAATTCCTGAAAAAGAAATATAAAATCCCAAATCTAAAGCCTGCTTCGCCATGGTCCAATCTTCCGTAAAGCAATGCAACACGCCCCTCGCTCGTGACGCCTCTTCTGTTTTTAAACACGCAATGGTCTGCGCTCTTGCTTGACGAGTGTGAACGATGAGAGGTTTATCCAAGTGCACCGCTGCTGCAATATGTCGACAAAAACGTTCTTGTTGCCACAACGTAGCAGCTTCTGTTCGATAGTAATCTAACCCAGTCTCTCCAATAGCAATGATCGCGTCGTCTGAGCCCATCGCAATCAATTCTTCTACGGAAGGATCGGGACTATCTGTCTCATTGGGATGCACGCCGACACTGGCTCTCACATTGGGATAACGCTTTGCAAGGGCTTTCACATCGGCAAAATGATTCATGTCAATGCAAACACACAACATGAAAGAAACATCATGCTCTGCTGCGCGACGTATCACATGATCCATGTTGTTTTCAAATAAACTTAAATCTAATTGATCCAGGTGACAATGAGAATCCACTAACATGTCTGACCTCTCTGCTGCAGGTTATTCCAATGTACGAGAATAGCATCTAACATCAACGGTTGACTCAAATTATTCATCGGCATTTTTCGTTGCTCTACTAAAAAATCATAATACGCGTATAACGCTGATAAATGAATCCCTTGGCTTAAAGACATCAACAAAGTATCTTGTTGTTGCCGTGAATGAGCAAGCATTATCATACCTATCATGCTGCTGGTCAGGCTCATCATATGTTCCAATACTTGCGTTAAAGGCCAAGTTAAACACTGGGTTGCTAACTCTGTTAAACTGCACTCACCACGACGTAGTGCCAGTAAGTTTTCATGAAGTTTTTGCACCATTTGCTGTTGATCTTCACGCAAGAATTGTAATGCTTGCAGAGGTAAACCTTGGTGTTGTTGCAAGAGCTCTTCGAGATTATCAACGTCAGGGGCTTGCGCTTTCAACCACTGCACAGTAGATGGGGCAATGCTAGGATAAAATTGGATGGTTTGACATCGACTGCGAACCGTCGGCAACAATTGACTTGGGTGATGACAGGTCAACAGTAAATAAACACCTTGTGGTGGTTCCTCCAAGGTTTTTAATAAAGCATTTGATGCGGCAACATTCATAGCCTCTGCCGGTTCAATCAAAATAACACGCCGTTGTCCCACATGGCCCGTTTGTAAAACTTGCTGGATAGCTTCACGAATACTATCAACTTTTATTGGTTTTCCCGCTTCATCGGGGCTCACGACAATTAAATCAGAATGTGTTTGTGCGTCTACCCAATGACAAGAACGGCAATCGTTACAGATCGCTAAATGGGTTATTGAGTGTTGGCATAATAAAGCTTTGGCAATCTTCTTTGCGAAAAGATCCACACCCAAACCAGATTGACCTGCAAACAATAAACCATGAGGTAACTGTTGCCACTGAGTGGTGATGTGCTGCCATTGTTGCTCTTGCCATGGATAAGGCGACGATGGCGCCTTAGAAAAAGTCATGCAACACCTCTTTCATTTGCCGTTGCACTTTTGGTAAAGGTAACGCTGCGTTAATCACTCGATATCGCTCTGGAGACTGCTCAGCTCGTTTCAAATATTTAGCGCGCACTCGCTGAAAAAACGCTTCATGCTCTGACTCAATGCGATCGGTATGGCTGCGTTGTTGTAAACGCAATTGACTAACGTGGTATGGCGCATCCAGTAGTAAGGTTAAATTAGGTTGCAAGCCTTGCAATATTTCTTGCTCTAACATTTGAATAAAATGATCTGAAATACCACGCCCACCGCCCTGATAGGCATAGCTCGCATCAATAAACCGATCACACAAAACTGTTTTCCCCGCTTGTAATGCAGGTTTAATGACTTCTTGGATATGTTGCATACGGCCAGCAAATAGCAGTAATAATTCTGTTTCTGGATAGATGGGTTCTTTGTGTGTATTAAGTAAAACGCGACGAATCTCTTCTGCGACCTCTGTGCCGCCCGGTTCTCGTGTGACCACCACTGATAAACCGTGCTCCGTTAACCAATCGCGAATAAAAGTAATAGCGGTAGATTTGCCAACCCCCTCAATGCCTTCAATGGTGATGAAGTGTGACGAAGAAGACGATTCCCAGTTCCCTTGAGTTTTTTTCATACCCTTAACTAATCTTCAAATGCTTTAAAGATCAACGTACCGTTAGTGCCGCCGAAACCGAAAGAGTTGGATAAGGCAACTTTAATTTTCATCGGTTGTGCTTCATGAGGCACGAAGTTTAAATCACAGCCTTCACTCGGATTATCTAAGTTAATCGTCGGTGGTGCTACTTGTTCTTTAATCGCTAAAATGCTAAAAATTGCTTCCACGCTACCCGCTGCTCCCAACAAGTGGCCAGTCATCGATTTAGTGGAACTCATTGCTAACCGATAAGCATGATCACCGAAAGCATTTTTTACCGCGAGGGCTTCCAATTCATCACCCATAGGAGTTGATGTACCGTGAGCATTGATATAATCCACATCTTCTTTATTCAGACGCGCATCTTGCAGTGCATTGTTCATGGAGGCCACGAAACCTTTGGCTTCAGGATCCGGTGCAGAAATATGGTACGCATCACAGCTCATACCAAACCCTGCAATTTCCGCATAAATTTTTGCGCCGCGTTTCTTCGCATGTTCAAGCTCTTCGAGAACCAACACACCGGCGCCATCACCCAAAACAAAACCATCTCGGTCACGGTCCCACGGACGGCTAGCACGAGTAGGATCATCATTACGTGTTGAGAGTGCGCGCATAGCAGAGAAGCCCCCTAAACCTAAGGGACACGTTGCCATTTCTGTTCCACCTGCAATCATGACATCAGCATCACCATAAACAATCATGCGTGCTGCCAATCCGAGACTGTGAGTGCCTGTCGTACAAGCAGTCACTGTAGCTATATTAGGGCCTTTAAAGCCTTTCATAATCGATAAATAGCCACCAGCCATGTTGATAATGGCACTAGGAATAAAGAACGGAGAAATACGTCTTGGACCACCTTTATTCAAGACTTGCTGGGTGGTTTCCATCACTGGTAAGCCACCGATACCAGAACCGATACTAACACCGATGCGAGAAGCATTTTCTTCCGTCAGCGTTAAAGCAGCATCATCCCAGGCTTGGCAACCTGCCGCTACTGCATACTGAATAAAAGTATCTAATTTGCGAGCTTCTTTAAAATTTAAATACGGACTTGGATCGAAGTCTTTGACAGAGGCAGCAATCTGACAACTGAAATCGGCAATATCGAAATTTTCAAAATTTTGAAATCTTTCAAGCCGAGCGGCGCCACTCTTGCCGGCTAAAATTGCACGCCAGGAGTCCCCGACATTCAACCCCAAAGGAGTCAACATGCCTACACCAGTGATTACTACTCTTCTCTTTGTCAACGTTCAAATCCTCATTCAATGTCCGCACTGATATTATTGGCAATTAAGCCAATAGTACTGTTTGCTTTTTACAAGCAAACAGTACATTCCTAAGGGAAGGAATCTAGGAATCTGTCCGTAATAACGTCCCTTTATCAATGACGAGAATACTACGATTGTGCAGCATTACTCTTGTGGTTCTTTCGCCCGATCACGAATGTAATCAATAGCATCTTGAACAGTACGGATTTTCTCTGCATCTTCATCAGGAATTTCCGCTTCAAATTCTTCTTCAAGGGCCATGACTAATTCAACAGTATCGAGGGAATCCGCACCAAGATCATCAACAAAGGATGATTCTGGAGTGACGCTTTCTTCTTTCACGCCTAACTGTTCAACCACAATTTTCTTGACTCTTTTTTCAATAGTACTCATTAGAACCTGTTCCTTCTATTAATTAACGATTTTAACTGTTTATCATTTAAATACAGCACCTAGGATACTGTCATCATCATCAGATGATGATAATGCTTATACTCCTAAAAGGCTGTGGCAATTCCACGCTTTAAAGGGATACTCCCCCTGGCTTTCGACATTTGAACCCTTGTTCTTGTGCCTAAACCTAAAATCACGTCCCGGCGAAGTATATCAACATTTTTAAAATTGCCAAAGTTTTTTAGAAATACGCCGTTAATGCATGTACATTCCTCCATTGACATGGATGGTCTCACCCGTCACATAGGAGGCTGCCGGTGATACTAAGAAGAGCACCACATCGGCAATTTCCTGGGGCTGTGCAACCCGCCCCATGGGGATATTTTCTACTAATTTGCTTTTTACTTCTTCTGGTAAGGCCAGCGTCATGTCTGTTTCGACAAAACCAGGGGCTACGGCATTCACGGTAATATTGCGGCTGGCTACTTCGCTGGCGAGGGATTTACTGAAGCCTACGATGCCAGCTTTTGCCGCTGCGTAATTAGCTTGGCCGGGATTGCCCATGAAACCGGAAATGGAGCTGATATTAACAATACGCCCCCAGCGTTTTTTCATCATGCCTTTTAAGCAAAGCTTAGACAGGCGAAAAACCGCTGTTAAATTGGTGTCAATCACCTCAGACCACTGTTCTTCACTCATGCGCAACATGAGGTTGTCGCGGGTTACCGCGGCATTATTGATGAGAATATCGGGTGCGCCATAAAGTGCTAACACTTGCTCCATAAACTGATCGATGGATGATTTGTCGGCAACATTCAAGACGAGTGCCGTCCCTTTAATGCCTTGTTCTTTAAACAGATCGCGAATGGCCGCCGCACCATTTTCGGTGGTGGCCGTAGCAACAACTGTTGCACCCGCTTGCGCTAGAGATAAAACGATGGCTTTTCCTATACCTCGAGAACCACCCGTAACAATTGCAACACGATCCGTTAATTTCATCTTATGTTCCCCTCTCACGATACAGTTATTTCTTCTAAGGCTGCCTCAAAGGCATCACAAGGAGTTAAGGCTATTCCTTGGCAACTCGCGTCAATACGTTTCGATAATCCTGTTAATACCTTACCGGGGCCGCACTCCACAATCGTTGTATGGCCTTCTTTAACAAATCGCTGAATGGTTTCAACCCATCGAACAGGTTGATACAGTTGCTCAATCAGCAATTGTTTAATTTGTTCTGGATTTGACTCAACATCAACATTCACATTATGCAGAATAGGAATTTGTGGTGATTTTAAGGTAAGTGCGTCAATGGCTTTCGCTAAAGCCTCTGCTGCTGGTTTCATGAGCGGACTATGGGATGGCACACTTACCGGCAACACTTTTGCTAATTTTGCACCCTGCTGTTTGGCCATCTCAACGACTGCATCTACCGCATGTTTCTCACCGGAAATAACCACTTGCCCTATGGCATTATAATTCGCGGGTACAACCACACCTTGAGCTGTCACTTGCTGGCAAAGTTCAGCAATCACTTCGTTACTTAAACCAACAATAGCAGCCATCGCTCCTAAACCTTCCGGTACGGCTGCTTGCATCAACTGTCCGCGCAAAGCCACTAAAGCAATCGCATCACTAAACTCTAAGGCATTTGCACAAACTAACGCGGTGTATTCACCTAAGCTGTGTCCAGCCATCATCGCCGGCAGTGGACCTTGCTTTTTTCGCCACAATTGCCAAATCGCCACACTAGCGGCCAATAACGCAGGTTGTGTCACTTCTGTTTTATTCAGTTCTGTCTCTGGGCCTTCTTGTATTAAGGTCCAGAGGTCATAACCCAATACTTGAGAAGCCTCATTGAAAAGGGGTTGAATCGCTGAGCCATAGGTAGATACAAAACTATTTAGCATTCCCACTGATTGGGAACCTTGACCAGGAAATACTATTGCGAATCCGCTTGTCATCATCCTAATTCCTCTAGTCTAATAAACAATTAAGGCAGAACCCCAGCAGAATCCACCGCCAATAGCCTCTAATAATAATCGTTCTCCCCGTTGAATGCGGCCATCTCGAACAGCAATATCCAAGGCCAAAGGGACTGATGCGGCGGAGGTATTCCCTTGTTCCGCAATCGTCATAATTACGCGTTCCATAGGAAGATCTAATTTTTTTGCCAACGCTGAAATAATGCGAGAGTTTGCTTGATGGGGAACTAACCAATCAATATCACTATAATCTAGGTCATTGTGTGCCAACGCCTCATCTACCACATCGCCTAAAGCACCTACAGCAAATTTAAACACTTCACGCCCAGCCATTCGCACATAAGGAGGATCCTCAGGATCTGCTTGTGTTGGCAGTGGACTAGAAGCCCGTAACAAATCTTTATAACGACCATCGGCATGCAAGTGCGTGGACAAAATACCGGGCTGATCCGATGCTTGCAAAACAACAGCGCCAGCACCATCGCCGAACAATACACAGGTTTCACGATCCGTCCAATCCGTTATACTGGTTAATGCTTCTGTGCCAATCAATAACACATTGTCATACATTCCTGAACGGATAAATTGATCAGCAACGCTAAGACCATAAATAAATCCTGCACAAGCTGCCACGAGGTCAAAGGCAGGCATGCCGGCCACACCGAGTCGCTCTTGCACTAAGCAGGCACAATTCGGCAAAATCATATCGGGTGTTGAAGTTGCCACTAAAATCAATTGGAGGCTGTGTCGATCGATACCGGCAGCTTCTATAGCGCGCTCTGCAGCGATGAGAGCCATATCTGAGGAACGTTCTCCAGGTGCAACCTTGTGACGAGAATGAATGCCGGTGCGTTCAATGATCCATTCATTAGAGGTATCCACTAATTTTTCAATGTCGGCATTGGTAACCACATGCTCTGGTAAATAAGAGCCTGTTCCTGCTATTCGTGTGTATCGCATGATGCTCCATTGGTTTCTAAAATTTTGATCACTCTATTACGAATTTGCTCTGGTACATTTTGTTCGACCTGCGCTACAGCAGCATTAATTGCCGTTGCAAAGGATTTGGCATCGGCACTACCGTGACTTTTAATCACAATTCCGCGCAAGCCTAATAAGCTAGCACCATTGTAATTTCGTGGATCAATATCTTTTTTCACTTTTTGCAAAATAGGATAAAGGAGTAAGCCTAAGGGCCACATAAGCACATTGTTTTTAAACACTAAGCGCAGACGAGACATGATGAATTTTAAAATACCTTCGCTCGCTTTCAATGCCACATTTCCAACGAAACCATCACAGACGATGACATCTACTTCGCCAGAAAAAATGCGATCCGCTTCAACATAGCCTACGTAATTAATGGCATCACACTTTGACAATAATTCAGCGGTTTGTTTCACTTGATAATTGCCTTTAATTTCTTCCTCACCGATGTTGAGTAATCCAACGCGAGGTGATGGCACCTTGTAAACATGCTCGGTCACGATGGAGCCCATCACAGCAAATTGAAATAGATTGTCGGAGCTTGAATCAACATTCGCACCAAGATCTAATACATAGGCTGGTTTACCATCATGTACGGTTGGTAAAGCTGCCATGATAGCTGGACGTTCAATGCCAGGAATGGTTTTTAAGACAAAACGAGCAGTTGCCATTAAAGCGCCGGTATTACCAGCACTTACACAAGCTTGAGCCCCGCCTTCCTTAACAAGATTAACCGCCACTCGCATGGAGGAATCTTTTTTATAGCGCAACGCTTGTGAAGGCAATTCCCCCATAGCCACTTGTTGAGAGGCGTGGTGAATAGAGAGATTTTTTTGAAAATCCCCTTTAACGCTACGTAAATAGCGTCGCAATTTCGCTTCATCACCTACTAATATGAGGTGTAAGTCAGGATTGCGTTTAATCGCAAGAATTGATGCACGTAGAATGACGGCCGGCCCATGGTCACCACCCATTGCATCAATAGCAATGATTGTTTTTCCCAAAATGGTGAACCTTCTACTGCTGTTCTATGGTCGCTTCATCGATATCAATCACTTGACGACCACGATAATAGCCAGACTCTGTCACATGATGACGACGATGGGTTTCACCGGTAGTGGAATCAATCGATAATGCTGGACCGGTCAGAGCGTCATGAGCTCGACGATGTCCGCGACGTGAACGGGACTTTTTACTTTTCTGAACAGCCATTTCTAACTCCTTAATATCTTCAAAATAAAATACATAAGATCATAGGGGCGTGATTCTATCCCGAACTTCTATGAAATGTCAAAATTTTCATATGAATATACCGATTTCACTCCAAGATGCGAGGCAGCTTGGAGTGCTCCACTGCCCAAAGTCGTATCTTCATTAGCGAGCGGTATACCCTTTCTTTAGGGTAGAGATTGCGTGCTGCCAATGGTTGTCCACCTCGGCCTTAATCGTTATCTTGCCCTTTTCTTCCATCAGTGGGAAAGTAACCGATGCTGCATGCAAAAATAAGCGTTTTACTGGCTCAGCAAAAACCGCCTTATCAAACTTACGAGATCCATATTTTTCATCACCAATAATAGGATGACCACTGACCGAGGTATGCACTCTGATTTGATGAGTGCGTCCGGTTACCAAGGTCGCCTCTAGCAATGTGGCATTGCTAACATATTGAATAATTGAGAAATGAGTAATAGCTTGCTGCCCTTCTTCGCTAACACGCACTTTTTGTGGCGTCACATCTGCCGCACTCCGCAACAAGGGCAAATCCACTGTTTGCTTTTTTTCCGGCCAACGGCCATAAACTAGAGCAAGGTAGCGCTTTTGTAAGCCTCGCTCCCTAAATTGTTGATGATAAAACTTCAACGCAGTCCGTGTTTTTGCAATTAACAGACAACCGGAAGTATCTTTGTCAAGCCTATGAATTAACTCCATTTTTTCATTGTTAAAGCCTTGCTTTAAGCACTCAATCAAACCATGAGGTTGAGCAGTTCCACCATGCACAGCAATGCCTTGTGGTTTATTAATCACTAACAGGTGCTGATCTTCATAAAGTATTCGCGCGCGCAACCCCTCAAACAGGGAGGTATTCAGGACTAAAGGGACTTCATCCGGTAAGCGAATCGGTGGAATACGAATTTCATCCTGTGCTTTTAACCGATAATCCGCTGATATTCGCTTCTTATTGACGCGGATCTCACCTTTTCGCAACAAATTGTAGATACGACTCTTAGGCAATCCCTTTAATGCGGTTAACAAATAGTTATCAATCCGCTGACCAGCGGTTTCTTCGTCAATAGTTTTAAAGGTGACTGTTGAATTCACAAAATGTACTCATTGTTTTAGGAGGCGACAGTATAGCAGAAATCATGACGGAGAAGTATAAATATTTACCATAAAATTCAACTAGTTGATGAAATCAACTGGGTTGCTTGATTGTTTGAAACAATTTTTGTGTTATACTCGACGCGCTTGTTGATCGTCGCCTTGAGCCTATAAGTTTTATAAGCAGAGCTAGATTGATCACTGAACCAGCCAAATTACCATTATTTACCTGGCTGGCATAGGAGCTGCGTAACAAAATAAAAATCGTTACGCGACGTGTTAAACAATAAAACACATAGTACGCAAAGCAGGGTCCGCGCAGAATATATTCTTGCATACCCCTTAGATGCCCTTGTTAATGAGAGAGGCAACTATGGGTGATTTAAGACCTAACAGCACACATCCTGGTGCCTGCTGCTCGCACTACGTGTAATACTCAAGACGGGTGGATTTTTAAGGTAATGATAGCGCCAAGCTTTTTGTAAAGCTGGAGGCTTAAATCGCGAACACATGGCATGGCTATAGTATAGATACGATTTAATCTGCAAACTGGAAAAAAGAACGCTAAATACGGACCAAACTCCTCAAGCCTTGAGTATGAATCACATACAGAGGTTATTCTCCATGGATAAAAACAATTTGACTAATTTAATGCTCATTAACGCGACACACCCCGAAGAATACCGAGTCGCTATCGTTCGAGGCAATCGCTTAGAAAATATTTACATTGAAAACGAACGCGGCGCTATTCGCTGCAAAGGTGACATTTACAAAGGACGCATCACACGCGTAGAACCTAGCTTGCAAGCAGCCTTTGTGGATTTTGGTTCGGAGCGTCACGGTTTTTTACCCTTAAAAGAAATTGCTCCCAGCTACTATAAACGCAATACAACATCAGAAGGTGAAGAACCTAGCGAAGCCTCCTCAGACTCAATCAAAGAAGGCCAAGAAGTTATTATTCAAATTGTAAAAGGTGAACGTGGTAATAAAGGCGCTGCGTTAACAACCTATATTACATTGGCTGGTTGTTACTTAGTGCTAATGCCTAATAACCCAAGAGCAGGCGGTATTTCACGACGCATTGAAGGTGATGAGCGAGAGCAATTAAAAAACTTATTGAATGCCTTAGCAGTCCCCCCAGAAATGGGTTTAATCGTTCGTACAGCCGGTGTTGATAAATCCGTTGAAGAGTTACAATGGGATTTGGAAATTTTATTGCGGTTATGGCAAGCCATTACCGACACTAATCAACGTCCAGCACCCTTTTTAATTCATCGTGAAAGTGACATTTTAACTCGTGCTATCCGCGATTATTTACGTAAAGATACCGATGCTATTTTAGTGGATAGTCAAAAAGTATTTGATGATTGCCAGCAACATATTGCTCGTATTCGACCTGAATTTACAGATCGCGTACGATTATATGAAGACGCTACGCCCATCTTTACGAAATACAATGTAGAAACTCAAATTGAAACGGCTTTCCAACATGAGGTGCGCCTCCCTTCTGGTGGTTTCATCGTGATTCAAAGTACTGAAGCCATGGTGGCTATTGATGTTAACTCCGCTCAGGATACGAAAGGCGAAAATATCGAAGAAACCGCTTTCAACACCAATACGGAAGCTGCCATCGAAATTGCGCGACAATTACGTTTACGAGATATTGGTGGGTTAATCGCCATTGATTTTATCGATATGGAATCCTATGACAATCAACGAGACGTACTCAACACTTTTGCCCAAGAAGTGCAAATGGATAAAGCGCGCGTTCAATACAATCGAATTTCAAAATTTGGTTTATTAGAAGTCTCCCGCCAACGCTTGGGGCCCTCCTTATCCGAGTCTAATCAAGTGTTGTGCCCACGTTGCAACGGTCAAGGTCGTATTCGTAATATTGAATCTCTAGCATTCTATATTTTACGTAATTTACGACAAGAAATGACAAGCCTTGATTTGGCGGAATTGCGCGTACAAGTTCCGATTGAAGTTGCTAGCTATCTTTTAAATGAAAAACGTACGACGTTAATCCAGTTTGAACAAGAGCGAGGAATTAGCATCAAAGTTGTACCTAATTCTTATATGGAAACACCTGCCTATAAAATTGATAAGTACACTAAAAATCAATTACCCTCTCTGCGCCGACGTCCCAGCTATAAATCAGCAGAAAGACCGGCTCAACCTGAAACTGAATTACAACCTGCAGCAGAAGAACATTACGAAGAAGCCGCTATAACTAGCGTTGCAGCACCCGTCAGACCTCCGGCAGCAGCGGTACAATCACGTCAGGTAAAACAGCAACAACCAGGACTCTTAAAGCGTCTATGGAACAAACTATTCACAACAGCCGCTGCTCCAACTGCAGCACCACAAAAAAGGGAACATCGTGGTCAAAGAAGCGGTGGATATCAACATAGAAGTGGCGGTGGACATCATCAGCACCGACGACATTCAGAGCATCGCGGTAATCGACAAGGACAAGGTGGTCAAGATGGCGGCGGCCGACGTCGTCCGCATCATCAACGCTCGAAGTCACGTCCTCATCACCAAGGACAGGGATCACGACACAATAATAACAAAGGTGATCAACAGTCTTAGTTTTTCTCAAATGTACCTTCTCTTTTATGAAAGAAGAGAAGGTATACGATGACGGTGTCTGGCACATTTGTTTAGAAGACTAATGTGCCAGACACCGTCGGCGAGATCATTTCTCAAGCAAGCTACCGCTTATCTAACTCTTCTAAAGTCAACACACGAGCTTCCTGTTCTAACATCACTGGGATACCCTCTTTAACAGGATACGCCAATCGATCAAAGCGACAAATAAATTCTTGCGCGCCTTTGCTATATTCTAATTTACCTTTACACAAGGGACATGCTAGTATTTCCAATAATTTTACATCCATCGAACACCTCTAAAAAAATGATACAATCTTTATCTTTTAAAACAGTTCATCCTTCTTGGCACGCTATGTTAGATCACGCGTTACAACAAGTAGACCCTCATTACTTAACTCATCTCATCGAACACACTGAATGGTTACCGGGTCTTGAGCAACTCTTTAATGCTTTCAGTTTACCGCGTTCGGAAACTCGCTTTATTTTATTAGGTGAATCACCCTACCCTCGAGCAGCGTCCGCCAATGGTTATGCCTTTTGGGATGCAGCAGTAACTCAGCTTTGGAGCGATTCTGGTTTAAGTAAGCCGGTCAACCGCGCCACGTCGTTGCGCAATTTTATCAAAATGTTGCTGATTAGCGAAGGATTATTAACAGCGGAACAGACATCTCAAGTTGCCATTGCCGCATTAAACAAAACCCAATTGGTGCAGACCGCTGAGGAATTATTTCAAAACTTACTCAAAAAAGGATTTTTACTGTTAAACGCGACATTAGTTTTAAGTCCACAAGGCGTTCGCCAAGATGCGAAAGCGTGGAAACCTTTTTTGATCGCTCTATTACAAGCCTTAGCGCAAGAACCCCAACGCCCCACCCTCTTATTATT
The DNA here is from genome assembly GCA_020051155.1 of Gammaproteobacteria bacterium. Taxonomy (GTDB): domain Bacteria; phylum Pseudomonadota; class Gammaproteobacteria; order UBA1113; family UBA1113; genus JAGVJK01. Next base: position 32,576 of record JAGVJK010000003.1, on the reverse strand, counting down.
CGGCAATGTCGCTAAAACCCTTGAGGAGCTACCGAGCGTCACAGCCTTTGAACGCATTCTGAGCGAACATCCCTATAATATTTCCTTTATTACCAATCCCACCATTCAAGCCTTTTTTGGTCCTTTGCGATTGTTAAGGAATTATGAATAGAAAAGCTCTTGTTATTTCTATTGCAGTTGTTGAAAATCCATACTATAAGTTATGGGTAAGTAATATCTTGTTAACAGGTAGTTAATAGCATGAGAATTTTACTCGTTGAAGATGATGAACATTTGGGGTACGCCGTTAAGCTGGGCTTACAGCAAGAAGATTACAGTGTCGACTGGGTCAAAGATGGGTTAACGGCTGATCAGGCCTTAAAAACAGAAAGCTTTGATTCCATTGTCTTAGACTTAGGACTACCTAAAATGGATGGTTTAGAGGTACTTCGAAACCTACGTAAACGTCAACAAGATACACCTGTTCTTATATTAACCGCTCGTGACAGTGTCGAAGAGCGCGTTAAAGGTCTTGATTTGGGCGCTGATGACTATATGAATAAACCCTTCAAGATTGCTGAGCTGCATGCTCGTCTTCGTGCTATTCAACGACGTCAGCATGCACGGGCAACGCCTGAAATTACTTTCGGCAGTTTAATCATCGATCCTATTGCTCACCAAGTGACTTTTCATAATGAAGTGATCAATCTTCCTCGCCGGGAATTTTCTTTGTTGCAAAAGCTGATTGAAAATCACGGCCGTGCTCTATCACGAGAACAATTAAATCAAAGCATTTACAGTTGGGATGAAGATGTGGATTCTAATGCCTTAGAAGTGCATATTCACAACCTTCGCAAAAAATTTGGCTCTGAATTGATCCGAACAATCCGCGGTGTAGGTTACATGGTGGAAAAAGCAGAATAATGGTTCGCTCAATTCGACGTTTCTTACTGATAAACTTGCTGCTTAGCATTGTTGTTTCTACCACTCTTACTGGGGTGGGTAATTATATTCTCGATCAAAAAGACATTGAAGATCATTTGGATGCCCTCCTCAGCCAATCCGGTTTGGCATTACAAGCCCTCATCGGCGATGAAACAAAACCAGAGGATCTGCGCGATATTCAAAATAAGTTAAATACCGTACCCAAGCTTGCGCAAGAGTTTTATGAAACCCTTGAGAACCCGTTTCCTTATCATTATGAAAATAAATTTCAATATCAAATATTAGATAAGCAAGGCAAATTATTAATTCACTCCAGTACGTCGCCCACCCAACCATTATCCAATGGCAAAGTAGGTTTCAATGACGTAGATATTCATGATGAAACCTGGCGAGTATTCACCATTGGTTCATTTAAGAAAGATGTCACCATTGTGGTTGCCGAGCGTTATGATATTCGCTCCGAGTTGGGGCATCGTATCGCACGCGATGATTTTTACATTATGATTTCTGTCTACCCTTTCTTGGGGCTCTTAATTTGGATCATCATTGGCAAAGGGCTAAGTCCTTTGAAAAAAATTGCAAGTGAAGTTTCTCATCGAGTTCCTAGTTATTTAGACCCTGTGGATTTACGCTCCGTTCCCGTAGAAATTAAACCGCTGATTGACGAATTAAACAAATTATTTTTACGCTTACAACGTGCCTTCGATCGAGAAAAGCGTTTTGCAGGCGATGCTGCTCATGAATTAAAAACTCCCTTAGCGGCTTTAAAAACACAAGCAGAAGTTGCTCTGCGAGTCACTGATGAGGAAGAGCGCGTTAAACTTTTAAAGAATTTGATCTCCACTGTCGATCGCAGCACACATATTGTGTCGCAGTTATTAACGCTCAGTCGCATTGTTCCTGAAGAATCACATCAACTGCAAGACATCAAGCCCGTTAATTTATATCATTTAGTGGTAGAAGAAATGGCACAAATTGCCCCTATCGCCATTGCCAGTCACGTGGAGTTAGAATTACATGCGCCTCAAGAACGTCTGATGGTTGAAGGCAATGTAACAGCGCTTAGCATTTTGTTGCGTAATTTACTGGATAATGCCATTCGCTATAGCCCCGCGAATAGCACCGTGAGTGTCACCATTGCTAAACGAGATGAGCTATACGCGTTAATCGTTGCCGATAATGGCCCTGGTATTCCCGTGGAGCTTCGCTCCCGAGTATTTGAGCGTTTTTACCGTGTCCTAGGCACTAAACAAACGGGGAGCGGTCTAGGTCTCGCCATTGTGCAGCAAATTGCGATGTTACATCAGGCAGAAGTCACCTTGGGCACACCTGCTTCCGGCCAAGGATTAGAAGTCACCATTATTTTCCCACGCCACATGCAGCAACAGTTTAAATAAAGAACATTTTACGCTATAATCGCGAGCTTGATATTTTCCCTAACTAGTTAGCAGCAGTGAGTTATTAAATGTCTAAGCAAAAACATGTCATTGTCGGGATGTCCGGAGGCGTTGATTCCTCCGTTGCAGCGTTATTGTTGCAACAACAAGGGTATCATGTGGAAGGCTTGTTTATGAAAAATTGGGAGGAGGATGACAATACTGAGTACTGCACTGCTACGCAAGATGTCGCTGATGCCCAAGCGGTTTGCGATCGATTAGGGATTACCTTGCATACTGTGAATTTTTCTGCAGAATATTGGGAGCATGTTTTTGAAATTTTTCTTGCAGAATATGCCGCCGGCCGCACACCTAATCCTGATATTTTGTGCAACAAAGAAATTAAGTTTAAAGCGTTTTTAGAACATGCTACAAACCTTGGCGCAGATTTTATTGCCACTGGCCACTATGTGCGACGCCAAGATGAAGCTGGAGTTCTTAGGTTGCTACGCGGTATTGATGGCAACAAAGATCAAAGTTATTTTGTATATACCCTTAATCAACAGCAACTCTCTCGCTCACTGTTTCCTATTGGCGATTTAGAAAAATCGCGGGTACGTCAATTAGCCTGCGATGCAGGATTGATTACTCATAACAAAAAAGACAGTACGGGCATTTGTTTTATCGGCGAACGGCATTTTAAAACTTTTTTAAATAATTATTTACCCGCACAAAAAGGTCTTATCGAATCTGTCACCGGTGAAACCTTAGGTGAGCACGACGGTTTAATGTTTTATACCTTAGGACAACGTAAAGGTTTAGGTATCGGCGGCTTAAGAGAAAGTGAAGAAACGCCTTGGTATGTGGTTGATAAAGATTTATCGCGCAATTGTTTGATTGTGGCCCAAGGCGCCGATCATCCTCGTTTGTATCGCTCAACTCTTCTTTGCGAACAACTTCATTGGATTGCGCCTACGCCTCCCTCTTTTCCCTTATCCTGCACAGCTAAAATTCGTTACCGCCAACAGGATCAACCTTGTGTCATCGAAGAATGGCAACCACAAAAATTTAGAGTTTGTTTCACACATCCACAAAAAGCCATCACCCCTGGACAATCCGTCGTTTTTTACCAAGAAGAAACGTGCCTCGGCGGCGCGATTATCACTTAAATTAAAACACTGCCGTGGACAAATAACAGAGAGCATTTAAGAAGTGCCTTCTCCCCTTGAGGGAGAAGGTGGCCGAAGGCCGGATGAGGGGTACCTAAAAGGATCTCTTCAAATATGTTTTTTTCTGAATTTGCTCACCCCTCATCCGCCCGTTGGGCACCTTCTCCCTCAAGGGGAGAAGGCACTCTTTAAAATATCTTCACTATAAATTCGACATCTATAAATTTCTGCCTCCTGCAGAAGAGTAAAAATTCTGAAAACAGATTTAAGTATTCCTTCATTTTAGCCCTCATATTAACCGCAGAAAGACACTTCCGTTGTGCTATAGTTTAGTCATACCGCCCTTTTTGTCGAAGGGAGGTGTGTTCCTAGGTCTTCACAACTCGCTGTAGGAGACAGGGGACTGTTTGAAAAATGAGGTTTTTTTAAATGGTAGATCTGTCTGATGGCTTAATGTCTTCTTTGGGGTATGAGCTCGCTCGCTATGAGGCACGTATAGCTCGACCCGAAGATTTAGAGCGCTGTTATGCCATTCGCAAACAAGTCTTTGGTGAAACGCTACAGCTCACCGACGATCTAGCAATATCTCCCGCTCGAGAAGATCAATACGATGCTAAGAGCGTCGTCGTCGCTGGCTGGGATAAACAGACAAATGAAATTGTTGGTACTTTTCGTGTAACATTTGCTCCTACCATGTTAGCTGAGCCTTCTTTTGCAGAAATTGGTTCACTCTCCATGTTTCCCTCAAAGATGTTAAATAAAGTAGGTATTTTTTCTCGTCCGGCTCTAATGCCTGAATATGGCAAAAGCGCTCTCTTACATGTATTAACCCATTTTGGTTTTCGCTATTGTTTAGAGAATGAGATTTTGATCGCCGTAATTGTGTGTGAACCTAATTTTTATTCTTTTTATCGTCATTTAGGATTTCGTCCCTTAACTAGAACCTATAAAAGTCAATTTGGCGATTATCGTTTGCCGTTGTTCCTGATGCCCCATGACTATAATCACTTAAAACTATGTTCCTCTTCCTTCTATGATGTAGCAGAGGAAGTAAATTTTCCTAAAAATAACACCGCTCTAGATTGGTTTGAAAAGAAAGTACAAAAAATCATGTTAGTGGATCCTGGGTTTTCACAAACTTCCAGCGCAAAATCCGATATTATCGATAGCTCAGTACTCCATGGTCTGACACCCGCAGGGCGAGAATCTTTATTAAAAAATGCCATGAGCATTCATTGTAAAGCGAAGGATCTTATCATCAGTAAAAACGCCGGCGATCGAACATTCGGCTTTATCAAAAGCGGATTGGCTGAAGTGGTGATCAATAAAGAAACCGTCGCAATTTTGGGAAAAGGCGATATCTTTGGCGAAATTGCTTTTATCCTGGGTATTCCTCGTACCGCTGATGTCATAGCTGCGATTCCCGAAACTGAAGTGGTTGTGTTAAGTGTTGCTTGCTTAAGACGCCTCGCGTTGGCAGAGGATCGTGCAATCCTGTGGCAAAATATCGCGCGAGTTCTTGCTAGCCGCGTCGCTCATATGAATTATTAATTCCTGAAATTGTTGCCGTAAAACAGGTGTGTTAGAATCTCCACTTTGTTTGAGTTCATTCCTAAAGGAGCGTTCATGTCTACTTTTGATACAAAAACCCCCTTGTCAGTTAATAATAAAACCTATCACTATTACAGCATTCCCGCATTAAAGCAGGCAGGACTTAAAAATCTTGAACGTTTGCCTTACTCCTTAAAAGTGTTGCTAGAAAATTTACTGCGCAACTTAGATGAGCGCACAGTAACGAATGCAGACATTTTAGCAATGCAGCAGTGGCTCACTGACAAAACTTCACAACATGAAATCGCTTATCGCCCAGCACGCGTTCTGATGCAAGACTTTACCGGCGTTCCCGCGGTGGTAGATTTAGCAGCGATGCGTGATGCCTTAGCGAAACGCGGTGGCAATCCAGATTTAATTAATCCTCTCATCCCGGTGGATTTGGTCATCGATCACTCCGTGCAAGTGGATCAATTTGCAAGTCCTGAAGCCTTTAAGTTTAACGTTGAAGTAGAAATGGAACGTAATTATGAGCGCTATGCTTTTTTACGTTGGGGACAAACGGCATTCAAAAATTTTCGCGTCGTGCCACCAGGCACCGGTATTTGCCATCAAGTGAATTTAGAATATTTAGCACAGGTGGTTTGGCAAAAAACTGAAAAAGGTGAAACCATTGCATATCCCGATACCTTAGTCGGCACCGATAGCCATACCACCATGATCAACGGTCTCGGCGTATTAGGCTGGGGCGTTGGCGGTATTGAAGCAGAAGCAGCCATGTTAGGCCAACCTGTCAGCATGGTCATTCCAGAGGTGATCGGTGTGCGCTTAGTCGGTCATTTAAAAGAAGGGATCATCGCTACTGACTTGGTGCTCACTGTGACTCAAATATTACGTCAACGTGGTGTCGTTGGTAAATTTGTTGAATTCTTTGGCCCCGGCCTCGATGAGTTACCCTTAGCTGATCGTGCCACCATTGCCAACATGGCTCCCGAGTACGGTGCAACCTGTGGTTTCTTCCCAGTGGATCAAGAAACCTTAACTTACATGAAGCTCACTGGTCGCAGCGATGACACGTTGGCTTTAGTCGAAGCTTATTGCAAAGCTCAAGGGTTGTGGCGTGATGCTAATGCAGAAGATCCTATTTACACCGATGTCATCACCTTAGATCTTTCTACCATTGAACCCAGCCTTGCTGGCCCTAAACGTCCTCAAGATAAAGTCGTTCTTTCGCAAATTGGTCATGCCTTTGATTCATTTTTAGAAGAACAAGGTAAAGGTTCTGAGAAAGGAAAATCCGTCAAAGCCAATGGCTTAGGATTTGATATGGAACACGGTGATGTTGCAATTGCTGCAATTACCAGCTGCACCAACACGTCTAATCCTAGCGCATTAATGGCCGCTGGATTACTTGCACGTAATGCATTACGCAAAGGTTTAACTCGCAAGCCTTGGGTCAAAAGTTCTTTGGCCCCTGGCTCAAAAGTCGTAACTGATTACTTAGATAAAGCAGGTTTGCAAGAACCTTTAAACCAATTAGGATTTAACTTAGTCGGCTATGGTTGCACTACTTGTATTGGTAACTCTGGACCGTTATTAGAGCCCATCGAGCAAGCTGTTAAATCCGGTGACTTAACTGTCTCTGCTGTACTATCTGGCAATCGTAACTTCGAAGGTCGAGTCCATCCCTTAGTTAAAGCCAACTGGTTAGCCTCCCCTCCTCTGGTGGTTGCTTTTGCTTTAGCAGGTACAACGCGCATCGATTTAACCAAAGAACCTTTGGGACAAGATCCGCAAGGCAAACCCGTTTACTTAAAAGACATTTGGCCGACGAATAAAGAAATTGCAGAAGAAGTTAATGCTATTGTTAATTCTGATATGTATCGTCACGAATATGCGGATGTGTTTCATGGTGATGATGAATGGCGCAGCATCAAAGTTCCCACCAGCAAAACCTATGCATGGCAGCCAGATTCTACCTATGTGCGTAACCCAACCTTCTTTGAAAATTTAGGTAGCAGCACAGCTGTCAGTTCCGTCAGTGGTGCACGCATCCTCGCCTTACTCGGCGATAGCATTACCACTGATCACATTTCGCCAGCAGGCTCTATTAAATCTGATAGTCCTGCAGGTAAATATCTAACGGAACATGGCGTGCGTGTTAAAGACTTTAACTCCTATGGCTCCCGTCGTGGTAATCACGAAGTCATGGTCCGCGGTACTTTTGCTAATATTCGCATTCGTAACGAAATGGCGCCGGGTACTGAAGGTGGCGTGACAACCTATGTTCCCACTGGTGAAGTAATGCCAATCTTTGATGCATCGATGAAGTATCAAGCCTCCGGTATACCTTTAGTGGTGATCGCAGGAAAAGAATATGGTACTGGCTCTTCCAGAGACTGGGCAGCAAAAGGAACTTTGCTTTTAGGTGTCAAAGCGGTTATTGCTGAAAGCTACGAGCGTATTCATCGTTCTAACTTAATTGGCATGGGCGTATTACCCCTGGAGTTTACCGAGGGTGTTACCCGCAAAACTTTAGAATTAAAAGGCGATGAAATTGTTGAGCTACGGATGCCAGACACGATTAAGCCTCGCATGTTAGTGGAAGCAGTATTCACAGCAAACGATGGCGGTAAAAAAATGGCAACCTTGCTATGTCGTATCGACACCATGGATGAGCTAGATTATTATCAATACGGTGGGATTCTACCTTACGTGATGAGTCAGCTATAACATTAAAAAAGAACGAGAGGATTATCATGTTAAAACGCGTGTTTCTTTTTATCGCCACCAATATTGCTATTTTGGTGGTGATATCCATTATATTGAGCATCTTCCACATTCAACCGTACTTGTCAGCACGCGGAATCAATTATGGTTCCTTGATGGTATTTTCTTTGATTGTGGGTTTTACTGGTTCTTTTATTTCGCTGTTCATGTCAAAGTTTATCGCGAAAATGGCTTACAGTGTTCAAATCATTGAGCATCCCACCTCTGCTATGGAGTCTCAATTGTTAAATACGATTCAAAGTTTAGCTCGACGGCTCAACGTTGGCATGCCGGAGGTAGGAATTTATGAAAGCCCAGAGCTTAACGCCTTTGCAACAGGCTGGAATCGGCAACATGCGTTAGTGGCTGTCTCTACGGGATTATTACAAGGCATGAATCCTGAAGAATTAGAAGCCGTGCTGGGACACGAACTCTCCCATGTTGCCAATGGCGATATGATTACAATGACATTATTGCAAGGGATTATGAATACCTTCGTTATTTTCTTTGCACGCATTGCCGCGTTCATTGTTTCAAACTTCTTACGCAATAACGACAGTGAAAATTCGGGTATTGGCAATATGCTCGTTTATAATGTTATTTCCATTATCTTCCAAGTTATCTTTGGCATTCTTGCCAGTATGATTGTGATGTGGTTTTCTCGCTACCGTGAATACAGAGCCGACGCAGGTTCTGCGCGTTTGCTGGGGAAAGATAAGATGATTGCAGCCCTTAAGCGTTTGCAACAAGCCTATGAAATGCCAGAGGATAACCGCGCGCCCTCCCTTGATACGATGAAAATCTCTAGTCATGAGGGCGTGCTGTCGCTGTTTGCGAGTCATCCCCCCATTGAAAAACGGATTGAAGCCTTGATGCAGCAATGATACAGTGTGCGCCAAAACTAACGATGAGATTGAAACCATGCAACTGAACGAATTGACTGCTATTTGCCCAATTGATGGCCGTTATGGCAAAAAAACCTTAGCTCTTCGTGAATATTTTAGCGAATATGGATTGATTAAATATCGAGTCCAGGTTGAGTTAGCCTGGTTTTGCCTTTTGGCTGAACAAGCGACCATTGATGAGCTACCTTCACTCTCAGACAGTGATCGCGCATTTATTCAGCAACTCGGCGACGATTTCTCCGTTGAAGATGCTTTTCGAGTAAAAGAATTAGAAGCAACCACCAACCATGATGTCAAAGCCGTAGAGTATTTTATTAAAGAACGCTTTGCAACGCGTCCTTCTTTAGCATCAGTATTAGAGTTTGTTCATTTTGCTTGTACCTCCGAAGATATCAACAATTTAGCCTATGGCCTAATGCTAAAAGGTGCTCGTGAGCAAGTCTTACTACCAGAAATGGCGCGTATCATTACCATGCTAGAAACCTTTGCCCATGAGCATGCTGATCTCCCAATGTTAAGCCGCACTCATGGTCAAACCGCCACTCCAACCACCCTAGGTAAAGAGTTTGCTAATTTTGTTTATCGTTTGCGTCACCAATACAACACACTGCAACAATTGCCCATTCGTGGCAAACTGAATGGCGCCGTGGGGAATTTTAATGCTCATATGGTCACTTACCCCAATGTGTCTTGGTTGCATTTGAGCCAAACCATAGTAGAAAACTTGGGTTTAACGTGGAATCCTTACACCACACAAATTGAAAATCATGATTATCTAGCTGAGATATTTGCTGCAGTCACACGCTTTAATAGCATCTTGGTAGATTTATGCCGTGATACCTGGGGTTATATTTCCTTAGGTTACTTTAAGCAAAATTTGATAGCTGGCGAAGTAGGCTCCTCCACCATGCCTCATAAAGTAAATCCCATTGATTTCGAAAATGCTGAAGGCAATGCATTGTTTGCCAACAGTGTATTGAGCTTTTTAGGACAGCAATTACCCACTTCCCGTTGGCAGCGAGATTTAGTGGATTCCACTTTAATGCGAAACGTTGGCTTAGGGTTAAGTTATTCCTATCTAGCCTATCAAAGTTTGCTAAAGGGTTTACATAAATTGCGAGTTCACCCAGAGGCTATCACCGAAGATTTAGCAGAACGTTGGGAACTGTTAGCAGAACCCTTGCAAACAGTGATGCGCCGTTACGGTGTTAAAAATGCCTATGAACAATTAAAAGCCTTAACCCGTGGCCAAACCATCACCGAACAAGATGTTCACCAATTTATCGAGCAATTAGAAATCCCAGCCACCGCTAAGGAAGCATTAAAGCAATTAACGCCTCTTTGCTACATCGGCCTAGCCGCAGAGTTGGCGAAACGGATTTAAAGGTGTTATAAATATCAATAGGTTGGAACTTTCATCTGATTTAGACATTATCAATATAAATGATCTGAAGGAATAAAGGACATTCCATAACCAATGATAGGTGCCTCTGCACAAGGAAAATACGACTATGGGAATTAAGATATTAGAGCCTATCTCTTCGCGGATGGTCAAATGGCTGATGAAAGAGAAACGCCCAAAAGGTTTGCCCTACTCTGATTATGAGCACCTCAAATACGATATTAAACCTTGTGATGTTATCTTATTTGAAGGCCGCTCTCGGGTTGCGGAAGTCACAAAACTGATGACTCAATCACGCTGGTCACATGCCGGTTTATATTTAGGCCATCTGTACGACATTCCCTGTCCAGAATCACGTAAAATTGTCAGCCAATATTATCAAGGTGATCCTGAAGAGCCCCTCATCATCGAAGGCTTTCTTGGTAAAGGTATTATTATTACGCCCCTGTCCGTGTATCAAGGTGATCATATCCGCGTCTGCCGCCCCACGGGTCTTTCTCGCCAAGATTCACAAAAAGTTATCCGTTATGCGGTAGGACAATTGGGAACACCTTATGATGTCCGACAAATTCTCGACCTCGCACGATTTTTATTTCCCTGGGGTTTGTTACCTAAAAAATGGCGCTCCACTTTATTTAGAACCAACATTGGTGACAACACTCGACAAATTTGTTCTTCTTTAATTGCGGAAGCGTTCATGTCAGTGCGTTATCCTATTTTGCCGTTAGTGTCGCGAGATAAAGACAAAGGCTTACAATTGTTGCATCGCAATCCACGACTTTACACACCCAGTGATTTTGATTATTCACCGTATTTCCAAGTGTTGAAATATCCGATATTTGATTTGAGTGAATCGGCAATTTACCGATATTTACCGTGGGGTGCAGATTTTCCTTCTGAGCCACGAAAAATGAATAACATCGTACTCGATCCTTCTTATGTTCCCGAAGAAACTTTATCGAGCGCATACAGTGTTGATAAAGCGCTCCCTACAGAACAAATAATTGCGCCCGTGGAAAATGTTACCGATGTAGAAACAGAACCTGCCGTTATAACCGAACATGTTTTTGTAACAGGCGCAGAATCTGCTGTAGTAAAAAAGAATGTTCAGCCAACAAAAGCAGAACCAGCTATTACCACAGAATCAGATTCTGAGACGAAATCAAAAGATTAAAAGATCCCCGAATAGCTCTTAATAAGGGTATCCGTCAAATAGCAAGGCAATAGTCGACCAGTTGTCTACATTTCTGGGCGATATGTAGCTTTCTACCAGGATAATCCAGGCTCTGCTCCCGGTTTTTACCGGTTCAATGTGCCAAACACCATTATTGAGCCCTGTTGATGTTGAGTATTTTTTGACTAACTTCCTTAAAAGTTGTACCATCCATCAGCCAATTGAGTGTGATTTATTTCTATGAGGTTAAAAAATGGCTGCGGAATCAACGGCTGTACATTCTATTATTCCTTTAAATTATGCAAAAGGGGCTCGTGATAGCGATGAGTCTAAGCTTGCTTTGCGTGAGCAAGCGCGCCGTTTTCATCATGGTAATGGGGCGTTAAAGGATCCGACCTTAGCTGCGATATACTATTTAGAAGTGATTCTGCGCGCACCTGATGAGTATTGGGATATACGTTGGGGTTGTTACGGTGCACTCTGTGATCTAAATGAAATAACTCAAGGAAAAAATCCCTATGTCCTTTATGCCTTAGGTTGTTGTTTTTTTCATGGCTGCGCAGGTTATGTGTCAAACCACCTTGATAAAGCGCAAGATTATTTTTGGAAAGCCCATCAACTGCAACCAACAGAAACTTGGTTCATGGGTGGCATGGTTATGCTGTATGTGTCAAAGAAAGGATACAAGCTCAACTCTCAAACCCCCTATAAAATGCATGGAATCCGCTGGGCATACTTAGCAGCTCTTTGCGGCTCCCTTCGTATAAGTCAAGAGTTGAAAGACTTTCTCATTTCCGATCTTCCAAACTGGGAAAACCAGGTATCCATGTCCGATCAAGATTCAAGGTGCTATGTGGTTAGTACACACTCTTTCTATTATAGATATTCCCAGGATCGCACACCATCAGTAGGTGCCGCTCACCTTGGGCCAGCCATGCTTCGCTATCAGAAGTATTCACCCTATTTGCCATACTCACCCAATCCAAACACACAAAAAAACTTACAAGAAATGATCGCCCATGATTACATTCACACCGCGCGAGAGCTGATAGCTCACGGTACCAGTCTCAAAAAGCCAGAAGACGGCCCCTCTTTTCTTGACCTGGCAAAAAAGAAAAAACTGTTATGGATAATCTCTCTCATTCAGCAACAAATTTATCAAAAAGTTTTACAGCGCTTAGCTAATAAGGACGCTGTTGATTTAATCACACCACTCGAAATAACTCAGCAACCGCCTCTTGCAAGTCTCATCCAAATCGGTGCTGAGGACTTGGCGATTCAAATTTTTAACCAAGGAGCATCCCTAGCGACACAAGCCACTGCTGCAAGCACCAGCACAAACACCACGACGGGTGAAACTTTATTACATCTTGCAGCAAGCAATCACTGCTTAGAGGTTCTGCGCGCGCTTGGCGAAGGAACTTCCTTACGTTCTCAAGTTCATCAAAAAAATAATGCGGGTAATACAGCACTACACGAAGCCGCCTATATGAATCACGTTGATGTCATCAAATTATTACGCTCTGCTCCCTATGAACTCACGGAGCTGAATATCAAAAACAAAGAGGGTTTGACACTATTACATATTGCTGCAAAGCAAGGACATCAAGCACTTTGCGAGTATCTGTTAACTCAACCGGAGATTGACATAGATACTCTCGATTGGCAACGACACACACCCTACACACCCTTTGAGCTCGCTATTTTAAATGGCCATACTCATCTCGCGCACCTATTACTCTTGAATGGTGCAACCCCAATCGCCATCGCTCTTCCCCAAGCCTCCAGTTCTACTAATTCCGAAACCGTAATATCCTCTATGCCGCCTTTCTTTAAGGAGCTTGAAGAAAGGCACTGCGACGCAAGCTTAGCCATTAGCCAAAAAATAACAACGCTACCAACTAACAGTCCAGAGGTAAAAGCACTTAGAGCGCTTCAACAATTAATACTACAAAATCCATATCATCCTCTTTTTCTCATCTTCGAATATTTTATGACGCTGGAGATCTATAAAGCTGGCGCTCAAGCTTCCAAAGAACCTCACAGCACTTTTTTACAAGCATTCGCCCTGGACAAACGATCTGATTTAGAAAAATTTGTTGATGCCCTCATTCCCGAGCAAGACAAAGAATACGCTAGAAAACAAATTATTATAAAACCCTTCAATTTCTCTTCTCTTGAAAAAGAAATCTCATCCCCGGCTAGCACATCCCAAGAAAGTTTACATGTTCCCTTATTAGCAGCAACCTCAGAACCAGAGCCCTATGTCCATCGTCGAATTAATATCCAAAAAGCGCAAAACCCCACTAAGACCTCTGATGGTTCTCCGTTTGCATCCTGGGTTCAAGACATACTAGGAAGCTATCAACCAGCAGGAAAAGGTGAATACTTTGAAGATCATTCTGTCGAGGATCCTGATTATTTCGTTTCTCCCGGTTTCGTCGTCGATGGTGAGCGAGCTATTCTTCGCTATGCACGAGAGTCTGCTGCTCGACAACAGAAAATACTGCAGAGTGATGTCGCGGTGAAAAATCCGCAAAGAGACTTTATCACTCGACAATTACATGGACTCCATAAAGATCCTATTTGCTTTGACGACGATGGCAATACTTTATTACATATCATTGCACAATATGATTTCTTATTATTGGACTTGTTTTGGGAAACCGAGTTACGCCGCTATATCAATTTTACCAATCGTTATGGCAATACACCTTTTTTAACAGCAGCTGCTTATGGCTCGATGAATGCCATGCAATGGTTCATCGATCATGGCAGTGTTGATCCTCTGACTGCAAAGAATCATCTAGGTGATACTGCCTTACATTTAGCCGCGCGAAATGGGCACATTGATGTCTGCACATTTTTAGTAAAACAAGGCGCTGATCTATCTGCACAAAACCTTGATGGCGATATTCCTCTACATTTAGCTGCTCATGCTAAGCGTTCATCTCCCTATGGAACACCGGTATCGGCTGTGGCACAGATGTTATTAGCAAACGGCGCTGATCCTATGGCACGCAATAATAACCAAGAAACTTGTTTAGATAGCGATTCCCTTGCAACACGATTACTGCGGCAAGCACTTGAGATGGAACATAGAAACGCACAAAGAATCCTTCAAGAGAAGAAAGCTACGCTTTTAGCTTCTGCAAACTCAGAGGAACTACAATCCTCTATACAAAAAGATTTTGAGCAGGTAATAACCTTTATCAAGTCTTATCCCAGTCGTCCACTGTGTATTATTATTGCCGCTTATAAAGAACAGCCCATCGAGATTCCACCTGAAATAATCCAGTTACTCGATGATCTTATTCAAACAACCGATCGAAAATATCTTTTTCGGTCGTCCGATTTAGCCAATATCATAAGTCATCCAGAAATATTACCCAGTCAGTTAACCTCTCGTCCCTATGAAAAACCCATCGTTCCTTCGAGTTATGATGCTCATGGTTTTTTAACGACGTTCATACAGTTCACTAATAAAGCACAAGAGTGTAAAAATCCTCTTTTAACTGTAAATCGAGATTTTTATTCTGTAACTGAAAATGAAGATACCTTACTCCATCTGCTTGCACGAGAAAATACTCCTGAGCAAGGACGTTTTTGGGTAAAACACTTGTTGGAAACTAGCATTTTAGCTTATCGCGTGCTTCATAAAAATCACGCAGGAGAAACTCCCTTCCTATCATCCATGCAGAATACTAGTGATAACATTTTTAGGAACCCTCGATATAAAACACTCCACCAACATGCGATCAACAATGGTGAAAGTATCGAAGATATTTTTTCACCGGATAACCAGGGCAACACGCCATTGCATATAGCTGTAACACATGGGGATTTTGCGCTCATTGACTATATTCTACAACATCAGCCCATTCACCATATCTATCAGCAAAATATAAATGGGGAAACAGCTCTCGACGTTTGTATTAATAAAGATGTAGATGTACGCTATTGGGGAGGACATGGCACACCGCGTCTTTTAATGCTCCATGGTGCTAAATTAAATCTTAATCAAGAGAAAATATGGCGTATTATTGAAAATCAAATTAAAAAAGAACACGCTAAAATTGTCTTAGCGATTCATAAAGAAATAGAAACACAACGCACAAAAAACGCCGATGAATCCATAACAGTCCTGCAAGCGTTAACGGCTTATTTAGATCAGTATCCTCTTCATTTTCCTTGCGTCATTATCATGAATTTTATAGCGAAAACACCCATCGCTTGCCCTGAGTTAATAGCAACGATTAACAAGCTGATTGCCGGTGATCAAAAATCCATCGTGCGTAAAGATTTAGCTCTAGCCTCTATTCACGAAAATTACTTTCCTACAGAATGTTCTTCCTCTGAAACACCTAACAATAATCCAACGTCTTCTAGCTCATCTTCAAACGCTGACTCTGCAGAGCTAGATTTGCATAAACATTTCTTAGAATACCGTAAGATCCCTTCCGCTAGTCCAGTGCGTCATCTATGGACTAATCAGCTTGCGCTGTTATTGTTTGGTTATCGACTCGACCCACTCAAGCTTGATGAGAAAGGTAATTCATTACTACATTTAGCTGCAACAACTGATATTCCAGTGATTAGTCTTTTATTAAAAACTTCACTTAAAGATCATATCTCTGATAGAAACAACTTAGGGCTTACACCTTTTTTAATTGCTGTGGGTCATAACAGTCTATCTGCCATGAAAGATTTGTATGCTGCAAATGAAGATGTTGCACGCGATCTTAGCGGAGTAAATAAAAATACCCCTCTTCATCTCGCAGTGATGCATGGTCATTTTAATGCTTGTAACTTTTTGATAAGCACACTAGAATGGTTACCATCTGATAACAAGAATAAAAAAGGCGATACTCCTTTACATTTAGCATTTCATAAAAAACCTATCTCACATGATATAGTCGAATTATTGCTTCTCAATGGCTGCGACCCAACTCTCGAAAATCAAGCGAAAGAAAACTGTATAACAGCTTCTCAAAAACTCACTGAGCCAAAAAGAACAAAAACACTTTCTACTCTTAATAAAAAAATAGAAACCAGCACGGGAAACTCCAAGAAAACACTCGAAGCGTTAGTACGATGCATTCAAGCACACCAAGCTCGCCCTTGTTCACTGGTTATTTTAGCTTTTACAAAGACTAAGATTTATAAAACTGCCACCACTAGCAAGCCTTCTTCAAGCTTTTCAATGTTTCGTTCCGATTCGAGAGCAGAGTTAGCTAGATTCATTAATGGGTTAATTGATCCTAGTGACGGAAAACTTATGTACAGAAATCCCATACGTTTAATAGAAAAGCTAGAAAAACTCTTATCATCTGATAGCAAGGAACAACTTTCTTTTTCGCACATGGTAGAAGCTCCCGAGTCTACTCCATCCAGTGCAATCCCCGCGGCAGAACCTTCATGCTCCTCTAGCAATAGCTCCGCCATCGAGAAAGAGCCAGACACTTTGTTAACAGCAGCACAACAAAATAATGTACGTCTAATGGAACATCTCTATCAAGCAGCAGGAAACTATGGTGGAAATTTACTAGCGCTCTCCGATCTCGATGAAAATACAGCTCTTCACTTAGCAGCAAAACTTGGCTGCAGAGAAGCGACAATCTTTTTATTAAAAAACGCTGCTCGCCACGATTTACAAAATAAAGATATGGAAACGCCATTACACTTAGCAATGCGTGAAAATAAACAAGCACTCGTAGAATTATTATTGCTGCACGACGCAGATCCATATATTAAAAATAAAGACGGTATGCGTGTCTGGGAATTAAACTCACTCGCTATCTCCGTATTTAATAAAATAGAAGTAGCGAACGAACAAAAAACGCTTCTTATCACTAAAGAATTTGAGAAACTAAAATCAATGAAGTCTTTGACAGAAGAACAAAAGTACATAAGAGATGTCTTAGAGTTATTTCAAATAACATTAACTGTCTTCGACCCAAATAAACGTCGCCCCTTCTCTGCTATCTTAATACAATTCATGAATGAAGATTGCTATAAGCGACTCCTCGCAGTCTGTAAGGACAAAACAATCCCTAGATTATTTACCAGTCTTCTCGACCCAGCATACCGACAATATTTCCCTAATAGAATACCACCCACACTCAAACAACCGACCTCCTACTCTTTTTCCAATAGTTCTTTAGGTAGGGAAGAAGGAGACGTGGAAAGTCTTTCTCTACAACATCGTTAGGGGAGTTTGACAATATCTGGTTATTTTTATACACTCTGGCCCTTGAGAGCATAACGAACGCCCTTCTTAGTATGAGGCTTTGATAATAGAAGGTTTTATATGTCATCCAGTGATGAGGAAATTATAACCGAAGATGATGATTTGTGGAGATTATCATCACCAGGTCCCGTCGAGACTAGCTTACCTCTCCCCAGCGACGACGACGTCGAAGAAAAAAGGAACTCTTTTAATATCTCTCCAATGGAAAAGAAACAACAAGCCCCCGTGGCAAGGCTATCAAGTTCAACCGACCCTCACCCTTTCGACCTTCCCGAGGAATCTCAAGAAGCTTCCTCTAGCCATTTAGCTGAGGACGATCCATCATTATCTTACGATAATGTTGAGAATCAACTGTTAATTTATAATAACGCTGTATCAACATTTCACGAGTTAATAGATAACAGACCCTCTACAGATAATCGTTGGATTGGCATTGCTAAAGATCGATTCAATAGTCAGTGCACTCTTAACAATCAAGATATAGGTAAAGCTATTGAGAACCTTCATAAGCTCATTGACTACGTAAAAAGATGCACCAATAGTTCGGATAACGCTAGCGCTATTTTGTCTGGAGCTAAACCACTAGAAGACATATTCCCATCTTCACCAACTACAACAGATTCAAGTAGTTTCTCACAACAAGCATATCAAGAACGAACTAACGTCTGCGAAATCAATTGCTTAATCATCTAACACTAAAAAGTAATATCAAAAAAGTATTTTACCTGAATTTGATCACCCCTCATTCGCTCGCTTTTACTTTCTTTTTCCCGGTAAAAACCGCAGAAATAAATATCCAAAAAGCCCCGACAACAGAGATCCTGTTAGCACACCCAACCGAATGGTTTGTGTAGAATCCAGCATATTCTCATCAAAAGCCAATGAGCCAATAAACAAACTCATCGTAAACCCGACACCACACACCAAAGAAATCCCATAAATATGCGCCCATCGCGCACCTGTTGGTAATTTCGCCAAATTAAATTTTACCGCTAAGAATGTCGCTAACATCACACCCAATTGCTTACCAAAAAACAATCCCACTGCGATGCCCAAATACAACGGCGACAAAAATAAATTAAGAGAAACTGTCGAAAAAGAAATACCAGAATTAACAAATGCAAACAAGGGTAACACTAGAAAAACCACCCAAGGATGAATTGCTTTCTCCACACGATGCGCCGGGAACTCTTTCGGATCTTTTTCAGAACGTAAGGGATACGCCATCGCAACCATCACACCTGCTAATGTCGCATGCACACCCGATTTTAATACACAAACCCATAAGAGAATTCCAACAAATGCATAAGGAGAAAAAGCAGTCACTTTTTTATAATTCAGCAAACATAGCACAATTAAACAAAGACCGCCGATCCCCAAAGAAAGCCACGATAACTCATCCGTATAAAAAATTGCGATAATAAGTATTGCAACTAAATCATCAATAATGGCTAAGGCCGTTAAAAATATTTTCAACCCCGCCGGTACACGCGACCCAAGCAACGCCAGCACTCCAAGTGCAAAAGCAATGTCTGTTGCAATGGGAATGCCCCATCCTCGAAGACTCGTCGCATCGTGCTGGTTAATAAAATAATAAATAATAGCTGGCCCAAGCACACCACCAATGGCAGCAACACCCGGTAAGATTGCCTTTGCAAGGCTGCTCAATTCCCCCTCGAGCACTTCTCGTTTAATTTCTAACCCAACTAGTAAAAAGAAAATTGCCATTAAACCATCGTTGATCCAAAGCACTAAAGGTTTACTCAGGTTAAATATGGTCAAATCAAAGATGACAAAATCACGATACCAAAATGCGTAAGAAGAGTTATCAATGATCAAAGCAAGAATAGCGGCTGCAAATAAAACAATACCGCCAGCTGCCTCTAGGCGGATAAAAGCTTGAAAAAACTCTAATAGTTTTTTCGGCGACGTTGCTTTAAGATTCTTTCCAAACACAATCGACTCCATTCTGTTTTGCTAAGGTCTTTAGATGTTGCTCATGGGCCTCGAGATCTTGCTGGCTCGCCTTAATGATAGGAATTTGATTTACATCCATGGCTACCAATGGCTTCGTCACATTAACTGGCTCTAGTTTTTTTTCCTGCGTCATTAAGTCAAATAAACTACTTTGACCACCCGTCATCGCTAAATACACATAGGCTAACAAACGAGCATCCAGCAAAGCGCCATGCAAATCTCGTTTAGAATGATCAACCGAGTAGCGCTTACAAAGCGCATCTAAATTATTACGCTGCCCAGGATGCTTTTGTCGCGCTAACAACAAGGTATCAATCACTGAACGATCCACATCAATACGCGACGGTGCTCCCTTTAACCGTTGCAATTCATGATGAATAAACTTTAAGTCAAAACTGGCATTATGAATAATTAATTCATCGCCACCAATAAACTCTAAAAATTCCTGCACGATGGTTGAAAATAAAGGTTTATCTTTCAAAAAACTCAGCGTTAATCCATGCACTGCCAAGGCACCTTCATCAATATCACGCTCTGGATTTAAATAAACGTGAAAATGACGATCCGTCACCCGACGATTCACAATTTCCACAGCACCAATTTCAATAATCCGATGACCTAAGGCTGGCTCTAAACCTGTGGTTTCTGTATCTAATACGATCTGTCGATGACTCATACACTTTTTTCCTGTTGCAATTCATCAATGGCTTTGTTGGCATAGGTATCTGCTAATTCATTTTCTGGATGCCCAGCATGACCCTTCACCCAACACCATTCTATTTTATGGCCATTAGTTAAAGCATCTAATGCTTGCCATAAATCTAAATTTTTGACAGGCTCATTTTGACTGGTACGCCACCCTTTACGACGCCATCCTTGAATCCACTTTGTAATACCATTTGCAACATATTGCGAATCCGTTGTCACCGTTACATCACAAGGTTCTTTTAATATAGATAATGCTTCAATGACCGCCGTTAATTCCATACGATTATTCGTGGTATGAGCTTCTGCGCCATAAATAATTTTTTCATTACTTCCGCTTCGCAAAATAGCCGCCCAACCACCGGGGCCTGGATTACCACGGCAAGCGCCATCGGTGTATATCATTACTTGTTTAGTCACGGGATCTCCTAGTATCCATTTGCGTTACACGCTTTTTACTAAATTGTACTTTCTCAACTCGCCAAGAAAATCGTATGGGTGTTAAGGTCGCTACTTCTTTTCTAGCGATCAAACAATAAATTGCACCATTGGTAGGCCAACAGGTTTGTCCAATGCTTTTCACAAAGCCTAAACGTCGTCGAATAGAGTTACTAGCAATGGGTAACTGAAAACAAAAAGTTTTATAAAAATCGATGGTACAATCACAAGCTCGTAACCACTTACGCAATTTACGAATACTCACGAAATGTCCTCGCCATGGATAATCATTTTTATTTTTAAACCAAGCACGAATGCCCCATAAACTAAAGGGGTTAAAACCAAGAATAATCATGTACCCTTCTGAAATTAATGTATCTGCAATTTCTTGTAAAATTTTTTCTGGTGATTCTTCAAACTCTAACACATGGGACAACAAGGCCACATCAATACTATTGGGGACAAAAGGTAATTGTTTATAATCTGCTTGTACCATATTACCGAGCCCATGATCGGAGGCATCGACATCTACAAAAATTTTATGACGTATAGGACTTGATGCTAACCATGCGGCATTACCGATAGAACCAACATGCAATAAATGATAACCAAAATAATTCGTAATGATTTTTGCAAGCTCTAATTTTTCATCGTGACTCACGCTTTTTCCGAGATCAGAATCAAACCAGTCTTTAAGATGTTGATAATTTTCACGTGTTGGCACAGATTTTTTTCCATTCGTTTTAAATCTCCTATATGATAGCAAGCACGCGCAATTAAAAAAAATAATAACTGTATGAAACAGAATAATTTATTTTTTGAACACAAAAAAAACAAAACATCCTTAAAATAGATTTTTTATTAACCAGAAGTGCACTAATTTAAAAAAAAACTGGACAAAGCCAATATATTGCTGTACAAATCCTTTCCATGGATCGGCAATGGTATATAGGATTTAATTTATGGAGCACATGAAGAAAAAACGACGACATTACCGACTTTGTTGTTTATTAGCTGGCTGTCTTTTAACCGTAAGCACATTTGCCTTCGGTTATGGTGAACAGCCCTCAGCTTACACACCTTATTTTCAAGCAAAAGAAGAACAGCAAACTTCTTACGAACGTAGCACCAGCACTCGCGATTTATGGAGTGTGATTACGCGCAGTTTTTCTTTACCTCATTATTCAAATACACCGGCGGTACAAGCTCAAATTTCTTGGTTCATGTCTCATAAAGATTTTTTAGCGAAAGTCGCTAATCAAGCTGAGCCTTATTTGTACTATGTGTTTCAGCAAGTAAAAGCACAACAATTGCCCGGCGAACTAGCACTGTTGCCAATGATTGAAAGTGCCTATGATCCTTTTGCTTATTCACCTGTTGGTGCTGCTGGTTTGTGGCAGTTGATGCCAAGCACTGCTTCTGGTTTAGGTTTGCATCAAGATTATTGGTTTGATGGTCGTAAAGATATTATTAATTCTACTAACGCTGCATTAAAACATTTAAATTATTTAAAAGATTTTTTCCATGACAATTGGTTATTGGCCATTGCCTCTTATGATTCCGGTGAAGGAACTGTACTCAATGCTGTGAAACGAAATCAGGAGTCCGGCCTCAGTACAAAATTTTGGTCATTGAGTTTGCCTAGAGAAACGGAAACCTATGTTCCTCGTTTGTTAGCGCTGGCAGAGATTATTAGTAACCCTAAAAAATATCCTCTCGACTTACCTACCATTAGTAATAAACCTTATTTCGGAACTGTAGAAATCGATCACCAAGTGGCACTGTCGAATGTCGCAAAACAAGCGGATATTAAACTTGATGATCTCTATCAGTTAAATCCCGGCTACAGTCACTGGGCAACGGATCCTGATGTACATGCACCCGCTCGCATTGTTTTACCTATTGCGAAGATTGCTACTTATCAAAAAGCTGCGCATCAAACCTTGGCGGTTCATATTGAAGGCTCACCATCGCCTTCCACCGTTCAATGGCGACGTTATGCTGTAAGATCCGGTGACACCTTGACCTCTCTCAGCAAAAAATACGAAGTGAGTGTGGATGATTTGATTAGCAAAAATCATTTAACTCGCACAGCTCTCAAAGCACATCAAAAATTGTTGTTGCCGGAAGAAATTTCTGAGCCTGCAACCACCACACAACTTGCGCAACAACAAGTCAAAGTCGCACCCCCTCCTCACTATAAAGTGAAACCGGGTGACACCTTAGACAGAATTGCAAAACGCAATCACACCAGTGTTGGGAAATTGTTAGCGTTAAATGATTTAACTAAACAAAGCAAATTACATCCAGGACAAGCTTTGGTGTTACCAACTTCAGTCGCTTAATTCCAATTCTTTGTAGAAAAGATTCCGCCTAGGAATCCTCGTGCATCTTAATTTGATTTAAGCTACACTCTGCAAAAGTAAAAACCTCAATCTTAGGAGAGCATATAATATGGCCTTTGAATTACCGCCCCTGCCCTATGAATTAAATGCCTTAGAACCTTACATTTCAAAAGAGACGTTGGAATATCACTATGGCAAACACCATCAGGCTTATGTCAACAATCTCAACAATCTGATCCCAGGCACTGAGTTTGAAGGTTTGACGTTAGAAGAAATTATTAAAAAATCCTCGGGTGGTGTTTTTAATAACGCCGCACAAGTGTGGAATCATACTTTTTACTGGCATAGCTTAACCCCCAAAAGTACCGGTGAACCCAGTGGCGCCTTAGCAGAAGCTATTGCCCGCAAATACGGCTCCTTTGCTCAATTTAAAGAAGCCTTTACTAAATCTGCAGTAAGCCTTTTTGGCTCGGGCTGGTGTTGGCTCGTGCGCGATGATAAAGGGAACGTTGATTTAATTAACACGAGTAATGCGAGCACTCCACTAACGATGCCTGGTCAAACAGCCCTGTTAACCTGTGATGTGTGGGAACACGCGTATTACATCGATGTCCGTAACGCACGCCCTAAATATTTAGAAAATTTTTGGGAATTAGTAAATTGGTCTTTTGCAGAAACCAACTTTAATCGTTAATAGGAAGGAGTCCTCTCATGGTTCATGGTCTAATGAAAACCTACAATCCTTTACCCGTGCAATTTTCCCACGGACAAGGAGTACGCCTCTGGGATACTCAAGGCCGTGAATACCTTGATGCGCTAGGTGGTATTGCCGTCTGCGCCTTAGGCCATGCTCATCCAGAGGTGATAGCCGCCATCACTGAGCAAGCCAGTAAACTGTTACATACAAGTAATGTGTTTGAAATCACCAATCAAATTGGTTTAGCAGAAAGTTTAACTCGCGTCTCTGGGATGGATGCTCTGTACTGCGCAAATAGCGGGGCTGAAGCAAATGAAGCAGCATTTAAATTAGCACGCTTATATGGGCATCAAAAAGGCATCGAAACGCCTCACATTGTCGTGATGGAAAAATCTTTTCACGGCCGCACCTTAGCCTGTCTCAGCGCTTCAGGGTCACGTAAAGTGCAAGCAGGTTTTGAACCCCTGGTTCAAGGCTTTGTGCGTTGTGCTTATAATGATTTACATGCGCTGGAAATGATTTTGCAACACGATCACCAAGTAGTTGCGGTGATGGTAGAACCGATTCAAGGAGAAGGCGGCGTCTTAATCCCAGCCGATGATTATCTCATTAAGGTGCGTCAGCTTTGCGACCAATATAATTGTTTAATGATCTTAGATGAAGTCCAAACCGGTGTTGGTCGTACGGGAACTTTTTACGCTTACCAACACTATCCCATCGTGCCTGACATTCTCACCAGCGCCAAAGCCTTGGCGAATGGTATTCCCATTGGTGCTTGTTTAACGCACGGTCCAGCGAGTGATTTATTTCATCCTGGCAATCATGGTTCAACCTTTGGTGGCAATCCCCTTGCAACTTATGTTGCGCAAACAGTTATTCATATTATCGAGCGTGATCAATTATGCGCTCGCGCCGCCTACCTGGGCGAACGTATGTTGTCTGCCCTACGCCAACAATTAGCGGATGCTCCCCATGTGTTGAATGTGCGTGGCAAAGGTTTAATGATTGGAATAGAAATGGATAAACCTTGTCGCGAAATTTTACATCTAGGCTTAAAGCACGGCGTGTTATTTAGCATCACAGCGGATCAAGTCATTCGTATGTTGCCACCATACATTATCTCTGATCAAGAAGCCGACGAAATCGTGTCGCGCGTGGTGCGTTGCATTCATGAATTTCAATAGGAGCTATTAATGACAACCCAGCAGCCCGAAGGCGAATTAGTAATACGTACCATGGCGATGCCTAAAGATACTAATGGCAGCGGCGATATCTTCGGTGGCTGGCTCATTTCACAAATGGATATTGGCTCAGCCATTTTGGCAATGAAGACCACAAAGAGACGCACTGCGACTGTTGCTATTGATAAAATGGTTTTTGTGAAGCCTGTGCAAGTAGGCGATGTGGTTTGCTGTTATGCCAAAGTGCAAAGAATCGGTAACACGTCTGTAACGATGCAAGTACAAGCGTGGGTACGCAACTTTCAGTCTGATAACTCTGTCCAAGTTGCTGAAGGGTTGTTTACCTTTGTTGCGTTAGATGCTCAAGGCAAACCAACCCCCATTCCTCGCGACGCGAGTTAAATCTCGTCGTATTCGCTCAATTCTTTCTTGAGGCGTCGCTGCTCTAATACTTCCTCTAGACGTTTACGTGCTGTCAGTGAAGGCTGTGGTTTAAGCGAACCTTTTTCAAGAAGATCCGGAGTCTGCTCTGGTAAATCGTCTAAATCATCTAAATCAACAATAGGCTCATCGTCCATATCTTATCTCCAATAGAATTCACATTCTTTAACCCCTTTGGGAGTTTCGTAAAATATCCCTACTTCGCGCCAGGAATGTGTCTGAAATAACCTTCCAATATCAGAAAATTATTTCAAACACGTTCCTAAAAAACTCACATGGTGAACGCCTGAGAGACATAAGTTATTCGCTTTCTAAGGTGCGAACAATTCAAAGGAGCGATTTATACAACAAAATTTGCAAAATACAAAGGAAATTTTTCTAAAAAAGTGTTAAAATTTGTTCTCTTTTTGTGTCATTCTCAGCTCGGGAGTTGAGTTTTGCTATATTTTGTTATAAATCAATAAGTTGTGCGTTCAGCTTAAGTGAGGGTTCCATCATGAAACAATTTTTTACTTTACTGTCCTTCAGTGGATTGATGAGTTTTGCCATCCTAACTCATGCTGAAGATGCATCCGCTCTCTCTTTTCGAAACATCGATGACACGACAGCCAATTCTGCCTCCATCTTAAGCTCTGCAGAAAATGATGGTGATCTGAATGACCAAGATACAGACCTTATCGCTGATCCACTCTTGCAAGCCAGTCTTGAAAACGGTCCCAGCGACACTGATCAAGCGAACTCCGATAATGCTGACTCAGATGATAACGCTGATGACTCTGCAGATGATTCATCCGATGATTCAGCTGATGACTCCTCTGATGACTCTTCTGATGAAGA
The DNA here is from genome assembly GCA_020051155.1 of Gammaproteobacteria bacterium. Lineage (GTDB taxonomy): Bacteria > Pseudomonadota > Gammaproteobacteria > UBA1113 > UBA1113 > JAGVJK01. The sequence continues at coordinate 6,435 of JAGVJK010000003.1, read as the reverse complement.
TGAAGCTGATGATACAACGGATTCAAATAACTCGCAGACGAACGGCTAGGAATCTTATTCCGCTTGTTAGTGTTTAAGGATACATTCGCATCTTCAAGGAAAATCAGTATATAATGCGCCATCTTTATGAGACAAGGTAATACGTCATGACAAAATCAAAACAATACGATATCGCCACGCAAGTCATTCATGCTGGCCAACATCCTGATCCTTCAACTGGCGCTATTATGCCACCTATTTACGCTACCTCGACTTATGTGCAGCAAAGTCCTGGTGTGCATTTAGGTTATGAATATTCACGTACGCAAAATCCGACTCGCGAAGCCTATGAGCGCTGCGTTGCGGCACTGGAAGGTGGCACGCGCGGCTATGCTTTTGCATCAGGTATGGCAGCAATTGCTACGGTTTTGGAATTATTAAATGCTGGTGACCATGTGATTGCTAGCGATGATTTGTATGGCGGTACCTTCCGCTTATTCGACAAAGTACGACGTCGCTCTAGTAATTTACAATTTAGCTTTGTTGATGTTAGCGATCTTCAGCGATTAGAAAACGCATTGCAGCACAATACAAAATTACTTTGGATTGAAACACCCAGCAATCCCATGTTGAAATTGGCAGACCTAGAAGCCATTGGCGCCTTTGCTAAACAACATGGTTTGTTGATGGTGGTCGATAATACCTTTGCAACGCCCATCAATCAGCAACCCATACATTACGGCGCTGATATTGTGGTTCACTCCGGAACGAAATACCTTGGCGGGCATTCTGATGTAGTGAATGGCATAGTGGTCGTTAATGATCGAAAAGATTTAGCCGAACAAATGGCTTTTTTACACAACTCTATTGGTGCAATTGCTGGCCCCTTCGATAGTTTCCTCGCTCTGCGAGGTGTAAAAACACTGGCTCTGCGCATGGCAAGACACAATGCCAGTGCCCTTGAGCTTGCTCAGTGGTTAGCAGCTCATCCTAAGGTAGAGTACGTCATTCACCCCGGTTTATCCTCCCACCCTCAGCATGCCTTAGCGCAACGTCAGATGCGTGGTTTCGGTGGCATGATCACGATGGTCTTAAAAGGTCAATTAGCGGATGCTAAACGTTTTCTTGAACGCTGCGAATTGTTTGCCTTAGCTGAAAGTCTCGGCGGTGTAGAAAGTTTAATTGAGCATCCTGCTATTATGACCCACGCGTCCATCCCGGCAGATAAACGGCAAGCCTTAGGCATCTTAGATGGCTTGGTGCGCCTCTCTGTTGGCATAGAAGATCTGGATGACTTAAAACACGATTTAAGTCACGCTCTTTCTTCATAACCCTATCAATTAATCATTATTAGAAGTACCCCATGGCGAAACGGAGAAAGGACTCTCCTTTTGCCATGAAGCAGCCCATTAATCCTCTTCTTCACCCACTGTAAAAAATAAATACTCAACTCTATGAATATACAATAATTTTTTTCTCTGTCTAAGGATTAGCAACTGCTTGTTATCAATTTACTTTTAAAATAGTTGAACACCATCCACAGCTTTTTCCACAATTTATCCACAAACTTCCCCCAGGTTGTTGTATTGCTTTTCTTTTTAAAACCCTCTATCTTGTAGTCTAAGTTATAAAAACATCTATATATAGAGGCAAAGACTATCCGAAACCGCAAGGGAAAGTAAAATGTGGATAACTTTACTAAAAATAACCAACACTTAAGGCCCACACTCAAAGGAGGAGCAATGGAAACGATTGAACGCAACACATTTATTACAAGCAAGGCACCCATGAAACCCGTCAATACCCCACACACACCCGAACTTACTGCTACACAACCAGGCACTTTGCGCGTTATCCGCCGCAATGGCACGGTCGTCGCCTATGATGACAGTAAAATCATTATTGCCATTACCAAGGCATTCCTCTCACAACAAACAGAAAATGGCACCCTCTCTAGTAGCATCCATGAAAAAGTTAAAAGTTTAGTAGAGGGGATGACTCACAATTTTCAGCGTCGCATGCAAAGTGGTGGCACCATCCATATCGAAGACATCCAAGATCAAGTCGAGTTAGCATTAATGCGCGCTGGCGAACAACAAGTCGCACGTGCCTATGTCCTTTATCGTGAAGAACGACGCAAAGCCCGTGAAACTCAAACAACTGCCGCTCCTGCAGAACCCGTCTTACATATTTTGTTAGATGATGGCTTTCGTGTGCCCCTCGACATGAACCGTTTAAAAGACATCGTAACCGAGGCCTGCCATAATTTAACCGATGTCAATCCAGAAGATATCCTAAAGGACGTTTACCGCAATTTGTACGACGGTGTCAGCTTAGACGATATTCATAAAGCCATTGTGTTATCTGCGCGCACACTCATCGAACAAGAACCCAATTATACCTATGTCACTGCCAGAATTTTACTCCACTCCTTACAACGTGAAGCCCTAGGTTTTTTAGGGTTAACTAAGGATGTGTCACCTCAAGAAATGGCGGCAGTATACCCCAAATATTTTAAAGCCTATCTCCAAAAAGGCGTTGAGTGTGAATTGCTCGATCCTTGCTTGTTGCAATTTGATTTAGATAAAATCACCGCTGCCTTGGATGCAACCCGTGACTTACAATTTTCTTACTTAGGGTTACAAACCCTTTATGATCGTTATTTCATTCACAGCGAAGGGGTTCGTTTTGAATTACCCCAAGCATTTTTCATGCGCGTGGCCATGGGACTTGCTACGCAGGAAGCTGATAAAGAAGCGCGTGCGATTGAATTTTATCGCTTACTCTCTTCCTTCGATTACATGAGTTCAACACCGACATTATTTAACTCTGGAACTCTGCGTCCACAATTATCCAGCTGTTATTTAACGACAATTCCCGATGATTTGGATGGTATCTACAGCGCCATTAAAGACAATGCTCTTCTTTCAAAATTTGCGGGCGGTCTCGGTAATGACTGGACTGATGTTCGTGGATTAGGTGCGCGCATTAAAGGCACCAATGGCAAATCTCTAGGTGTAATTCCCTTCATGAGTGTTGCTAATGCCACCGCGGTTGCCGTCAATCAAGGCGGAAAACGTAAAGGCGCCGTATGTGCTTATCTCGAAACATTCCACAAAGATCTCAAAGAATTTTTAGAGTTGCGGAAAAATACCGGTGATGAACGTCGACGTACACACGACATGAATACCGCCAATTGGATCCCAGATTTATTTATGAAACGCGTCTTGGAAGATAAAGACTGGATCTTATTCTCGCCTAACGATACTCCGGATTTACATGACCTTTATGGCTTAGACTTTGAGGAAGCCTATATCGGATACGAAGAAAAAGTACGTCGTGGTGAAATTAAAAATATTGAAGTGGTCTCCGCTAAAACGCTGTGGCGCAAAATGTTGAGCTTATTGTTTGAAACAGGCCATCCTTGGGTAACCTTCAAAGATCCTTGTAATTTACGCTCACCACAACAACATGCTGGTGTCATTCACAGTTCCAATCTGTGTACTGAAATTACATTGAATACCTCTATTGACGAGATTGCCGTTTGCAACCTGGGTAGCATTAACTTACCAGCTCACATCAAGGGTAATGGCTTTGATAAAGAAAAATTAAAACAAACCATCACTACTGCGATGCGGATGCTGGATAATGTCATCGACATCAATTATTACTCAGTACCGCAGGCAAGACGTTCTAACTTGAAGCATCGTCCTGTCGGACTGGGCATCATGGGCTTCCAAGATGCACTGTATCAATTAGGCATTCAATACGCTTCCAACGACGCGGTAAAATTTGCCGACAATTCCATGGAGCTCATTAGTTATTATGCGATTGAAGCTTCTTGTGCATTGGCAAAAGAACGTGGTGCGTATGCTAGCTATGAAGGCTCTTTGTGGAGCAAAGGCATTCTCCCCATCGACTCCATTGAATTATTGGCTGCTGCTCGTGGTAAATATTTGGAACTTGATCGCAGTGAAACCCTCGACTGGGCAGCGTTACGTAAAACCGTTAAAGCCCATGGTATGCGTAACTCTAATTGCATGGCGATTGCACCCACCGCAACGATTTCCAATATCGTTGGTGTCAGTCAATCCATTGAGCCGACGTATCAAAATCTCTATGTTAAATCTAACTTGTCTGGCGAATTTACTGTCGTGAATCCATACTTAGTACAAGACTTAAAAGCGTTAGGTTTGTGGGATGCTGTGATGGTCAATGATTTGAAATACTTTAACGGTAGCGTACAGTCGATTCATCGAATCCCCACTGAGTTAAAACAACGTTACGCGACGGCCTTCGAAATAGATCCACTGTGGTTAGTTGAAGCGGGTGCGCGTCGTCAAAAATGGATTGATCAAGCACAGTCTCTCAACCTTTACATGGCAGAGCCTTCTGGTAAAAAACTAGATACACTCTACACCACCGCTTGGATTCGTGGATTAAAAACGACGTATTACTTGCGAAGTATGGGAGCAACCAATGCAGAGAAATCAACGATTCATGATCGTGCATTGAATGCTGTCTCTGTCAGTGAAGAAGCGCCCAAAGCGTGTGCCATTGACAATCCTGATTGCGAAGCATGTCAATAACGTATAACCGAATAACTTGCCCTATAACTTGAAGGAGTAACGAATATGCCAAAACTAGACTGGGATGAATCTGATCTCGCCCTTGCAGATGAGCCCATCAAACCAACCATGCACGCACCTGGTGCAGAAGAAGATGAAGATGATGATGGTGGCGAGAGCGGTGATGGCGGCATTACTGGATTAGAAACCATTAAAATGGGTGCTGCTCGCATCCAAGTGGATGATAAACGCATCATTAATTGTCGCGCTGATTTAAATCAATTAGTTCCTTTCAAATATGAATGGGCTTGGAAAAAATATTTAGACGCTTGCGCCAACCATTGGATGCCCAATGAAATCAATATGGCACCTGACGTTGCATTGTGGAAAGATCCCAATGGCTTAACTGACGACGAACGCATGATCATTAAACGTAATCTCGGTTTCTTTTCTACCGCAGATTCCTTAGTTGCTAATAACTTAGTACTCGCTGTTTATCGTCACATCACAAACCCTGAGTGCCGACAATACTTATTACGACAAGCCTTCGAAGAGGCATTACATACCCATGCTTACCAATACGTTATTGAAAGCTTAGGTTTGGACGAAGCTGAAGTATTTAACATGTATCGTGAAGTTCCCTCTGTCGCAACCAAAGCAGTGTGGGCTCTAGACTATACACAAAGCTTAGGTGACCCATTATTCAAGACGGGAACCCCTGCAGCTGACCAACGTTTGTTACGAGATTTAATTGCTTTCTACGTAATTTTTGAAGGCATTTTCTTCTACGTGGGCTTTACCCAAATTCTCTCCATGGGACGACGTAATAAAATGGTTGGAACCTCTGAACAATTCCAATATATTTTACGTGATGAGTCCATGCACATGAATTTTGGTATCGATGTCATTAATCAAATCAAAATTGAAAATCCTCACCTCTGGACAGAATCTTTCCAACAAGAAGCCATTGCAATGATTCGTAAAGGTGTGGAATTAGAAACACAATACGCCATTGACACAATGCCGCGCGGCATCTTAGGCATGAATGCTGGTATGTTCAAAGAATATTTGGAATATATTGCCAATCGTCGTTGTGCGCAAATTGGTTTAGCAGAACAATACCCAGGCGCAGAAAATCCGTTCCCTTGGATGAGTGAAATGTTAGATTTGAAAAAAGAGAAAAACTTTTTTGAAACACGTGTCATTGAATATCAAGCAGGCGGCACACTTTCTTGGGATGACTAAGAAACGACGTATTGTCCGTAAGAAAAAATCTTCACATGACAGTCCAATTCGAAGATTTTCAAAAGAAAGGAAGAGCGCAAAGATGCGCTCTTCTAATTTATATGGCAAGCTTTTTTTTAATCTCTTGTGATTTCGTGGCCGATAACACCACCGACTACGGCACCAGCTGCACCGCCGACTACAGAGCCTGCACCACCGCCACCGATTGCAGCACCTGCCACACCGCCGACTACGGCACCTGCTAAAGTTCCTTGTTCTTGAGTGGTCATTGACGAACAACCCACTAAGGCACCAAGAACAACTAAGACAGAAACTAGGCTAACTACACGCTTCATAATACCCCCTCATAAGGCTTGGGAACTAACATGTTCCGAACGTGAATAATTTTTGAACCACACTGATCAGTGTAGCAAAGTTTATAAAAAAAGCGGTTAGATTGGAAAAAGATTAAACAGATACAATACCTTCATAATCCCTGCTGAAGGTATTGCACCCGTTTGTTTAAACTAAATTAATGAAAAAACATAAAGTTACAAACATAATATGTAACTTCTCAATAACCCCGGGAGCGATTTAGCCCTGAATGGGCAATAGATCAAAGGATTACAGGAAATATCTCCGAGTCTTATGCCAAGAAAGTTGT
>JAGVJK010000029.1 GCA_020051155.1 Gammaproteobacteria bacterium | reverse complement strand
TTTCTATGTACTGATTGAGTGTAGTTTTGAATGATCTGCGATTCTATTTTTATTTGCTACCTGCGCCATTTATTCGCGGGTTATTAGCACTGTCTACACCAGCGGATAGTCTCCCATCTTTTTGTTAAGGATATTTGATGGAGAGATTTTTAATAATTCTTTTTCACGTTTAAATATTTTTTTCACTAATTCAGGATTGTTAAGTTTGAGCGTACAGTAGCTCAGCAATGAACTATAGGGAGGGGCCTCATCACTCTCTTGAATGGGATGATTCAAATATTCAATAGGTGTACGAGCTAGTAATGCGGAAAAAACAGCGACATTGTTTGCTTTGGCAGCTATCTTCAAGGTATTAACCGCGATTTTTGTCTGAGAAAAGGGAAGTGGTCCCTTATCTTCTTGAAGAAATTCTTCTAATTCTTCAACAGTGCCAGTCTCAGCGATCGATGAAAGCCGCGTAATCTGTTCAAGGGCTCTGAAATCTGTTTCAGATGGCATGGAAAATGTTTCAGCTGCGAATCCATTGACTCGGGAGGGCCCAATGTTTTCTGAGCCGCCAACGTGATTGAATTGGCGAGCCGCAGAGTGGGAGGGACTTGCCGCCGTCATGGCATCTATTGCTTGGCGAACATTAGGCAAAGGAGTAAATCGAGGCGGCTCAACAGGTCGAGTATTCGCCGTGGCTAAAAGTTGTTGAAAAGGCGTGATAGGTAAGGGCGCGGGAGGTGGAGAAGAGGGATCAAAGGGAGATAGCGCTCTTCCTCCCTTACCAGGTTGCTCATTTGCTCGTCGAGCAGCGGCAATAACACCTAATGGAGTAAAGGCAATGAGCAATAATCCGGTTAAGAAGAGGAGTACAAAAAAAGGATGTTTTTTAAAATCTTGCCAAAATACATTAGAAGAGACAGAAAGCTCAGAAGCTTGCTCTCTCGTCTCAGGAGCTAACTCATCAGTCATTGCATTGGATCGCTCAGTCGAATTCTCTCTCATTAGTCTACTCACATATCTCAATCGTTAATTTTAATTAGCCTTCTTATTTATTCGTATACAAAGGAGGAAGGGCAGCGTAATTCTAATAACTGATTAAAAATAAGTCAATAAAAACTTTTATGAGTAGAACAATTTCTCCTCTCGCGGGAGAGAGAGAAATTCATAGATGCTAAATACCAAGTGAAAATAAACTTAAAGAGTGCCTTCTCCCCTTGAGGGAGAAGGTGCCCAACGGGCGGATGAGGGGTGATCAAAATTAAGAAAAATACTTTATCGAACGGACCATTAGATACCCCTCATCCGGCCTTCGGCCACCTTCTCCCTCAAGGGGAGAAGGCATTTTTTACTTGTTTTTCAAGCAGTACGGTGGTTAAAAATAGGCGGCACGCTCAGAGCGTTTTTAGTGATCTCACAACTCCTGGATACGTTCAATTTGTTCTCGGATATTCTCCATTGCCAACACCATCTCTTGTACTTGAGCCTGTTCCTTCGCCACAACGTCTGCTGGTGCACGTTCTACAAAACTTGGATTATCCAAACGGCCTTGTACTTTCTGATGTTCTTTTTCTAATTTTGCTAAGTCTTTTTGTAAGCGTTCTAATTCTGCTTGCTTATCAATAAAGCCTGCCATTGGAATCAAGATTTCCATTTCCCCTGCCAACGCACTTGCAGATAATGGAATCTCTCCCTCAGACAGCCATGCAACGGATTGTAGTTTTGCAAGGGTCATTACCCACATTTGGTGACGTTGTAAACGCTCTTGATCCTCAGCGTTGCCTTTTCGAAATAAGGCATCTAAAGCTTTGCCAGGAGAAATATTCATTTCACCGCGAATTGTACGCACGCCTAAGATCACTTGTTTTAGCCATTCAATATCAGCTTCTGCAACGGGATCGATTAACGTAGCATCTGCTATAGGATAAGCTTGATGACTAACGCTCTCGGCGGTAATGTTAAGCAGCGGTGCTACTCGTTGCCACATTTCTTCCGTGATGAAGGGCATGATCGGATGCAATAAGCGTAACAAGGTTTCCAAGGTACACAATAACGTATAACGTGTTCCTTGTTGCTGAGCCAACGAAGCTTGCCCCGTTAAAACAGGTTTTGATAATTCTAAATACCAATCACAAAATTCATGCCATGCAAATTCATAGAGACACTGTGCCAGCAAATCAAAGCGAAATTCATCAAATTGTCGACGAGCTTCGATGATGGTGCGATGTAAGCGTGAGCGAATCCAAATATCTGCTAAGCTGAAGGTCATTTGTGCTGGGTCAACAGAGAGAGGTTGATCCTCCGTGTTCATTAACACATAACGAGTGGCATTCCATAATTTATTACAAAAATTACGGTAACCCGATAATCGACCTACATCAAAACGAATGTTGCGACCATTAGAGGCCAGTGCACAAAAAGTAAAACGTAAAGCATCGGTGCCATAGCTATCAATGCCCTGTGGAAATTGACTGCGAGTTGCTGTCTCTACTTTTTTCGCCATCGCTGGTTGCATCAAAGATTGCGTGCGTTTTGTAACTAAAGATTCTAAATCAATGCCGTCGATAAGATCCAAAGGATCAAGTACATTACCCTTAGATTTTGACATCTTTTGCCCTTCATGATCGCGAATTAATCCTGTGATATACACTTGGTGAAAGGGCACTTTGCCGATAAATTTGAGTCCGAGCATGACCATTCGCGCGACCCAAAAGAAAATAATATCAAAGCCAGTGACTAATACTTGTGTGGGGTAAAATCGCTCTAGATCAGAATTGTCTTGAGGCCAGCCCAAAGTCGCAAAGGGCCACAGGGCAGAGGAAAACCAAGTATCAAGGACGTCATTATCTTGTGTTAATGCAACATTAGCGTCGAGATTATATTTAGCACGAGCGTCGGCTTCCGTTTTAGCGACATAGATATTGCCTTGCGTATCATACCAAGCAGGAATGCGATGTCCCCACCATAATTGGCGAGAGATACACCAATCTTCGATATTGTGTAACCATTGAAAATAAGTTTTACTCCACGTTTCTGGAATAAATTTAATGTCGCCCTGTTCGACGGCAGCAATGGCAGGTTCAGCTAAGGGTTTAGTTTTTACAAACCATTGATAAGTGAGGTAAGGTTCAATCACCGCACCAGAGCGATCGCCGCGTGGCACCGTCATCGTATGAGGTGTGATTTTTTCTAACTGTTGCTGTTGCTCTAATGCGGCGCTCACTGCTTTTCTCGCAACATCGCGATCCATACCTTGATAGGCGGCGGGAACTTTTTCATTGAGTTTCGCATCAGGTGTGAAAATGTTAATTAAGGGTAAGTCGTGACGTTGTCCGACAGCGTAGTCATTAAAATCGTGAGCGGGTGTTATTTTAACGCAACCGGTACCAAAAGCAGGATCCACATAGTCATCTGCAATAATTGGGATAGTGCGATCAGTTAAAGGTAATTGAATGTAATGTCCAATGTATTGTTGATAACGCGGATCTTCAGGGTTCACCGCAACCGCTGTATCGCCAAATAAAGTTTCTGGTCGAGTGGTAGCAACGACCAAATGCGCGTCGGTATTTACAATCGGATATTTAATATAAAAGAGACGGCCTTCCTCTTCTTCATTTAATACTTCTAAATCAGAAATGGCTGTGAGTAATACGGGATCCCAATTAACAAGTCGTTGGCCGCGATAAATAAAACCCTCATCATGCAATTGAATAAAAGCATGGATCACTGCATCACTGAAGGGTTCATCCATGGTAAAGCGTTCACGATCCCAATCGACGGAACAACCCAAACGACGAATTTGTCGCATAATGGTGGTGCCGGATTCTTCTTTCCATTCTTTAACTTTTTCAACAAAGGGTTCGCGTCCTAAATCGAAACGATTCGTGCCTTGTTGTTGCAATTGACGTTCAACCACCATCTGTGTGGCAATGCCGGCATGATCACAGCCTACTTGCCATAAAGTGTCATCGCCTTGCATGCGATGATAACGGATCAAAGCGTCCATCAAGGTTTGTTGAAAACCATGGCCCATGTGTAATGTACCAGTTACGTTTGGCGGTGGAATCACGATGCAATAAGGTGCGCCATGACCGGAGGCTTTAAAATCACCGGTTTGTTCCCAACGTTGATATAAGCGTTGTTCAATATCTTGTGGATTGTAAGTTTTTTCCATGATGTCTCTTTCGTTAGTGTGTGAAGTTGGTTAATAGAATGTTCTTGTTATGGTTGCGGCTCGCTTTCTACTTTCTTTTGTAAATCATGTGAGGTTAAAGGACAACCTTGTTCGCGAAAATAACGATAATGTTCACGACCGATTTGCTTTGCTCTTTCATCTTGATGAATGATTTCAATGACGCGCTTAAATTGGCGAAATTCCGGCGGAATAGTTTCCGACAGCAGAAATAAAATATCGTGATGATGAGGTGGAACTTGTGTACCCATTTGGATCGGTGGCGGTGGTGTAGGTCCTTCGCCTAATAAATTATGCGGTACAAAACTGGTATCCGCATAGGTCCATAGCAATTCATCCATGGTTTGTGCCAGCGCTTGCGTTTCACAGAGCACAAAAGCCTTGTGATGCTGATGATAGGCTTTTTCTAATAAACGACAGGCGATACGATAACGCCCGTCGTTATGAGATTCACCAATTAAATAAAAATCAACTTGCGTGGTCATCATTCACATTGATTCAATAAGTATTGAGTTAATAAAGGTACTGGACGACCTGTCGCACCTTTGTCTTTACCGGAGAGCGTTGCTGTGCCAGCAATATCAAAATGCGCCCAACGAAACTTTTCAGTAAAGTGTGCTAAGAAACAAGCTGCGGTGATCGCGCCACCCCAACGTAAACCGATGTTGGCGAGATCAGCAAAGTTTGATTTTAATTGCTCGTCATAAGCACGCCACAAAGGTAAACGCCAAGAAGGATCATCACTTTCTTTGGCTGCTTTAGCTAGGTCTTCTGCGAGGGCATCATCGTTGCTGAAAAAGCCGCTAATTTCTGTGCCCAAGGAAACCATCATGGCACCGGTCAAGGTTGCCATATCTAGGACGATCTTCGGATTGTAACGTTCAGCATAGGTGAGAGCGTCACATAAAACTAATCGACCTTCAGCATCGGTGTTGAGAATTTCGATGGTTTGGCCACTCATGCTGGTGACAATGTCACCGGGTTTGATAGCACCGCCACCTGGCATATTTTCAGCGGAAGCCACCAGACCTACCACATTAATGGGAAGCTGTAATTGAGCCACAGCGCGCAGAGTACCAAAAACACTGGCAGCGCCACACATGTCGAATTTCATTTCGTCCATGTCACCGGAAGGTTTAATGGAAATACCGCCGGTGTCAAAGGTAATCCCTTTGCCCACTAAGACATAGGGCTGTGCAGCAGCATCGCTAGCGCCGTGATGTTCGATAATGATCAGTCTTGCAGGTTCGCGGCTGCCTTGTCCTACTGCTAATAGTGAACCCATGCCGAGGGCTTTCATTTCTTCTACATCGAGGGAGCGGGCTTTCAGCGTTTTAATCTCTTTTGCTAGCTCAAGAGCTTGGTTAGCTAAGTAAGTGGGTGTGCAAATGTTACTAGGTAAATTGGCTAAGGCTTTGCAGGCATTCATGCCGGCAGCAATGGCTTGGCCTTGCTGAATCGCGTTATTGAGGGTTTTGTCTTCGCCGTTAAAATTAAGGGTTTCTAAGACATATTTTGGCTGTTTTTTACTTTTGGTTGCATTGTATTGATAGGTGGTATCTTCCGCCATAATGACCGCTTGGCGGACACGCCATGCTAAGTCATATTGCTCAACGCTAACCTCTGGTAAACAATTGATGACATCTTTGCTTGGGGTATCTAATAAGCGTTTCATGGCAGATTTGAGGACTTTGCTATATTGGCGAGCTTGCAAAGTTGGTTTGCTGCCTAATCCTACCAATAATATACGTGTGGCACTGATGCCAGGGACGTTGTGCAATAATAAGGTTTGTCCTAGCTCGCCCTTGATTTCACCGCTATCGATCCATTTGGCAAGAAAACCTTCACTCGCTTGATTAATCACATCACCACTGGCAGTGAATTTGCCTTTTTCATAAACACCAAGGATAATACAGTCACTCTTCTGATTGGACAGATTGGCATAATGAAGTGCGTTAATTTTCATGGATGGCTCCTTAATTGCGCGCGGTTAGGAAGGTTATCAGAATCTTTAGAGCAAAAGTGTTTCTTTAATGGACAAAAAGCCTTTGAAGATCCTAGTAAATGACCCTGATTATAATCGAAATTTAAATGAGATCAATTTAAGTGATTATTTTTCGCTACTTAATGAAGGAAGTCTATGCAGCCCTCGCGATGGTGACGGGTGTGTTATTACTTATTTTTGTTTGTAACCAATTTGTTCGTTATTTAGGCCGTGCTGCAGCGGGTAAAATGAGTGGTGCCTTGGTAGTAAAAATCATGGCGATACAAATTCCTTTTTTGGCTGGACTACTGTTACCTGCGGGATTTTTCTTAGGAATTTTATTAGCCTACGGTCGTCTCTATGTGGATAGTGAAATGACGGTCTTGGTTGCTTGCGGTATGAGTCGTGATCGATTATTGAAAATGACGCAGTGGATGGGTGTAGCTGTGATCGTCGTTACCGCTTTTCTGAATTTTTATGTGAGCCCAGCGTTATTAACCTATCAAAATAAAATGATGTTACAGGCACAATCTAACGCGTTGGTGCAGGCGATTTTGCCGGGGCGTTTTCAAGCGGTGAATAGCGGCAATGTGGTGTATTACATCGAGAAGATTTCTAGAAAGCGTGGTAATGTGCGTAATATTTTTGTGGCGCAACGAGAGAAAAAAGGCGACGGTGAAGTGTGGAATGTAATGGCTGCCGATCGCGGCTATGAATATGTGGATCCCAAAACCAATGATCACTTCGTGGTTGCGAAGGATGGCCATCGATATTTTGGCAAACCGGGCGAAAAACAATTTAAAATGATTGATTTCGGTGAGTATGGTGTCCGGTTACCTAGTCGTTTGGCGGGAGAAGATATTATTTATGAAGCATTGCCCACCACGAAATTATGGAATCTTTATGCTGAAGATACGGAAGCCGCTGCGGAATTACAGTGGCGGATTTCATTGCCACTGTCGGTTCCTTTGTTAGCTTTGTTAGCGGTGCCCTTGTCGAAGGTGCGGCCGCGTCGAGGTCGTTACGCGCAATTGTTACCATCGATTTTAATTTATAGTATCTATGGCAACATGTTGTTTGTTGCAAAAAGCTGGGTAGCTACGGGTAAGGTGCCGGTATGGATTGGCATGTGGTGGTTGCATGCACTCTTATTAGGTTTAGCGCTGAGTTTTTATCTGAGTGCAGAGACACGACGTAAAATAGGAAACTTTTTTTGCCCTTGGAGGCTCGCATAAATGCGCATTCTAACGTATTACATCGGTCGGACGATTTTTGCTACTACTTTGCTGGTGTTGTTATTGTTAGTTTGTTTAGGTTTTTTTATTCAGTTAATTGGTGAATTTGGTAGTGTAGGTAAAGGCAGCTATGGCTTGCTGCAAGCCTTAGAATATGCAGCTTTGTCATTACCACAATTGATCTATCAAGTATTTCCCATGATTGGGTTAGTGGGAGTGATGTTGGGATTGGGCTTGTTAACCAATCACAGTGAACTCATTGTGATGCGCGCAGCGGGTGTCTCCGTAGGACAAATTGCGCGGGCGGTGATGATCGCGGTATTGATCATGGTGCTGCTGATGACATTGATGGGTGAATTTGTGGCGCCAAAGTTATTCCGTCATGCGGAAGTCTTTAAGATGACAGAAAAAAGTAGTGGGCAAGCGATAGCAACGCAAGATAGTGTCTGGGTGCGCGATCAAAATAGTTTTATTCACATTGTTCTCGTTTTAAAAAATACAAAGTTACAAAATGTAACTCGTTATGTTTTTAATAAACAACATCAATTATTAGAAGTATCTCACGCAAAAGAATTGGATTTCACTCATGGACAATGGCAAGCCTCGGGTGTCACAACATCTATGATTCACCCCGATAGTATTACGTCGAAAAATGTAGCGAGCGAATCTTGGGATATTACCTTGGTGCCAGATATTTTGCGGGTGGCACAAATTGACCCAGAGGAAATGTCATTGCTGTATTTAAAATCAGTAGTGGAGTATAAGAAAAAAAATAATTTAAATGTTGGAAATTATTCTCTTGCGTTTTGGCAGCGTTTATTTCAGCCTTTAGCCACGGGTGTGATGATGTTTTTAGCGATACCGTTTATTTTTGGACCGATGCGTTCTGTGACTATGGGCTTTCGATTACTTACAGGTGTGTTAGTCGGTTTTGCATTTTATATTTTAAATCAATTCTTTGGCCCTATCAGTTTAGTTTATCAATTACCTGCAGTGCTTGCTGCCATTTTACCGACGCTGTTATTTGCTTTTGTGGCATACTTTATGATGCGACGCCTTCGATAATATTATTTTTTATTTCACACTGGCTCAATGCGAGATGCCGGCTATACTTACATTCTGCATAAAAAGTGAGTTTTTTCTGCGCTTTTAATTTGTTAAAAAAAGCGGTCACAATAGTTCGGATGTGAAGGAAGGTTTAGCAATGAGTGAAGTTGTTGACGTAATAAAAAGTGGCTTTGCTTTTTTTGATCCAGAAGAAGAGATTGGAATAAAAGAATGTCCAGAAGATGAGGGTGGCGATGGCAGTGCAACGCTAGTGAACTTGGAAGAGGTGATTAGCGCGCTTTGTCCGACAGATAGTTATCAAATTGTTAAAGGCAAAAAGAAAAATCTTCGTACTCAATTGAGAATTGTCCCACGGCCACTTGATGAGAAAAGACGAGCACTAGAGCGTGCAATTGTTGCAGGCTCCTATGGTATGGTCACAGAATTGCTGCCGAGTTTTTCAGATACAGAATATTTATCAATGAAAGGTGAATTAGAACAGCAAGCATTTCGTTCACAACATTATTTAACACAAGCGCTAATTAATCATTATTTAGAACCGCCTATTTTTACTAGTCAAGCGACCTATGCAACACTGGAGGCAAGGCAACAGGCCATTAATGATGGCATGATGCAAGAAATGATTCTGGAAGCTTGTTTGAAAGAAATCACAGAGTACGGTGTTGCACAAGACTATATTCGACAGATTATTCAAAAACAAATTAAAGATAAGCGCGCCAATAATTCGATCATTTCCGTATTTCGTGCTGCTTGCCCATCGTTAACCTTTGCTACGATTATAGGTGCCGCAGGTTTTGCGTCCCCTTTAGCATGGATGGCAACTGTGTTGACCTTAGGATTATTTGTAGTGGCTTGGCCAACGATGAGTTTGATAATGTATCATCGGTTAGCGCAAGCCTATGGTCCTTTGGCACAAGAGAAACTATACCGAACTTGGGCCACTGCGCGTTTTTCTGAATTGTATCAACAGAAAAAACAATTAAATCAGCAATGGCGAGACTTGAAAAAAGCAGAGCAAGATGAAGAAGATGAGTTAGATGATCTAGAACGAAGAAGAGCGGAACTTTATGCAGAACATGAGAGAATTAATCGGCTAAAAAATGAGTTGTTACAACATACTGTGTTGCAAAGAGAAGGGCACTCTTCAAAGTTAAAATTGTTTGCTTTATCGGAAAAAAATTTTTATGCCATTAAAGAAAAAGCGGTGTTTGATGAAAATGATCCAACGCGATGGGCATCTGGTCGTGATAGGCTGTCTAATTTTGTCAGTTGCTCGATGGAATTACTCTGTGCTTTAGGGGCGTTGAGTGTCGTTGTTTTTTCTTTGGGAGGTATTGTCACCCAAACCGTTGGTTGGGGATTTTTAGGCGCAAGTGCCGCTGCATTCATGGCAACGCCCGTGGGGCTTTATGTAGCAAGTGCAATCGTGACGCTTGCATTGATGGCGGTGCTTGGTTATTTCATTTATAAAATCGCGTATCAACAAGCCAATAAAGAAGCTGGCGAACGCAATAAATCTTTTATTGTGGAGCATCGCGCGTGTAAAACGTCTTTAAAAGCGTTGGAACGAGAAGAGCAAGAGTGGCAACGATTGCAACGCAGGGATGATCGTGTTGTGTCGCCCGCTCTTAGCAGAAGTGCGTCGGATCCTCGGTTATTTCATCGCGGCGAATTATTACCAACAGCTGTTACAAAGCCGCTTCGAAATACCCGATAATCGAATATGGTAACTAATGAAGTGCGTTGCCGATG
This sequence comes from Gammaproteobacteria bacterium, assembly GCA_020051155.1. GTDB lineage: Bacteria > Pseudomonadota > Gammaproteobacteria > UBA1113 > UBA1113 > JAGVJK01. Next base: position 2,480 of record JAGVJK010000029.1, on the reverse strand, counting down.
GTATTAGATACCACCGCCAAGCGCATCTTACAAAACAATCATCTGCTGCTACCACAAGCGTAAAAAAATGATTTTTTTGGAGGCTCCTCAAATTGTATACTTTCGTAAGTGGTAGATGCTTCAAGGGCTGGATTGCTTAAAGACTCTTTTATTCGATCGATGATATCTATTATTGGTTCTGAGGACGTAAATCTAAAAGGACGTGCTCGTTTTATTTCCATCAAATTACGAATTGTAATTACTTCTCCATCGATATCAATTTTTCGTTGTTCCCATATTTCAATTTTGCTTAGGATTTCTGCATGAGAGTCTTTTTTGCAAAGTTCTAACAGATTTTTTAATGCCGTAAGATGCAGTAACTTTTGAGAGGTTTTAGTGGTAGTAAAAGCTGCATTATCATTTGTTAACTCTGTAATTTTTTTATTGATAGAGTTAATGATGGAGTTTATCAATGGATTGTCAGGTGTTAAGTAATTGATAAAATTTTTGATGAGTTGTTGTCTGAATAGTTGTAAACGCCATGAGCCTTCTTCTAACCTTTGTAGGTGCTGTTCAGGGCCAGAGAATATAGGAGTTGGAGTCTGTGCTTTATCAAAAGCGTCAGAGATAATCCATCTGAAACTCTCTTTTTGTCCACGTCTTATGTGGGCGCAAAAATTAAAGTATAAAGCTAATTCTTGTTGTGCTTCATTCTCAGAAGCAGCATGATGAAGGGACCCAGAGGGGCTTGTCCGAATGAAATAACCATCTGCATGTTCGAGAACCTGTTTAACGAGATGTTGTGATGGGAGAGTCGCATTAGGTATTTCTGATAAGAGAGTAAAAGCATTCATGGGGGTTAAGAGGTTCATGAATTTTGAGTACTCATCTTGCACAATGTCATCATCTGTGGAAGCGGAAATTGTAGTCGAAAGAAAGCTAGGATCAATGCTATACGCAGCCATCGTATCTATGATATCGCTTAGCAGGTTGGCTAATGAATTTTCTAAAAACTGTTTATCCTTGAGTTTTTCAGGATCGCGCTTTAACTCATTGGCATACCGGTTCACGCGATCCATTTTTCTTGAAATACTATCAGCAGCTAATCTCCCAGGATGTATTGGTGCTTTTGTATTAAAAATTTTCTCAAATTCTGTCGAAAAATTTCTAAGTTCTATAAGGCGCAATAATCCTTGGTGGAGTAATAGTTGCAAGCCAGCTTTGCTGAAATAACTAGCTCCTTTTTCTATTTCGGCTTTTATGAGCTCTCCCGATAAGTGTGCATAGACATTATCTTCATAGATCAATAGTACAGCGCAAGATAATAGATTTCTGCAAAATCGTGTGACGGTTTTTTTATCGTTTAAACGAGTGTTTAACTCAACTAGGATGTCGATGGTTTCATTAGCATTGAGTGCTGCAAGAGTCTCTTCAGGTGGAATAAGTGCTTCAAAAAAATTATAACCTCTGAACTCTTTTAATTGGTTAACAACTATTGCAATAGCTTCTTTAGCAACTGCAGGTAAGAGATTAAGAGGCCCTTGAATAGTTTGTAATTGTTTTGCCAGGAGATGGAGATTTTTAATGAGACTCTTGTCATCTTTTACCCAATCACTTAAAGTAGCTTGCTCATTTCCCATGCTAGTTTCAAACTGCATTTGAATCGCTACTAAAATAATAAAAGTCATCTTACAGCGTTCTAAAAAATTAGCCTCTGTCTGGCGCAATTCATTTAATCGCCCTTTTAATTGACGAAGTTCTCCCTCACTGAGAGATTGACTCGATTCAGACGCCATAAAAATACCTCATATAGATCATAGGTTGAAGATTCAAACACAGAGAATAACAAGAGTTTATTAACAGAACATTAAGGAGCGGTTACGCCGCCCGTATAATTAAATAGCGGCCTAACTCATACAACAGCTCTGTGTGACCAGGAATTTGTTGTAACAGCGTTGCAGCGCGATCGAAACAATCCTGGGCCTTTGCTTCAGCTTGTTCTAAACCGAGTAACACGGGATAAGTGGTTTTATCGTTGAGATGATCGGAGCCTTGGGGCTTACCAAGTTGCTCTGTCGTTCCTGTCATATCAAGAATATCATCGCGAATCTGAAATCCTAATCCGAGCCAGTAACCAAATTCAGTCAATGCAGTGAGAGCATGTTCATCTACCATAGAATGGGCCTTCGCGCCCATTAATATAGATGCTTGAATTAACGCGCCTGTTTTTAAATAATGAATACGGTTTAATTGGTCCAAAGTAATCGCTTTACCAGAGGCAGCTAAATCTAACATTTGCCCACCGGCCATGCCTTGGTGGCCAATGGCTTTAGCCAATGTGTGTGATAAATCTAATTGAATGTTTGCGGTAAAGGAAGGGTGGGGAGCGCTGAGCAATTCAAAGGCCAAACACTGCAGGGCATCGCCCGCAAGAATGGCTGTTGCCTCTCCGTAGGCGATGTGGCAAGCCGGTTTGCCACGACGCAATTCATCATCATCCA
>JAGVJK010000016.1 GCA_020051155.1 Gammaproteobacteria bacterium | reverse complement strand
ATAGACAGAACCACTAAAAAATACTCTATTCCTAGATTAGACCTGTTAGTCCTAGCTGCTCATAAATAAGGATTTTCCCGGGGTTATTGAGAAGTTACAAATTTTTGGTTTAACACTTTGTAAAATAACCCCTGCAGAGGAAAATATGCTCTAACTGCTATGCGGTTAATATTTTCTTCATATTAGCGTGATAAAGTAACTCAATGTAATTATTTGGAGACTTTAATGGCTGCAACCAACTCTGATAGTACGGTTTTATAGCATTCTGCTGCAACTAAAATTCAATCAATAGCTAGAGGCTTTCTTGCTCGCAAAACAGAGAAAATTGGCTATCGGTGTCGCTCGAGCTGGGAAGAGTTTACATCAGAATAAAGATAAGATAGTCTTTAAGAGCACATAAATGGTATAAAAGGATTGAGCAGTACATTTAAAGGAGTACATTATGTCATTAATTTCAATTATTATCGTTCTGATTATTGTAGGTTTTTTACTTTGGGTAGTGAACACCTACATCCCAATGGCTAGATCCATTAGAACTATTTTAAATGTCGTAGTGGTGATCATTGTTGTTTTATGGCTCTTATCAGCATTTGGCGTGCTTCACGGCGTTGGTAATATCAAGTTAAGTTAAACTTATTGAACTCATCCTGCTCAACAAAACGCTCTGCAGGGGATGACAACGTGTGTAAAGCTACATTCGCTAACGTAAAAGGGCTTCCCACATTTTTGTTCCCTGCAGAGAACCAAACGAGCAGGATGACACCAGTCAAGCAAAGAATCTTTCCTTACAATACAACAGAGCCAATTCTGGCGCCTTCTACTTAATGCAAACCGTGAGCAGCATGGATGCTGCGAAGAGCCTACATGGATGTATTCACGGCGTGTTTGAATTAAGTAGAAGGCGCCAGAATTGGCGGTACGCTAGGAGCGTCAAGCATCAACGGATCCTCATCCTTCAACAAAAACTCAGACAACGGTAATTGCTTAATAAGCTGCAGCGCCTTTTCAGCACTATGCCCCTCACCATAAGGATTTTTCACATGACGCAACTGCTGTTGAAAACAGGAGGAAGTCACCTTCTTTATAGTCCGTGTAATATCCTCAGCATCAGGCGAACAAAACACAACATTGGATTCACAATAACGGTTTCTTTCTCTTTTCCCGACATTGATCGCCGGAATCGGCACAGAGGCAGCTTCTAAAATACCCGAAGATGAATTGCCAATGATAAACTGAGCATGTTTATAAAGAGAGATAAACTGAGAACGTTCTAAATTTTCATAATAAAAGCAACATGGATGTTCTCGATAGCGATTGATAACTTCAAAGCCAGCGAGATATCCAGGATCCGTATTCGGTGCACCAATGCATACTGACAACCCAGCAGCAATAACGCATTGAATAATGGTTTCTAAATACTCACCGTAATGGGCTATTTCAGAATGCAAAGGATGAAAAATGAGTAGTGCGTAATGATCAAATAATTCTGATAGCTGTAATGTTTGTAACAATTGCTGCTTATTAATAGCAGGGCATTGTACAAAGCGGTCTAAGGCCATACTGCCGATGTTATAAATTCTTTTTGGGTTCTCACCAATTTTGATTAAACGTTCTCGATGTTGTTCTAAGGCAACAAAATGAAAATTAGAAAACTTGGATGCTGCGTGACGAACAACGTTATCGATGCAGCCATCAGTTGTATGATCGCCTGCCCAAAAATGGATAGAAGGTATTTTAAGGAAAGCAGCAATCATAGAATAAATAATGACATCTTCTCGATCGCCGGCATAAATTATCAAATCTGGTTTTTCTTGTTGAACAACATCAATAGCCGCTTGTAATAAATTACTGGCGGTTTTCAATTGGGATGCGCGACTGTCATCGGTTGTGACTAGGGTATCTAACGCGGCTACGATATTAAAACCATCACGCTGAATGTGCTTAATAGTATTGCCATGGTTGGGCGACAAGTGACAGCCGGATACAATGAGTTTTAAGTCCATGTCATCATCGAGATGGATTAAACGATAGAGTCCACTCATTAAGTCATAATCAGAACGAGCTGTAGTGAATCCAAGAATTTTCATATGGTCGTGACCTGTTCCGTGGCTAATGATGCACATGGCTGCCATTCGCGAAACACGTGTTCAGCCATGAAGAAATCAAATAAGCTATCAATGTCAATGCTTCGTTCAATGGGCATTTCAAAACTGATAGTTTCAGGTGACATAAAGGTTTTATTGTGAATTAACCAAGAAGTTTTCGCCAAATACAGTGCACCGTTGAGTGCGTAAGCCTTCGGTAATTGCTGACGACAAGTATAACTTTCTGAAGCTAGCAACGGATGAAGTGTGCAATTCTGCTCTTTGGTATACATCCAAAAAGGATTTTGTTGTGGCTCGTTAACGGAGACACAGGCGGACGCATCCTTTAGCAACGTACGTTCAATACAGTGATCGATATCTTCAGCACGACGTAAGGGGCTTGTGGGTTGCAATACCATGACGTAATCATAACCAGGAGTTTGCTCAATGGCATGTAAAATAGGTGCAATTCCTGGTGTTGAATCTTCTGCTAAATGCGGCGGTCTTTGGAAAGGGACATCACATCCGTAGGACTTAGCAATATTCATGATGTCTGGAGATTCTGAGCTTAGGATAACATGATCTAAATACTTAGATTGCAAAGCGGCTTCGATAGTCCAGGCGATTAATGGTTTGCCACAAAAGGGTCGAATGTTTTTTTGTGGAATGCCTTTGGAGCCGGCGCGTGCGGGAATGATCGCCAAAATTCGTTGTTGATTTAGCATTGAAAGAGCTCCCGATAATCTTTACTAGCTTGTTTAAAATCATCTGGTTTACCGATATCCAACCAATATTCGCGAATGGGGAAAACAGCTGTAGACATATTTTTTGAAATGAGTCGGTCAATGAGCGTGGGCATATCCATAGCAATATTACGGGTAATTAAAGACAGTACACAAGGATCTAATACATAGATGCCGGCATTAATGTAAAACTGTTGCTGTGGTTTTTCTTCAAGCGCCACTAAACGATCTTTTTCAATGCTGACAACCCCATAAGGAATGGTGTGTTGATACTCTCGCACACACAATGTTGCAGCCGCATGGTGTTGATTGTGAAACTCTAGTAAATGTTGGAAATTAATTTGTGTCATAATATCACCATTCATCACAATGAATGGTTTTTCCGGAATTTCTTGCATGAGGCTCAACGCCCCAGCGGTACCTAAAGGCATGTCTTCCTCAAGATACGTGATATCGACTCCCAAATGCTCTCCATTGCCAAAGTGATTTTTAATCATATCACCGCGATAATTAAGAGATAAAATAAATTTATTAAAGCCATAGTTGATGAATTGATCAAAGATAATTTCCAACATAGGTTTATTATCAATTTTTAATAAAGGTTTGGGACAATCATTGGTAAGAGGGCGCAATCGAGTGCCATAGCCGCCAGCCATGATCACAACCGTATTGTCGTAGTGTGGTTTTTTAATAAAGTCATCCATCAACTCAATATGAACAACGTGCATTTGCTCATCCACAATAGGCAGATGATGTAAAAAAAACTTTTTCATCATATTAAGAAGATTAGTTTTATCTTCACCATAGAAAGCGTACTTAGGTTGGTGGTTCATGATGAGAGACACGGGTGAATCTAAGGATATTTTATTAAGAATACCACGACGCACGTCGCCGTCTGTGACAATCCCTAATAATTTTTTTTCCGAGTCAACGATAATGACCGCGCCCATGGCACATTGGTCAATGATTTCCATCGCTTTTAATATGTTTGTATCAGGAGTGATTAATACTCTTTGCCAATCATTCATCGTCCTCTCCAATGGTTATTTTATTCTATGGATAGTAATTCACCTGCTTGATATGTTCGGTTGGCAGGTTTACCAATGAAATTCCAATATTCCATTGGACTAATTCCCATGCCAGGCCGCATACAGCTTAAGTGTTCTTCAGTAATAAACTCGCCGCAGTTAATCGGTGCATTGATAATAATGCTGCGTCGCACACATTGGATATTATCAATTTCTGCATTGGTTAATCGTTTATGGCGGCTTCCCATCGCACAATTTACTTCACGTATGGCTTTCACCATTTTTCCTAATTCTTGTGGATTAAGAGATGCTTTATGATCGGGGCCCGGTAATTTTTTATCAATCGTGAAATGTTTTTCTATGACACTGGCACCTAGAGCGGCGGCTGCAATAGGAATAGCAATGCCTGTACTGTGATCAGAAAATCCAGTGGATAAGCCAAAGGCTTGTCGTAAGGTTTCTATGGCCGATAAATTAATATGTTCTGCTGCCGCAGGATAAGAGGATGTGCAATGTAAGAGTGTTACTTTTTCCTTGAGCAATTCCCATGTCCGATCATTGGAGAGTATGGATAAGCGTTCTTCTGTCGTAGGGAAACCCGTTTTATGCAACATTCCGTAAGCGATGACACCAAGGGCAGATTCGATATCACCTAATAAAGTCATACCGGAAGATAAAATAATATGGCAGTTAGATCGACTTAGCGCCAATAATAAAGGACCAAAGGTGATATCACCTGAAGACACTTTGATAGTAGATAATTTTAATTCGTTGAGAAGAAAGTCTGCACTTTCCAAATCAAAGGGTGTGGAGATGAAAGGCATTTTTTCCCGTTCACAATAATTAAATAATTCTTTGTATTGTCTTTTTGATAATTCCAGACGTTTTAGCATTAAATACTGTGTTTCAGCGGGATCAGTGAGAGTTTTCTGATAATTTGCTTTGTCTGCGTTTGGCGTTACTAATTTTTTTGCACTAAAAGTTTGAAATTTGATGGCATCCACTTTAGCATCTACGGCAATATCCACCAGCTCATAGGCTTGTTGTAAACAGCCATTATGGTTGACACCTGCTTCAGCGATAATGAACGTTGATTGTTTATTCAATTTCTGCACTCCTTGTCGCAATAAAACTTTGTTCAACATGATGAATTAATTCAGCACTGCTCGGTAAATTAATAATGCGCGGACTTAATGACTCTGCAATGTTTAATTGATCTCGCTCACAGTGTTCATACATGGGTAAAGTATGATGCAAGTCCCATGCCGGGCGACAAATAATGTGTTGAGCGGCTAGTTGCTCAATGATTTTATTACGCTGGTGAGTCATTGTTGAATTCAGCATTAATGTATTTAGCCAATAGTTGCTATGAGCATATCTAGGTTCAGTGAGAAACGCGGCTTCTTCGGTTTTAAAATTAGTTAAGTAAAACTCAGCGAGTTTTCGTTTCATTTTCAAAATAGCAGGGAAGCGCTCCAACTGTGCTAATCCTAAGGCCGCATTTAAATTAGGCATTCGATAATTATAAGCGATGCAGTCATGTCGATATTGCCAAGGATGACTGATTTTTCCCGTAGTTGTTAAATGTTTAGCACGCTCAGCAACATCTTTGTGATTTGTGAGAATGGCGCCACCACCGCCGGTGGTTACAATTTTATTACCGTTAAAACTAACTGCACCAGCTAATCCTAAATGTCCCACGGGTTTGCCCTTGTAAGTGGAACCTAAACCTTGTGCAGCATCTTCTAATAGCGTTAAATCAAAGGCCTGACACACTTCTTGTAGTCGATCCATATCAGCAGGGTGCCCAAAGATATGAGTGACAATCAAGGCTTTTATCGGGCGGTTGCTCCGCTTGTTGGTTAACACGCCATTTCGATAGTGACCGATTTTGTCTAAATATTTTTTTAATCGGTCTGGATCAATGTTAAGGGTTTCATCAATATCAACAAAATTAGGAAATGCATGACAGTAGGAAATGCAATTACTCGTCGCTACAAAACTTAAGGGTGACGTTAGTACTTCACTGTTAGGTGTGACGCCAGCGATGAGTAAGCATGTGTGAAGTGCCGCTGTGCCATTAACAGTAGCAATCGCATATTTTGCTTGTGTTAATTGACTGAGTTTTTGTTCAAAGCGTGTGACGAAAGATCCGATACTCGACACCATTTGCTCATCGATGCACTGTTTCACATAGAGATACTCATTGCCAGAAAAACAAGGTTCATGCAAGGCAATGGGTTTATTGAGATCCCTTTCACAGGCATTTAATAATGAAACTAATTGCTCAATCATAGATTATAAATACCTGCTTTATAGTGGTTTAAATGTTCTTTTTCTGAAAACCATGCGATGGTTTGTTCCAAGCCTTTTTGTAGACCAGCTATGCCATGATATTGTGGGTTCCAGGTTGTTAACGCTTTGGCTTTTTTGTTACAAGCTAATAAGCGTTGTACTTCGCTATTTTCTGGGCGAACCCGCTGTGGGTCGACGGTAAATTCCACCGGCCTTTGCATGATTTCAGAAATCAGTTTCGCTACTTCACCTACAGCGATATCCACGCCACTACCAAAATTAATGGTTTCACCATTCACTGCATCGGATTCGGCCATGGCAATAAAACCTGCCACGGTATCAGCCACAAAATTAAAATCTCGAGTAGGGTGCAGTGAACCTAATTGAATGGAAGTTTGCTGATTTAAAATCTGTGTAATGAGCGTTGGAATGAATGCGCGTGCTGATTGTCGAGGTCCATAGGTGTTAAAAGGGCGCATGATTGAAACGGGCAAGGAAAAAGAATTAAAAAATGATAACGCTAATTGGTCAGCCGCTATTTTAGTAGCAGAGTAAGGCGATTGACCTTGTAGCGGGTGTTTCTCATCAATTGGGACATACTGTGCGCTGCCATAGACTTCACTGGTGGAGGTATGAATTAGTTTTGACACATGATGTTCTCGAGCGGCTTGCAAAATATTGAGAGTTCCCTGAATATTAGTTTCCATATAATGTTGAGGTGCAATATAAGAGTAGGGTATTGCAATCAACGAGGCTAAATGCATGACGATGTCACAACCTTGAGTTGCTTGATTGACTAGAAATGGATCTCGAATATCACCAGTGATGATTTCAATCTGGTTTAATAAATTTTTAGGTAATTGTTCTAACCAACCCCAGTGATTAAAAGAATTATAATAAACGAATGCTTTTACATGACAATCTTGCTGCGCGAGGGCTTCTACTAAATGAGAGCCAATGAATCCATCACTGCCGGTGACTAAAATGGTTTTTCCTTTAATCTTCATATCTCGCTTCCTTTACTCATCAGAGGCATTTAATGGATTTTTCCATACAGATAAATCATCAGAATCGTTTTCTTCATGATTTGTGGATGGCTCAATGGGTTGTTGCTCAGCAGGTTCAACTTGTTCGTTTTTCATAGGCTGGTTAACCGTTGGTTCTTCTTGATGAGAGGATGCATCATCATCTTCATCTTTTTGCATCACAGTTATTTCTACTCGACGGTTAATAGCACGATTTTCTGGCGTATCATTGGGCTTTAAGGGACGAGAATCCCCCATGCTTTGTAATACAAAACGATTGGTGGGTATCTTGGTATCCTTCATCATTTCGCGAATGACGGAGGAGGCTCTGTCGGCGGATAATTCCCAATTTGAACGTTGAATAGGATTTTGTATTGGAACGCTATCACTGTAGCCGGTGATGACGATGTCACCCTTAGTCGTCTCTAAGGATTGTGCAATATCAGCTAGGACTTTTTTAAAATTATTTTTGATGTCAGTGGATCCTGTTTCAAAAAAACTAGTATCCATCATTCTTATTTTTATGATTTCACCCTCTACGAAGACTTCTATCTTCTTATCTAAAATCTGTTGATGCAGTTTGTTAGAGATAGCTGCTGCGGTTTTTTGCGCACTGATACTTTTTGCTAATACAGTATTGTTACCGGATATTGGTTGCAATAATGGGGATAATTCAATGATAGGGCTGTTTGCAGCACGTGTGCTAGGAAAACCAAATGCAGACTGCATGGAAGAACCTATTTTATCAAATTTGTGTTTATTTAAATCAGAGGAACTGAGCAGTAATATAAAGAATCCCATGAGTAAGCACATCAGATCAGCAAAGGTAATAATCCAAACCGCCCTTACGGGCGTTTTCATCAGAGTATCCATCGATTTTTTTCTGCGTAAATGTAACATTACGATACAGTCTCTTTTATAGTGCTAATGTGATTTTTATCGAGCTTAACCCGCTGCGAAGCTGCTAAATATGTTGTTAGATAATCTCTAATAATTCGTGGATTTTGTCCTTGTTGTATTGCTAAGGTGCCATCGATGATAATGGATTTTAGTAATTTTTCTTCGTGGCTGCGTAACTCTAATTTATCGGCAATGGGCAGGGCGATCATGTTCGCCAGGATTGCTCCATATAATGTTGTTAACATGGCGATAGCCATGGCAGGTCCAATTTTTTTAGGATCCGCCATATGTGATAACATTTGTACGAGTCCAATCAACGTACCAATCATACCCATAGCAGGTGCAGTTTCCCCAAGAGATTTAAAAATTTGCTGTCCACGCATATGGCGTTCAATGGTTTGTTCCATTTCATTATTGAGAGTAATTTCTATAATATCGGGTGCAATGCCATCAATCACATAACGAATAGAGTGACTTAAAAATTTATTTTTAATTGGCATGTTTTCCAGAGATAGCATACCGTTTTTTCTAGCGGTTTCAGCAAGCTTTACAATTTCGTTAATAATATCCGTAGGATTTTCTGGACGGTAGAAGAGCACTTTGAGTGCAACTTTTACTGAAGAAAAAAAAGAGCCAATACTAAATTTCATCATGACAACGCTGGCACTACCGCCTAAGACAATGAGAATGGCTGAGATATCAAAGAACTGAGCGAATGAGCCGCCAACAAAGATAGCCGTTAATACAACACCGATGGCAGCAATGAGTCCTAAAAGCGTGGCTAAGTCCATTTTGATATCCTATCTGTTATTTCAACATGCTGTGTAAACATCAAGATAGCTATCACTGGCCTTTCTTTGTTGTGTCACAACATTTGATTTTTCAATTATTATTAATTTTTTTTCTTCGACGTTTTTAATAAACGTTTCATTAAAATCTAGCAGCAGCTGCAGATGCTGTTTAAAAATGGCCTCCTGGACTTGGCGATTATTATTAAGTATTTTTTTAATTACTTCTTCTCGTTGTCTCGCAAGTTCAGTCACTTTCTCCCATGCATTGTTTGCAGCTGCTACTAGCAACCCCCTCTGTAACGTAAACACTTCATCCCAGCAGGCGTTTTCATTAACCATTCAGTGACGCCTGATGTTCTAACTTAACCGCATCGGGTATCACATCCCATGCTGATTTAATGTCTTTTAACAAAAAAGAAACTTCTGATAGAGCTTTGCAATCATTGTGCCGATTTGCTTCCAAAAGCCGACGAACCATAAATTCATACAATCTTTCAAAGTCTTCGGCGATTTCCCCACCTTTTTCAAAGTTGAGACTGCCTCGTAAACCGTTAATAATGTCAATTGCTTTAGAGATAAACAGGCATTTTTCTGAGTAGTTTTTATTATTTAAATGAAAGCTCGCACCTGCTATTCGTTCAATGGCACCTTCCATCAGCATTTGCACCAAGCGATGGGGGCTTGCTGAGTTGATGGTTTCTTGTATTTTCACTTGTTGATAATGTTTTATTTCTTTTTGGCTATTCATAATGCTCTCCTGCTCACTAACCTAAACCTTTTCCGTCTAATGCATTGACTAGATAACTGCTCAAAGAGCTGAATTTTTGCATAATGGTATCTAGTTTTGAAAATTCAGTAGTATATTGTTTTTGTACGTCGTCTAAGCGACGTTCTTCATGATCAATTTGAGTTTCTAATTGCTTAATGCCGCTGGTGAGAGATTTCTTTCTAACTTCAATAATGCCATCATCTCCCAGCAATTCAGTGGAAAGCTTATTTAAGCGAACGGCATAACCGCTACTGCTATCGGAAAATAGTTTTGCAACACTGTCAGAATCAGTTTCAATCGCTTTTTTTAAGGCATCTTTATCGAGGGTTAATGCATCACCGGCATTGGTGGTGCGTGCTTTGATACCAATTTGTGATAAGGATTGATAAGGGCCGGTATTATTGCTGGATTGTCCTATTTCCTGGCGTAATTGCATGGACAGTTGGCTTAAATTATTTTCATCCCATAATTTCCCATTCTTTTTATCGGTTTTGTTAGAAGAACTTAGGTCGTAGTAACCCATTTGATCCATCAATTTAAATAAATCATTATAAGTCTTCACAAATTTGTCAACGGAATTAACCACCGAATCAACATCGAGATCAAGATTCACATCAATATTTTGTTGATTCGCTTGTTTTAAATGAATCGTCAAACCATCAATAGCATCTGTCACGGTATTCGTTGGACGTGTAATAGTAAAACCATCGAGCGTAAAGACAGCATCTTTTGCCGCTTGCATTTCCTTTGAAATATCGAGTGATTGTGCCAGATTACCGGAGACATCGCTTAAAGCAATAGTATTGATACTGCCGGTGGTGGTGGAGCTTAACACTAATTTACTCACAGTACTGCCGCTGCCGTTATCAACATTCATGATAGAGGCTTTGATACCGACGTTATCCGATGCATTATTAATCGCATTGCGAATATCGACTAATGAATTATTAGGTTCTGTAATAGTGACATTAAAAGATTTTTGATTGACGGTGAGTTGTATCGTACCGGAAAGCCCGGTCGATGTGGCAGAGTCACTATATTCAGCATTGGATGCAATTTTTTGCGGTGTTGCCAATTGGCTCACATTCATCGTATAAGAACCAGCACTGGCATTGCTGTTACTGGTGATATCAATGTCATTTTCAGTGCTTATCGTGGTTTTATAAACAGAGAATTTGTCCATAGAGCTAAGATCTTTCATAGCTGCTTGGAAATTAGATAAAGCATTTTTGATGTCGCCATAAGCGCTGATTTTAGATTGATAGGTGGCTTCTTTCTTTTGCATATTAGTTAGATTTTTTTGTTCGATGAGCATGAGCTGAGAAACCATGGAGTTGATATCCAGTCCTGAGCCTATCCCTGCAAATGAAACCATCATTAACCTCTAACGATATTAACTATCCATAGGCATTTAGCAAAAGTCGTACCAATTACCAAAAAAGGAAGGAGAGGGCATAGGCCCTCTCCTGAAGAAGCGATTAACCTAACAGTCTTAAAGCTAACTGAGGCAGTGTGTTAGCTTGTGCCAACATCGAAGAACCTGCTTGCGTTAGAACGTTATTTTTCTGTAAGTTTGATACTTCAGACGCAAAATCCACATCCATGATTCGGGATTTAGCGGTGGTTAAGCTTTCAGCCATACGGGTAGCACTATTGAGTGCATTGCCAAGGCGGGATTCGCTAGCACCAAGGCCTGCGCGGCTGGCGTTCAATGTTTTTAATGCAGCATCTAAGGTATCCATGGATGCTTGTGCAGCAGACGCAGAACCAATGCTGGTAGCATCAATGCTGAGCGCACCAGCAGAAATACCTGTTAAGCTGATATCAATACGGTCATTTGAACTGTTGTTGTTACCCACTTGGATGGTTAATGAAGTGGTTGAACCATCAGTTAATTTCACGCCATTGTATTCTGTTTTTTTAGCAGCGCGATTAATCTCACTGGTTAATGCAGAATATTCAAGTTGCAAGGCTGAACGGTTAGCAGCAGAGTAGGTGCCGTTGGCAGATTGTTCTGCTAGGTCACGCATACGCATTACGCTGTTGGTGATTACATCGATGGCAGATTCTGTGGTTTGAATCACGGAAATACCGTCGTTGATGTTACGTTGAGCTTGTCCGAATGCAGAAATATCTTTTTCCATATTTTTTGCAATAGCTAAACCTGCAGCATCGTCTTTTGCGCTATTAACACGCAAGCCAGATGACAAGCGTTCCATAGAGCTCATTAACGATGATTGGTTGGTATTCAAATTTCGTTGAGCAATTAACGAAGTAGCATTTGTGTTAATTGTTATAGACATTTTCTAGGTCCCCCTCATTAGGTGTTATGTAAAGTACGTTATGTACAAATAAGTTATCGACAGTCTGAGATAAAACTTGAGCATTTTTTTATTTATTTTGATTTTTTCTTAAGAATCAGCAGGAAAGAGCTGTGCGCTGCGCAGGGGGGGGGATTTATAGATGCCGAATTCTTAAGGAAAATATTTCAAAGAGTGCCTTCTCCCCTTGAGGGAGAAGGTGGCCGAAGGCTGGATGAGGGGTATCCAATAGTTCATTTCAAAAAAGTATTTTACCTGAAATTGATTACCCCTCATCCGCCCGTTGGGCACCTTCTCCCTCAAGGGGAGAAGGCACTTCTTATATGTTTTTTTAAGAGTTTTGGCACTTAGCTTTAAAATGAGAAATTATGCTTTGCTTTGACCGGTTGTGCGGAGTGAAGATTGAAGAGAGCCTTGTGCATTGTAACTTACGACGTGATCTTGATGATGTCCAGTAGTTAATAAGCTTAATGTATGCTTAATGCTGTTGGCTCGACTATTCAATGCAATGCCATTAATACTATTTAAGTTTAATGTTTCTGAAACGGTATCTTTCAGTTTTTTATAAAGAGCAATTAATTGTTTTTCATTCGGTGAATTTAAATGGTGAATAATATCTTGTAACTTTGATTGTGATTGCTGTGTTGGATGAGAAATGAGAGCGATCACCATTTTATTTGCATCTAACACGCTAACTAATAGCTTTTGTTTTTTATGAGTCAGTTCATTTATCTTTTTTTGGTTATCTTGCTGCAAGGCTTCTTGCTCAGTCACTAGTAATTCACGTAATTCTTGCGTTTTTTCTAATGAGTAACGCATGGCTTCCTGCAATTTTTTTTCTAATTCCATAGTAACGGTATCCTTATGGTTGAGTCATTAACTGTAATGTTTTATAACGGCTTCAGCTAAACTTTCTAAATCAATTTCATAGTTACCTTGTTGAATTGCCGCTTTAATTCCTGCAATTTTTTCTTGCTGGTCGGGAGTCGGTGTGCTGAGCGCTGCATCAAGCAATGAACTAGGAAGAGAGATCTGTAATTGATCACCCTCTGCAGCACGGGTATGACTCATCGCGCTTTTGGGAGTGTGTCCGTCACTTTTTGTGGTCTTTACTGCATTGACGCCGTTTAATTTGATGTTATCAATCATGAGAACTCTCCAATTTTAAGATACCGTATCTATAGTATCGGCAACTTTTAGCAAAACTTTAGGAAACATAGACTTCAACCATTTGTCCCGTCATCACCGTTCCCTCAATCACTCGTTTTGAGGAAGTATTTTTTACGGCAATGACATCGCCCACGCGGCCCTTATTTAAGGCGATACCGTGGGATGTTACCTCAAGTTCTCCTTTTTTCACAAGGAGAGTGACCATTTGCCCACGTTGGATGAGCACGGGATTTTCAAGATAAGCATTTGTTAAAGGCATTCCTGCGCTGACAGAGCGAGTCAGCACTTTGCCAATCAATGCATCTTTTTCAGTATAAAAACCAGAGTTTAAATTAGCAGTGTTTTGTTCAGTAAGACGAAGATCCTCTGCAGTTAAAGGAATACCTTTGTTCAAGGGATTGCTAGCTACTACCACCTTTTTATAAATAGCGACCCTCACGGGGACATAAATTTTCCAAGGTTGTACACCTTCACAACGCACACCCACAATCATATTCGCGTTATTATTGCTATTGCCAGTAAAGGGCTCCAGTGGGATCGTACAACGTGCCAAGCTTAAACGGCCGTCGATATAACCGACATCGACATTGACACGTTCGCCGGAATTGGTTTGAATATTTTTTTCAATGAAAGCGGCGACCACTTGTTTGATCGCATCGTGGTTTTCTTCTTCTGTTACATATGCGAAGGTTTGAACACTCAATGTCAATAAACCGACACAAGAAATGAAATATTTTAAAAAAGTAGCAAAAACTTTCATGTCACATCCTTATTGAAAAATCGATAAAAGCCAAGCAATTCCCATGCCAGCGCGGGATCGATGCAGTGTCATAAATCCATACATCAAGTTGGCATAGGAATTGCAGTTTCTGTCCGAAGTGTCAATTTTTCGTATATGGTTGCTATGGATATCAAAGATGTAGTGTCAAAAGATGAAGTCGAAGCTCTGTTAGATGATAGCAGTGACAGAATAACGACGGGAAATTCTGATAGTCAAAGTCATGACGTGTATGATTTTACTCATCATGGCCAAAAAAATATGAATGATTTGTCAAAAGTTGAAATGATCAACGATGTATTTATGTCTGAGATTCGAGCGAAGATTAGTCATTTTCTTTCTAGAAATGCTTATGTACTGGCTGAGCCAGCAAAGGTTATGACCTACGATGATTTTTTAAAAACCATTGAAAAGCCAGCCTGTATTTATTTTGCGTCGATGAGACCCTTGATGGGTGTTACTGTTTTTGCAGCAAGCGGTAATCTTGTTTCAAGACTGATCGAGATGTTATTTGGTGGTGACATAAAAACAGAACCGGATTTAACTCGAGAGTTTGGTAAGGCAGAATTGCAGATAACGCAACTTTTGCTCAACCTGATTAATCAAACGTTATCTAAAGCTTGGGAAAGCGTGAAGCCAGTTTATTTTGAAACCATACAAGCAACCACTAAATTTAGTTTACTTAAAAAAAGTGATCAGCGAGAACAGACCTTAGTAACGCAATATACATTGTGTATAGAAAAACAAGAATTAACCTTTAGCCATTGCATACCCATTGCGACACTTGAGCCGATTATGCATTTGCTAGAGGGAGATGAAGAAGCCAATGTCACAAGCGTGGAACACACGGCATGGAGCCAAGCGTTTACTCAAAATGTTTATAATATTCGCGTTCCAGTGACTGCCGTCGTAGCAAGTGCATCGATTAAATTATTAGAATTACAAGAGTTAAGAGAAGGGGACATTCTTGCCATTGATAATCCATCCACGGCAGAAATTTATGCTGGAGATGTACATATTTTCCGTGCGAAATGCGGCGTTAATAATGGAAATCGAGCGGTGAAAGTTATTAATTTAGTCAATGACTAGGGAGTGTTTATGAGTGATGATCTGGTTCAAAGGGATTTGAGCAATACAATACAAGGTGCAGAAGAAATGAGTGAAGATTTTAGTCAGGATGTGGAAGAGCAAGAAGATATGGTTTCTCAAGGAGTTCTCATGAACAAACGTTCGACGGACTTGCGCTCCGAAGAATTAGGTTTGTTATTGGATATCCACGTTTTACTCGCGATAGAGATTGGCACTAAGCAAATGAAAGTTAATGAGCTGATGAAGTTAAATCGTGGTTCTGTTATTGAACTAGATAAAGCAGCGGGTGAACCGTTAGATATTAAAGCGAATGGTTCTTTAATCGCTCGTGGTGAAGTGGTGATCTCAAATGGTAAATATGGTATTCGATTAACAGAGGTAGTGAATAAAAGTGATCGCACAAAATCAGTTTAAACGAATTATTTCAAGTCTACTCTTGGTTGTGCCCGTAGCGCATGCGGAGCCAGTCTCCAAATCGATATCACCGATGAACTCTAACAGTTTGTGGCAAGTGAGTATTTCTCTTATTTTGGTTATTGGGCTGATTATGCTGTTGTCGTATCTTTATAAACGAACGGCAATCGGCAAGAATCGATGCGCAGATTCATTTAAAGTAGTTAGCAGCTTAGCGCTGGGAACCAAAGAAAAATTAGTGATAGTCGAGGTGGGTGGTACGCAGTTATTGTTAGGCGTGACGCCGCAATCCATTCACCACATACATTCTCTTACCGCCGATGAAAAAGGATCATTAGATAGTCACGATGAAAAAACGTTTACAAAAAAATTAAAAGAGGTCATAGGGAAATAATGAAAAGATCGATTCTGATCAGTTGTTTTTGTGGGCTACTGTTGTTGCCTATCATCGGCTACGCTGCACCCGCTGACCCTACAGCTCCCAGCATTCTAGCATTTACCGCAACGCCTGGGGTTAATGGAGCAATTAACTACAATTTGAGTATTAAGATTTTATTGGCAATGACGCTTCTGACATTATTGCCAGCGTTGTTGATGGTGACTACATCCTTTACTCGCACAATTATTGTGTTATCTATTTTGCGACAGGCTATTGGCTTAGCAAATATTCCTACGGGACAAGTGTTATTAGGCATTTCATTGTTGGTGACTCTCTTTGTGATGACGCCTGTATTTAATCAAGTGAACGAGCAAGCTTTGCAGCCGTATTTAAGTCATACCATGGATGAATCAACAGCGCTGCTTAAGGCCGAGCAACCCTTTAGACAATTTATGTTAAAGCAAACGAGGGTTTCAGATTTAAATCTTTTTTTAAAAATGTCAGGTCGTGGGCATGTGGATACGAATGATGATATACCGATGCCAGTATTGATGACGGCCTTTGTGACGAGTGAGTTAAAAACAGCTTTTGAAATAGGGTTTTTATTGTATATACCATTTTTAATTATCGATTTAGTGGTGGCTAGCGTTTTAATGTCAATGGGTATGATGATGTTGTCACCCTTAGTGATCTCGTTACCATTTAAAATTATGTTATTTGTACTGGTGGATGGCTGGGATTTAGTGTTGGGCTCCTTGGCCTCAAGCTTTGCAACATAGGAGCAATAATATGTCAGGTGATGTAATTATCGATATTTTTAGACAAATGCTCTACATCGTGGTGATGACGGTTTCTATTATTGTAGTGCCAGGATTACTCGTGGGCTTGTTGATTGCTATGTTTCAAGCAGCAACACAAATTAATGAAATGACTCTTAGTTTTTTACCAAAATTATTTACTATTTTGGCGGTAGTCGCTGTTTTATTACCGTGGTTGTTGAATATGTTAGTGGGTTATACGCAAACATTGGTGATGGATATTCCTTCGTTAATTAGGTGATACGTGGATCATTATTTGCTGAATCTACATACGTTGGTCGCTAGTTATCTCTACGTGTTCTTA
Source organism: Gammaproteobacteria bacterium (assembly GCA_020051155.1). Classification (GTDB taxonomy): domain Bacteria; phylum Pseudomonadota; class Gammaproteobacteria; order UBA1113; family UBA1113; genus JAGVJK01. The sequence continues at coordinate 34,962 of JAGVJK010000016.1, read as the reverse complement.
CGTATTGGTAGCATGTTTGTATCGATGCCCGTGATCGGCACTAAGTTGGTGCCGCTACGTATTAGAACGTTATTATCAATTTTACTAACAGTGGTGGTTGCACCCATGTTACCGCCGTTACCTGCCATCGATCCACTAACGTTATTAGGGTTCATCACTGCTTGCACGCAAGTAGGGATTGGCATTATTGTGGGATTAGTGATTCAAGTAACTTTTCAAGTGGTTATCTTAGGCGGAGAAATTTTAGCAATGCAATCAGGTTTAAGCTTTGCGACGATGAATGATCCACAATTCCATCAAAACGTGCCCACGATTAGCCAATTTTATTTAATGGCAGTGACACTGTTATTTTTATCGTTTAATGGACATTTGATGGTAATTGAGTTTATTCAAGATAGCTTTAAAACCTTACCGATAGGTACGAACTTTTTTACACACATGGAAATCAAAAATATATTTGAATTTACTGCGATTATGTTTAGCGGCGCAGTCACCATTGCATTACCAGCCATTATCAGTCTACTGATCGTTAACTTAACCTTTGGTATTATGGCGAAAGCCGCTCCGCAGTTAAATATTTTTTCCATAGGGTTTCCATTAACGTTAATTTTTGGATTGGCAATTATGTTTTTTACATTTCCCATGATGATGGGAAATGTAAGAGATATTATGATCACGAGTTTTCAAATTATTTCAAAAGTGCTGGGAGTTAGCTAAGTGGCAGAAGACTCATCACAAGAAAAGACCCACGACCCCAGTCAGCGGCGCAAGCAAGAGTCGCGCGAGAAGGGGACGGTCCTACGATCACGGGAGTTAAACTCTACGTTATTGTTATTGATGGGGGCTATGGGGCTATTATTTTTTGGCCCTCATTTATTATCGGCTATTAGCACGGTGATGACGCAATCTTTTAGTTTTAATCGAGACATGCTTGTTGAACCCGCTAGTATGATGAGTTTTCTTGGTAAGTCTTGTTTGGATGTGGGATTAGCAGTGTTACCGATTTTATGTATTTTGCTAGCGGCAGCTGTGATTGGGGCTGTTGCCTTAGGTGGCTGGAATTTCAGCTTGAAAAGTCTAGCCCCAACTTTTAGTAAAATGAACCCTGCTAGTGGTCTTAAGCGAATGGTTTCTGCTAAAAGTTTGATGGAATTAGTCAAAGCATTGCTGAAATTTTCATTGGTTCTTTTATTTGGTTTTCTTTTTATAAAAACCATGTTTTTCAGTATGCTTGGATTAGAAGATGAACCTGTGGTTAGTGGGATTTATCACGGCGTTAAAATTTTAGGTGTTGGTTTTATTGTGATTTCTCTTTCTATGCTGGTTGTAACTTTTATCGATGTACCTTTTCAAATCTGGGATCACAATAAAAAATTAAAAATGAGTGATCAAGAAGTTAAAGAAGAGATGAAAGATACCGAAGGGAAACCAGAGGTAAAAAGGAAAATCAAACAATTACAATATGGTATGTCGCAGCGACGCATGATGAGTGAAATTAAAAATGCCAATGTTATTTTAATCAATCCAGAACATTATTCAGTGGCTTTGTATTACGATAGGGTAAAATCACCGACACCCAAGGTTGTTGCCAAAGGTGTGGATTTTGTTGCATTCAAGATACGAGAAGTCGCAAACAAGCATCAGGTAGAGATTGTGTCATCTCCGGCCTTGGCGAGATCACTCTATTATACGACAAAATTGAATCAAGAAATTCCTACAGGATTATATGTTGCGGTGGCACAGGTACTGGCTTACGTGTATCAACTTCGACGTTATAATGTGGGATTATCCGATAAACCAAACTCAGTGAAAGAAGTTGAAATTCCCGAGGAATTGCGTCATGACTGAAAAAAACTTTTATAAAGGTTTGCTAAAAAGCAGCACACTGTATCACTTAGGAACGCCACTGGTGCTGATCGTGATGTTGGCGATGATGATTTTACCATTGAAACCATTTTTCTTAGATATTTTATTTACGTTCAACATTTCGCTTTCTTTAATTGTTTTGTTAGCCTGTATTTATACCGATAGACCACTAAATTTTAGTATTTTTCCTTCTATTTTATTGGTAGCCACTTTATTAAGATTATCCTTGAACGTAGCATCCACCCGTGTGGTGTTACTGAATGGCCATAATGGAGCTGGTGCTGCAGGTGAAGTGATTCGGTCCTTCGGTGAAGTGGTAATCGGTGGCAACTATACAGTAGGGTTAGTGGTTTTTACTATTCTGGTGATCATCAATTTTGTGGTGGTGACAAAAGGTGCGGGACGTATTTCGGAAGTGAGTGCTCGATTTACCTTAGATGCAATGCCCGGTAAACAAATGGCGATTGATGCTGATTTAAATGCCGGATTGGTCACACCCGAAGAAGCCAAAAGACGTCGTGCGGAAGTGGCGGAAGAGGCAGACTTTTACGGGTCGATGGATGGTGCTAGCAAATTTGTACGAGGGGATGCAATTGCCGGCTTACTCGTGTTAGCGATTAATTTAATCGGTGGTTTCGCGATTGGTGTGGCTCAGTATGAAATGAGTTTTTCACAAGCGGCGCATACCTATGCTCTTTTAACCATTGGTGATGGATTGGCAGCACAAGTGCCATCATTATTATTATCTACCGCTGCGGCAATCATGGTGACACGTGTCAGCAGTTCGCAAGACATGGGTTCGCAAATGGTGAAACAATTATTCACTCAACCGAAAGCGTTAGCGATTACAGCAGGAATTATTGGTATATTAGGACTGATTCCCGGAATGCCACACTTAGCCTTCTTGGGTTTAGGAATTATCGGTTTAACCGGCGCTTACTACATTTACAAAAATCAACATAAGCATTTGAGTGAAAAACCTCAACAACAGCAATCATTGTCATTGCAAGAAGCTGCCTCGAAGGAATTGGATTGGGATGATGTATCACCCGTAGACATTATTGGCTTGGAAATTGGTTACCGATTAATTAATTTAGTGGATGCAACAAAAAATGGATTATTGTTGAGTCGAATTAAAGGCATTCGAAAAAAATTATCACAACAAGTGGGTTTTCTGATTCCGGTGGTGCATATTCGTGATAATTTAGATTTGGCTCCCAATGGCTATCGTATTAGCTTAATGGGTGTCATGCTGGGAGCGGGAGAAGTGTTTCTTGATAAAGAATTAGCGATTAATCCTGGTAATGCTTATGGTCAATTAGATGGGATACTGACAAGAGATCCTGCTTTTAATTTAGAGGCGTATTGGATTAATCCCGATCAAAAAGAGCAAGCGCAAAGCTTAAATTACACCGTCGTAGATTCTAGTACTGTCATTGCCACTCATTTAAGTCAAATTTTATCGCAACATGCTTATGAGTTATTGGGCCACGAAGAAGTTCAACAATTATTAAATAAACTACAGCATTCTGCACCTAAATTGGTGGAGGCTTTAACGCCTAATGCCTTGCCGTTGAGTGTGATCGTGAAAGTATTGCAACAATTGTTGCAAGAAAGGATTCCCATCGTTGATCTGCGCACCATTGCAGAAACTTTGGTGGAATCTTCCACAAAAACTCAGGATCCCGATCAGTTAACCATGTTAGCGCGGATTGCTTTAAAGCGATTACTGATACAAGGAATTGATTTCCACGGTGCTGAATTTTCGGTGGTGACATTATCTGCAGATCTGGAACAAATTTTGCATAAATCTTTGCAAGCAGTGACACAAAGCGGCATGGGTCTTGAGCCAAGTTTAGCAGGACGATTACAACAGTCACTCACCAAATTTGGGCAAGAGCAAAGTACGAAAGGTGAACCGGCCGTGTTGTTAGTATCACCACAGATTCGACAATTTTTATCGAGGCTTTTGCGTTACTCAGTACCAGATTTAACGATTTTGTCATACCAAGAAATTCCAGATGACAAACAAATTAAGATTTTAGGAACAGTGGGATAAACTCAGGGAGTATTGAATGGAACTGAAATACTTTTTTGCACCGGATATGCGCACGGCAATTCATCGCGTGAAAGAGGCTTTGGGGCCTGATGCGATTATTTTTTCACATCGCAAAGTGGAAGGAGGCGTTGAGATTGAAGCAGCGATCGACAGGGAAGAATCGAGAGAATTTAAAGTTGAAAAAATGCCAATCATCAATGAAGCAACACACGCAGCGCCAAATGCTCTGACTCAAATGCAAGAAGAATTAAAATTACTGCGCAACATGCTCGAACATCAAGTGGCGGGTTTAGCGTGGAAAGAAGAGCGAAGGCTCTCACCAGAAACAACCTGGATCACAGGTAAGTTACGAGAAATGGGTATCAGCAAAGATATTGCACAACGTATTGTCTCTGAATTGCAACCCCATGGTACTGTCGTTAATTTATGGAAGCAAGCGCAGGACAAGTTGTTAGCGAGTATTCCTAAAAACACGACGGATGTTATCAATCAAGGCGGAGTGGTTGTTTTTGTTGGGCCAACGGGCGTTGGCAAAACGACCACGATTGCTAAAATTGCCGCGCGTTACACATTGCGACATGGCGCTCATCAAGTAGGGCTCATTACAACGGACTCATATCGTGTGGCTGCGAGAGAGCAGTTGAATGTTTATGGCAATATTTTGAGAATTCCGGTGCTCAATGCTAGCAATCAAGAGCAATTGGAAACTGCTTTAGACACACTAAAAAATAGAAGCTTAATTTTGGTGGATACAGCGGGACTTAGCCAACGAGAAATTAATTTAGCTGATCGCTTATCATTATTGACGAAGCAGTATTGTAAATCATTATCGGCGTGCTTGGTTTTAGCAGCGAATGTCCATGAAAAAGTGTTAAATGATGTGGTTCTCGCATTCAAAGCCATCGACATTAAAGAATGTATTTTAACAAAACTGGATGAGACAGCGAGTTATGGCGCGGCTATTTCTACGTTGATTCGTCATCAATTGCCGGTTTGTTATTTATCCACGGGGCAGCGTGTTCCCGAAGATTTGCAGACAGCCAATGTGGCATTTTTACTGAATAAAGCATTAGAAACATTGTCACTGGATGAAGTTGATCTCATCTCAGATGACATGGCGCTATAGACATAGCAAGGAGTAGTAGATGGACATTATGAATTCAATGGGACATAGTCAAATTGCTGGACTGCAAAGTTTAATCAACAAAGCACCGACGAAAGTGATTGCAATTACTGGCGGCAAAGGTGGTGTTGGTAAGACAAATATCAGTGTTAATTTAGCAGTGACCTTAGCCAAGCATCACAAAAAAGTCATGTTGTTTGATGCAGACTTGGGTTTAGCTAACATCGATGTGCTGTTAGGATTAAATGCTCATAAAAATCTAAGCCATGTATTAAACGGCGAGGTAGATTTAAAAGATATTATTTTAACAGGACCTGCGGGGATCAAAATTATTCCATCAGCTTCAGGCATTCAACGGATGTGTCAATTAACACCTTTGGAACAGTCAGGGATTATCCAAGCATTTGGCTCAGTTTCTGATGGAATTGATCTTTTTATTATTGATACAGCAGCTGGTATTTCCAGTGATGTTGTTAGCTTTGTGAAAGCGGCACAAGAAGTGATTATGGTGGTTTGTAATGAACCTACCTCTATAACAGATGCGTATGCCACGATCAAATTGCTAAGTCGTGACCATGGTGTTACAAAATTTCACGTGATCGCAAATATGGTGGCTAATGCTTACGAAGGGACTCGTCTCTTTAGCAAGCTGAGTCGCGTAGCAGATAAATTTTTAGATGTAAACTTATTTCTATTAGGGGCCGTGCCTTTTGATGCTTGTGTGAGAAAATCAGTACAAAGACAAGAAACCTTTGTGGAAGCGTATCCCGGTGCTAAATCTACAATGGCTATCAGAGAAATCGCAGAAAAAATATTGGCACAACCCATTATCAATGATCATCAAGGAGGTATTTCTTTTTTCTTAGAGCAATTGCTGTGTAATGATATGGCTTTATTAGGAATGTAAGATGTCAGACGTTGCCGCTTACCTACAGGTCGCACAGCAGCAATCAAGAAATGATATTATCTTAAGTCATCTTTATTTAGTGAAGAAAATTGCTTGTCATATGAAAGCAAGATTGCCAGATAGTCTGCAGCTCAATGATTTAATGCAATCGGGTATGCTCGGGTTGATTGATGCAAGTAATCACTATCTTGCTACTAAAGGCGCTAGTTTTGAAACCTATGCGGGTACGAGAATCCGCGGCGCGATTTTAGATGATATTCGCAAGAATAGTTGGGTTCCGCGCAGCGTGTCTCAGCATGCGCGGCAAATTACAGCGGCTATTGCTGCTGTGGAAAAAATAACACAAAGAACGGCAACAGCACAGGAGATTGCCGCTGAACTGCAAGTTAGCTTGGATGAGTATTACAGCATGTTGGAGCAAACCAGCGGCACAGAGGTGTTTAGTTTAGATGAGCAAGAGCAGGATGTTGAAGATCCCAAAGAGCAAACCAATCCCTTTACAATGCTGGAGCAGGGTGACTTAAAACAAAATTTAGTAAAAATTATCAAACAAATGCCAGAAAAAGAACAAATGATACTCAATTTATATTATTACGAAGAATTAAATTTCAAAGAAATTGCAGGTATTCTCGATGTATCTGAGTCGAGAGTGTGTCAGCTACACGGCCAGGCCATTCATCGAATTAAAGCTAAATTACAGAAGGATTTGTAAAATGACATTATTGATGGAATTACTCTACCCCCTATCGTTTGCAATGGCGATAATGTTCTTTTTAGTGTGTTTTATTGTCATGCTCAGAAAAATGAATGGCATCAAAAAAGAGATATCAACTCGGGAAGATGGCTTAACGGAGGTGAGAGAAGAGCTAAAAAAGCTCCAGCAGATGGTATCCAATACCATCGCAGTTCATTATTCACCCAGCGGGATGACCTCTGATAAAAACCTTCATTACAATTATGCTAGTAAAATTCTACAATCAGGTGGTAGTATTGAAGAAATTATGAATTCATGTGATTTGAGTCGCAGCGAAGCTGAGTTACTCTCGGCATTACAAATCACAAAATCCTAGGGAGCGGATATGGATGTCGGTGACTTCACTCAAAATACCTACGGTGATTATTATCTTGATTCAGTGAATAAGGGTGCGTTTAATCAGCTAGGTGCGGCGGTATTTTATCAGAATTATTTTAGTGAGTTTTTTGCCAAAGAGCAGCAATTTTACTTAATCATTGGAACTGATGCTGGTTTACTACCTTTGTTTTTAAGTCAACAACCACAGCCTAAAGAAAGTTGTTATTTATTTATTGATACGGCAGAGGTTTTAGAGAAAATTAAAACCTTGCCTTACTATGAAGCAATCAACGATCAATGTCGTTTTGCAACTCTCGAAGCGTGGTATGAAACAGCGCAGCAACAACAATTATGGTCTTATTTAGCGCTTGATCAAGTGCGTGTGATTCAGTCGGTAGCTGCGATGGATGATCATTTGAGTTGTTATCGAGTGATGAGCGAAACAGTGGAGCAGGTGATTGATCAAGAAGCATGGAAAGCAAGAACTCATTTTGCGGGCCACATGTTTGCTACGGTACAATTTAAAAATCTTACAGAAAATCATACACCAGCGATTATTTTTCAAGATCAAGCTTTAGGAAAAAAAGCATTGTTATTGGCAGGTGGTCCTTCCCTGGATGAGCATTTAGATTTTATTAAGCAACACCGCAGCCAATTATTTTTAGTTGCAGTATCACGTATCAGCCAGCGATTATATGAACTGGGCATTGTACCGGACATGTTAGTGTGTATTGATCCTACGGAAAAAATGTTTAGCGTGAGTAAAGCGGCACTATCTTTTCATCCGTTGCCTATTTTGGCCCATGGCTATGCCGCAACTCATTTGTTAGTGGGCGCATGGCCGGGACCGCAAGTTTATATCGGCAAGCGTTTTTTGTGGAACACTCCAAAAGATGTAGATAATGTTCAAGTGCTTGGACCTACGGTGACGAATACAGCGATCCAATTGTTACTTGCCATGGGATTTAAAACAATTTATTTGTGCGGTGTTGATTTAAGTTATAGCTTAGCTGGTTTTACTCATGCGAAAGGGAGTATGGAATATCAGGCGGGCCCACGATTAGATTACATAGGAAAACTCGTAGAGCTTAATGATGGGACCTATGGTGAAACCGACAGTGCGTTTTCCTTTGCGATTACCATGTTAAGAGAGCAAGCAATTCACGCTAAGACGCTGGAGTGTACGTTGTATAACGTGAGTGCTAAAGCGGCACGCATTGAAGGCATTGAATATCGAGCACTAGATACAGAAGCTCTTGAACAAGATGCTCCTGCATTATTAAGTCGAATCCGCGCATGCTTTGATGAGCAAAGCCAACAGCATCAAAACAATCATTATCGAGATTGTTTAGCTGAGTTATATGATATAAAAAAACGAGTTTATGAATTTAATTATGTAGTTAAAAAAGCGTTGATGTTGATGAAACAATTACCGCAAACTCACCAACAACAAAAGATTGATCACTTATTAGAGAAAATCAATCAAGACAGCTTTGAGGTGATGGATATCGTTAAGTTTAATGGTTATCGTTATTTGGAAGATGTTTTTAAATTCGTTAATACAGAAAAAACGAAAGAAGATATTTTTTTAGCGACGAAAGCCTATTTGACAGGTTACTCTAAAAGTTCAGTAGAGTTGATGGATATGATGCAAGAAGCTATTTCAAGGATCAAAGCTCGGCAGCAAGAGCATTTAGAAAAACCTAATTATACGATGCTGTTGAGTCAATGGCAGAAGGATCGCACTTACTATCGTAGTGTGAGCTGGATCATGGATAAAGCGTTATCAATGCCACCGGAGGTTCTCAAAAAATTTCAAGATATGGCGGTGCAAGCAGCCTTATTTGATACCAAAGACCCGGCTAAACCTCATGGTGAGTGCTGGGATAATTTACGTTATCGAAAATCAGTGGTTGCGAAGTTAGAGCATTTGTTTAAATTAAAAGATTTAGAACGATTACGCGTGATCGCTAGCTATATTGAATCACAGTCACATCCAGAAGCGATGAACATTTATCAATTTGCGAAAGGACTATTAGCAGAGTTAGCTGTACAAGATGAACAAGCCATCGAGTGTTTTCACGCAAGCGCGAAAAACGACTGCATGGAATTAGCGCTAAATCACTTAACAGTGGTATTGCTGAAAAAAGGCGACACTCAAAATGCCTTACATGCATTAGAATGCCTGGCCCATTTAAGCCCGGGGTATCAAGCGCATTATGAGCAATTGAAAAAGGTTTTAGTGCAAGAGACGACGACGTTATAGTGATTAGATTAACTACACCAGCTCTTTAATCCTCTTCCGCTCATTAGATGGCGGAATTTGCAATGCTTCGCGATACTTCGCCACAGTGCGGCGTGCGACGTGGATGCCTTGGCTTTCCATGAGTTCAGCAATCTTTTGATCGCTTAATGGCTTTTCCTCGGGCTCATTGCTGATTAACGCCTTAATCCCCGCCTTAAGCGCTGTAGAAGACACACTGTCTCCTGAGTCGGTGCTCAATTGGCTAGAAAAGAAATACTTTAATTCAAAAACACCGCGGGGTGTTTGAATGTATTTATTTGTAGTTACCCGCGAGATAGTAGATTCATGCAACTCTGTACTTTCTGCAATGGTTGATAAGATTAAAGGTTTCAACCCCAAGGCACCATGCTCTAAAAAATTCATCTGCGTTTCCATAATGCACGTAGCTACTTTCAATAAAGTTTCATTACGATTTTGTAAGCTTTTTAAAAACCAACGCGCTTCTTGTAATTGATTTTTCAAAAATTGATTATCTTGACTAGAATCCGATCGTTGAATCATCCTTGCATATTCTTGATTAATACGAATTCGTGAACCCAGATCAGAGGTCAATTCTACCACCCAAACGCCACGCTGTTTTCTCACAACTAAATCTGGAATCAATGCATCCAATGATTTATTGCTGTATTCATAATTAGGGCGAGGATTGAGAGATTTAATCAGATTCAATGCAGCAATCAAAACCTCTTTAGAAATATGATCCTCTCGACGAATTTGTTGATAATCATGTTTTGCTAATTCATCAATATGATGAGTAATAATATTTTTTGCGGCCGATAAGCCGGGAGTTTCATGAGCCATTCGTGATAATTGCAATAATAAATATTCTTGTAAATTACGACTAGCAACGCCCACCGGGTCAAATTGTTGAACCTCTAACAAGACTTGCTCAATGTCACTGTCGAGAGGTTCAACACCTTCGTGGGCTAAGCTGACTTTTATTTCAGAAAAAGTGGCACAAAGATAACCATTCTCATCCAGCGAATCAATGATAGCAATGGCAATGGCCCGTTCCAATTCGGAAAAGGGTGTCATTTCCATTTGCCACATTAAATGGCTGCGTAAGCTGGTATCCTCAGTGTCCTTTATCTCGGAGAAGTCATCATTGTCATCGCGCTGCGAATGGGTGGTTGTTCTCGTTTTATAGAGTAAACTTTCTTGCCAAGCCGGGGTGACATCCGTGTCATCAGAGGCTTCAGTCATTTCCAGCATGGTATTGCTATCTAATTGTTGCTGGATTTCGGCGAGTAATTCGTGGGTAGGTAATAACAGTAACTGAATCGCTTGCTGTAATTGCGGCGTAATGGCCAACTGTTGTCGCAGTTGCATTTGCAGTGACTGTTTCATGGTATGTCCTCATCCTGAGGTGGTGATAAATCCGTCAATGCGCCATGGGTATTTCTCATGGCTACAGCATTGAAGATAATGTATGATTGGCTACTTGGCAAGCAATACTAAAAAAAATAGAACTGTTAATTTTTCACCAATACGCTACAATACTTCCTTTTTTATTAGGAGCTGTTGACAATTTGCCGCAAGCTAGCGAATTGTCACCGGCCTCTAGGACTGCGCGGAGCCTCTATATCTATGAGTAATTTACAGCAACAAATTCAGCAACGTCGAACCTTTGCGATCATTTCCCACCCTGATGCGGGGAAGACCACTTTGACGGAAAAATTATTGCTATTTGGCGGCGCGATTCAAATGGCTGGAACGGTCAAGGGGCGCAAAGCCAGTCGCCATGCTACCTCGGACTGGATGGAGTTAGAGAAACAGCGAGGCATTTCTGTTACCACCTCGGTAATGCAATTTCCCTATCACGATTGCATGATCAATTTGTTAGATACACCAGGCCACGAAGATTTTTCGGAAGATACTTATCGCACGTTGACGGCGGTGGATTCCGCTTTGATGGTGATCGACGCAGTAAAAGGAGTGGAGTCTCGCACAATTAAATTATTAGAAGTCTGTCGCTTGCGTGATACGCCGATCTTTACCTTTATCAATAAAATGGATCGCGATAGCCGCGAGCCCATCGAGTTGCTAGATGAAATTGAATCAGTTCTTAAAATTCAGTGCGCTCCCATCACGTGGCCCATCGGTATGGGACGGCACTTTAAAGGTATTTATCATTTACTTGAAGATCGTATTTATGTCTACCAACCTGGCCAAGGCGAGCGATTTCAAACCGCAGAAGTGCTCGACGGTTTAATGAGTGACGCCTTTAGCCAACGTTTTCCTGATATAGCGGATGCCTTTCGTGAAGAGATGGAATTAGTCAAAGGTGCAAGTCATGAGTTTTCGGTGGAGGATTATTTGCAAGGTCGACAAACTCCCGTATTTTTTGGCTCGGCGCTGACTAATTTTGGTATTAAAGAATTATTAGATTATTTTGCGCAATATGCACCAATGCCACAGCCACGTCCGACAAAAACTCGAGAGGTGTCTCCTGAAGAAGAAAAGTTCACAGGGTTTGTTTTTAAAGTACAAGCGAATATGGATCCAGCACATCGCGATCGAATTGCCTTTTTGCGAATTTGCTCCGGTTCGTATACCAATGGTATGAAAGTCAAACACGTGCGCATCGGACGTGATATGCCATTGCGAAATGCTTTAACCTTTATGGCGGGTGATCGTTCTCATGCGGAAGAAGCGTATCCCGGTGATATCATTGGTATTCATAATCATGGCACCTTACAAATTGGAGATACTTTTACTCAGGGTGAAGATTTAGTATTTACCGGCATCCCCTATTTTTCACCGGAATTATTTCGTCGCGTGCAATTAAAAGACCCTTTAAAATTAAAAGCATTACAAAAAGGCTTAGTGCAATTATCCGAGGAGGGCGCAACACAGGTGTTTCGTCCATTGCATAGTAATGAATTGATTTTAGGTGCGGTAGGGATTTTGCAGTTTGACGTGGTAGCTTATCGTTTGCAGCATGAATACAATGTAGATTGTGCTTACGATACGATTTCTGTTTCCACAGCGCGATGGATTCAATGTAAAGATCCAAAAATGTTAGAGCAATTTAAAAATAAAGTAAGTGCGAATTTGGCCTTAGATGGAGCAGATCACTTAACTTATTTAGCGCCCTCCATGGTTAATTTAAATTTAACCATGGAGCGCTGGCCGGAGATTACCTTCGCAATGACGCGCGAGCATCAGTAGAGTCAGTAGGAGTAGGTGGTGAATCCTCTACTCTCGGTGTGAGATAGATATCGTTAAGGACATAAAAGGTTGAATCCTCTTGTTGTGGGCCTATATGTCTGAAAAACACAGATCGTGATGAATTGCTCGGCGATATTACGATCTGTGGGAGCTTCTCTGGTGTTTCTTGTTGTTCTTGCGAATTGGCCTCAGCCGCCTCTTGCAACGCATCCTGTTGTTCCTCTAAAGCTATCATCATATCCTGGTTTTTCTGGGTTAAAAAATTAGCTGCTTCCTCAGGTTTAGAAACAGCATAAAGCATCACTCTTGGCAAATCACCCTGCGGTGCTAAGGGTAGAGGGGGTAGAGGCGTTTCTCCTAATGTCTCTCGATCTGTTTGTAAAGAACGGGTTGTTGCTAAGTTATTAGAATAGTTATGCAAGTCAAATGAAAGACCTATTCTTAAATCTAATTCTTTTTGAGTTTCTGCAGAAATAACTAAAGTAGGTTGTCGATTAAAATGTTGTAAGCACTTTTTTTCTGCCTTGTTAAATTTATCGAGTTGTTGCAAGGTTCCATAATAACGAGCCATTATGGTATCGGCTCTTTCAAGCAAAGTATTCTCACGCTCGAGGGTATTAAAATTCTTTTTATTTAAAAGGGAATTAACACCTTTTTCATTTAAAAATTCTCTGAAAGGATTAAGAATGTAATGAAAGCTAAAGTCTTTAGTTGCCGAACGGTACTGTTCAAACCGTTTCAAAATAAGATAAAGTATGGAAAATACAGCGTTCTTATTACGTGACTGTTCCAGCTCTTTTTCGAACTTAGTTTTGGCTCGGTCGATAGCAGTAAATTCTTTTGAAATTTTTCGTATTGCTCGAGTTGTCTCTCTGACGACATGAGCAATAAAACCATTAACTTGTTGTGGTGTATAAGCAGTTGGATCATTTAAGATGGCTTGCAACGTTATGCCATTTTTTGTTACGAAGTGCTGTGAGTTGATAGCATCGCTTTTTTTTGTGCAGTCTAAATAAAGCTCGGTAAACTCGCTAATTTCTGCTGAGTTTAATGAGTTTTTTATTCGTTTTACATAATGAAATATACCTTCAAGATTTATAAGAGTAGCTTCCTTTAAGCAAGTCTCTTTGTCTCCTGCCATGGAGATTGATTGGATCATTTTTTTAAATTTAACATCTCTGCTACAACGAAGAGAAAGTTTTGTAAACTCGATGAGTTGCCTTAATGAAAACCGAGAAGGATCTTGGTTGATGAGAGCTAATCCGTCTAAAATTAAAGATTTTCTTTGCGCGTCATTTAATTGATGCCAATGACTCATGCGCTGTGAAAGAAGCGTGCTAAGGCTAAGTAAAGGAGAGTTGATGGTTAAAATACTAGATTTAGGCACAAAACCTCGTTTAACTGAAGGAGCTGTCGAGGATTGAGCAAGAGAAGACGCTTGATCTCTGGCAACTTTCTTACTTGGTGGAGGTGTAGAATGTTGCGAGTGATTTAAATTTGCTGACATTGCTCGTCGGAGAGTGAAAGGTGATTCGTCGGGTTCGTGGGGTAAGGTTATACTTCCACCGGGTTGAGAAAAAGAGCGAAGGAAATGATTCCAAGTGCTTTGGCGTGAATTTCTAAGTCTAAGTGCACTGGGATGTACTATGGAATGTGCCATTTCATCATCGCTGCTACTTTGAAACTCAGCTTCTTGATAAGAATCATCTGACGATGATGTGTCACTATCGGAATCAAATGAGCGTGATAGCTCTGAAGCTAATGATTGCGCAGCCATACGTTTTAATGAAGGACTTGCGCAGGGAGTTGGTAGGCCTGCTTCACTCATGTAATCTTCATCGTTAAGGCCATGCTCTTCGTCATTAACATCATCGAAATCTAGAGCACGTGATACGGTTCTTCCCGCCATGTTATCAGGCGTTAGATCAATGCTGGATACTGCGCGAGGTGAGCGACGAGGTGTAATACTCGCCATACGAGTACCTCGTGCGGGTTTCGTGCGTTCTACTGCTAGATGGGGGGTATCCGGTGATGTGGGAATTGCTGATCGTTGTTGCAGTTCAGCAATTGGGGCTATTTTTTTACGAAATCCCCAACTTGTTAATAATCTTCTTACCCACTTAAACATAATAACGTTCTCCTGGTTTTCAGAGCTTATTTAATAATATTTTCTAATGCTCTTTATAAATAAAATGGGAAAAAAGATTAACTAAACATTAAGCCCTTTCATCCCGTCTTTAGCAGTCTAGTCAAAAATTCGACACCCGCAAGTCGACGTCTTGACGATTTTTTAAAGAGATGTCAGTTTTTACACATCATTCAGGGACATAGCCGCGCCTTGTATAATTAAAAAATTTCTATAAACTGCTCTCTGCAGAATATAAAAATGAATAAATGCCAGAACTATTAAAAGAAACATGTAAAGTGTGCCTTCTCCCCTTGAGGGAGAAGGTGGCCGAAGGCCGGATGAGGGGTGATCTAATTCAGTTAACGTCAATAAAGTATTTTACCTGAATTTGAATACCCCTCATCCGCCCGTTGGGCACCTTCTCCCTCAAGGGGAGAAGGCACTCTTTAAGATATTTTCACTAGGAATTCGGCATCTATAAATTTTTGTATTTCACAAAGATAAACTCTACTCTACAGTGTAAAAAAATGAATCTATGCATGAAACATCCTATTTACTTAGACTACATGGCGACAACACCCGTGGATCCCTCGGTTGCCGAGGTCATGTGGCGTTACTTAACGCCTACGGGTGAATTTGGTAATCCAGCGTCTATTACTCACGTCTATGGTTGGCGCGCCAAAGAAGCAGTAGAGACCGCTCGAGAACAAGTCGCCGGATTGATTCACGCGGAGCCCAATGAAATCATTTGGACTAGTGGTGCTACAGAATCCAATAATTTAGCTATCAAGGGCGTCACAGAGTTTTTTCAAGAGAAGGGCAAGCATGTCATTACGTGTATTACGGAACATAAAGCCGTTTTGGATCCCTGTCGTTATTTAGAAAAGAAAGGTTATGAAGTGACATACCTTCCCGTAAATTCACGGGGTTTGATTAACCTCGAGCAGCTACAGCAAGCGATTCGCAGTGATACGGTGTTGATCTCCATCATGCATGTCAATAATGAAATTGGCGTTATTCAAGATATTGTAAAAGTCGGTGCGATTGCAAAACAGCACGGTATTTTGTTTCATGTCGATGCGGCGCAATCCGTTGGTAAAATTGCTGTGGATGTGCAGCAGATTCCTGTGGATTTGATGTCACTTGCTTCTCATAAAGTATATGGTCCTAAGGGTATTGGAGCGTTGTATGTTCGACGTAAACCACGTGCTCGCTTAACACCACAAATTCACGGCGGCGGTCATGAATTAGGATTACGTTCCGGCACCTTAGCAACGCATCAAATTGCAGGCATGGGTGCAGCCTTTGCGTTAGCACAATCGTTAATGCCAACGGAGTCGATACGATTGGCTCACTTACGAGATTTACTTTGGCAGCAACTTGCGGAATTACCCAGCGTGACGATCAATGGTTCCTTACAACATTGCATACCTGGCATGTTAAATATCCACGTCCACAAAACAGATGGCGAATCGCTGATTACCGCACTTCAGCCTACTTTAGCCATCTCTAGTGGTTCAGCTTGCACCTCTGCTGAAGTAGAACCTTCGTATGTCTTAACTGCACTGGGCTTGACTGGCGAAGAAGCAAAAAATTCTCTGCGTATCTGCGTCGGTCGCTATACAACGGAGAAAGACATCATGACAGCCGCAACATGCTTAAAAGAAAAAATCCAATGGCTACGCGGAATGTCTCCGCTGTGGTAGGCTGTGTGATTGAAAGTGTCGGTTAAAATATTATGTGCTCTGTGACACCTCCACACTGTCATCCCCGCGAAGGCGGGGACCCATTTTTGCACGGACTCCTGAGCTGCTATGAAAATGGGTCCCCGCCTTCGCGGGGATGACAGCGTGGAGGGGGGAAATAATGATTGAAGAGAAGAGGCATCTTTAATGTTACGATCGATACTTTCAATTGCACTCTGTAGTAGGAGTATTTTTGTTCCTTGCGGCAAATTAAGATATAATCCCATTCATTCGGCACAAACATATCAAACACCATGTACAATGATGCGATTTTAAAACATTTTCATGAGCCTTCTCATCAAGGCCCGCTGCCACAAGCGTCTATGATCGCGCGTGTTGGTTCAGAGATGGATGGACGGATCTTGGAAATGGCCATTACGGTGGAGCAGGATGCTATCGTAACGGCACGCTTTAAAGCTCACGGTTGCCCAGCAACAATCGCTAGCGCAGAATGGGTGGCGACGTATCTTGAGGGGCGTTCCTTGCAAGAGGCGCAAAATTTCCAGAGCGCGCAGTTGATGGCCTCATTACAGTTACCTGGCCATAAGCATTATTGTGCGTTGATGGCAGAAGATCTCGTGAAACAATTAACGACCTATGACGGCGAGGAATCTTAATCATGGAGACTCAACAATCGACAACGGATGCAAATGCACAAGCAAACGTTACCTTAACGGCTACTGCCATTGCTCATGTCAAAGCTTACATCGCCAAACATCCCACAGGTCGTTTCCTGCGAATTTCTATAAAAACAGCAGGATGTAATGGTTTACAGTATGTATATGACATCGTTGCCGAGAATAAAGCAGATGACTATCAGTTTCAGCAAGAGGGTTTTACTTTTTTCGTCGCTCGCAACAGCATGCCCTTCATTCAAGGCGCCGAATTTGATTATATCGAATCAGGCTTTCAACGCGGCTGGAAAGTGACAAATCCTCAGGAAGCTGGCAGTTGTGGCTGCGGCGAGAGTTTTACTATTTGACACTTTTATGGCCTAAATCTCTTAAAAAGACCCTAAAAAATTTCGTGCTTTTTCTGCGCAAACCTGTATAATCACCCGGCTTAATCATTATTGTTTTGAAAAGAAGGAATATTCTATGCAACTCACGTTATCTATTATCAAACCCGATGCGGTTCGTAAAAATGTTATTGGTCAAATTTATCAACGTTTTGAACAGTCTGGCTTACGTATTGTCGCAGCAAAAATGCTACATTTGAGCCAAGCCCAAGCAGAAGCGTTCTACGGTGTCCATAAAGAACGTCCTTTCTTCAATGACTTAGTAAAGTTTATGATTTCCGGCCCCGTGATGATTCAAGTATTGGCTGGCACTGATGCCATTAAAAAGCATCGCGATATCATGGGTGCAACTAACCCTAAAGATGCAGCGCCTGGCACCATCCGTGCTGATTTTGCAAATAGCATCGATGAAAATGCTGTTCACGGTTCTGATTCCGAAGAAACCGCTCGCCAAGAAATTGAGTTTTTCTTCAAACCAACGGATATCTTGTTAAGAGATTAATAGCGAGTTGCTTAGCTCGTACAGCGGAGAAAATGTTGGAGTTATCGAAAGAAAGACGTAAAAAGTGCCTTCTCCCCTTGAGGGAGAAGGTGGCCGAAGGCCGGATGAGGGGAGTCTAATAAGTTCACTTCAACACTGTCTACTTTCCGAATTTGAATACCCCTCATCCGCCCTGCGGGCACCTTCTCCCTCAAGGGGAGAAGGCACTCTTTACGTGTTGTTCTGAAGAATTAGCATCAATCAAGTCGAGGATTTTTTTATCGTGGATGCCAATAAAATTAATTTACTGAATTATGATCGCAACATGATGCGTGATTATTTCGCGCGCTTGGGTGAAAAGCCTTATCGCGCGGATCAGTTTATTAAATGGATCCACGGTGATGGCATTACTGATTTTGATGCTATGACCAATTTATCCAAATCACTACGCCGTCAGTTGCAAGAACAAGCGGAGATTATCCTACCGGAGGTTGCCCTTGAAAAATTATCTACTGATGGCACGGTGAAATGGTTATTTCGTTTGGCTGATGGTAATTCCATCGAAACTGTTTATATTCCAGAATCTGATCGCGGTACTTTGTGTGTTTCTTCGCAAGTGGGCTGCGCCTTAGATTGTTCTTTTTGCTCCACCGGCAAACAAGGTTTTAGCCGAGATTTAACAACGGCAGAAATCATTGGCCAAGTATGGTTAGCGGTTCGCCGATTATCAGAAACAGACAAACGCCATGATCGCAAAGTGACGAACGTCGTGATGATGGGTATGGGCGAACCCTTGCTCAATTATGAGAATGTGCTACCTGCCATGAATTTAATGCTCGATGATTTTGCTTACAGCTTAGCAAAACGTCGCGTTACCTTGAGCACCTCCGGCGTCGTACCCATGATGGAAAAATTGCGCGACACCAGCGAAGTGGCACTCGCCGTTTCTTTACACGCACCCAATGATGAATTGCGCAATGAATTAGTACCGATCAATAAAAAATACCCGCTGTCTTCCTTAATGGCAGTCTGCAAAAATTATTTTAAAGAAGAAACAAAACGTAAAATTACTTTTGAATATGTCATGCTGGCGGGGATCAATGATCAACCTAAGCATGCCAAGCAATTAATAACCTTGCTGCAAGGTGTCCCAGCTAAAGTGAATTTAATTCCCTTTAATCCCTTCCCTCATGCCCCTTACCAATGTTCCTCTGATGAAGTGATCCAAGCTTTTGCCCATCGCGTGCGTCAAAGCGGTATCATCACCACCATCCGTAAAACACGCGGTGACGATGTTGACGGTGCTTGCGGTCAATTGGTCGGGCAGGTGCAAGACAGAACTCGTCGTGCCGCACGTTGGCGTGAAAAGATCAGTATTCCGGTGGTGGCAGCGTAAGGAGCGTGCACCTTTCTTACGGATATATTACAATCACGCATTATGAACAATACGGAGAACTTTGATTATGGAAAACAAAGTAAAGATTTTAGTCTTTGTACTCAGCGCAGGCCTACTGGCAAGTTGCCAGATGCGACCTACCACTGTCGCCATGAATACCGCCTATAACCCCAAAGCAGCAGAAATTAACCGACAATTGACACTGGCTTATCTACGTCAAGGCGATGTTGATAAGGCCAAAGCCAAACTCAATGCGGCGTTAACAGAAAACCCACAATCACCAGCGGTATATGATACCGGTGCCTATTTTTATAGCAAGACGGGCAACGATGTCATGGCGGAACAGTACTATAAACAAGCAATCCAGTTAGCGCCCTCAACCGCTAGTTATCACAATAATTACGGTGTCTACCTTTGCCAAAAGCAACAATATCATGCAGCGGTGGATCAATTCCTGGTAGCGGCCACCGATATCCGGTATACCCACCCTGATACGGCCTATGAAAATGCTGGATTGTGTTCACAACAAATGCAACAACCACAACAAGCCGTCTCTTATTATCAACAAGCTTTAAAAATTAACCCAAAACGCCCAAATGCATTGCTGCAACTAGCGCAAATAAGCTATGATAGCCAACAATTTAGCCAAGCAAAGGCCTATTTAAAACAATATCAACGTGTGGGACAAACAACCCAGCAATCAAAACAATTAACGGCTAATTTAGGCACAACATTAACTCACCAGCAAAAGGTACTTTCATGAGCGAACAAACACCACCAAAGCAAGAGCCAGATTATTCAGAGATGACCCATGATACCGCCAAGAGAAAGCGTCATAGTGGTCCAGGTGCCATATTGAAGCAACGACGTGAAGAGCGTCACTTGGATATCAACGATGTTGCGCTGCAATTGCATCTCTCTTCTACCGCCATTGAAGCCTTAGAAAATAACCATTTTCAATATTTTCCCGGCATCGTATTTGTGCGCGGACATCTGCGTTCTTATGCACGCCTGTTGAATCTATCAGCGGACGAGGTCATTGCTAATTTCAATGAATTAGGTCTTGATGAAGGGATCCCAAAAATGGTTCCGACAAAGGTGTATGTGAAACCCGCGTATCTTAATGAAAAAGTGTTACGGATTGCGAGCTACACAGGAGGCATCTTAGTTATTTTAGGTATCGCTCTTTGGTGGAGTCATCATGCTAGCAATCAGCAAGAGTTAGTATCGCCAAACGGAGGCAGCAGCACGACCACCACCACTTCTCTGCAGCAGAATAATGACGCTGCTGCAACAAAAGCGATGACAGAGGCAGAGCAACAAGCGGCACGCCAACAGTTACAGCAAATTCTTCCGAATCAAGGCGCAATTTCCACAGTGCCAGCAGCGACCACGGGTCCGTCAGTGCCAGCGCCAACACCAGCAGCAGCGGGCGTTGCACCGGCTATTCCAGCTCCAGCGAGCAATGTTAATCATACAAACAACGTCGTATCATCGACACCATTGCCAAAGGAAACTGCATCAGCAGCAATTCCAGGGCAGCCTCTTAATAAGAGTGTGACAAACTAAGAAGGGCATGATGAAGAAAACAGTTCCTTCAGTACAAGGGTTTTACAGGTGAGCAAGCGATTACAAGCCGTACGCGGCATGAATGATATCCTGCCGAGCACGGTGCAGGATTGGCAATATATAGAAAATTTACTGCGACAATTAACCGTTGCTTATGGCTATCACGAAATTCGTACGCCACATCTCGAGCAAACAGAATTGTTTTGCCGCAGCATTGGTGATGTGACAGACATCGTAGAAAAAGAAATGTATACCTTCGACGATCGCAATGGTGATAGCATCACTTTACGGCCAGAGGGCACTGCCAGTTGTGTGCGAGCGGGCATTGAGCATGGGCTCTTCTATCATCAAACACAAAAATGGTGGTACATGGGGCCGATGTTTCGGCATGAACGTCCGCAGAAAGGACGTTACCGTCAATTTTATCAATTTGGTTTGGAAGCTTTTGGTTTTAGTGGTCCCGATATTGATGCAGAAATCATTGCCTTCTCCGCGCGTCTGTGGAAAGAGCTAGGCTTGCTTGATTCTTTAGAATTGCAATTGAATTCTCTCGGCACACCCGCAATACGACAACAATATCGTGAGCAACTCATTGCCTATTTTCAGCAACATCACGATCAATTAGATGAAGACAGTCAACGACGATTACTGAGTAATCCCATGCGGATCTTAGATAGTAAGAATCCCGCTCTCGCAACGCTGATTGCAAATGCTCCCAAATTATCCGAACACTTAGACGACGAATCCCAACAACATTTTCAAGGCTTATGCACGCTGTTAGATAAACTCGGCATTGCTTATGTGATCAACCCGTGTTTAGTGCGTGGCTTAGATTACTATACAAAAACAGTGTTTGAATGGGTGACAACCGAATTAGGCACACAAGGTACTGTCTGTGCAGGCGGTCGTTATGATGGCTTAGTAGAACAACTCGGTGGTCAAGCAACACCGGCCTTTGGTTTTGCTGTGGGGATCGAGCGCTTAGTGAGTATGTTACAAGCGCGTGACAGCGAGCATCGAGCTTCACGTCAACCTATGGTGCTGTCCGTGATGGCAGCAGAAGATGTTGATTTTAGTCGCGCGCTGATATTGGCAGAAACCTTACGTAGCCGTTGTCCTGCGCTCAGAATCGAATTGCACTGTGGTGGTGGCCGATTAAAAAATCAATTTAAACGTGCCAACCAACAAGGTGCGCGTTGGGCGATAGTTGTTGGCGATGAGCAAGCCACAGCTGCCGAACCTTTCATGTTTAAATGGTTGCAAGAAGAAACCTTACCTATTGCATTGAATGAATCACAATTACTTTTACACCTTCAGTCTTTATTGGAGCAATAACATGACGTATTACAATGATGATCAACAAGTTGAAATAATTAAAAACTGGTGCAAAAAATACGGCTCTGCAGTGATCGCCGGTGTTTTAGTTGGATTAGCCGTCATGTACGGTTGGCAGTTTTGGCAAAAACATCAAACACAAAAATCAGCAGACGCATCCATTGCCTACGAGCGTATTTTAAGTGATGTGGCACAAGGCAACCAGACGCAGGCTGTGAAAGAAGCAACGCAGTTAATACAAGACGCACCACACTCGGTGTATGCAACGGTGGCGAGTTTGATGTTAGCGAAATTGGCTGTAGCACAACAACAATATCCACAAGCGATCACTCATTTACAATGGGTATTAGATCACGGCAAAGAGCGTGCGTATCAGCAAGTCGCGCGCTTAGAATGGGCGCGCATTCTGGGCGAACAACAGCAATGGGACACCGCGTTAAAAACCTTAGACACCGTGAATGATCCTGCTTATTTGCCCAGCATTCAAGAAGTCAGAGGAGATATTTTATTAGCTCAGGGCAAGCAACAACAAGCGCAGTTAGCCTATCAAGCAGCTTTGAAAAATTTAGCTACGGATTCTCCATTGCGCGCCACCTTGCTGATGAAGGTGAATAGTGTGAGTGAAGAGGCGCCTCTCAATAAAGTCAAAGGTGTTGCATGAAATTATTAAAAATTCTTGGCACCATCAGTGTTGCTGGTGGTCTTATTCTCGGACTTAGTGGTTTTAGTTTTTTTGGTTTGCTCGGTGAAGAAAAAGAAAAGTTACCTCCCTTAGCGGCAGTGAAACCCACCATTCAGATTAAAACGCTGTGGACCAAAAATGCGGTGAAAGGCAATGGCGGTGAATTTATTTTGTTTCAACCGGCAGTGGGTGATGATACGCTTTATGTGAGTGATGCCTCTGGCCGAGTGGCTGCGTTGAATCGTACAACGGGTAAAACGCAATGGTCTGTGCGCACCGGCAAATCTCTAGTCGGTGGACCGGTACTTGGAGATTCTCAATTATTTGTTGCAAGTGCAGATTCTACATTATTAGCCTTGGATGCTAAGGATGGTAAAACCCTTTGGCATGTCAGTGTGCCCAATCAAATGAGTAGCGCACCGGGTTATGGTGAAGGAGTAGTGATTGCAAAAAACCAAGATGATGCTCTGTTTGCCTTTGACGTCAAAGAAGGAAACTTATTGTGGAAATATCAAGAGGGTGCGCCGCGCATGTTGTTGCAAGGTAGTAGTGTCCCAGTCATTTCTCAAGGCGTTGTCATTGGCACCTTTGCTGATGCGAAGTTAGCGATTATTTCTTTGCAAACTGGCAAATTGATTTGGCAATCCGTTGTTGCAGAGCCCTCTGGTATTACTGAGTTAACGCGCATGGTAGACATTGATGCCGCGCCAGTGGTGGATGACGAGACGATTTATGTTGCGAGTTATCAGGGCAATGTGTCGGCAGTGACTTTGCGTACGGCGCAATTGGTGTGGACTCACGCACTCTCTAGTTATACCGGCGTTGCAGTGTCTGATTCCTTAGTGTTGGTGACAGATACAGAAGGTTATGTGTGGGCCTTTGATCGGAAAACCGGTCAAGTGTCTTGGCAACAGCAAGCGTTAAAGGGACATACATTAACGCGTCCAGCGGTGGTGGGAGATACCGTAGTGGTGGCAGATATGGAAGGAATGGTCCATTGGCTTTCCACCGTTGATGGTCACTTTGTCGCACGACAAATGTTATCGAAAAAAGGGTTTGTAGCGCCTCCAGTGGTTGAGGATGATACGTTGTATTTACAGGACAGGGATGGCACCGTTATCGCAGAGACAGTTTTATCATGATTCCAGTTATTGCCATTGTCGGACGCCCCAATGTGGGCAAATCCACCTTATTTAATTGTTTAACACGCTCACGCGATGCTTTGGTCCATGATCGACCGGGCGTCACGCGCGATCGACAATATGGGCAAGGGGAATTTCAAGAACGACCTTTCATTGTTATTGATACCGGTGGTTTGGGTGAAGAATCCGAAGACGTCGATTATTTGATGGCATCGCAAGCGCGACAAGCCGTTGAGGAATGCAGTGTCATCATATTTTTAGTAGATGGCAAACAAGGTGTGACGCCGGGTGATATGAATGTGGCGCGCATGTTGCGACAAACCGGTAAACCCATTTACGTCGTCGTGAATAAAACCGATGGTATGGATCCAACCATGGCGAAGAGTGATTTTTACCAATTAGGTTTGGGGGATCCTGTGGACGTTGCTGCGGCACACAATCGCGGGATTCAATCATTATTGGGGACGATTTTTGCTGTGTTGCCGGTGAGTGATGAGGAAGAAGATCCATTACCGCAGAACCCGGGGATTAAAATTGCTGTGGTGGGTCGGCCCAATGTGGGTAAATCAACCTTGGTGAATCGCTTGTTGGGTGA
This sequence comes from Gammaproteobacteria bacterium, assembly GCA_020051155.1. Classification (GTDB taxonomy): domain Bacteria; phylum Pseudomonadota; class Gammaproteobacteria; order UBA1113; family UBA1113; genus JAGVJK01. The sequence continues at coordinate 10,368 of JAGVJK010000016.1, read as the reverse complement.
AGATCGTGTCGTTGTGTGTGATTTGCCGGGGACGACGCGTTCGAGTATTTATATTCCTTATGAGCATATGGGGCAACCTTATACTTTGATCGATACTGCTGGAGTGCGGCGGCGGGCGAAGGTTACCGATGTGGTGGAGAAATTTTCTGTTATTAAAACGCTGCAAGCCATCGAAGCGGCGGATGTGGTGATTTTGTTGATCGATGCTAGAGATGAAGTAGTGGATCAAGAGCTGCGGTTGTTGGATTTTGTGTTGGAAGCGGGTCGAGCAGTTGTGATTGCCATTAATAAATGGGATGGGTTGTCGCAGGATCAGCGTGAGGAAGTTCGTTCGAATTTACAAACAAAATTACATTTTGCGGATTTCGTGCGGATGCATTTTATTTCTGCGTTGCATGGTACGGGGGTGGGTAACCTCTATGAAGCGGTGCATGAAGCTTATGATGCGGCTACGCGGGAATTGTTAACCTCTGAGTTAACGCAGTTATTGGAGAAAGCGTTGCAGATGCATCAACCGCCCTTGGTGCATGGGCGACGGATTAAATTGCGATTTGCGCATCCTGGGGGGATTCAACCGCCGACGATTGTGATTCATGGGAATCAGACGGAGAAGGTGCCGCCTGGGTATCAACGTTATTTGATTGGGTTTTATCGGAAGTCTTTGAGATTGATGGGGACGCCGATTCGGTTGGTGTTTAAAACGACTGATAATCCTTATAAGGATAAGAAGAATGTGTTGACGCCGGGGCAGGAGAGGCATCGGAAGAGGTTTATACGGCGGGTTAAGAAGGATGATAAATAACTGGTAGATGGTTTGTTAGGAGGCGGGATCGGCGTTGAGGTGGAGTTCGGTCCTCCTATTTTTGGCTAAGGGGCTTTTGCGGGAACGGGCATCCTGCCCTTGGCGCTCCTTGCCATCCATGGCCGCGACATCCCGCAAAAGCCCCTTAGCCAAAAATAGGAGGGCCGAAACCTTAATTCGATCAGTACCTTTGGGGTTTCACCCCTTGCCTCCGTTAGCTGTTTTTGGTAATAAATTGTTAAGAATCGTTTGTTATAGTTGTAGCATATAAGGTTATTTATTCTCCTTTGGTGGGGGGGGTGTGGGGAATGGATGTTTTTTAAAGGATTCTCTGCCCAACCGATGTCATCCTGAGCGAAGCGAAGGACCCCCGTCTTACGGAGAGCGATGCGTGTGTTTTCCGCTATACTACGCGGAGTTAGAGAGTTGAAGAGTTAAGTGTTTTGAGAGAGGTTTTGAGCAATGTCAGCTAGTAATAATGAACAAACAGTTATAGGCGTACTCGATGCACGGCTTTCCGTGGAGCAGGACTATCCTCTTCAGCTTGCCGAACCTACCACTGATGATGCAGAGAAACAAAGAATTTTAGACAAATTTGCTACATTTAGTGAAAGGATGGCTTGGGCAGGGGAAAATGTAACAGAAAATACACAGCTAAGTAAACATCTAACAGTATTAGAAGCCCATCTAAACCGCGTCATATATGCAATAGATGCTATAAATGCTTCTGAGCAAGAACTTGAAGATTGGAAAATAGATATTGCTTCTTTGAAGGGTGAATTCAAAAAAGCATTTCCCCCAGCCAATTTTCCTCTGTGCCTCTCCCCCCAGACCGGGACATCTTCAGTGCCCACACATGGGAATATTCTTCAAGCAATAAGCGCGCAGTATGATTATTTGCAGCAGATGGTAGAACAGAAACTAAATCCATCTGCGCCAAGCACAAGCGCCAGTAACGCACCGACATTACCGTTAAATTCACCAGCTTCTTCCTTGAGTTTCGGTGTTAAGGTTCCTGTATCTTTAAAGAGTAGTGCTTTAGAAGAAGAGCCTGATAACCTCTCAGAATTTTCACCAGCTCCTGTCATTCGTTCCCAACGGCTTCCTGATGTACAGCCCTCTACTCCACAAGCTTTTAATGGAGTGAAAAACGATTTTTTAGACTCTTATTATATGATTCAAGCTGTGGACAACTCTTATATATTGATGAGGAAAAGAGTTAACGCATCAGAACAACTAAAACAATTTGATCAAGAATATAAGATAACAGAGTCATTAAATTATTTTATAGAAAGAGTTAATCTTTTTGAAAGAGCTTTGAGGGGGCTGGCTGATGCTCGTCAAAAGGGGGTGACGTATGGTGATAGCAATAATCTTTTAAAGCAACTTTCCGAAGAGCGTGCAAAATTCGAAAAACGATTTCCAAGGAATGTTTATGGCGATCCTTTTTCTTTGTCTAACAAATTTCACCCTCTATGCAAAATAGAAGTTTCTTTTCAGCGGATAGAGCGTGATTTACAAGCTGAGCTTGGAGCGGTTTCTCAGTCTGCTCCACCTCCAGAAGATCAACATCCAACATCAAGTTCATCAACTTTAAGCCCTCCAGCGGTTGCTACCTTTGAGAGTGAAAAGGGTTCTATTGTCCTGCGTTTTGAAACAGATATGGATTTTGATCAACCTCTGCCTGCTGCGAAGGGGAAGGATGAAGATGAAGATGAAGAAGAAGGCATATTGGAGGTGCCGTCAAATCAGGGGTTTTTTGATAAACTGTTTGGGAAAAATGAGCCGGTTGATGAGTCTTATTTACTTCCGTCTCTCAATGTCGGAGATCGGTGTCCAGATCTTTATTCGGCAGCGGTTGGTCTTATATCAGTAGCAACAGACCAACGAGTTACAAGATATCCTTCAACCGTGTTTGTAAATCTGATTAGTTCAGCTTCAGATGCGGAAAAGAAAAAAATCAGTGAGAAGTTTAATGATTTTTGGGTAGCTGCGCCTCTTGAAAATAATAATGATCCTTCTGGAACTATGCCGAATCCTGATAAGGATCGTATTTTTATTTCAGCACATCAAAAACCAGGGTTTTTAGGTAATTTTTTCGGTGCGAAACCAGTAGATACTTTGCTATGTTTTGTAGCAAGAGAAAAGGGGATCTCTACAATTTCTACGTCACAATTACCTGTGACGGTGAATGAGCGTAAACAGCGGATTGAGGGAGCAGCTATTGCTACGGGGATATTGGTCGGGCGATGGCAGCAAGCACATCGTAATCCAGCGCCAGCGATGGTGATTAATGGTGAAAATTTAAGTTGTAAAGATGTATTAATTTTGATGAAACAGCTTCGTAGGCAAGGAGTTTCTTTTAAAGTTCATGTAGACTTGCATACCGTGTTAGCAGCTAATGCTCAAGATTCAGGGCTGCGAGAGTATCAGAGCTTTATGAGAGGAACAACAGGAGGTGAAGCAGTACAATTAGTCAATAGTCAAAGCCCACGGCAAAATCAACAGCCAGTTAGAAGAGGTAGCTCACCTGCTTTATCTGATGAGACATTGTCAGCGAGTTCTTCTCAAGCTACTAGTACAGATGGGACAGCATTACCTTCTATTGGTTGTGAGAGTGATGAGGGCAGTAGTCCCGACAGAAGTAATAACAACTCTCCTCAAATCTAGGTAAAAATGAGGCGTTAAAATGGCAGTTAACAGAAGCGAAGCGGTAACCGATCTGGTGGTAAAGGCGTTAGAGGCCAGCTCTGTTAAGTTCCCATTGACTGCAGCTTCTTGGGGGGATATTGCACTTCACCGTAATCTCAATGAGCTTTATGCTAATTTCGAGAAAGAATATAAAGATAATTTTACTGCACTATTACCCGCTAACAGTCCGCTTCGAAAGGATCAGCAAGCACAAGAAGATTACGCAGAATATTTGAATCGAGCACACTTGTGTTTCGAGGCTATTCTTAATATATATGCATGCCTGGAGGACGAAGACTTAATGAGACTTACTTCGGAGCAGCGTCTTAAGGAACTTAACACACTGGTCGAAGTTGTAGATAAGTTTGAAGAAGCTTTTTCTCAACGTAAATTCAGAAAGTGCTATGGGCAATTTACGAAAGCTGAACAAATGGGAAACTTCCTTACGGGTATGGTTTCACGCTCAACACCTTCCGCAACAAATGAGCCAACGGCTAATATTCTTCTTGCATTAAAAACACGTTATGATGCAGCGTTGTTAAAACTTGCTGAGTGGGTGGAATTTTCCCTGACAATCAATGAAATAATAAATCAGCCTAAATCTGCATTAGAGATAGCAAAGGATGTTATCGAGCATCTCGAACCTAAGGAAATGGATATATCGGTATCCTCATTATCAAAACCTGAAGGAGTCTCATCTCCATCATTAGATTTTTTAGAACTTTTGTCACCTGAATGCAGCGGTCAATTTACAATATCTGGATATGAGGAAGATGAAGAAACAGGTGCTCTTAGTGAGTCTGATTCAGATAGTCAGCATGATAACCCTCAGAACATTGCAAGCGCCGAGAAAATGCTACATGAAAAGCAGCAAATGGAGAGTGCACAGACACCGCCCCTTTTGTCTTCCCCAGAAGAGCGATTGCTCAGCGGCGATGATGCTATGGAAATATCAAGTTCGATTCTCGAGATAGGTTCTAAGGTCACCGATTTTTACTCAGCAGCAAAAGCATTTTTATCATTTATTACGGGCGCTAATACGGCTGAAGCAAAACAAGTACGACAAAACAAATCTTTTCTATGGTCCTTTACTCATTGGTTACGTGGCACTGAGGAACCTGATAACAATGAGACTATGAAAAAAGAGGCAGAGGAAAAATTTCCTCGTATTGTATGGGAGAAAAAGCAAGGTGAGAAGGTGATTGAAATAAAATCCGAAGTTCCTTCCAATCGATTTCTCCAGTTTTTTAGCAAGCCTACTTTTATTAATCTGTGCTCGGTAGAGAAAGATCCACAAAGAGGTGCCGTCATAAAATCAGCGCCATTAGTTGCGGCACCGGAAACTCGAGCGCGACAAATTGAGGGAAGTGCGATTGCTACGAGCTCACTCGTGAAAAAATTTGCGTGGAATAATCCAGAGCGTCAAATCCCTGCGATTGTGATTAATGGTGAAGATCTAAGCTGTAAGGATGTATTAACAATGATGCAGCAGCTTGCTTATCAACGGATTGCATTTAAGCTGTATGTCGGACTATATGAAATTCTTCAATCAAAACCACAAAATCCATACTTTGTTGAGTATCAGAGATTTTTAGAAGATCATCATGTGACACTTGTAGGTCCAAGGCCTGTTGGAGGAACTTCGGTACCTATGGACATCCAGGCCCCCTTCACACTTCGCGAGGAGCGAGAGAAGATAGGTGGTAGTAGTGAAGATAACAGTCCTAGATCTCGTAGTCCTGGTCTGAGGCGCAGCCGCGACGACGACTACTAACCCATCCCCAATTCTCCCCTCATCAGCTATACTTACCCTCATTTTCCGCTACAAAAACACAAGGACTGTGGATTATGCACAAAATACTCACCAGGATGGGAATTGCCCTCATTGCGATCATTGTTATCTTGATCACCTATTGGAGCTACCACGTCTTAGATAATGAGATGTATCGCTATCATATTGAGCATTTGGTAAAAAAATACACGGGGCATGAATTAAAGATCCAAGGTGCTTTTGGTATTGAGCTGGGATGGTACCCTCAACTCACTATGAAAGATGTACGGTTGTCGAATGCAACGTGGGGTATGCCACCAGCTAATATGTTTGAAGCGAAGCAAGTGTCTATGAAGATCGTGTTGCATTCTTTGATGCGACGCAAATTGGTGACCAAGAACATAGAGATTGATGGTGCCAATTTTTTAATGCAAAAAAATGCTGCGGAACAATGGAATTGGCCGATTTTGCAAAAAAGCACGGCGACCGATCCGAGAGTATTGCAAACTTTTCCACGTATGACGATTAAAAATAGTAATCTGCTTTATCACAGCTTACTCACTGGGCAAGAAGAGCATTGGTTTTTTGATTGGCTGACGATCGATTTTTCTCGCGGTAAAGATCAGGTTGCGATTGATTTGCAAGGTCGACATGAAACATTGCCTGTGCGTGGTAATGGCGTAATTAGCTTAGATCCAAAACTAGGTTTTCCTGTGCATGCTGAAGCGGATGTTGCGGGGAATCAATTAGTGCTTGATGGAACCTTACAACCACCCGCTCATTTCCATATGACATTAAGTGGTAGCAATCCGACAGTGGCAGCGGCATGGTTTGGTGCGGATGTGCCCGCTAATACGCCGTATCAAGTGAAAGCCGATGTCACGGTGACTGGAGGACGATATCAATTGTCTAACTTTCAACTGAGTCTTAACCCACAAGCGGCCATGAGCCATTTAAATCATCAACACTGCCATAGCTTGTGGCATCATACGCTAGAAGCTATTTTGCATTCTTAATCTGAAGAGGCTTTCACATTATTTGGTGCTGTGCCCGGAGAACCCGGGCTTGCAATTAGAAGGAAGAGCTCTCCCCTCTAACACTCCCATCCTGATTAAGCACTTCAAGCTGCTTCGCAGCTTGAAGTGGAATGGGTATCCTTTGAAGTACGGAGAAGAACGCGCTTAATGACCTATAGGTGCAGATGTTCTTGTTACCGTGCAATCTCCCCGCGCTGAAGGCCCACTGCCTGAGGTTAGTTTCCACTGTCCGCCCCAGATCTTACATTGTGTGGGAGTCGCATTCTTATGGACAAATTTACCTGGTGTGACGCCGCTAATAGGGCCTTTTGTTACGACGGCCAATGCCAGTGAGGACACTAGCATACTGGATGCTATTACTCCACAACCCAATACCTTTGAAATGCGCATGATTTTTAACCCCTTACTCTTAATCTAGTTTTCATAAAAGCGAACACGCAGCACTTTCTTATAAAAAGAAAACACCACACTTCTAATGAGTGTAGTTTTAGCAAAATGGTTAGTCAATTAAGAGACACGAGTCACTATTTTTATTTTCGCCAAAACTCAGTGCTGAATAAAATAAAAATAGTGAATAACTCTAATCGTCCCATCAACATGGCAAGGGTGAGGACCCATTTGCTGGGTGTGCTGACATTTAAAAAGGTTTCAAAGGCATCGCCAATGCTGGCACCCACGTTACAGATGGAGGCAACCGTTGCGCCAAAAGCACTTTCAAAATCCATTCCAAAGGCAACTAAAAGTAGAATGAAAAAAATGAAGGTCATCACAAATACCGCCATGAATCCGCGAACGGTTTCTACTAAGCCATCAGATAAGGCTTGCTGACCCAGTCGTAAGGGGCTAATAATATTTGGATGCAATAGTCGTTTATTTTCGCGCAAACCATGTTTATAGATGATCAGTGCGCGGACAAACTTAATGCCGCCGCTAGTGGAAGATGCACAACCGCCTACTAAGCCAGTAAACATCAGCAGCACCGGCACGAAGCCAGGCCAATCCACAAAGTGAGCGGAGGTAAGACCAGTGGTCGTGCTAATAGAAACTGTATTAAACAGAGCTTTGATAAACGCAATTTGTGGTTGTGTATAAACTTGGTAAGCCAACAACACAATGGTCACGATCAGAATGATACTAATTAAAAATAATACGTAAGCTTTAAACTCACTGTCTTGCCAATAGTGTCTCAGAGATTTACTTTTTAAGGCGGCAAAATGTAAAGAAAAATTTAGCGCGCCTAAAAACATAAAAAGACTAGCAATGGCTTCCATGGCTAAATTGTGATGATGTTCAAAGCTATTATTATGGATGGAAAAGCCACCGGTGGAAACCGTTGCGAAGGCTTCGCTAATGGCATCAAAGAAGCTGATATTGCATGCCCAATAAAAAAGTGTGCATGCCACCGTAAGACCCAAATAAATAAACCACAAAGCCTTTGCTGTTTGTGTGATACGCGGTGTTAACTTTGAATCTTTAGCCGGGCCGGGTGTTTCCGCTTGATATAATTGCAAACCACCGATGCGCAGTATGGGTAAAATTGCAACGGCTAATACCACAATTCCCATACCACCAAAAAATTGTAATTGTTGACGGTAAAATTGGATAGCGTGCGGTAAAACTTCAACATCAGCAATGACAGTTGCGCCGGTAGTGGTTAGCCCTGACATGGATTCAAAGACGGCGTTGGTAAAACTTAAATGTGGATTGGTGCTCAGCATAAAGGGCATCGCACCAAACAAAGCGAGTCCAGACCACACAAGGGTTACTAATAAAAAACAATCGCGTGCTTTTAATTCTCGTTTCACATGCAAAAAGGGCAGCCATAGTGCAGAGCCTACAACAACGAGTACGCAAAAGGATTCTAAGAAAGCTTGCCAAGCACCATCATGGTAATACCAAGCAATGCCGAGAGGCGGCAACATAGTAGCGCTGAAAAAAAGAAGCAGTGCCCCTAAGGTTTTTAAAATAACGATAAATTGCATAAGGTGTGTCAAATCCAATGACGGTACTTTGCGCAGTATATACGTCTCTCAGATTTATAGAAAGAGCTTCAGTAAAGTGTTTAATTTAGAGGCAGAGCATGTGAGAGGGACCTTTTAAACGGGACCTCACATGAATTTTAATTGGTTGATTTATTTGCAAAAAAGCAAAGAAGTACTTATTTTTGCCGGTAAAAAGTTGCACGTGCTTTGTTTTTGTGCGTTAATGAGGGCAACAAAAATCCTATGATTATTTTTTGGCACAAGTTGAAGAGTTAACACTCTTTTTTTGTTAGGAAAAAACAATGAATGCAATTAACTTTCTTTTTATGAGGTTCACATGAGAGAACCTTCAGAGCCCCCCGCGAGTGGTTACCTACCGAGGTCAGCCGCCTGTTATTTTTATCTAGATTCACTGAAGAAAGATGTTCCCTTAGAGACGCTCCTTGCCTTAGCGCGTGCTGCCGATGAAGATGCGCTATGGGCGACTTATTATATTCATATGAATGGGTGGCCAGGTGCTCTTTTGCGTGAAGAACGTTTAGCGCGAAAAGCATTTGAAGATTACATCTTAGAAAAGAAAAAAAGATTAGAAGCGGAAGAGGAAGAGAATGGACGCATTTGGGATCGCGTCAAAGAATCAGAAGTTGTTTATTTATTTAATGAAATAGAATCAAAAAAATCAACACTACAAAAAATATCTGAAGTATGTTTTCAAACTAGATGGGGCCACATTTTTTTTGATTTTTCAAGCGTATTCATTGGTATTATCACTGCCCTATTAAACTTTCCAATCCCGCTGCATCCTATTGTCGTATGGGCTTTGAGTATATTTGAAGTCGCTCTGTTGGTCACTTGGTTTTTTTGGGATTTTTCTATCATGTTGAAAAATGCGATTACAGCCTGTTATACCGCAAAGCTTGATAAAAAATGGGAAGCGATGAAAGAAGCGATATTCATTTCTTGGCTGCATGAAAAGCGACGCGAACGGATGTTTAGTGTCTTGGTGTGGATTGTGGCGGCACCAGTTATTTTATTACTGAGCTTACTTATTCTCAAATTGGATTTGTTGCTCGATCCTACGGGAACTGCATCATTACCGATAAAGCTAACACTAAACCATATCATTACGATTATCGTTTTTGTAGGTTTTCTTCAAGATAATAAATTTGTAAAGACCTTAGCAAAAAATGCCATTGAAATGCTAGAGGAAGAAAGTGCGGTTTTAGAAAAAGAAATAATCGCCATGGATACAATGTTAACATTTTTAACTCAGCAAGAAGATATTACATTAGAAGAGATACGAGAATATTTTACACCGACTATCAGTATTCAAGATGACGAAGATGATGAGCTGAAAAAAACACTGACCTTTAATAAGATAAGATCACTTTTACATGCGTGCCCCGATGCAACTCTGGAAGATATACAGGATGAGCTTAAATTAAATTTAAAAAATTATTTAGATCGACAAGCTGAAATTGAAAAGGACTTAGCCTACGAACAGATCGTGCAATTTCGTGAAATGTCCCTCAGCAAAATGGTGGTAGGAGGGGGCATTTTGTGCCTTATAGGGACATTTATCGGTATTTTTTCAGTGATATGCCCGCCTCTCGTAATTCCCTCCACAATTTTGCTGATTGCGGGTACGATGATGTTTATTCTGCCTTATGTGGTGTCTATTGCGAATAAGATTTTTGAGGCGGTCGCAGAGAAACAAACAGTCCGAAGCTTTTGGACGCAAGCCTTAGGCCCTGCTTTGGCGAATTACCAAGAGAATGTTAAGGGTTGGAACCAGCTTTTTGTAACGATTATGGGCTTTTTTCGCAGCCTAAGCACCCCAGCGCCAGAAACCTCATCTCCAGCTAATCCTGGAAAGACATGTGGCGGCTTCTTCAACTCGAAATGCAAAAAGGAAAAACCATTAAGTATTAACCAGTTAGATGGAGAGGGTGACGAGTTAACATCTCCGCTCTTAGGTTCTCCCGCAGTAACTTCTCAATAACCCCGGGAGCGATTTAGCCCTGAATGGGCAATAGATCAAAGGATTACAGGAAATATCTCCGAGTCTTATGCCAAGAAAGTTGT
>JAGVJK010000038.1 GCA_020051155.1 Gammaproteobacteria bacterium | reverse complement strand
TCCTTCTTGAAAGAGCGGTTTTGAATCGATGTTGATTAGGAGCCTCTCCGTCGATCGTTCCGTATAGGCGGTGTCAGGCACACGAGAATGCTTCAACGTTAGTTCCCTTTTTTATGTGTTAGGGGCTAGATACGCCAGTTTTCCAAACAAATGTGCCAGACACCTTTATTGAGATCAATGCTCTAGTTAGCTAGGAAATCGTTACGTCCGGTTAAATACGGTTGTTGATGCTTGTGCGGTTGGCATCATGACAATTTCTGCGATGTTGACGTGTGCGGGGGTGTTTACAACATACAGGATGGCATTAGCGATATCTTCTGCTTTTAGTGGTTCGAAGCCTTGGTAGACTTTTTCTGCTTTAGTTTCGTCGCCGTGAAAACGGACTTGGCTGAACTCTGTTTCTACGACACCGGGAACGATGTTAGTAACTTTAATGTTGTGTTTTAGTAAATCGATTCGCATGGCTTGGCTGAGTGCGCCTACGGCAAATTTTGTTGCGCAATAGACATTGCCATTTGCGTATACTTCACGACCTGCGATGGATCCTAAGTTGACAATATGACCGATGTTTCGTTCAGCCATCATGGGTGCTATTTCTCTTGTGATGTAGAGTAAGCCTTTAACGTTGGTATCAATCATTTCTTCCCAGTCTTCTAAGTTGCCCTCTTGGATGCTTGATAAGCCGCGAGCTAACCCGGCATTGTTGACTAAGACGTCGATGGCACGCCATTCCTGCGGTAATGCATGAAGTTGTTGCTGCACTGCATGCTTATCTCGTACGTCTAAAGCAATCAGATGGCAAGGAACATTTAACTCTTTTGCAAGTTCTTGTAATCGTTCCATGCGTCTGGCGGCTAAAATTAATTTTGCACCTTGTTGCGCGAAGGCCATCGCGCAAGCTTTACCAATTCCGCTGGAAGCGCCGGTAATAAAAACAATTTTATTGGATAAAGGCATGATGTTCTCCTAGGGTAGAGGTTGTTGAGCAGGACAGTAGCGAGAGGTAATAGGATAACGCCGTTCGCGACCAAAGGCGCGAGAGGTAATGCGAGGCCCGGGCGGTGCTTGACGGCGTTTGTGTTCCGCGCGGTCGACCATTTGCAGAACGCGTTTAACAGTATCTTCTTGATGACCGGTAGCGACGATATCGTGCAAGGAACGATCTTGTTCGACATAGAGTTGTAAAATATCATCTAATTCATCATAAGGGGGGAGTGTATCTTGATCGGTTTGGTTGGGCGCTAATTCTGCAGTGGGAGGGCGATCAATAATTCGCTGTGGAATGACCGGAGAAATAGAATTTCTAAAATGCGCCAGGCGATAAACCCATGTTTTCGGAATATCTTTAATGACTGCAAAACCACCCGCCATGTCGCCATAGAGTGTTGCATAGCCGACGGCCATTTCACTTTTATTGCCCGTCGTTAGTAATAGACTGCCTTTTTTATTGGAAATCGCCATGAGTAAGACGCCGCGGCAACGTGCTTGTAAATTTTCTTCCGTTTTGTCGATGGGGTAACCGGTAAATTCTGCGGAGAGAGACTTTAAAAAAGTTTCGTAAGCAGGTTCGATGGAAATAGAGCGGTGGGCAACCTTTAAATTGGTTGCTAAGATTTCTGCATCTTCGATGCTCATAGCCGAAGTGTGGCGTGAAGGTAATAAGATTGCTTCGACACGGTGGGGTCCGAGAGCATCCACGGCAATGGTTAGCGTTAAAGCAGAATCGATCCCGCCAGAAAGTCCAAGCAGCGCTCCAGAGAAACTGTTTTTGTGTACGTAATCTTTGACGGCTAAAACTAAGGCGCGATAAATCGTTTCTTCTAAGGATGTTTCGGGAACGATGGATCCTGCTGCCATGCGGACTGTTTGTTGTTTATGAAGGGTGACTGGTAAAAGTGCTTCTTCAAAAGAGGGGCCTTGTACCATGACAGTGCCTTCGGCATTCATTGCTAGTGAGCGGCCATCAAACACAAGTTCATCTTGCCCACCAATGCCATGAACATACAAAATCGGTAATGCTGATTCTTGGCAACGTTGTCGCAGGATTTCATCACGTTGTTTGGGTTTCCTCATATCAAAGGGTGAGGCATTGATACTGATGATGACATCTGCTGCTGCAGCTTTTGCTTGGGCAGTGACTGTGGTGTGCCATAGATCTTCACAAATGGCGAGAGCTAAGCGGAAACCATTTTTTTCAATGATAATGGGACCGTCACCGGCGGTGAAATAACGTTTTTCGTCAAACACGCCATAATTGGGTAATTCTTGTTTGTGGTAAGTGGCAATGATGCGCCCTTGTTGCAGATAAGCTGCGGCATTATACAACTGTCCCTGTTTCAGGTGGGGATAGCCAACAATGAGATCGATGCCCGCTGTATGCTCGCACAGAGTTTGTAGTGCTTTTTCAATTTGCAGATGAAAATCGGGTCGTAATAGCAAATCTTCAGGGGGGTAGCCAGTGAGAGCTAACTCTGGAAAAATCACTACCTCAGCGGCCAATTGTTGATGTGCCGATTGTGCTATTTGTATAATTTTTTCCGTATTACCGGCGATATCACCAACACAAAAGTTGATTTGAGCCATGACAAGTTGCAAAGTAGTTTCTGTCATCATATTGAGTAAATTCTCGCAAAGGGGGTCTAGCGTGATGGGCGTATTATATACTGATGAGGAGGTAAAACCAAAGATTATTGGGAAAGAGTTGCTACAGTAATAAATTAAAGGTGATACTAAGTTCTCACCTGAAGAGGCGTTAAACGGCCTCTTCAGATGGTGTTAGCTTTTTATCTAATGGCGCCGTCGGGCTTGAGGACAGCTACCCGATGTTGCTGCTTCATCAGTTGAGCGAAGATCTAAGGCCAAGCTAGAGGATGTTCCTATCTCAGTGGATACTGCCATTTCAGGCAGTCCCCCTTGGTCATAACGCAGAATTTCTCTAAAGTTCCCGTAGGTTTCTAATGCATGACGATAGGTCGCGGGATCTATTGTCTCATTATTTCGTCCTTTTAATTGTAATGCTGGGATGCCTCCAAATTTTTGTAACAGGAGTCCCAAGGTAGCTCCCATTTCTACGAGAACTAAATCTTCTCCAGGGCATTGCTGAGGGCCGCGTGCAAATACAGTGCTGTATTTACGTCTATTTTGTAAAGTCTCTGCTGATAATGAGTTATCTCTCCAACGCTGAGGATTAAAGAGAGAGGCATCTGCTCCAAAGATGAAGGTATCACGTAATGCAACACCTACCGCTGCAAAAATCAAAGCGCCTTGAGGAACTTCGTGTCCATGACGCGTGTGAAACGAACTAGCACATACTCTGGAGTAAAAAGGGGAGGGAGGGATAAATCGAAGAACCTCGCGGATAAATGCATTTAAGTAAGTTCCAGAGGTTTTAGCTAATTCAGCTAACGTCTCTGGTGAATGGTCTTTTACTTCATGATACAACGCTTGCCAGAATTCTTTAAGTGGTTCACTTTCATGATATAAATACATGAGTATGATACTTGAGTAAAGTGCGCCGCGAGTTTGAGCAATGGCAGCAAAGAAGAAACCAAGAACTTCGGTTAACTCGAGGGTTTCTAGATTGTTAGCTGATAGCGTATCAACAACCCCTTTAATTAATGATCCTTCTTGTAGTCTAGCTTGTTGATACAGAGGGTCATTCTGCAGATCTGTTAAACCTTGTCTGAGTCTTTCTCGTGTTGCTTCCGGATCAATGGGCGCTACGCCATAGAGGTTTGCCAGAAATTTTTCCAAAGGTGGTGGAAGAGCAATTTTAGCAAACACATCAAAATTTACAGCCTTCAGCATGTTTTCTGCTAAGTTATCACAAGTAGCAAAAAAACTAGGTGTTATGGCGTTTGGTGCAATGCCAAATAGGGATGTGATGGTGATATTCGTCATTAAGTGTTTTAACCATTGTGCTAAATCGGTAGATGGCCCAAGTGTTGATATCGATTGCTCAATGAGCGTCAGCGTATTAGCCATATAAGGGCTAGAGGACTTTAGAAGACCTCTGACAGCCGTTGGTACGACGGGGTGCATTGCTTTAATTAAAGTTGGATTGGATGAAACAAAAGAATTATCACCAGGGATCGAGCGTTCTATTCCTTCAAAGTGTCTTACAATTTGACCGGTCTGTGGGTTTTCACCCATCATTCTGTAAATCTCTCTAGGATCACTGCAGACAACGGCAACAACAGGCAGATAAAGCTTGGCCCAGCCATCCCGTGATAAGGCCCATGTAGCTGCATCATGAAATAGCTCTAAACTACCTTTCGTACGATCATAAGGAGCAGATAGATGTCCTAAGAGTGGTTGAGCTTGTCTGCCAAAAACGGGCATTCTGCTTGAAGACCATTTTTGTTGACGAAGGACTTCATAGATTGTCATAAATATGGATTGTGCTTGCTTTGGTTTTGTTAGTATAAGAACGCAAACTGCAAATACGAACAAACCAAATAGTTGAGTTAGCCATGAATAACCATTGTCATCAGATAATTCTAGTTGTTGCGAGCTCATGTTTTTTTCTCCGTTTTATTAAACACCTTGTTGCAGGAAGAATGCCTATCTTTTTATAAGAAAGCAATCTGAAATTGTGATTATATTTGAGATATGATTCAATAAGGTATTAATAAAAAATAAAGAGGTTGTAATGGATGACAATCAATAAACAGTATGTGCGGCAAAAAGCTTTTTCTTTATTAGAACTTTTAATTGGGGTCATGTTAATAACGGTAATATCTGTGATAACGATTCCAAATATAGAACCGATGTTGGTGACTGTAAAATTTTACAGATTGACACATCACGTGCAACGCTTGTTGCAATTAGCGCGGTTAACAGCGATGACGGAAGATCAATCTTTAAAGTTATGCCCTTCTGCTAATGGCATACAGTGTAGTGAAAATTGGAGTCAGGGATTTCTATTGCTCATGACGAACGATGCACAACACAGAGTAACCTCATACTTGCAAAACGATCCACATATTCAGATCACGTATCGTGGTTTTCCTTATGCGGATCGGATCATTGTGCAGCCTAATGGACTTTTGAATCAACAAAACGGTACGTTTACTTTTCATTATACCCGCGGCACCATGAGTTTAACGAAAAAAATAATTATCAATCGCTCAGGACGCTTGCGAGTTGTCTAACGTCAGTTTCATACGCGATGAGCTTGCTAAGAAGACGTTTTATCAATAAACGATTCGATACGTTGTTTTAAAAAAGCAAAGTCTGGATTAAACAGTAAACGACGCATACAATAGCGCTTTAAATTTTCTTTAGTTAATGCGCCCAGCATAATCTTCTTTGCTGGGGATTTTGATTTCCTCTTGTTAGAGGTATTTTCAAGATGAAGTGGCGGGATATAATCGCCATGTAAACCATAGTGTGGATCATCAGGTGCGATGGGTAAGCAAACATGAGAGTAATCTAAAATATTATAAAGAGGTAAGTTACTACGTCGTAGTGTCAGAGGACGTGGTGGTGCTAGATAGCGATCGGGTCGTCGAGAGTAGATGATACACTCATCCTGAGAAAACGCTTGTTGATTAAAGAAATCAAGAGCAGCATGAGTTTTAACAGTTTCATCAGTATCGCTCAACACCATTAAGATGGGACATTGCAGTGGATAACGACGTGTCATCTTTTTATTAACACGACTGAGCTTATAGGCCTCTGCCGCTAGATGATAAGAAATAGAACGATACTTGGCATAATCTATTTCTTCTCTCAGCTCATGCCACACCTTCCCTAAGGGGACAATAAATTTTGTAAAAGCGGCAAGTTTTTCAGCTAAACGAAAAGCGGGGGAGATGAGAATCATACCTTTCAAATTAGGTGTTAAATGCGCATGACTCAATGCCAGGCTAGCACCCGAAGAAAAGCCTACCAAAATAACTTCATCAACGGTTTGTTGTAATGCTTCAATGGCCTGGTATGCGCTGTTGATCCAATCTTGGTGGGAAACTTGGAGTAAATCTTCTGGATGTGTACCATGTCCAGGTAACAAAATTGAGCGAACTAAATAAGATTTTTCTAAAAAAATCTGACCAATGGCACGTAGAGAGTAAGGCGAATCGAGGATACCATGCAGCAGTAATACGCCACGTTTGACCGGTTGATCTTGCCAATTAGCAGGGTACCATTGGAATGGTGTATTTGCCTCTAAGCGTTGTGCTATGTCACTGAGCTGACGAGCTTGATAAGCGGTTTTTAATTTATGACGGGTGTCTAAAATGTATTGTTCAAAAGCTTGACCATTGGGATCGTTTGTCCATGGTTCATTATTTGCATTTTCCGTCATGACTTTTTCCTAATTAGTTAACTCTGCAAGGATTCGCATCTTGAGGTATGAACGGTATAGATGTTTTTCTAAACTCCATATATACTCCCTATTTTTCATCATACTGTCAATGACAGTTTTTTAGGGGGAGAGTGAGTAATGAAATATAAATGGGCGGTTGGTTTAGGATTAGCATTATTGAGCACCTTAGCCTGGGCAGATAATGCCATGTCTTTAGGTTCGGTCGGGGATATTGCAACTACCTTATCAACGGTAGTAATGGGTATTAGCAAATTATTATTCTACGCGATCATTGTCTGTGGTATTGCTTTCATTCTTGGTGCCATTATTCAGTATAAAAATCATCGCGCAAATCCACAACAAGTGCGGTTAAGTACACCAGTAATATTCCTCATTGTTGGTATCGTCTTAGTCGGATTCCCATTGTTATTAATCTGGCTTGGCATGGGGCAGTGGTTTGGATTTTAAGGGACGTTTGATTCATGGATGATTTTTTATCTCTTGACCAACAGTTAACCTCTGAAGAAATTATGGTGCGCGATAGTGTGCATCATTACGTAGCGCAGGCGGTAATTCCTGCGCTCCCTGATGCCTATGAAACAGGCATCTTTCCAACGCAATGGATACAACAAGTTGCAGACCTTGGATTATTGGGTATGACATTACCCGAGCAATACGGTGGAGCAAATGCCGGCGCGGTTGCTTACGGTTTGGTATGCCAAGAGTTAGAGCGTGGTGATAGTGGCTTACGTAGTTTTGTCTCTGTGCAAAGTTCTCTTTGTATGTATCCTATTTTTCGTTATGGTAATGAAACACAGAAACTCAAGTATTTACCCAAAATGGCACGTGGTGAACTCATTGGTTGCTTTGGTCTTACGGAGCCAGAGGCAGGTTCTGATCCTGCGAGCATGCAAACGACAGCGAAACCAGTGGCTGGCGGTTGGTTATTACAAGGTAGCAAGTTATGGATTACCAATGCGCCGATTGCTGATCTTGCAATCGTTTGGGCAAAAACGCCGGATGGCATTCGTGGATTTATTGTAGAAAAAGAAATGCCCGGTTTTACTCGACATGAGATTAAACATAAGCTTTCCTTACGCGCTTCCAGCACCGGAGAGTTAGTGTTTCAAGATTGTTTCGTGCCAGATGAAAATCTTTTGCCTGGCAGTAGCAAAGGATTAGCAGCTCCTCTCAGCTGTTTAACGCAAGCGCGTTATGGGATCGCTTGGGGTGCTATGGGTGCGGCCATGGCGTGCTTTGATATTGCCTTAGACTATGCAAAACAACGTCAACAATTTGGGAAAGCCATTGCAAGCTTTCAATTGATCCAGCGAGACTTAGCGGATATGTTTACCGAAATTTGCAAAGCCCAATGTTTAAATTTGCAATTAGGTCGATTAAAGGAACAAGACTTGGCGGCACCTCATCTGATATCCCTCGGCAAGATGAATGCCTGTCGTGAAGCACTGAAGATCGCGCGGATGGCACGTAATATTTTAGGCGCGAATGGCATTAGCTTGGATTATCATGTGATTCGTCATATGAATAATTTGGAGTCGGTGATTACTTATGAAGGCACTGATAATGTTCATCATCTTATTCTAGGAAAGTATTTAACGGGACTTAGTGCTTTTGAATAACTCACCTCAAAATGCATTTGCATCTTGAGGTACGAGCGGTATAGCTTTATTTTTTTGCGTATTCAACAAGTTTATCAAAGGCTAACGGCTTGCTAAAGTAATACCCTTGCGCATAACCACAACCGCGCTCTTTTAAGAATTGAGCTTGATAAGCTGTTTCCACACCCTCTGCAACAATATCGAGTTTCATGCTATGAGCAATAGCAATGATGGCATCGATGAGCGCAATGGAATGTTCATCTGCATTTTCATGCACTTCAGAAACGAAGGAGCGATCAATTTTCAAGGTTGAAGCTGGGAACAATCGCAAATAGCTCAAACTAGAGTAACCGGTACCAAAGTCATCGATAGAAATTTCGATACCGATTTTTCGTAAAGAATTTAACAATTGAATGGCGGCATCGGTATTCGTTAATAACACACGTTCTGTCATTTCAAAATGAAGTTTCTTCGGATCCATCTCCGTTTCTTTCAGGACATGATGAACTAATTTTAAAATGTTTTCTTGTGCGAGGTAATTCCCCGAGAAATTCACGGAAAGGGTTAAATCCTGATGGCCTTGCGCTTCTAATTGTTTCATTTGCTGGCAAGCAGTAGTTAACACCCACTTTGTCACGGGACGTATGTAATGGCTATTTTCGATAATGTCGATAAACTTATCGGGTGCAATAAAACCTAACTCAGGATGTTGCCAACGAATCAAGGCTTCAATGCCCACCATTTTGCCAGTCGCAAGATTAACAATAGGTTGGTAATGAAGGATAAACTCATTGTGTGTCAAAGCATGCGGCACAGAGTTTTCAATCAGCATACGATGTTGAACTAAATCATTGAGTTCGCTAGTGAAGAATTGGTAATTATCTCGGCCGGCATTTTTTGCTTGATACATGGACATGTCAGCGCTTTTTAATAATGTATTCACATCGTGACCATCTTTCGGGTAAAAACTAATACCAAGACTAGCTGTCACATTAAGCTCACAATCCTGAATGATAAAGGGACGCTCAATGGATTTTAAAATTTTGTTAGCAATAGGAATAATCTTTTCCACAGCATCTAACCCACTGACCAATACCACAAATTCATCGCCCCCTAGTCGACTGATAGTATCCGCTTCACGCAAAATACCGAAGATGCGTTCAGCGACAGCTTTTAACAGTAAATCGCCTAAAGGATGGCCCATGCTATCATTCACCACTTTGAAGTGATCTAAATCGATGAAGATGAGTGCAAATAACTCATGGGTTCGTTTTGCTTGAATAATGGTTTGTTCAATACGGTCAAGTAGCAAAAGACGGTTAGGTAAATTGGTGAGTGCATCATGAGTCGCCTGATGCTCCAATTGTTCTTCCATGCGTTTACGTAGGGTAATATCAGAAAGAATTGAAACGAAGTAATTTGTTTCTCCCGTATTGTCAGAAACAGGAGCGACATGAATCTCACCCCAAAATAAGCTGCCGTCTTTTCGGTAGCAACGCAGAATGACTGTGTTGCTAGTTTTTTCTTGTAACGACAAGTGCAAACTAGAAATTTCTGGTTGCCCTTGGTCATCACCGAAAATAACTTCGAAAGATTGTCCGAGCATATCTTCCTGTGAGTAACCAGTAAATTTTTCAAAAGCTGGATTCACGTAAAGCGTATGTTGTTCATCATTAATTTCAGAAATGATGACCCCACTGGGGCTTGCTTCAATAGCTCGATTGCGTAAACGCAAAGCTTCTTCTGCGCGATAACGTTTCGTAATATCGCGGAAACTCCACACGCGCCCGACGATTTTTCCATCGACAACGTGCGGTTGAGAATAACGTTCTATGATACGTCCATCTTTTAAAGCGACATTACCCATATCGCCACTAACATCTGGATGTTCAAACAAATAAGCAATTTGGCGATATACAGGTTCTGGATCTTTGATTTGATCAAATACGTATTGTACGCCGGCATTAGCATTACGATCCTCTAAAATGTGAGGAGGAATTCGTAAAATTTCCACAAACTTTTGATTCCAGTCAATGAGATTACCTTCATTGCTGAGCATCATAATACCATCCGCGGTAGATTCTAGCGTTGCTTTCACTAATGCAAGACTTTGTTTTAATTCTTCAGTACGTTGCGAAACTATATTTTCTAACCCCTCAGAAGAAGCAGTTTTCGACTGTGAAGAAGTATCTTGAATCGGATTATGAGTAGAAACAAGCTGTTCTATTTCGGTGGGGTGCTGACGGATGTACTGCCAAGTTTCCAAGTGTTTGGCAATGACTTCAACGGGTCCTTGCGAGCCACCATGTTCTAACAGCGCTTTCTGCACATTTTTGACGTCGGGCTCAATCCCTTGTCTTAACAGGGTCTCAGCAGCTAAAACAATCTGTCCATAGGTTAACACATTGGTTTCTTTCATTTTTATCCCCTTCCAGGCATCTCACGCCTGTCCCACAGAAGACTTAATTCTGGATTAAAGTATAAGCGAGGCAAAAAAACAGGCAAATAAGATACCTATTTTTTTTATTAAGGTTTTTTGAAGGGGTTCTTTCTATGTAATATGCATGCAATGAAGGAGAATCTTTTTGATGTGCAAAAGATAGTTGCTTGCTATAAGGTATTTTGTTATATCTGTCGTTGCTTTGAAAAGTATGATGCTTTGAAAATGGAGTTTTACTAATGCTTGCTGTGCCTCACCTTCATGCAATAACGCTAGTTCCAGCCTCAGGAATATTAATCTCTCTGAGTTATCTAATGGTTAAATTTCGTAGTTCTTTGAGGAATACCATTCGCAGTAAGCTACCTTTATTTTTACAAAAGCAAATCAGTGAAGAGATTCCGTTATTACAGGGCAAAGGGCTTTTGGGACGATTTCAAAATTTACTGATGGAAAATGGTCCTTTAAAAAACATGACAGAGGTTGTTAACTTTGCATTAGAGCGAAACGCAACAGCGAGTTATTTCTGGGCAGGGCCGCAACTAGTGGTGGTGACGCTTGAGCCGGAAGAAGCAAGAGCGCTATTGAATGTTGCGCATCCCTCCATTAATCGGCACGCAGCATTCATGGCCATTGGCGCAGCGATTGGCGAGAATATTTTTTCTTCTTCGCTCAACAAATGGTATCCTCACCGCGAAGTGACAAAACAAGCCTTTTCTAAAGAGACAGTGATGGCGGAGTATTACTCTCCAGCAACGCAGATCATACAACAACGTTTAGCCATGTTAACCTCAGGCACGAATAACCTGACAGAGTGGGCGACACAATTAATCATGGAAATGACCTTGGTGACATTGTTTGGTGTTCCTGTCGAGCGTGTACAAGATTTAAAATCTGATATGGATCAAATAAGAGATTTGTTGAATCATGTGTTTCATTTCAGGAAAATTATTGTGTTTGGTCTGCCCAAGATCATTGGAAAGTTATTTTTCTCGAAAGATCATTTAAATACTAAAAAGATTAAAAAAGAATTTCATCAAGTCGTGCAGCAGTTACGTCAAAAAGTGCCCGAGATGGAGCAATCACCTAATACCTTTTGGAAAGCGGCTCATGAGCTACTGGAAGATGATGCCATTATTGGAGATTTGTTAGCCTTTTTGTTTGCAGGTCCTGATTCATCAATTTCTACCTTCTTATCAGTTGTGCAACTGTTAGATACTGCTCCGATGGTGAGTCGCGAGTTAGCGGAAGAAGTTAAAAATAATCAGTTTAATCCAGCTTATCTTCATAGCGAAAAAACGTTATTGGCAAACGTTATTAAGGAAGCTTTGCGGCTCTATGCGCCGTTTATCTTTCTAACGCGCGGTGTCTCATCGCCAACCCCGTACCGAGATATGATGTTACCCTCAGGGACATTGGTATTTGTTCCGCTGTATCATTTGCAGCGTTTAACTTCCGTGTGGGGGGAAGATGCTTTGGAGTTTAAACCCGCTCGTTGGAACACGGTCACGAAAGAACAGCAAACGTATTACATGCCTTTTGGGTTTGGTGCACAAAACTGCATCGCAAAAGCTTTCGCTTTACTGATGATCAAACAACTTTTGGCGCAAATGATTTTAAATGTAGGATTGCCTCGGATTGTGAATAATCAGGCCACGGTTGTCCATCGACAGCATCACCGCGATGTGTCTATTGAACAAGGCGGAGCCTTGAAACCAGCAGAGCCAGTGATGGCGGTTTTCCATGAGCCAATATTTTCTGATCATGCAGTAAAAAGACAGCCAGAAATCGAGGAAGCAGTGTGCGATTAAAGTTGCTTTTTTTTATAAAATCAAGATAATACCAATAGGCGTGATACAAGGATGTAATATGATGGATTTAAACAGACCAATTCCTTTTAAGAAACTTACCGCAGTACTTTCCCTTATACTGATGTCCAGTACTAGCTTGGCAGGTGGTGTTACAGTGAATGATGCATCTGTTAGAGGCCAATCGATGCAAGCCTATACGGCAGTCGCGGATGACCCATCAGCCGTGTTTTATAATCCTGCTGGCTTAACTCAAGTTCATGGAACTCAGATTGAAGGTAACGTCTTTTATGTGACCCATGATCAGATCTACAAAAATGCTTATACGGGAACCATTGCGCACTCTTATCCAATTGTTGCAGCACCGACACTCTATGTCTCAACCGATAAGGTGGATAAAGTAGTATTAGCGTTAGGGATTTATACGCCCTTTGCTCGTAGCGCAAACTATCAGAAAAATTCAGCCGTTTATTTTTTGCATCAAGATTCCAAGTTAGTCAGAACGGATTTGTCACCTGTTTTAGCTTTTAATTTAAATCCATACATTTCTATTGGCCTGGGACCAGTAGTGAGTCGTGTCACGGGATATACGGATATTTTAAATTTCCGAGAACGAGGTCAAGGTGTTGGCTTTACTGAACACGTTGGAATTCTTTTTAAATTACCCAAACGGATCAGATTCGGTGTGACTTATCGTGGTCCTGAGACAACGGTGCTAGAAGGGCACGGTAAGTTGGCAGGAATTCGCGGGAGCTTCTATAGTCAATTAAATTTCCCGGGGATTATTGCTTCAGGCATATCTTGGCAAGCTAGTCCTCACTTCTTAATTTCAGCAAATTATGATTACGAAATGTGGTCAACCTTGAAAACATTTCGACGAGAGTATGACAATTTATTTTTAAATGCCATTGCAACCTCAACGTTGAACTCAAGAAATTCATCTACTTACCGTTTGGGCGTTCGTTATAGCTATAATGCGGCGAATGATTTTATGCTTGGGGTGAGTTATATCAATGCAGCAGTACCACAGCAACATATTATTCCAGCAATGCCGGATTATAGTGGTACCAACAGCTCTCTCGGCTATAGTCATCAATTTAATCCAAGATGGCGACTGGATGCAATGTACGAATATGTCTATGGTCCTGATCGACGTAGCCATAATGTGATATTCCCAGGAGAGTATGCCATTAAAGGAAATGTTTTTGGGGTAGGAGTTAATTATACGTTTACTTAAGAAAATGATTTAGTAAGTTTAATTTATAAGTGTTTTCGATTATTTAATATTGATTCATACTTTTTTTCGCAAAAAAAAATGAAGGCAAAAAAAATAAAAAAAATTATGAAATTTCTCTTGAATAAAAAACTGAATCCGGTAGGATTCGTAAAGTCTGTAAAGACGAATTTACTAAGTTAGTTCTTATCGTAAGGAGTTTATCAATGATGATTAAAAAAGGATTACTAGCGCTTTCTTTGGCAGCTTCCATGGCTGTGTCTACGTTAGCGATGGCAGATGCACCAAAAGCAATGTTTATTCAAAATGACACTAATAGCATGGGTACTGCAGAAATATTAGGTTATCAATCTCCAATTATTATCAGAGCTCACGGTCAAACCGTGTTACCTTGGAGTGCTGTTGCATTAATGTGTTCATTCTCCGGCCCTAGCTGTGTGATTGATGTCATTTCTCACGCAGAAGCAAAACGTCCAGTTAAGTCAGCGCAAATTACGCTAGATGTTGAAACTGGTAATGTGACGGTTAATTACCAACATCCTGGTTACACAGTAGAAGTTAATGGTCCTGGTAATGTGACACTTCATGGTGGCATGTTCTCTTAATTTTTTCTCAGACGTCAAAGCGCATTTCAGCGCTTTGACGTTTTCTCTTCCTCCACATCATAAGGATAAATAATCATGACGTTGTCTTCCGATAGAATCTTAAGTGTAGGCGTGTCTTTTTGGGCGGCTCGGGTTTTACAAGTAGCCGTAGAATTAGATTTATTTACAACACTAGAACAGGCGCCATTAACCGCACAGCAAATTTGCAAGAATTTATCGTTGCATCCGCGAGCCATAGAAGATTTTTTAGATGCTTTAGTAGCAACAAAATTTTTAGAACGTCATGAAGGGCTTTATCGCAACGGCCCTGAAGCAGCAATGTATTTAGTAAAAGGGAAACCGACTTATATCGGCGGTGTGATTGAACTTGCTGGAAAACGCGGTTACGCACTATGGCAAAATTTACCGGCGTTATTAAAAACTGGCGAACCACAAAGTGAAATGAAAGACGGTGGCGATTTTTATCGCGAATTGTATCAACATCCAGAACACTTAAAAGCGTTCATTAAGGGCATGAGTGGTTTAAGCCATGAACCCATTAAAGCCTTAGTTGAAAAATTTAATTGGGGCCAATACCGTAGTTTTTGTGATTTAGGAACGGCGCAAGGCGCACTGCCTGTAGCTGTGATGAAAGCACATCCCAACTTAAAAGCGAGTGGATTTGATTTACCACCCGTCGCACCAATTTTTGAAGAATATGTGGCACATAATAAATTGTCAGATGCCATTAAATTCATCCCAGGAAATTTTTTAACAGAAGCAGTACCGCAGGCCGATGTGTTAGTCTACGGAAATATTTTGCATGGTTGGAATGCAGAGAAAAAAGCCTGGTTAGTTAAACATGCTTATGACGGCGTGAACCCTGGCGGTGCTCTCATCATTTATGAAACCATGATTGACGATGCTCGCCAAGCAAACGTCTTAGGTTTATTAATGAGTTTAAATTTACGCTTAGAAACTCGTGAAGGGCATGACTACACGGGTCAAGAATGCAAAGAATGGATGGCCGCAGCTGGTTTCAAAAATGTGACCCAGCAACCTTTAACAGCCTCCGTGTCAATGATTTGTGGTTATAAGGCATAAGCTTGCCTATATATACCGCTCGCTAATGAAGATGTGACTTTTGGCATCGATGCGGGCGGTATATCCCTTTTCTTTAGCGAGTTGTCTTTTCCTCCCTATTCAGATGTGCTTTAATAGCCATCTTTTCAGTGTAGGGTATAGAAACAATGAGAAAACAACGTAACTGGCTGATTTTACGAGCAATTGTTATTTTGTTAGTTATGGTAGGTGGTGCTATTCTGCTCCATCTCTTCCCCGTAGGTTCTTTATTTACCAGCCAGCAGCTACAGTTAGTGCATGTTTTAACTTTCTATGTCTGTGTTGGTGTAGCGTTCTTGGCCTGCGCTGCCTTGTTTTACGCACTTTACCGTTTTCGTCACTCACAAGGCGTCACAACCAAGCATTTTCATCGCCGATTTAGTACGGAGCTCCTTTGGACCGTCATTCCCTTTATCATTCTGGTGTTATTATTGATTCCCGTGTGTATCGCCCTGTGGAAAAGCTATGGTGGTTGAGAAATCCACAGTACTTGCTATATACCGCTCGTACCTCAAGATGCGACTTTTGGCACCGGAGCTGGCGGTATATCCTTTTATTAGATGCTGCGCCCGGGGAACCCGGGCTTGCACACAAGGGGGAGTTCTACTCCCCCTTGTGAATCCCCCATCCCAAAAGAGCCCTTCAAGATGCTTCGCATTTTGAAGTGGAATGGGTATATAATGAGCCACCTCAAATTCTGATGACCCCGTAAAGAGGATACCTTCATATGCATGTACAGGAACCTTTGGCGCATTCAAGCGCAACATGGCGCGATTATTATGAGTTATGTAAACCGCGCGTGGTGATGCTGATGATATTAACCGCCATGGTGGGTATGTGCTTGGCAACGAATCATTTGCCCTTAACGACCTTTCTTTTCGCCAATCTAGGAATTGCCTTGGGTGCTGGTGCAGCTGCGGCGATTAACCATGCGGCAGACCAACAGATTGATAAGCATATGAAGCGAACTCAGCACCGTCCCTTAGTGACAGGCAAGCTGTCAACCTATCAAAGTTTAGTATTTGCAGCCGTACTATCGATCGGCTCCATGCTCATACTAACCACCTTCGTTAATGGATTAACAGCCATATTAACGTTGTTATCCCTCATCGGTTACGGCGGTATTTATACCTTCTTACTAAAACATGCGACACCACAAAACATTGTGATTGGTGGCATCGCCGGCGCATCACCACCGTTGTTAGGCTGGACTGCAATGACGGGCCATATAACAGCAGAGCCATTATTATTGGTGCTGATCATTTTTATTTGGACACCACCTCATTTTTGGGCTCTCGCTATTGATCGTGCAGAGGATTATGCAAAGGCCAACGTCCCCATGTTGCCTTTCACCCACAGCGTGGCCTATACCAAACTGAATATCCTGCTTTACACAATTTTACTAACCTGCGTAACAGTCTTACCTTTCACCATCGGCATGTCAGGTTGGTATTACTTAATCGGCGTCATGACCATTAACCTACGCTTTTTATACTGGTGCATCAAATTATTCATCAGCACCGATCCCAAAGTGCCTTTTAACACATTCAAATATTCTATCTACTACCTAAGCCTCTTATTCTTCTTCTTACTCATGGATCATTATTTGAATTTACCCTCTTAAAACCCGACTATTCCGCAAGCCATTGCAGAATAGTCGCGACTTTTCTGCAATGGCTTGCGGAATAGGCTCGCATTAAACAATTACATCAAAGACAGTGGGGAATCTAAGATTTGTGAAATGAATTCGAGAGCCCTTTCTCGTTCAGCAGGCTTGGTTAAAACTCTGAGCAGCATGGATGCTGCGACGAAGCCTCCATGGATGGATTCACGGCGTGTTTTAACCAAGCCTGCTGAACGAGAAAGGGCGGTACGCTCGATCTTCTTTTAAAAAAATCTTAATGCCCATACTTAAAATTACGCCATGGAGATTTTTCGCTAATAGCACCATCAGCGCCCACAGACCATACGCGCCAGCGAGCAGCTTGTGGGCCGATAAATTCAAAAGTGTAACGCGTTGCAGTAATTTTATTTTCTTGTAACCAGGGCTGGCCCAGCGTGCTGCACCATTTATTAAATTGACAGCAGTTAAAACAATCTACTTCAATCCCGTAAGCGGCAGCGCCAGGCACTTCTTTCCAGGTGAGTGTTGTATTGCGTGGGTAATTATAAAGAGTTTTACCATTTCCAGGAGAGAGTTGTTCTGGGGTTGTGAGTGCAGGCGTATTGTGTGCTTGCGCTGTGGGGTTAGCAGTATCACCGTCTTCGGGCTTCGCTTTATCAGCGACGGGTTCTTTGGGAATGTCGGTACGTTCAAATGAATAAGTTTTTACATAATTACTTTCAGTATTTCCACGATAACGAGTGAGTACTTGAATTTGTAATTGATATTGAGCGGGTTGTTTCATTAGTACTAATTTTTCACCTTGATTGGTGGGGAACAAAGCCACTAATAATTTTGCAGCGGAATCCATATCAGCATGCGTGTCATCGGCATACACAGTTCCTAGTGTAGGCGCCCAATCGCAGTCAGCCGTTTTGCAAGAACCAGAGGCTTTCACACTTAACTGCGAGCCAGAACCGGCAATTTCGAGTTTACTAAAGTCGCTGGAGTCACCGGCTTTATTAACCCACTCCCCGCTAAATGGACTAACCCCGGCCCAGGTTGTAGAGCAGAGCAACAGTGTGATGCTCGCAAGGCTTCCCCATTTAACACTCATTCAGCACTCCTTACTTCTATTACGTGTGTTAAAACCCTACATGTAGCGCTGTTCAAAAAAGAGCGGGCAACTATGAGACATAAGGTGTAAACGGCTCATAGTATAGCACCGGCGTAGAGAAGAAGAGGGTGACAATAAAGTGACTTTTCTCCAGAGAAAAAAGGTTATGAATTTGAACAATCCTTAATAATCTCTTAATAAATTCTTGATAATATGGCTACAAAGTGAACGCTAATTCATAGGGGATTGTTCATCATGGCATCATACAACAGCATCGGAAAAGCATTAGGTTTAGATCAACCAGCCGTTTCTCGATTTGGCAGCCAGCCAGATAATATCCCTCATGGCTTGAATTTAAACGATTTTCTTGATTTAACCGCCGGCCAAGATAAAACTCCTGGTTCATCCGGTGACTTCGCTCCCCAAACTAGCGAACTGAAACCCTCCTAAAGCTCTGAGCTCAAGTTTCTCTTGAGAGCGCAGCATTAATACGAGCGGTATAGGTATACCCATTCCACTTCAAGATGCTAAGCATCGTGAAGTGCTCCAACAGGATGGGGGATTCACAAGGGGGAGTAGAACTCCCCCTTGTGTGCAAGCCCGGGTTCCCCGAGCGCAGCATCTAATA
>JAGVJK010000019.1 GCA_020051155.1 Gammaproteobacteria bacterium | reverse complement strand
GGCAGTTTGCCCAAGATAGTAGAATTGTCAACAGCCCCTAGACCAACAACATAGGGTATGGCCCATGAGCACAGTGCAAGATATTGATCCCATTGAAACTCAAGAATGGCTCGACGCGTTCAAATCCGTTATCCGAGTCGAAGGACGGGAACGAGGCGAGTATTTATTAAAACAATTAATGGAACAAGCAAAAGCCGCCGGAGTGCCTTTCCCTGATCAGGCAATGACAGCTTACCTCAACACCATACCCACCAATCAAGAACCCACCTATCCAGGCGACATTTCCCTAGAAGACCGCTTCGGTGCCTATTTACGTTGGAACGCCATGGCTATGGTCTTGCGAGCGGGCAAGAAAGCGCCAGAGGTGGGCGGACATATAGCCACCTTTGCATCCTCCGCCATTTTATACGAAGTAGGATTGCATCACTTTTTCCGTCGAGCCAACAGCGAACGCCAAGGCGATATGATTCTCCTACAAGGCCACAGCACACCCGGTATTTACGCCTACGCTAATTTTGAAGGCCGATTAACCCAAGAACAATTAGACAATTTCCGCCAAGAAGTGGGCGGCAAAGGAATTTCTTCGTATCCACATCCATGGCTGATGCGCGATTTCTGGGAATTCCCCACCGTCTCCATGGGCTTAGGACCCATCCAAGGCATCTATCAAGCACGATTTTTAAAATACATTGGCAACCGCGGTTTACAAAATACCGATGGTCGCAAAGTATGGGTATTTTGTGGTGATGGCGAAATGGATGAGCCAGAATCCACTGGCGCATTACGCATTGCCACCAAAGAACAATTAGATAATTTAATTTTCGTCGTCAATTGTAATTTACAACGTTTAGACGGCCCTGTGCACGGCAATGGTAAAGTGATTCAAGAGTTAGAAGGTTTATTCCGCGGCGCAGGTTGGAATGTGGTGAAATCTCTGTGGTCTCACCAATGGGATGCTTTATTCGCAAAAGATACCACCGGTGCATTACGTCAACGTTTAGAGCAAATGAATGACGGAGAGTTTCAATATTTCAAAGCTAAAGACGGTGCGAAGGCGCGCGAAATATTAATTAATGGCAATCCCAATATCGCTGCAGTGCTAGCAGACTTATCCGATCAAGATATTGAAAACTTACATTTCGCCGGTCACGATCGTCGATGTGTGTATGCCGCGTATAAACAAGCAACAGAATTCAATAACAAACGTCCAACGTTGGTGTTGATCAAAACCACCAAAGGTTACGGTATGGGAACTATTGGTCAAGGGCAAAATACCGCACACCAACAAAAGAAAATGCACGATGAAGATTTATTAGCCTTTCGCGATCGCTTCCAATTGCCATTAACCGATGCACAAGTGAAAGCACAAGATTATATTCAACTAGCCGCGGATAGCGAAGAAGTGAAATATATTAACGAACGTCGCGCTCAATTAGGCGGTGCGTATCCACATCGACGCGCGTTAGAGTCAACCGCGTTAAAAGTGCCAGCGCTAAAAGAATTTGCAACCTTCATGGAAAGTACTGGCGAGCGAGAGTTTTCCACCACTATGGGCTTTGTCAGAATTCTCAGCCACTTATTAAAAGACAAAGAAATTCACGAGCGGATTGTGCCAATTATTCCTGATGAATGTCGCACCTTCGGTATGGAAGGGATGTTCCGTCAATTCGGCATTTATTCTCCTGCAGGACAACTGTACACGCCCGTAGATGCAGAACAACTTATGTTTTACAAAGAAGATCAAAAAGGACAAGTTCTCGAAGAAGGTATTACAGAATCAGGCGCGATGGCATCGTGGATGGCAGCAGCCACTTCCTACAGTACTAACGACCTACCAATGATCCCTTTTTATATTTACTATTCCATGTTTGGTTTTCAACGGTTTGGTGATTTAGCCTGGGCAGCAGGCGATATGCAAGCTCGCGGCTTTATCGTTGGTGGCACCGCAGGTCGCACCACCTTAGCCGGTGAAGGTTTGCAACATCAAGATGGCCACAGCCACGTGCTAGCAGGCACCATTCCCAATTGCATTACATATGATCCAACATTTTTATATGAATTAGCAGTGATCATTCAAGATGGCATGCGTCGCATGTATCAAGAACAAGAGCACGTCTATTACTACATCACCGTCATGAATGAAAATTACGTCCATCCCGCAATGCCTAAGGGTGCAGAAGCAGGTATTGTGAAAGGCTTATACTTGTTGCGTAAAAGCAAAAAAAGCTCGGACAAAAAAGTACAGTTATTAGGAAGTGGTACCATTTTACGAGAAGTCTTAGCTGCAGCAGATGTCTTAGAAAAAGAATACGATGTAGCAGCAGATGTGTGGAGTGCTACCAGCTTTAATGAATTAGCAAGACAAGCTCAAGATGTGGAACGCGATAACCGCTTACATCCAGAGCGCGCAGAAAAGCATAGTTATGTTCACGAATGTTTAGCGGCCACTGAAGGTCCTATTGTGGCTGCCACCGATTACATTCGAAATTATGCAGAGCAAATTCGTGGTTTCATCGGCAACAAATCCTATACGGTTTTAGGCACCGATGGTTATGGCCGCAGCGATGAGCGTGGTCCTTTGCGTTATTTCTTTGAAGTGAACAGTGATTACATTGCTCATGCAGCTTTGAGCGCCTTAGCGAAGGAAGGCTCGTTACCTGCAAGCACCGTAACAAAAGCGATGAAACAATTAAACATTCATAAAGATAAGCCGAATCCCGTTACGGTCTAATTTTTTATTGGCGGACGGTTATAGTTAGGAGTAATTTCGTGGCAACAACACAGGATATTTTTGTACCGGATATCGGCACCACCGATGAGGTTGATGTCATTGACGTATTAATTCACCCCGGTGACGAGCTGAAGGTGGATGATCCCTTAGTGACCCTGGAAAGTGATAAAGCGTCGATGGATGTGCCATCTCCCATTGCCGGTCGCGTGCAATCTGTTGCGATCAAAGTGGGTGACAAAATAAAAGAGGGCGGACTCATCGCTCGCATCGAGTTAGCAGATGCAAAACCTAGCGAGACGAAAACCAGTGAAACAAAAGCAGCTGCCGCAACACCCTCCGCAGAAAAGGTCGCGAGTGCAAGTGCACCCAGTGCACCAGCTGTTGCACCACAACCTGCTGCAACAACTAACACGCATGCTGTAAATGTGCCAGACTTAGGCACTGACGCATTAGTTGATGTCATAGAAATCACTGTTAAAGTCGGTGATGAAATCAACGTAGATAGTCCATTATTAACCTTAGAAAGTGATAAAGCCTCAATGGATGTGCCTTCACCGGTAGCGGGCAAGGTCCAGAAAATTTTAGTGAAGGTCGGCGATCAAGTAAAAGCGGGTATGCCGATTGTGGAAGTTGCAGTTATCGGTGCTGCACCCGCAGCTTCTGCAACATCTCCGTCACAAACAACACAACCTCTTGCTGCGCAGCAAGAGCAAGCGAGTGCTGAACCAAGCGCCGCACAACCAGCAGCGCTCACAACACCTGCTGAACCACTCGCCGATCAAAGTGATGTCCATGCCGGTCCTGCGGTGCGACGTTTAGCCAGAGAATTAGGTGTCGATTTACATCGTGTAACAGGCACTGGACGTAAAGGGCGAGCGCAATTAGAAGATATTCATCAATATGTAAAAGCTGCATTGAAGCAATCACAATCAGGCGCTGGCGCTAGCGGCGGTTTTAACTTACCAAAAGCCCCTGTGATTGATTTTAGTAAGTTTGGTGAAATCACCGTACAACCTTTATCAAAGATCAAAAAAATATCCGGTGCTAATTTACAACGTAATTGGATCACCATTCCCCATGTCACGCAATTTGATGAAGCGGATATTACCGAGTTAGAAGACTTTAGAAATGCTAATAAATCTTTAGCAGAAAAGAAAGGTTACAAGTTAACGCCGCTCGTTTTTATTATGAAAGCGGTAGTGGCTACCTTGCAAGAATTCCCCACAGTGAATGCATCTTTAGATGAAACCGGTGAAAAATTAATTTTAAAAAATTATTATCACATCGGTGTTGCGGTGGATACACCTAATGGATTAGTGGTGCCAGTGATTCGTAACGTGGATCAAAAGTCTGTTACGGAATTAGCGAAGGAATTAGCCGAGGTGAGTGTTAAGGCGCGCGATAAAGGATTATCCTTAACGGATATGCAAGGCGCGAGCTTCACCATTTCTAGTTTGGGCGGGATCAGTGGTACAGGGTTTACTCCCATCGTGAATTTACCTGAAGTCGCTATTTTGGGTGTTTCGCGTTCTAGTATAAAGCCTGTGTATCAAGAGGGACAATTTGTGCCTCGGTTAATGTTGCCCTTATCATTTTCCTACGATCACCGTGTGATCGATGGCGCAGAGGCTGCGCGTTTCACTAAACATTTGTCACTGTTGCTCAGTGATATTCGTAGAATTTTATTATAACCACCTGTAAGAGAACGAGGAGATAACAATGTCTGATACAATCAAAACGCAATTAGTAGTCTTAGGTAGTGGCCCCGGCGGATATTCTGCAGCTTTTCGTGCAGCAGACTTAGGTCTTGAGGTCGTGCTTGTAGAAGCGGAGAAAACCTTGGGCGGTGTTTGCTTGAATGTTGGTTGTATTCCATCAAAAGCCTTGTTGCACATTGCAAAAGTGATGGATGAAATGTCGGAAATGAGTGCCCATGGCATTATCAATACCGGTAAAACCAGTTGTGATGTGGATAAAGCTCGTGATTACAAAAATAAAGTGGTGGCTAAATTAACCGGCGGTTTAGCAGCGTTAGCGAAACAACGTAAAGTGAAAGTGGTGCAAGGGTTTGGGCGTTTTACAGCTTCTCATCAATTAGCGGTTGACACAGCAGACGGTAAAACGTTAATTGATTTTGAGCAATGTATTATTGCAGTGGGTTCACGTCCTGTGGATTTACCATTCTTACCAAAAGATCCTCGAGTTGTAGATTCCACTGGTGCTTTAGAGTTGCCAAAAACTGATGGTCGTATGTTGGTGATTGGTGGCGGCATTATCGGTTTAGAAATGGCGACGGTGTATCGTGCACTGGGTTCCAAAATTACTGTCGTGGAAATGATGGATGGTTTGATGCCTGGCGCCGATAAAGATGTTGTAAAAATTTATCATAAATTCGTTGCGAAAAAATATGAAAATATTTATCTCAGCACGAAAGTTACGAAAGTAGAAGCGAAAAAAGATGGTCTGTATGTTACCTTCGAAGGTGCTAATGCGCCAAAAGAACCAGAAAAATTCGATTTGATTTTATCGTCTGTAGGGCGTCGTCCTAATGGTGATAAAATTGATGGTGCAAAAGCGGGTGTGCAAGTGGATGAGCGCGGCTTTATTGCCGTAGATTCACAAATGCGTACCAATGTTCCGCACATTTTTGCGATTGGCGATGTGGTGGGGCAACCGATGTTGGCACACAAAGCAGTTCCTGAAGGTCGAGTTGCAGCAGAAGTTGCTGCTGGCAAAAAACATTTCTTTGAACCTGTCTGCATTCCTGCGGTGGCTTATACCGATCCTGAAGTGGCGTGGACTGGTTTATCTGAAGCGCAAGCGAAGGAAAAAGGTATCGATTATGGTGTGGGCACGTTCCCTTGGATGGCGAGCGGTCGTTCTTTAAGTCTCGGTCGTGATGAAGGGATGACGAAATTAATTTTTGATAAGAACACTCATCGTATTTTGGGTGCGGCGATCATTGGGCCGAATGCGGGGGAGCTAATTTCAGAAGTTGGGTTGGCGATTGAAATGGGATGTGATGCGGAAGATATCGCTTTAACGATCCATCCGCATCCGACGTTGTCTGAGACGGTGATGTTGGCTACGGAGGCTTTTGAGGGGACTATTACGGATCTTTATATGCCGAAGAAGAAGAGTTAATTAAAGCTTTTTTTTAATAAAGAGAAGATCGAGCGTGTCGCCCCTTCTGCTCAACGAACCTTTATTCAGACACGCCGTGAACCCTTCCCTGGGGGCTTCGTCGCGGCATCCATGCCGCTCAGAGTCTGAATAAAGGTTCGTTGAGCAGAAGGGGCTTTCGAGATTTTCGCTTTAATCCCTGAGGGAGAGTGTGTGCGGGGGAGAGAGTGCTAAAGCGGGGATCTCAATAGTGGTGTCTGGCACATTTATTTGGAAAACAGGGCATTTTGTTTCTGATAAATCAAAAAAAGAACCAGTGTAGAAGCATTCTCGTGTGCCTGACACCGCTCGCGTTGAGCGTTCGACGAAGAACCTCTCCTCATCAACATCAATACAAAACATTTCTTTAAAAATAAGCAATTTTCAATATAGTTATTCACAGAGCAATATTTAAGCGCAAAAATGGTGTCAAGAAAAGTGGTGTCAGTTTTAAGAAAATGGCATCAGCGTAATCAATTGATTATTAAGTATTTTTTCATAAAATTTATCGCAAAAATTATCATTTTTTAAATTCATACATTGTTTCGAACATCTTTCACAGGTTTTACACACACTTTTATCCACAGAAAATGTGTATAAGTGTTTGATCATAAGTGGCTTTTACAATGGTAGGGGTTTGAGGGACTGAATGGGTGTGGATTGTTTAAAATTGAGACGTTTTCATGTATGATGAGGCGGTTTTAATCACGTAATAAACAGACAAATATTGAGGTATCCATTATGCAAGAATTGAATCAGAGTGAGCCACTTGTTGGGTCGTCTTCATCAACGACATCTTCTTCCCTTGATATGGAAGCACGTGTTCAGGTGTTAAAGAAAAATTCACAGGACTTGATCGAGGCAGCTGCGGGGGAGTTGGTTCAGTGGGGAATTGAGGAAGATACTGCGGCGGAATTCTGTTGTTCAGTGGTTGGGCTCACCTCAGCTATCGTGAGATCATTAGGGGCAGAAAAATCGGGAGAAATTTCTGGTTCATGGGTGCCTAGTTATTTGGAGTGGATAAGTCGTATTGTAGGTGATGAGTTATTGACGGAGATTTTGAAATCCTCAGAGATAGCGAGTGTTTATCGTGCATACAGTGAGAGTGTGCATTCTTTCCTGAAAGTCTCGCCAATATTCACTGAGGAGTCGGAGTGTAGTGCTCAAATGGAAGCGACGTTTGATTTAACAAGCGCTGAAATTAATGCGGAAATTAGTGAGAGTCTTCCCCTTCTTGGAGGGCCTTGTTCTTCTACAGATACACGTCGTTCAGTGATGCTGCCGCGGGAAGAGAAAAGTTACGATCTTGCGAGTCTTGCAAAGAAAGAAAAGGTTTGTGCATCATCAAGAGTGATGGTTCGTGGTTCTCGCGTTGATTGCATTATCGAGGATTTTGTCAGCAAGTATCCGAGCCAACTAGATTTACTCATGACGTTATCGGATACAGAGGCTTTGATTAAACTAGAGCGAGCAATTCAGGCAAAGCAAGTAGAGGCTGCTCAGGAGAGTTTCTTTGCGCTTAAGGCGATTCTCAGTACGGTTGATGCTCTTTGTGCTTCGTATTTTGAGGATTTAGTTGTTGGGTATTATCCAAGTTTGAGAGAAGTGTATACTGTTTCAAGTGTGCCCCACTCTTCAAGTTCAGCGGCGACTGCGCCAGCTCCTTTTCCGATATCATTATTTTTTGATGAAGCGCACCATTCTGATACTCCGCGTCCTCTAACGTCTTCACCCAATCACTCAGATGAGGAAGATAGAACTCGTGTTTGTCCGCTTACTGGCGAGCGCTACGATCCGAATGAGCCTTATGTTAGCAAACGTCGTACGAGTCCAGGTAATGGTCATAGTGCCAGCTAGATCGAAGTGATCTTTCATCTAGGCTGTCATCCTCCACATGTTGTCATCCCCGCGCAGGCGGGGACCCATTTATCAACGTCGCTGATTTTTGACATTAAGCTCCTGAGTGTGATTCAAGATAATAGATCGTGTCAGTATAAACTTGGCATCGAGGAAGCTGCACAATGGGTCCCCGCCTGCGCGGGGATGACATCGGTTGGTGAAGAGGCCTTCTCGATAACAGACAAGTTGATGACAACGTGTGTGGGGCACCGCAGTTCATCTTGAGGTACGGGCAGCATAGGTTTTTTTTTTGACAGTTGATGGCAAAGGACGTCATTTGTTTGACTTCAGATAAATAGCTGCTATTAATTAACAAGATGCCGGATCGGCACACCGCGCTTAGGATGGTACGGTGCATTTTATACTCAATGGATACAGGAGCGGGAATGGAAGCACGCAAAGCGATCTTAATAGGGAAGGAGTCTCCCAATGTTCAACGGTTGCAAGTAATTTTGCAATTTATAAACCAACCCTACGAATCCAACCCCTCGTTTATGACGGTGACGGAACAACATCCCTTGGTCTTTATTATTAGTGATGCTTTGCCTGCTGAGGAATTGCGCATTACGTTGCAACATATCAAAGGTCAATATCCTAAAATCCCCGTTGTTTTATTAAATGATGAATCGTCGTTGTTAGAAGATCCAACGGTGCGAGTGATGGCATCGCCGTTTCAACAACAACAGTTACAATCCTTATTAACGGAGTGTTACGAAGCGAGCAAAGTAGCTTATACCGCGCCACCTAAAAAATCCATTGATCATATATTAGTAGGACAGAGTGCTGATATGGAACGTATTCGCCAACAGATCTATCAAGTGGCGGATAGCGAAGTGAATGTTTTGGTGCTCGGTGAATCTGGTGTGGGTAAAGAAATCATTGCGCGTTGCCTTCATCATTTATCTCATCGTCATAGTGCTCCCTTTGTGCCAGTGAATTGTGGTGCGATTCCTAGTGATTTGTTAGAAAGTGAATTATTCGGTCATGAAAAAGGAGCATTTACCGGCGCTTTGACACAACGTAAAGGTCGTTTTGAATTAGCTATGGGCGGTACCTTATTCCTCGATGAAATTGGTGATATGCCGTTGTCGATGCAAGTAAAGCTTTTGCGAGTGTTGCAAGAGCGTACCTTTGAGCGTGTGGGTAGTAGCCAGCAGATCCATACGGATTGCCGTATCATTGCTGCAACCCATCGCAATTTAGAAGAAGCGATTGCTCGTGGTACGTTCCGTGAAGATCTCTATTATCGTTTAAATGTGTATCCTATCGATGTACCTGCGTTGCGTGATCATAAGCAAGATATACCTGCATTGATCAACAGCATTGTTCGTAAACATCAATCAAGTGGTGCGGCGGTGTTTCAATTATCAGAAGATGCAATTGATGCGCTGCAACATTATCACTGGCCAGGAAATGTCCGTGAGTTATCTAATTTAGTGGAGCGTTTGATTGTAGCATTTCCCAATCAAGTGATTCGCGCTGAGCAATTACCCAGTAAATATTTAAGCAGTCAACGATTGTCAGAT
This sequence comes from Gammaproteobacteria bacterium, assembly GCA_020051155.1. Lineage (GTDB taxonomy): Bacteria > Pseudomonadota > Gammaproteobacteria > UBA1113 > UBA1113 > JAGVJK01. Next base: position 22,246 of record JAGVJK010000019.1, on the reverse strand, counting down.
ATTGAAGCCTTAGAGGTGGAAGTTACAAAACCGACGATGATGGAAACTCCCTTAGGATTACCACACCAAGGCTTTAACTTGAAAAAATATTTGATGGATACTGAAGTGGCAATGATTCGACAAGCATTAGATGCGTGTGATGGTGTGGTTGCTCATGCGGCTAACTATTTAAATATGCGACGTACGACTTTAATAGAAAAAATGCGTAAATACCATATACAACGCAGTGAGTGTGAGTTGCACGAAACAGAAATGTAATATGACTCGGTGACTGAATCAAGGCTTGAGGAATTTCACGGGATGATGCAAGAACAAGCAGAGCAGCAACTAACGCAAGATATTACCAATTTATCGGTGGGTATTTCTCAACAATGGTTTTTAATTTGCGATAAGATCATTAAGCAAGGTCATCAGTTAAATGAAAAAATTGCTAGATTTAGCCTTGAGAATCCTCTTAGTGCTTTGGATATCGCTGAAGACCTATTAGAACAAATGCCAGTTGCAGTCTTAGCATTGAATGAGTTTGGAAAAGTTGTTTATTGCAATCAACAGGCAAAGCAACTTTTGGATGCAGACTTAATAGGTACCCTGTGGACTGCTGTAGTAATCGATAAATTTAATGCCGATCCCGATCGATTGGGAAGAACAATGCTTAAAAATGGAAAAATCATTCATATTTCTACGCAAGCGATGACAAAATTTCCTGGACAATTGATCACACTTACTGACACCACACGTGATGCCGAGTTAGAGCAACGTTTAGAGCATTTGCAGCGATTAGGTGCTATGGGTGAAATGGCTGCTTCCTTGGCACATCAAATTAGGACACCCTTAGCTGCAGCATTACTTTATGCTAGTCATTTGTCGAGTGATGATTTGGACAGTGAAAAAAGAAAAAAATTCATCCAAAAAACAGTTTCTAGATTAAAACATATTGAAACACAAATTAAAGACATGTTGTCTTATGCTAAGGGTGTTTCTACTGAATTTGAAATAGTTTATATGGATGAGTTAATCAACGAAATTCTGCAAGGTGCGGAAGTCTCTATTGCACAATCGAAATCAAAATTGATTGTGAAAGAATTTCATAAAATCGTCAGAATTAAATGTCATCGTGATGCATTGGTTGGTGCGATTCAAAACTGCATTATGAATGCGATTGAAGCAGTGGGCCATCATGCGCACATCGAGATTATCTGTGAAACGGCAGATAGTCATTGGATCAACTTAATTATATCTGATGAGAGTGGTGGGATTCCTATGCATTTGCAACAACAAGTGTTGCAACCTTTTTTTACGACGCGTCGCGAAGGAACAGGTTTGGGATTGTCCGTGGCCAAAGCAATTTGTGAAACACATGGTGGTGAATTATGGTTAAAATCCACACCAGGTGTGGGAACACAGGTGGGATTTAAATTACCTTTATTGCAAGGAGATGTAGCATGGTAAACGCTTGTATTATGATTGTTGAAGACGATCAGGCGTTACGCGAAGCGTTAGATGATACACTGGAATTAGCGGGCTATCGTAGCATTACAGCGGATAGTGGTGAGAGCGCTCTATTGATGTTAGACACCGAACATCCTGACATGATCATCAGTGATGTCAATATGCCTGGTATTAATGGATTGTCATTTTTAAAATCATTAAATAATAAGTTGCCAGAAGTGCCCGTATTATTAATGACAGCCTATGGCAATATCTCCGATGCAGTACAGGCGATGAAAGAAGGGGCAGTGGATTATTTATCAAAACCCTTCGAACCCAATTTTTTGATAGAAAAATTAAAACGCTTTATGCCGGTGACAGTGCGTGATAATGAGCCCGTTGCTGCTGATCCGCGCACTAAACAATTATTAGCGATGGCAAAGAAAGTGGCGAAAAGTGATGTCTCCGTCATGATTAGTGGCGCTAGTGGTACAGGCAAAGAAGTCTTGGCCCACTATATACATGACATGTCTTCTAGAAAAGATCACGAATTCATTGCTATTAATTGTGCCGCGATCCCAGAGAGTATGTTAGAAGCGACATTGTTTGGTTATGAAAAAGGTGCATTTACCGGTGCATTAAAAAGTCTGCCTGGAAAATTTGAGCAAGCACAAAATGGTACTATTTTATTAGATGAAATTTCTGAAATGGATCTCGCTTTACAAGCTAAACTGTTAAGAGTGTTGCAAGAGCGAGAAGTAGAACGCATCGGCGGAAGTAAAATGATTCCGTTAAACGTTCGTGTATTAGCAACGACTAATCGTGATTTAAAAGAAGAAGTGGCGGCTAATCGTTTTCGAGAAGACTTATATTATCGCTTGAATGTATTTCCCTTGCACTGGATGCCCTTGAAAGATCGTCCGATGGATATTGCTCCCTTGGCTTATTATTTGTTGGAACGCCATGCTAAAACCATGGGACGTAGCACGCCGTTGCTGACAGAAGCCGCTATTTCCTATTTACAACAATATGATTGGCCGGGCAACGCTAGAGAAATGGATAACATTATGCAACGTGCCTTAGTGATGCAATCGGGTGATACGATTGATGTGGAAGATGTTCAATTTGATTTATCCATGGATCAATATGCTGATGTAACAGGAGAAAGATCATGAATGAAATCAGCTCCAAAGGATTGGAAATGACGAATCTCTTGCGTGATATGCAAGGAATGGCACAAAAAGCTACGGGCGCCGAGATGGAAGGTGTTACTGTAGAAAAAACCAGTTTTCAAAAAATATTAGGAAAAGCAATTAATAATGTTGGATCGTTGCAGCAACAATCAGAAACAATGCAAACATCCTATGAGCTGGGTAGTAAAGAGTTTTCACTCGCAGATGTGATGGTGGCTACGCAAAAAGCTAACTTATCATTTCAAGCACTATCACAAGTGAGAAACAAATTAGTCAGCGCTTACAAAGAAATTATGAACATGCCAGTTTAAAGGAGATTAAACGATGGCAGATAACATTCCGTTTTCAAATTTGATCAATGCCACTCGAGGGTTTGGTCAATTACCTATGGTACGACAATTAGGTTTGTTAGTGGGGTTGTCTGCCAGCATTGCTCTAGGCTTTGCTGTCGTAGTGTGGAGTCGAGAACCTAGTTATGTGCCTTTATTTACTCATTTAAGACCTGAGGAAACAACACAGATTTTAGATTCTTTGCAAGATGGTGGCATTAAATACAAACTGGATCAAACAACGGGCTCAGTGTTAGTTGCTGCTGATGAAACTTATAAAGCAAAAATTCAGTTGGCTAGTAGCGGATTACCCAATGCCACAGAAGCTGGTTTCGCCAGCATGTTAAAAGAACAACGTATTGGTTCTAGTCGCTTCATGGAAAATGCAAGATACCTCTACGCAATGGAAGAAGAACTAGGTCGGACCATTGCTAGCATTAATGGTGTGAAATCAGCACGTGTGCATTTAGCCATTCCCAAGGAATCAGCCTTTGTAGGTGATGAGAAAAAACCTTCAGCTTCAGTGTTAGTCGATCTTTCTTCAGGGCAACCATTGTCAGCTAGTCAAGTACAAGCAATTGTGCACATGGTAGCATCCAGCGTTGCAAATTTAGATTCCAGTCAAGTAACTGTAGTGGATCAACAAGGGCAGTTACTCACGAGTGATAGTAGTCAATCCGGATTAGCACAATCAAAAGAAGAATTTAATTATACAAAAGAGTTAGAACAAGCTTATGAAAAGCGGATCAATGCCATGTTAATTCCCTTATTGGGGAGTGGCAATGTTCAAGCGAAAGTGGCTGCATTATTGGATTTTACTAAAATAGAACAAACACAGGAACAGTATACACCAGACAAAACGATTCGCAGTGAACAGGTGATGGAGCAAGGAGAAAAATCAGGGCAACCAGAAGAAATTGCAAAGGGCGTTCCTGGAGCAGCTAGCAATCAACCGGCATTACAATCAGCAGCTCAGCCACCGCAACCTGCCGCGGCTAATAATCCCATTCCAGCCGCAGCAGCGGCAGCAGCCAATGCCGCGGGTCAACCTGCAGCAGCTGGTGCAGCGCCGTACCGTATGCAAACTACACGCAATTACGAGCTAGGAAGAACTATTAGTCATTCGACAATGCCAACAGGAAGATTACAACGCGTGTCTGTTGCTGTCGTAGTAAATGATCATCAAATTCCTGATCTAAAAACAGGAAAAGTAACAGCAAAACCTTTAACGCCAGAGGAAATCCAAAAGATTACAGACTTAGTTAAAAACGCAGTAGGTTTTGATCAACAACGTGGTGACCAAGTCAGTGTTGTTAACATTCCTTTTGCACAGGAAACCAAAATAGAAGCAGCTAACGCGTTACCCATTTGGGAAGAATCCTGGTTTTGGCAAGGATTTAAAATTGCGTTAAGTTCAGCTTTAGTGCTGTTATTAATATTTGTTGTATTGAGGCCCGTGTTAAAAAGTTTGGCAACCAAAGGGATTAATACGCCTTCGTTGAGTTATATGCCACAAGTTCCAGCAAGTGCTGAAGCAGGTTCAGCTAATGGTGCTTACAGAGCTCCATTAACTCATGAAGCAGCACCACAAGGATGGAATGCTGTACAGCAATTAGCGATGGATGATCCAAAAAAAATAGCACAGGTCATGAAAAACTGGGTTGGGAATGAAGAATAATGGATGATTTAAAAAAAGCTGCGATCATGTTGTTAGGCATGGGCGAAGAAACCGCCGCTGAAGTATTAAAACATATGCATCCTAAGCAAGTTGAGAAAATTGTAAAAGCTATTAATGAGCTGAAAAATGTAAGTCCCGCTCAACTCGATGACGTTGCCAATGATTTTTATAATGTTTCCAAAAATCAAACGGGTATTGGTGTAGACTCGGGTGAATTTATGCGAGGCACATTGATTAACGCATTGGGTGAGAAAAATGCCTCTTTAATTATTGATAGATCCTTGACAGATGATGGTCAGGAGTACGGGTTAGAGTTATTAAAATGGCAAGATGCTTCAACCGTAGCCGCATTTTTAAGAGATGAACATCCACAAATTATTGCAGTGATTCTAACGTATCTCGACAGTGAACATGCAGCAGAAGTGTTGTCAGAATTACCCGATGAGCTAAGGTTGCATATTATTCATCGCATGGCTTCTTTAAAATCGATTTCACCACAAGCCCTGCAAGAATTGAATCGAGTGATTGAAGACAGTGCAAAGGATGTTCGCAGTTTTAAAACATTGCCAGTTCGCGGTGAAAAAGTGGTGGCGAATATCATTAACCATATGAATAACGACGTTGAAAGTAAAGTGATAGAAGGTATTAATCAATTAGACAAGGGACTTGGTGAGAAGATACAAGATTTAATTTTCCCTTTTGAAAAACTCGCGAATATGGATAGTCGAAGCTTGCAAACCTTGCTAAGAGATATCGCGAATGATGAATTGGTATTGGCTTTGAAAGGCGTCGATGATGCAGTCAAGCAGGCATTTTTTGATAACATGTCAAAACGAGCCGCTGAGTTACTGAATGATGATTTAGAGGCTCAAGGTCCAGTGCAGCTCAATAAAGTATTAACGGCACAAAAAAACATTATTTCCCTTGCTCAGAAAAAAGCGAAAGATGGCGAGTTAGTCCTAGGCAGCACTGGTGGCGATGATATAGTTAGTTAGAGATTGGAAGCATTATGAAGCGTGTAATATCAGAAAACAATGTTCATCAATTTCAAAAATGGGAACCAAAAGAGTTTTCTAATACCTCATCCTATGTGTCGCCATCCGTGTCAGAGAGTTACGCATTAGAAGACATGGAGCGTCTTTTAGAAGAAGCTAGACAAGAAGCATATAACAGTGGATTTTTAGCAGGGACGCAACAAAATAATGCAGATCTTAATAATCAACAGCAAACAGAATGGACTTGCAAGCTCCGCGATTTGAATCAACTCATTGTTTCGTTAAAAGAGCCTTTTACCATCATTGATGAACGGATAGAAGAAGAGATGGTAAAATTGGTGACTGTGATTGCGTCGATTCTCTATCGTCGCGAACTTAGCATGAATCCAGAACAGATTCTGACGATTGTCAAAGAAGCAAAAAATTTGTTACCCAGTAATCACAGCAATATAAGAATTCATTTAAACCCAGAGGATTCAAAATTATTGCAAGAGTGCTCGAGTGATTTAACTCATGAGCAATTGTGTCAATTGTTTATCGAAGATCTCGCTTTAAAGCGCGGTGATTGCCGCGTTATTTCTGATCAAACACAAGTTGATGCAAGCCTAGAAGCAAGAGTTGCAAGCATCGTTGAACAGGTATTGCAGCATGCACCATGAGCGATTTTCACGACTACAAACACGCATGAATCACATGCATCATCGACTAGGTCATTTAACCGATCTACGAGTGGAGGGACGATTGATTCGCATGGTGGGTTTAACCATGGAAGCTGTCGGTTGCCAATCACCCGTGGGTTCACGTTGTAAAATTACCAACACGGATGGTAAATGTTATGAAGCAGAGGTGGTTGGATTTTCAGGTGAACGAACGTACTTGATGTCAACGGAAGAAGTTCAAGGTTTATCACCTGGAGCACGGATCACACCGTTGAATAAAGTTGTTGAAGTACCGGTGTCAAAGGATTTATTAGGTCGCATCATCGATGGGCAAGGTCGTCCACTGGATGGTAAGGGCCCCATTAAAGCAACAGCACATTATCCTTTAACTGGAAAAACAATTAATCCCTTAGAAAGAGATAACGTGACGCAACCGTTGGATGTCGGTGTGCGTAGCATCAACAGCTTGTTAACTATCGGTCGCGGTCAGCGTTTAGGATTATTTGCTGGCAGTGGCGTTGGTAAAAGTGTGTTGTTAGGTATGATGAGTTGTTTCACCAATGCGGATATCACTGTTGTGGGCTTAATTGGTGAACGCGGTCGCGAAGTTAAAGAATTTATTGAAAACAATTTAGGGTCTCAAGGTTTAGAACGATCCGTTGTTGTAGCCGCACCAGCAGATACATCGCCGCTAATGCGATTACATGGTGCGATGTGGGCAACAGCAATTGCAGAATATTTTCGTGATCAAGGTGCTCATGTTTTATTATTACTAGATTCTTTGACACGCTTCGCGATGGCGCAAAGAGAGTTAGGTTTAGCCATTGGTGAACCACCGGCGACAAAAGGCTATCCCCCCTCTGTTTTCACCAAACTTTCTAAACTAGTGGAACGCACTGGGACAGGTGTCAACGGAAAAGGATCGATTACGGCTTTTTATACGGTATTAGCAGAGGGCGATGATCAGCAAGATCCCATTGCCGATGCCGTGCGTTCTTTTTTAGATGGTCACATTGTTTTGTCTCGTTCTCTTGCAGATTCAGGGCATTACCCAGCCATTGACATTGAACAATCCATTAGTCGCGTGATGCAAAATATTACGCCGGCAGAACAGCAGCAAGCAGCAAAGAAAGTAAAAAAATTATTATCTAAGTATCATCAGAACCGTGATTTAGTGAATATTGGTGCCTATCAAGCGGGCTCCGATCCAGAATTGGACATTGCGTTGCGCAGAATGCCAGAAATTTCTCAATTTTTGGCGCAGGATATGCAAAAGAAAGTGGACTATACTGAAAGCGTTTTAACGTTAAAGAATTTATTCTGTGAACAATCACAAGAGGTCCATGAACATGAGTAAGCCAGAAGACAGTGCATCTTATTCCGCCATTGCAAGAGCACTCAATATCAAAAAAGAAAAAGCTAGAACGGAATTAGCGCAGGTAGAAAATAAAGCAATGGAAGTGGAAAAAACTCATGAGCATTATCGTGCGCTTAGACAAGTCTATGAACCACATGCTAAAAAAAGCTATAGCCCTGATGAATTAAGAAATATGGCTTATTGTCGAGGTCAAATTAATTGTGCAATTGATCAAAAGGCACAAGAACTAGACGGATTAAAACAACAAACAGTGCATAAACAACGTGCCGTGATAAAAGCCTCTTTAACAAAAACAATGGCACAAAATATTGCAGAGCGGCGCGAACAAGAGGGGCTTTATAAAAAAGCCAAATTGGAAGATCAACGATTGTTGGAACAACACACAGCAGCAACTTATTTAAAAAATTTAGTTAGTTAAGTGAGTGCATGATGAAAAAAGCTTTACTATTTTCCTTGGCGTTATTATCGAGCTCACTGAGTTTCGCCGATGGACAACCTCCAGCATCGTCGATTAAAGTTATTCCACTACACTACAAAACTGCGGATCAAATTATTCCCGGGATTAAACCTTTTTTATCAAGTAATGGCGTGATAGATGGCCAAGGCAATCAAGTGATCGTCAAAACTGATCCTCAAAACTTACAGCAAATCAATCAATTAATACAACAATTGGATGTACCTCCGGTATTGTTTATGGTGACAGTGCGCACAGAAACGGGACCCGATGACATTATGGGAAGCAAGAGCAGTAAAGTGATTAGCACCAATACGATTAGTGGTAGCAGTCCTACCACACCCATGAAACAACAAGTGAAAGTGCTAGAGGGGAACACCGTTCTGATCAGTGTTAGCCAAACAATTCCCGTACAAAATTATGGCTATAGTCTGGTGGGTGGACCTGCGAATAATACTCAATATACAACGGTGGAATCAGGCTTTTATTTAACGCCACGCTTGTCAGGGGATAATGTGTTAGTGGATATTCAATGGAAATCACAATCCTTAAATAACAACCAGCCGAGCATGCAACAATACAGTGCGATTGATAATCAAAATGTAAATACTAAAATGGCACTACCCCTAGGTGAGTGGAGCAATATTAGTAATACCTCTGACACGCCTATCCATGATAGCAATACACGAGTCTATGGCACGAATGAAGTTAAAAACCCCACCAGTAGTATTTATATTAAAGTAGATCGTCTCGATTCTTAAGGATTGGCACAGGTTTTGCTAACTTATTAATGGATAATAGGAGCAAAGACCATGGATCCAATATTCGGTATACATTTAGATGCCTTATCAATGCGAGAAAAACGCGCGCAAATCTTGGCGACTAATTTGATCAATGCCAATACCCCCCATTACAAAGCAAAGGATCTTGATTTTAATAAGCTCTTAACGGAAAAAATGCAGGGGAAAGAGTCCAACCTAGCATTAGCCACGGATCAACAGAATCATTTACCCATCGTGCAAATTGATGCAACCGCTGACGTCATACAACGTCCTTCAGCACAACCTTCTGCAGATGGTAATACTGTCGATGATGGTATCGAACAAAATATTTATACACAAAATTCAGTGCAATACTTAGCGAGTCTTAGTTTTATCAATGACAAAATAAAGACGATCAGTTTAGCTTTAAGGGGAGAGTAATTATGTCATTAATGAATATTTTTGATATTGCTGGCTCAGGAATGAGTGCACAATCTATTCGGTTAAACGTGATTGCTAGTAACCTTAGTAATAAAGATAGTATTGGAAAGTCAGAGAAAGAAACTTACCACGCTAAACAACCGGTGTTTGAAACGGTGATGGATGAGGCGATGGATCCATTCTCAGAAAAATCGTTAACTGGCCAAGTAAAAGTATCAGACATTCAAGATACTCAAGAACAGTTAACAAAAGAATATAAACCAGGTCATCCTTTTGCAGATAAAGATGGTTATGTATTTACTCCCAATGTAAATCCTATACAGGAAATGGCAAATATGGTGGATGCATCTCGCGCGTATCAAAACAACGTGCAAGTGATGCAAACGGCAAAAAATTTATTATTAAAAGTCATTAATAATTTAGGTGATGTTAAATAACGTTATGAGGTGAGTGATTATGACGGGAATCAACAACATTAATAGCATGAGTGCAATAGAAAAAGTTAATGCCAATGATGCTAGAAATTCAGGTGCTAATGCTAAAAAAGCATTGGGGCAAGAAGATTTTCTCAAATTGTTATCCGCACAAATGAGTCAGCAAGATCCGATGAATCCGATGAGCAACAGCGATTTCCTCGGACAAATTGCCCAAGTGGGTACGGTGGATGGGATTGGAAAGTTGCAACAATCCTTAGCGGGATTGAGCGCTGGTATTTTCTCAAATCAAGCATTGCAAGCGTCAACCATGGTTGGTCGCAATGTGCATGTTGCTAGTGATCGAGGTGTATTGACGGCTAGTAACGGGTTAACAGGTGCAGTGTCCAGTGATTATAAACTCTATGATTTAAAAGTCAGTATTGCAGATGCCACCGGGAAAACAGTCAAGGAAATTAATTTAGGCGCGCAAGAACCAGGGGTCATTGATTTTGCTTGGGATGGCATCGGCGATGATGGAAAATCTTACCCAGCAGGGCAATATCGCATGATGGCAGCAGCCACCATTAATGGTCATCAAACGAATTTACAAACATTAGCTTACGCAAAAGTTAATAGTGTTACCTTAGGTCAAGGCGATTCTAATGTTGTATTGAACTTGGGGAACTTAGGTTCAGCTTCGTTAAATGATGTGTGGGAAATTAGCTAATACCATCATTTGGCATAAATATTGAATTAATAATCAATAAAGAAATAACATAAAACCGGGAGAACAGTAATGTCAATTATGAACGTAGCACTGAGCGGCTTACAAGCAGCAAGTAGTGATCTTGAGGTGACGGGTAACAATATTGCAAATGCAAACACCATTGGCTTTAAACAATCAAAGACAGAGTTCGCTGACGTTTATTATAGTGGTAGCGTGGGTAACCAAGTGGGTAATGGTGTGAAAGTCGCTTCTATTTCCGCTGATTTTTCTAGCGGTCAAATTGGCGTGACCAATGGTGAATTTGATATGGCATTAGCAGGGGATGGTTTCTTCACAATAAAAGGCACGGATGGTAGTACAGGGTACACCAGAGCTGGCGATTTCCAAGTGGACAAGGAGGGCTATATTACTACCAGTAATGGCTCACGCCTACAAGGTTATTTAGCGAATAAAGGTCAGATGACAGCCGCTGTGGGTGATATTCAGTTGCCATTGATGCAGGCATTACCTAATCCAACAACGACGATTGACTATCATCGTAATTTTGATGCGAGTGCACCTGTTATTAGCTCAGCGTTTAATTCTAATGATTCAACAACATTTAATTTTGCCGATCAAGCAACAATTTATGATAGTTTGGGAACAGCACATGCGGCCAGTACTTTCTATACAAAAACCTCCAATAACAATTGGAATGTTAATGTAGAAATTGATGGTGCTCTCGCAAGTTCGGGAACTTTAGTCTTTAGTGATGCTGGGGTTTTACAATCATCAGCAGGATTAAATGCAATTTCTTGGACGCCAGGTGGTGGTGCTCAATCAGGACAGGCTCTTAATTTTAATTACTCCAATACAACGCAATATGGTGGAAATAATGCGCCACCTTCCGTCACTCAAGATGGGTATGCTGCGGGAATCTATACGGGTGTGAGCATTGATAATAACGGCGTTATTTCCGCGCGCTATACCAATGGACGCTTGGAACCTTTAGCACAGGTTGCTGTAGCGAGATTTTCTAATCCACAAGGACTGTTAGCGGCCGGTGATCGAGAGTGGTTAGAAACCACTGCATCTGGCGTACCGCAACTCAGTTTAAATAATAGTCTTGGCAATATTCGCTCTAATTCTTTAGAATCTTCTAACGTAGATTTAACAGAACAATTAGTGAAAATGATTACGACACAACGAGCGTTTCAAGCGAATGCGCAAGCGGTAAAAGCCGGTGACTCAATTACACAAACGGTTATTAATATACAATAGCAGGAGATAAACCATGGATCGGTCCATATTCCTTTCAGCGAATGGTAGCAATTATCTAATGTCCGCACAATTAGCGAATATTAATAACCTTGCTAACTTAAATACGCCAGGATTTAGGGCCGATGTACCATCCTTTGCAAGTCAAAATATCACAGGCGATGGTTTGCAATCTCGCGTATTTAGCACATTGCAATCCCAGGGTGCTGATTTTACACCGGGGTCTATCGTTCCCACCGGTAATCAATTAGATCTTGCTATTGATGGTGACGGTTGGATTGCTGTACAAGGAACCGGTGGTGCAGAAGGTTATACTCGTGCGGGTAATCTCAAGTTATCTGCCGAAGGTTTCTTAATGACGCAAGATGGTAGACGAGTGCTGGGGAACGGTGGTCCAATTTCCATTCCAGCGTCAGAAAAAATTGAAATTGGAAAAGATGGAACGATCAGTGCAAAACCATTAGGGCAAGGTGCAGACTCATTAGTACAAGTGGATCGCATTAAATTAGTTAAACCTCAACACGATCTTTTGTCGCGAGGATTAGATGGATTATTTTATCGTACCGATAATACATCCTCCATGGCAGATCCTTCAATCATGGTAGTCCCGGGCGCTTATGAAAAAAGTAACGTGGATGCCGTAGGTTCGTTAGTGAATATGATTGATTTTGCACGGCAGTATGAAATCCATATGAAGATGATGAAATTAGCGGAAGATAACTCAGACAAATCATCACAAGTGATGCAAGTCTCGTAATAAACGACAGGAGTCATAACAATGAATAATGCACTATGGGTTGCTAAAACAGGATTAGATGGTTTACAACGTCAGATGACGGCAATTACCAATAATTTAGCGAATGTGAATACTGTCGGTTATAAACGAGGACGCGTTAATTTCCAAGATTTATCTTACGTCAATATTCGTCAGCCCGGCGCGCAAAGTACACAAGATACAAAATTGCCCTCAGGCCTCATGGAAGGTTCTGGTGTTAAAACCGTATCTACACAAAAAGTATTTACTCAAGGTCCTATTCAACGTACCGACAAACAACTTGATGTTGCGATACAAGGACGTGGTTTTATTGAAGTGCAAATGCCAGATGGCACAACCGCCTATACTCGAGATGGCCAATTTCAAATGGATGAAAATGGACGCATGGTAACTGCTAGTGGTTATCCATTAGTCGCAGGCATTACCTTCCAACCTGGAACAACCAGCGTGACCATTGGTAGCGATGGAACAGTGAGCGCAACGATTAATAATAGTGCTACCGCAACACAAGTAGGAAATCTTCAATTAGCAGATTTTGTTAATCCTGAAGGATTACAACCCATTGGTGATAACCTTTACATGGAAACCGTTAGCAGCGGTGCAGCACAAGCAGCAACACCCGGCACCAATGGTCTTGGTACCTTGGATCAAAATGCAGTGGAAGGCTCCAATGTGAGCGTGGTGGAAGAAATGGTTAATATGATTGAAACACAACGTGCCTATGAAATGAACTCTAAAGCAATTTCTACCGTTGATAATATGCTGCAATATACAGCGCAAGCAGTATAATTTGGCACTTTATTTGCAACATTCATCGAGAAAGATCATGCTTAAGGATAAATCGATGAAGCGAACAGGGATGTTTATTGCAAAGTGCGCGTTGCTATCAGCGAGTTTGAGTTTGCTCACAGGTTGTGTCACAGATATTTTTGGGCCACAACCCAATGATCCTCGATTTATTCCCGCTCTACCAGAACCTTACTCACCAGAGCCCGATGCGCCAGGCTCCATTTATCGTGCCAATACAGACGCTGGAAATTTGTATGCAGATTTACGAGCGTACCGTGTGGGGGACATTTTAAAAGTTCGCTTAGAAGAAAATACACAAGGTAGTAAAAAATCATCTACTGACAACTCAAAACATACAACTGTTACAGTACCTGAACCCGTATTGTTTGGCAAAAATGTATCTTGGTTGGAGCAGGGCGTTGATTCTAACACGACCTTTAAAGGATCTGGCGATAGCGATCAAAGCAATAGTTTAACGGGTAATATCTCGGTCACCGTTTCAAAAGTATTACCCAATGGCAATTTATTTATTAGCGGCGAAAAATGGATCAAAATCAATACGGGCCGCGAATATATTCGTTTAACAGGTATTGTGCGTCCTGTGGATATTGAACCCGATAATTCAGTGTCCTCGGTCAAAGTCGCAGACCCACGTATCGAATACAGTGCAACAGGACAATTAGCTGATGCGAATAAAGAAGGTTGGTTAGGACAATTCTTTAATAGCCCAATCTGGCCTTTTTAAATAAAAATAGTTAACAAGAGGTACTAAGCATGGATAACAAAATTAAAAAAATACTGATGGGATTCTTATCCATGCTGATGGTTTGCTGTAGTTTATTGATGCCACAAACAGTGGTCGCAGAACGTATTAAAGATTTAGCCAGTATTCGAGGCGTTCGCGATAACCAACTCATTGGTTATGGCTTAGTGGTGGGGTTAGATGGCACGGGCGATCAAACAAACCAAGTTAAATTTACCGAACAAACTTTTCGAAATTTATTAAATAAATTTGGGATTAAAGTCCCTGATGGTATAACGTTGCAAACAAAAAATATTGCCGCGGTGATGGTTAGCGCAGAATTACCAGCCTTTGCTAAACAAGGGCAAAAAATTGATGTTACCGTATCGTCCATTGGTAATTCAAAAAGTTTAAGGGGGGGGACCCTATTATTAACGCCCTTACGAGGTGCGGATGGTTTAACTTATGTGTCTGCTCAGGGGAGTTTGATTGTATCTGGATTATCCGCAGAGGGGGCGGATGGTTCAAAAGTAACAGTCAACGTCCCAAGTGCTGGGCGAATTACCAATGGGGGTACTGTAGAAATTGCAGCACCATCCGTGATCGGAGATGGACAGTCTTTAACATATAATTTGCATCGCGCAGATTTTACAACAGCGATTCGCATGGCAGATGTGATCAACCGAGTGTTTCAACAACATGTCGCACAACCCATTGATGGCGGCTCAGTTTCTGTTGCGTTACCAGTTGATCCTAATAAACAAGTAGAATTTATCGCTCAGATAGAAAATTTAGATTTACAACCAGGTCGTGGTCCTGCCAGAGTCATTATTAATTCGAGAACCGGTACCGTTGTGATTGGTGAGCATGTGAAAATTCATGCAGCTGCTGTGTCACATGGTAATTTAACAGTAACGGTTTCAGAAAATCCGACAGTTAGTCAGCCAAATGCTTTCTCTATTGGTGGTGAAACCAAAGTTGTGCAAGATTCACAAGTGCAAGTACAAGAAGACAAGATCAGAGCCTTTGTGATTAAACCAGGTCCTACCTTGGAAGATATCGTTGATGCCGTGAATCGCGTCGGTGCAGCACCCAGTGACTTGGCAGCGATCTTACAAGCATTAAAAGCAGCTGGCGCCTTAGAAGCTGATTTGGAAGTGATTTAATATGGCAAATTATGATGTTGCAACAGCAAAAGTATATACCGACTTTAATCAGCTACAGGAATTAAAGCTGGAAACTAAACATAATGATAAGGGTTCACTAAAACAGGTAGCACAACAGTTTGAATCTGTTTTTATGGGCATGGTCTTAAAGAGTATGCGTCAAGCCAATGAAGCGTTTAAAAGTGATTTGATGAATTCAGATTCGATGAATTTTTATCAAGACATGTATGATCAGCAATTAGCAGTGTCAATCAGTGGCAGAGGATTTGGTATTGCAGAAATGTTAGAAAAACAATTATCAGCTCAGAAGACTGAATGATAGGAAGAGGTGCAGCATGGCAGCAGGAGGTTTAACGGCGATTGGATTAAGCGGCGCAACAGCTTATCAAAGTGCACTCACAGTGATCGGTAATAATTTAGCGAATATGAGCGATCCAAATTACACACGTCGTATTCCCCAGTTTTCAGAAAGAGCTTATGGTTCCGGGGTTTCACATGACTCTACGGATCGCATGTATAGCGACTACTTAACCACAGATTTACGAAGCTCTGTGAGTCAGTTTCATCAATATGATGCTTATTATGAGTTGGCCAGTGGTCTAGATAGTTATCTAGGTAATGCAAGCTCCAGTGTGGGTGTTGCGCTCAATAATTTTTTTAGCGAATTGCAAAATCTAAATGCGAGCCCGTCCTCAATGGTGAGCCGACAAGGGTTTATCAATGAGTCAAACAGTTTGGTTTCTCGCTTCCAAAATATGCAGCAGCAATTAACCGGGCAAAGGAACGATATTAACCAGGAAATTAGTGCTAGTGTGCAGCAAGTGAATAGCTTAACACAGCAAATTGCAGCGCTTAATACAGATCTAACAGGTAACACACAAGATCCTACCTTGTTAGATCAAAGAGATGGCTTATTAAAAGAACTTTCACAATATTTGCCCGTTTCAACACGCGCAAATACTGATGGCAGTATGGATGTTTATTTTAGTAATGGTATGCCATTAGTGGTTGCTGGAAATGCATCTACAGTCAGTGCAGTAAAAAATCCTCAAGACCCAAGTAGCTTAACCTTAGCGCTCTCAAGCAAATTCAGTACAACCTTGTTGGGCGATAAGTTCAATGGCGGCAGCATTGGTGGCTTATTTCAATATCAGAATGATGTATTAAAGCCGGCAGCGATGAGTTTAAATCGGTTATCTTTAGTGACCGCAGATGCGATGAATCGTCAGCATCAATCAGGTGTTAATTTAAATAACCAGTTAGGCGGAAATTTTTTTAGTGATATTAACTCACCGCAATTAATGTCCAATCGTGTGATCGCGAATAGTAACAATACAGGTAGCGGCACATTTTCGGTAATGATTAATGATAGTAGTGCACTCTATGCTAGTGATTACCAGTTAACATTTTCTAGCCCCACAGATTATACTTTGGTACGCAACAGTGACGGACAAACATTGTCTTCGGGAACGCTGAGTAGTTACCCTGCCACAATTACAGCAGATGGGTATAGTGTAAATATTAGTGGCGGCAGTTTTAACGCGGGAGATAGATATCGTATTTCTCCCACAGCAACGGCGATTGACAACATGTCAGTGGTCGTAAAGAATCCGATGGATATTGCCTTAGCAGCACCGATTAGAACAAGTTCCAGTATCAGCAATCAAGGCAGTGGCACGATTCAATTTCAAGGGGTCACTGATATTAATAATGCTAGTTTCTCAACACCTGGCAGCTTGTCTCCACCGCTGACCATTGAATTTTTATCAGAGACCAGTTATCAAATTGTTAATGCAGATACGTCAGCAGTGATAGAAGGTCCTATTGCCTATGTTCCCAATACGGAACAAATGATTTTCCCCACACCGGGTAGTTATGAGCCTGGTTATCGCATTCAAATCAGTGGCAGCCCAAAACAAGGGGATAATTTTAGTATTGGCTTTAACAATAATTCTCAAGGCGATAATCAGAACGGATTACAAATACAAGCCTTGCAAATCAAAAAAATCATTCAAAATGGAAATAGTTCATTATCAGAATCCTATGGAACTTTATCAGGACAAGTAGCTTCAAAAACCAACCATGCGAAGGCTGCAGCCGTTTCATCGGAAACCGTGATGCAACAAGCCGAAGGCAGAAGAAGTAATTATTCTGGCGTAAATCAGCAAGAAGAATTAGCAACGATGATGTTTTATTTAAAGGCATTTGAAGCTAATGCAAAAATGATTAGTGTCGCAGATAGTATGTTTTCTTCTATGATTGATTTAATGTAGGGTAGCATGCAGGAGAAAAAAATATGAGGATTTCTAGTTTAACCATGCAGCAACAAAGTTTGAGGTCTATGAAAAATACTCAAAGTGAATTAAGCCAAACTTATTCACAAGTATCTAGTGGCAAGCGGATTATCAATCCAGCAGATGACCCAGTGGCCTATGGAAAAATTAACACGCTCAATGAATACATCAACACACTTGAAAGTTATAACACCAATGCTGATACAGCAGAGAACCAACTTGCCTTGGTAGAAACGACATTGGATAGTATGTTAAGCAATTTATTTAACATTAACGATTTAACAAAACAAGCAGCAACAGGTACCTTGTCGAATGAAAACAGAAGTGAAATTGCAAAGGAAATGCGCGGCAATTTGCAAGAGCTGTTAAGCTTAGTTAATACAAAAGACTCAGATGGGCAATATATTTTTTCTGGTCACATGGGTAGTGTGTCACCCTATGTGTATGGCAGCAATTATGCGTATCAAGGTGATCAAGGACAACGCATTACACAAGTGGGTAATAATTCATTTATCCCAGTTTCTTATTCTGGTTATGAAATCTTTGAAGATGTGATGAATGGCAATGGTTATTTTGTCACAAATGATGGTGCAGGAACCAATACCGGTAATGCCACCATTTCAAACGGTAGCATTACGAACAGTCAAAACTATATTGCAGATTCCTATACGATTCAGTTTGTCACAAATAGCAATGGTGATTTAGCATACCAAGTATTTGGTGCTAATCAAGGACAAGTATTGCCACCCTCACCAGCGACGGTGCCTGCCAGTGCGATTCCTTATGAAGCGGGCGCAGCAATCCAATTTAATGGCATTGAAGTCTCAGTGGCAGGAACACCAGCAGTGGGTGATAACTTTGGAATTTCCCCTAGTGTGCGACAAAATCTGTTTAGTACGGTAGAAAGTATTATCACGGCATTAGAAACGCCATTAAATAATGGTGCCGATAAAGCAGTATATAACAACAAATTAGACCGAGACTCGGCAGCATTAAATCGCTCTATCGATAAAATATTAAATATTATGACGAGCGTCGGCGCGGGCAGAAGTTCCGCTGAAAAAGAAGAAAAGATCAATAATGATTTAATGGTAAAACATAGAACGGATATTTCTTCACTCCAAGATCTTGATTATGTAGACGCCATTACCAAACTGAACGGACAACTGACGTCGCTGCAGGCGGCTCAAGCAAGCTACGCAAAAATTCAAAAACTATCATTGCTGGATTATCTTTAAAAAAATCCATTAATGGCATTAAGCTTGCAAGATTGAGACTAATATGAGGGTATAATAATGAACGAAATACAGGCAGCTTTGCCAATCGATATGTCACAAGTAATGATGTTATTAAACAGTGGCGCGCCAGAGGGTGCAACGTCCTTTGAAAATTTATTAGAAAAAATAACCTCAGAACTTCCCGCAGAAGACATGAATCAACTGCTGCAGAAAAGCTTAGAAACATTACGAGACACTCCTATAAACACCGATATCAACAGTGGTTCGTTAGATCAAAATAACATTTTAAGCCAATGGTTATCACAGCCAGAGCAAGCAAATATTCTAGATGAATTAAAATCCTTAAAATTTAAAGAAATGAAAGAGTCCGATTTAAATACCTTAGAAGTCACCGTGCCTGACTTGAGCAATCTTCAACAAATTTACCAACCCTTGGAACAAAAAATAAAAGGCACAGCTCCTGAGGTCACGCTAAAAGAAATAAGTTTAATCGCTAAACCAGCAACCATCGTCAATCAATTATTGCAACAGGTTCAACCAAATAGTGTTGATCAACCTGCAGAATTGCATAATATTAGCGATACAAAAGATTCCATATTCCAGGCTGTGGACAGTCATACTTTCGAGCCAAACCAGAGTCAAACATTCTTAACTAACTTAATCAATAGCAAAGCAATAAAAGAAGATACTCATGAGAAGCTAGTCATGGAACAAAACATAGTTCCATCATCCAAAGATCTTATTTTCACATCAGAAACACCTCAAGAGACGGTCTCTGATTTGGTAACTTACAAAATAATGAAAGAATTTGATTTCGATAGGAAAAATATTCCTGAAAGTCCAATAAAAAACAACGAACTCAACACCACTACTAACCAAAATAAATTTATCGAACATCAGTCCAGCGAGATACCTAATCAACAATCTATTAAAAGCCATATTACAGAAGAAAAGTGGTCATCGGATGTAGGGGATAGTTTACAATGGATGACCAACAATCACATTAAAAGTGCTAAATTAGTATTAAATCCCCGAGAATTAGGCAGTATTGAAGCTCACATTAAAATAGTAGATAACAAAGCCGAAATTACTTTAATGAGCGAAAATGCTTTAGTTCGAGACACCTTAGAACAAAGCATGCCACAATTAAAAGAAATGTTTTCAACCAACGATGTCAATCTATCAAAAGTCATGATTGCAGATCAACAAACCACTTCAAATCATTCAAACCATCGAGCCAATGAGCAATCAAATTTCTCTGATACACATTCTAGACAAGATCATAGATCCTCAGTTCTAATCGCACAAAAACCAGAAAAAACAGAACTAACAAGAACGCCTTTTAGAGCCCACGGTCAAATAGATTATTACGCATAAAGTTGAGAGAGGAGAGGAGTCTTCTTTTAAGATCTATACCGCTCGCACAGATGCCAAAAGCCGCATCTTCATTGGCGAGCGGTATAGTCGTCTTCTATGAGGACGAACTTGGACCTGGCAAACAGGAACTTGCTGCTACTGAAGATTCTTCGGGAGTATCCTGAAGACAGGTTACCTCAGGACTTCGTTTCTTATAAAAGATATTTTGATAACCATGATAACAAGAATGAATTTTTTTACCATATGCCTCTTCCGGTGTGCTTGGATGCTTAAATCTAGTATTAAAATCTCGCCCAGCCCAATGATATGTAGCCGTTATCTGTCCCACCGATACTTCCGGATTTCGCTCAATGACTTTTTCCAAACTATCGGCATGAATTTTTCTTAGATACCCACTAAGATATGGAAAGCGCTCTTGCCCAACCGATGAAAGAAGGTAAGCATGAAAATACTGTGGTCCACCAAATCTAAATCTCGGCCGATAATAATCAATGGTTCCTCCCCAGTAAGGTAGAAATTTTTTTAGCAATTCCGTTGCTGATCCGCCTTCTGGTAAAACAATAATCCCGGCTTCAATGGCCTTAAAAATCACATACCACTGCAATCGATGCGTGTATTTTCCATGCAGTAAATTTCCAAGGTAATTACATTCATTGAATAAGTTACCTTCCGATACAAATTGATTAGCAAGAACGTTGCTAACAAATTCAAAAAAAACCGCTGGTGATTGTGGATGAAGATTAATTCCATGTCGCCGCTCAACCTCCAATAACAATTGATTTAAAAGAGAATGCGTCTTTATCTCTTTATTAGAAAATAAAATCGGCCATGGTACATTAAGCACGTCAATTTCATAAGGCCAAAAAACGTAACTTTGACTCTTTTGAAAAAAAGTTAAATCAATGTTTTTTTCTTTTAACACGCACGACAACCTTTCTTCGAGTGAGTCTAAAAGATCTAAGAATACCTCTGATTTCAACAAAGTCTGAATATTAGAAATAACTGCCTCATAGCCCGTGCCAGATGCCCAGCTTGGGGGGCCTTCAATCCACCCTGGCTTTTTCTCAGAGAATTCCTTTCTTACCTCATCCGCTAGACCTTTGCAAGGTAAGGCAGCGAGTTGCTCATAGGTTTTTCGATCAAGGTCTTTCGTATAGGCAAGAATTGATGTTTTTAGCTCAATAGAATAATTTTCTCTACGATAAAGCCATTCCAAAGATGTTTGAACCAATGGTTCACTCAACGAGGTTAAACTATTAACAACTAATAATGTCAACTCACAACCTCTATTGCCCACGTGAAGATTGGGCTTCGTGATAATGGCGTTAACAATTTTTTGTAGGCTTTCAGGCTCTTTTATTAACAAAGCAATCAATGCTTTCCTTATTAACAAAGGTGAGGTACCTCTAATTTGTTTAAACGACTCATCGGTAAAACCAAATCTTATGAACAATCTCAAAAATTTTTGGATAAAAACTCTTGCGTCAGGTTCCTTCTTCACGCCTTCTAGATTAAGATCTCTAATCACGCCTTCCGGATTAAGATATCTAAAAAGTCCTGGACCTTCTTCATCCGGAATTTGTTGAAGGAGTCTATCTAGAAAGTCACAATACTGCTTTTGTGTCTCAGGGTCTTCTACTGAGATTTTATTCCACCAAGTCGTTAGTAATTTTATACTATCTGTTACCGACAACGTCGATAGAAAATTTTCATCCCATAAAGGAAACGTGCTTTCTGCAAAAATATCACTACGTGTCTCTGCTGTCATGATCAATACCTCATTTTTTAAAAATGTAAATCTTGTCCTCACAGATTCTGTGA
This sequence comes from Gammaproteobacteria bacterium, assembly GCA_020051155.1. Classification (GTDB taxonomy): domain Bacteria; phylum Pseudomonadota; class Gammaproteobacteria; order UBA1113; family UBA1113; genus JAGVJK01. The sequence goes on along the minus strand of JAGVJK010000019.1, from coordinate 328 downwards.
GGAATGTCAAAAAATTAAATTAGATTAAAAAAATATTGCTAGCCCATGCGGGGCATAGTCATGGCATTGAACATGATGGAAGAAAAAATCAATACGGTTTTTTGAATAGCTAAGATCATATATCACCTCTTTTTAGCTTATGTTTATCGTGCTAGCAATATGAGTCAAATTTAGCACTTTCCTCAGGCTACTAAACAATTTCACCTGTGTCAATTATTTTTATAAAATTTTTGTAACTTCTCAATAACCCCGGGAGCGATTTAGCCCTGAATGGGCAATAGATCAAAGGATTACAGGAAATATCTCCGAGTCTTATGCCAAGAAAGTT
>JAGVJK010000039.1 GCA_020051155.1 Gammaproteobacteria bacterium | reverse complement strand
CTGTAGATGGTTTTTTGAAAATTGTAATAGGAAAATGAAACACATGATTATTTTTTTGATTAACATAATCAAATGATATAGTCGTTACCTTACTCACAATGTACCTCTTTGTAGTTTCGCTTGGTTTTCTCGAATGTAGCATAGTTGCTTGTTGTAGTAAAAAAGTGCCAGGTTGCGTTAATTATTTTGCAGGATATAATTCCGTCTTATTAATTGAGGTGCTATGACCCATGATAAACAATGATGATCCTTCCTTCATACCGTTACGCAAAGTTAAAAGCTTCGTCAGACGAGCGGGGCGGATGTCTGCTAGCCAAAAACAAGGGATGGAGCAGGGCTGGGCGCGTTGGGGGTTGGAGTTGCAGCCAACTTATTATGACTTAGAGGCGGTGATGGAGCGCACAGCACCGACCACTTTGGAAATAGGTTTTGGTATGGGGGCTAGCTTGCTGGCTTTGGCGCGAGCTCATCCCGAGGAAAACTTTATTGGTATCGAAGTGCATGAAGCAGGGGTGGGTAAAGTGCTACAAGAGATTGCTGCCCACCAATTAACGAATATACGCTTATTTCAAAAGGACGCGGTAGAGGTTTTGACGCAGTGTATTCCACCCCATAGCCTGGATCGCGTATTATTATTTTTCCCAGATCCTTGGCCCAAAAAAAGGCATCATAAGCGGCGCTTAGTACAACCAGCCTTTATGGAGCTCCTTGCGCAGAAATTAAAAGTGGGGGGACTGTTTCACGTTGCGACGGATTGGCAAGATTATGCCACTCACGTACAAGAAGTGTTGAGATCTTGCCCACAATTTGAACCTTGTCCCCCAGAATATCCCTTCGAGCGCCCTTCCAGCAAATACGAGCAACGAGGTTTGCAATTAGGGCATGGCATCTGGGATTTAGGATTTATTTTGATAAAAAAATAGTCATCCTCAAAAAAACTATTAGCGCGTTGTCAATTTTGACAGATTTTTTTTGAGTTTCGCCAACTTCTTGTCAGTATCTAGATGCTCTCTAGCCAAGCAGAAAAAATTTTAAAAAAAAAGCATGATGATTTCATTAAATTTTTAGTTTGCTAATCAAATTTTTTTCAAAAAAAAGCTCTCCGTAATCTTTTCTTAAGATTTAACAGCTAAGATTGCTTGTCCTTATTAGAAAAAGAATAAAAGAGACGGGCGAAATATGGCAACAGAAAAAACAGTCGGCAAAAAAATAGAACAAGAAAAAGTAGAAAGAAGAACGGTCGGCGAAAAAATAGAGCAAACAAAGGTAGGTTTGAGGATTGCCATACTCCGTGTTGCCTTGACATCCTATGCAGAGTTTTTTCCAAATTATTTTGTTGAGAATGAGGAAGAGTGTGCTTCTCAATTAAAAAGTACTTACTTAGCAGCTCTTAATTTTTCCGCAGAATGCAATGATGCCTCACCCCAATCTCGGGTGTTGCACATGTTGCGAGAAGATCAGATCCTCAGAGATCAAAAACTGAAAGAACAAATAAAAGCAGAAATACATGATCTGAAAATTATTAACGCTTGCCTAAAAAGTCCAAACATTCTTTCTGAACCAACGCTTCCTCAAGAAATAGCAGCATGTTCAATAGAAATAAAAAAATTTCTAAAAGTTTTATTGATAGCGCGTCAAGCTAGTAGATTAGAATATATCTTATCGATGCATGAGTTATTAGCACAGCAAGAAAATCAAATCAACATGCGTAGATTAATGAGTGGTGAACAATATCATGAAAAAACAGAGATTGATTTAACGCAGGATATACAAAGGATTATTTCAGAATTCTTGTCGAATTTTACTACGCTTCAGTCATTAAAAAAAATAAGGGCAATGGTTAAGACACCGGAGGAAGAAAAAAAGACTCAAGAGGTTGTAAATTTGTTAGCTCAATTGCAAGCGTTGACCAGTGTTCCAAATAGTGTATGCGATGAGTCTTTGCAAGATTTGGCCGAGAAGCATCCTGTCTTAGTAGAGCCAACAACGACATTTTTAGCACTCAAAAATGGTTGGGCAAAGCCTGAGGCAATCTACCTAACAAGAGCAGAAGGGATCGATAAACTAGACAAAGTTGTCGCTAATACGCCATGGATTTTTCAGTTACTGATCGGGTATCAGTTAGCCAAAATTAAGGAAAAAATATATATGGCAGAGGATATTACAATGACAAGTCAATTATTAAAACGTTCTATAGAAAAGATGAAAAAAAGGAAGTTTTTATTTGTGAGTTATGATTCTATATTGAATTGTGCTTGTTGCAAGGTTATTCATCAACTATTAGCGGAGCTGTGTCAACCCTATCACGCTCCAGTCGTAAAACAAACGGTAAACACTGCTACAGAAAATTTGAGACAACATCATCAAGGAACAAGCGCCCGTGCGCGGTCAAGATAAGTGACTCCTCATTGTTATGCACTAAGCCTTTTTTCTGTAAAGAGGATAAGACAGGTTGCAACATATGAGGTGAAAGCCCAGTGCGTTCTGTGAATAAAGCCCACGACAAGGGTTGCTGCAAACGTAAAGCATTGAGCATAAATTCAAACGCTAAAGCTTGTGTAGAAATCACGTTACTACTGGCTAAGAATGCAGAGTCAGGATTTAAATAATCCTTCGGATGACGTGTCTTAGTGCGACGTGTTATCTGTCCAGTGGTTAAGTTTGTGACTTTACCATGAGCGCCAGCACCGATTCCTAAGTAATCGCCAAATTGCCAATAATTTAAATTATGCTGACATTGCTTTTGTGCTTGGCTATAGGCAGACACTTCATATTGTGAATATCCATGAGTCGCCAATAAAGCACGCCCTTGCTCTTGCATCACAGCAATCAAATCTTCATCGGGCAATGTCGGCGGTTTTTTAAAAAAAAGGGTATTGGGTTCTAAAGTCAATTGATACCAAGACAGGTGAGTGGGCGCATAAGTCAGCGCGGTGTTGAGATCTTGCAAAGCTTGTTCAATGGTTTGTGCAGATAAACCATGCATTAAATCCAAATTAAAATTATCAAAACCTGCTGCTTGCACGGCATCAATACCGCGATGAGCTTCATCACTACCATGAATGCGGCCCAAGGCTTTTAAATGTTCCTCATTAAAACTTTGTATACCGAGAGAAATACGATTAACACCGGCTTGTCGATAACCCATAAAACGAGTTTGTTCGACGGTGCCTGGGTTAGCCTCTAGCGTGATTTCACAGCTATCATCAAAGGCAAACTGTTGATGCACACCTTTTAAAATTTTCGCAATACCCGCCGCTGAAAATAAACTCGGTGTGCCACCACCAAAAAAAATGCTATGTAATCTTCGACCTTGAGCATGCGGCATTTCCTCTGCTAAATCAGCCATGAGCGCTGCGACATACGCATCCTCCGGCAAGGCATCTCGCAAGGCATGGGAGTTGAAATCACAGTAAGGGCACTTGCGTACACACCAGGGTAAATGAATGTAGAGTGATAAGGGAATGCGGGTCATGGACTCAGGGTCTTAAGTGTTATAAAGTACAAAGCCATATTATAAGGTAAAACAGTCTGATTTCAAAATGCGCAAAAAACCAGAAATTCTACAACGACGCATCATTACGCAAAGCCGTTTATTTAATATTGAAGCGGTGGATTTAGCGTTTAGTAATGGCAACAAAGTTACATTTGAACGTTTAGTACCCAGAAATAAGGGCGCTGTGATGATTGCTCCAATTTTAGGGGACCAACTTTTGTTGGTGCGAGAGTATGCTAATGGGGTTGAGCGCTATGAGCTAGGATTTCCCAAAGGTATCATTGATGATGACGAAGATTTATTGCAAGCCGCCAATCGTGAAATGCGAGAAGAGGTGGGTTATGCTGCCAACCAACTTACATTTTTACGTTATATGACAGGGTCTTCTGGATATTTATCTTCCAACATGGCATTGATTTTAGCCGAAGATTTATACGCTGCGCCACTGCCGGGCGATGAGCCAGAGCCATTAGAAGTGGTGTCATGGCCATTGGCACAAATCGAATCCTTATTGGATGAACCCGATTTTACAGAAGCACGCAGCATCGCAGCGATATTTTTAATTAAACAACGGTTGCAAGGACGATGATAGATTATCAACTTTTATTACCGGAGGTGATTGCCATTGCTAGGCAAGCAGGTACGGTGATATTGAGCCATTATCAATCAGTCACGCCGGTTAATGTTGAGTTAAAGTCTGATAGTTCTCCTGTCACCTTAGCCGACCGCATGGCCGACGAAGTGATTATCCGCGGTTTACAACAGTTGTCATCTCATTGGCCTATCCTCACCGAGGAGCAACCGATCCCGGCGCTTGCGATGCGCCAACAATGGGAACATTTTTGGTGTGTCGACCCCTTAGATGGCACCCGTGGTTTTATTAATAAAACCGATGATTTTGTGGTGAGTATTGCCTTAGTGGCGCATCATCAGCCAGTCTTGGGCGTGATTTATGTACCAATTGAGGATGTGGTTTATTATAGCTGCCAAGGTAGTGAGAGTTATAAACAAGAGGGGCTCGCATCCCCTGTGTCAGTATCTACCCGCAAAATGGATCCTGCGCAAATAACAGTGGCTCTGAGTCGTGCTCATCGTAGTGAGCGGATGGCGGGCTTTTTACAACAATTTCCAGGGCTGCAGCAAATTAGTATGGGCAGCGCGGTGAAATCTTGTTTTGTAGCCGAAGGACGCGTTGATTTATATCCACGTTTAGGCCCTACCTTTGAGTGGGACACTGCCGCAGCACAATGTATTGTGGAGCAAGCCGGTGGACAAATAATTGATTTACACGGACAGCCATTGCGATACAATACGCAGGATTCCTTGCTAAACCCCAGTTTTTTAGTCGTCGGTGATCCGACCTACGATTGGTTACAAAAATTTTCGTTCCTGAGGAACGAAAATTCTTGAGCAAGTGATCCCTGCAGGATACAAAAATGAATAAATGTCAGAGTCATTGGAAGGCGCATAAAGAGTGCCTTCTCCCCTTGAGGGAGAAGGTGGCCGAAGGCCGGATGAGGGGTATCTAAATTAAGTTAATTTCAATAAAGTATTTTACTTGAATTTGAATACCCCTCATCCGCCCGTTGGGCACCTTCTCCCTCAAGGGGAGAAGGCATACGTTGTAAGGATTCAGCATTTATCAATTTTTGTATTTTGTGGTGATGAATAATATTTTTTAGGAGATCATAATGAGTCGTAAACGTGTGAAAATTGCCGTCACAGGCGCAGCGGGCCAAATTGGTTACGCATTATTATTTAGAATCGCTTCTGGCCAAATGTTAGATGACGATATTGAATTGCAATTATTAGAATTAGAACCTGCCTTGGATGCTTTACACGGTGTCGCAATGGAATTAGATGATTGCGCTTTTCCGCGATTGAAAAAAATTACGTGCACATCCAACGTGAACGAAGCAATGAGCGATGCGAACTGGGTTGTTTGCGTAGGCTCTGTACCTCGCAAAGCAGGTATGGAACGTTCTGATTTACTGCAAATTAATGGCGGCATTTTTACAGCGCAAGGTCGGGCTATTAACGATCATGCAGCAGATGATGTTCGTGTATTTGTAGTAGGTAATCCCTGTAATACTAATTGTTTGATTGCCATGCATAATGCACCGGATGTACCACAAGAGCGTTTCTATGCAATGACCATGCTTGATGAAAAGCGAGCACGCACACAGTTAGCGAAAAAAGCTGGTGTAGATGTCACAGCGGTTACTGAAATGACAATCTGGGGTAATCACTCTTCCACACAATACCCTGATTTTTACCATGCGAAAATTAATGGTAGAGCAGTGCCAGAGGTAATTACAGATTTAGATTGGTTGCAAAATGATTTCATTAGCACGGTGCAACAACGCGGTGCTGCTGTGATTAAAGCACGTGGTGCATCCTCTGCAGCATCAGCAGCGAATGCGGCTCTTTCCAGCATTCATACCTTAACTCATGAAACACCGGCTGGCGAAAGTTTCTCCGTAGCACAACGTTCTAATGGTGAGTATGGTATTGATGAAGGATTAATTTTTTCCTTCCCTAGTCGTGTGCAAAATGGCGAACTGAAAATCATTGAAGGTTTGACACAAAATACCTTCGGCCAAGAAAAAATTGCTTTAACCTTGAAAGAATTGCGCGAAGAGCGCGACATGGTTAAATCACTTGGATTGATTTAATCATAAAGAATCGTGAGGGAGCGCTTTTTGTAGCGCTCCCTCAAAAGATGATAATTCTTCATATTTCCTTAATTTAAAACAAATAAAAACAGTACTATCCTTTACATAAGCAACCTTTCGAAAATGAAGTTGGAAGGGTCGGTTGATAAAGGAGAAAGTGCATTATGAAAGCTAATCATTCTAATATGTTGCATACACTCTTATTAGCAAGCAGTATTGCTCTGGTCGCTGTGCTGCCTTGGCAACAAGCAAATGCTACACCTGTTCCGGCTCCGTCCACGATTAAAGGATCTGCGGTGGCACAAGAACTCTGTCCCCACATTTGTAAGTCTCGTGTTGGCTCCACAATAGATGGACGAGAGGTGACGGATGCGCAGTGGAATAAGGAAGTGAGATGCGAGGGTAAAGCTTGCTTCTGTGGATGCGAGTTTTCTCACAATGGTCTTCCGAAAAAAGAGTAAATGAATTTTTTTTCAATGATGATGCAACGTATCGATTGTCATGAGGTGGAGTGTTACCTGCTGTAGCAGGTAACACTTTTTCAGTGATGAAATTTTTCTTAAGATAGCCAATCTTTCGTGCCAATGATCGCTTCGCGTTCCTTAAAGCTCGCCAGCTCTGCGGCCATGGATGAGCTATCACCATATTGTAAAATAGCACGCAAAGTTTTTTGCATGGCGTGAATAGCAGCGCGTTGCAAATCAGAAGGAATAATCACAATTTGATAACCCCAAGCTTGTAAGGTTTCTTTCGGAATGAGAGGCGTGTTGCCACCATAGAACATATTAATCAATTTAGGCTGCGGAATCGCTTTTGCGATCTGTTCAACTTGCGCTTCTGTTTCTGGTGCTTCAACAAAAATCATATTAGCACCTGCATCTAAATAAGCACGTGCACGTTCTAACGCAGCATCAAAGCCTTCAACGGCAATCGCATCTGTACGAGCAATGAGTAAAAAATTAGGATCGCTGAGAGTATCGCGAGCCATTTTTACTTTGATCACCATTTCCTCTGTAGGAATTAATTTTTTCCCAGACAAATGTCCACAACGCTTAGGAAATTCTTGATCTTCTAAATGAATCCCCGCGACGCCCATACGCTCATAAATTTTCATGACTCGTTTGACATTCACCTCATTACCATAACCCGTATCACCATCCGCAATAACCGGCAGGCTCGTGGCATCGACGATTTTACTGATAGCGTCACACATTTCAGTCATAGTGAGTAAACCAATATCAGGAAACCCAGCACCACGAGAAATTGCACCGCCACTGGCATACAACAAAGAAAAACCAGCTTGCTCTGCTAAACGTGCAGACATACCATCAAACACGCCCGGAGCGATCAACAATTGCTTGCTGTCGAGTAATTGTTTTAACTGTTTTGTGTGACTCATGAAGTTCTCCTTGTTAACGGTCAAAGTTTCTCTAAGGTTTCCAATAAACCATACCACTCATCTTGTAACGTATCTAATTGCGTTTTCTGAGTCTGTTGTTCTTGGGTTAACACAGCAATTTTTGCGGCGTTTTCCGTCGATTGATACAGATCAGGTTGTTGCAATTTCGCATCAATGTCTAATAGTTTTTTGTTCACTGTTTCTATTTTTAATTCCAGTGACTTAATTTTTTTCTCAAGCTCACGTTTCTGCGCTGAAGGGGGTGTTGGAGCCACAACTTTTTTCGTCGAAGACAACGGCACATCTTCTTTAGACTTATCTAATAACCAGCGCTGATAATCTTCCATATCGCCAGTAAACAGTTCTACACGACCATTATCCACCAACCAAAATTCATCACAGCAACTTTCCAATAAATAACGGTCATGGGATACAATTAAAAAAGCACCACTAAACTCTTGCAAAGACAACACTAACGCATTACGCATTTCCATATCTAAATGGTTGGTAGGTTCATCCAGCAACAAGAAATTATAATGGTGAACCGCCAGCATCGCGAGCATTACACGAGATTGTTCGCCACCGGAAAACTTTTTAACAGGCGTAAGCGCTTTATCATTTTTAAAATTAAAAGTACCTAAAAAGTTACGAATTTGTTGCTCTGACCATTGAGGATGAATTTTGCCAATATGCCACGCGGGTGATTCATCCAAGCGTAATTGCTCAATATGATCCTGCGCAAAATAACCCAAATCTAATTTCGGTGAAAGATGAATCTGCCCTGATAACGGTGCTAACTGTCCTGCGAGAGTTTTTAGCAAAGTAGATTTCCCCGCGCCATTCACACCCAATAAGCCAATACGTTCCCCGCGATTAATCAGCGTTTCTCGCAAACTAACTACGGGATTATTAATATCATAACCAATGGTTAATGGATCAATACGAATAGCAGGATTCGAAATTTCACGCGCAGCACTAAATTCAAAACTAAACCCATCTTGCTCTTGCAACACTTGAATCACTTCAATTTTTTCCAACGCTTTTAAGCGACTCTGCACTTGCTTCGCTTTACTAGCCTTCGCACGAAACCGATCCACAAATTTTTGCATATGCGAAATAGCACGTTGTTGTTGCTCAGACACAGCCAACTGCGCTTTGATGTGCTCAGCTCGCAATCGCTCAAAGTCAGAGTAGTGGCCTTTATAAGCCTTAATGAAATTATGCTCGATATGCCAAATATGAGTTGCAATACTATCTAAAAAAGTTCGATCATGAGAAATAACAATAATCGCCCCTTGATAATCCCGCAAAAATTTTTCTAACCAAGCAATGGTCGCAATATCCAAATGGTTGGTAGGTTCATCCAACAACATCACATCACTCGGTTTTAATAATGCTTGCGCCAATTGCAAACGCATGCGCCACCCACCCGAGAAAGTATTTACAGTTTTATGAATTTCATGTTTATTAAAACCAAGACCATGTAAAATCGTAGCAGCCATCGCTTCCAAATGATAAGCATTTAAATCATCAAGCGCACCAAGACACTCCACAATGGCATCTTGATCATTTCGATCATAAGCTTCATGCAATTGCTTTTGTAATTGCACATATTCCTGATGCCCCTGCATCACAAAATCAAGGGCCGAACAAGACGCATCCGGCATAGTTTGACGCATAATGGCAAACCGCAACCCATTAGCAATATTCACATCGCCACTATCCGGCGCAGTTTCCTTCGCAATAATATTTAACAAACTCGACTTACCAGTACCATTAGCACCAATCAGACCAACACGTTGCCCCGCAAATAAGTCAACTTTAACCGCTTCATAAAGAAAATGGCCATTAAACTGGATAGAAACATTATTTAAACTAATCACAACAACTCACAAGGTATGCTCTATTTATGGCCGAACAGTATACCGAACTTTCCAAGTTTTCGCCACGAGGAAGTATTTTATTGTGCAAAGCACGACGTAAATTCGGAGTGTACTCCGAATTTACGTCGTAAATCCGGAATACACTCCGAGAACCAGAAGCTCTGCTTCAAGCCCTCATCAATGAACGGTCCATTTTCTCCCACCTCACACATCACCCCATTTTTTGTACGCCCACCCCAAAACAAATAAAAGCTTCCCACAAAAAAAGAGATAAAAGCGATACGCTCGATCTTTTAAATGCTAACTTTCTTCTCTAGACAAAAAAACATTATCAATCAACCGTACATCCCCAACATGAATCGCCCCAAATCGACGATCCTCATGGGTCTCAACATAATCCACAGAAAACCCCAGCGCTTCTAATCTTTCTCGAACCACAGCATCAGACAACTCAACATCCGCCAACAACGCCGGAAACGCAGCTGCAGCGATTAACTCTCCTGCCGTCAACCGACTATTACGCGAACTCAAAGCCAACCCCTCCGCATCACGCAACGTAGGGCAACCAATGATTTCCGTATCAAGAAAAAACGCCCGCACCAATCCCCTTACCAATTGTAACTGCTGATAATCCTTCTCACCAAAATAAGCACGATCCGCTTTGACTAACATGAGCAACTTCATCACCACCGTCAGCATTCCATCAAAATGACCAGGACGAAAAGCACCTTCCATGATAGAGCTAAAAGAAGATTCATGAATGCGATACGTATAATCATCAGGATAAAGCTCTTCATAACTCGGCAGAAATAAATAATCAGCATTAACGCTCCTCGCCAAGCCAACATCTTTCCCTAAATTTTTAGGATAATTCTGAAAATCTTCAAGATTATTGAATTGTGTGGGATTAACAAAAACACTCAATACCGTGACGTCATTTTCTTCCACGGATTGCCGCAATAATTGTAAATGACCTTCATGCAATGAACCCATAGTAGGAACAAAGCCAAGCGTGCTAGCACCTATTTTTTTGCGCAGCTCAAACCACTCACTGAATCGATCAATGATTTTCATCTGTATCTCCTTTAGCGTTAGTAATAATGAGTTTCATCAGGAAATTTTACTTGCTTCACTTCCTCATTGTATTGATTCAAGGCCTTTAAAAAATCATCATGAGCATGACCATAGGTTTTTAAGAATTTTAAAGACATATGTTTATTGCCGCCTAATAAATCTTGCAATACCAACACTTGCCCAGAGGTTTTTTCACCCGCACCAATGCCAATGGTTGGGATGTGTAAGCTTTCAGTGATCTGTTGTGCCACAGCCGGTGGCATACATTCTAAGACAATAGCAAAGCACCCCAATTCTTCCAAAGTTTTTGCTTGTTCTAAAAGACGCTGAGCGCCAGCATCATCACGACCCTGCACTTTGAATCCACCTAATTGATGAACAAATTGTAAAGTTAAACCAATGTGTCCCATAACCGGAATACCAGAGTCCACAATGTGTTTGATGATGTCTTCATGTCCGGTGACACCTTCAAGTTTAATGGCATGAGCGCCTGCTTGTACTAAAGTTTGAACGGCATCCATCGCAACGTCTAAGCTTTTGCGATTAGCAAGAAAGGGAAGGTCTGCAATAATAAATTTTTTTCCAGCCCCGCGTGCAACAGCAGCCGTGTGCATTTCCATCATGGGAATGGTTGCATTCACCGTGGTGGGATAACCATGCATCACCATCGCCACACTATCGCCGACGAGGACACAATCAACATCGCTCTCTGCCACGATGCGTGCAGTCCAATAATCGTAACACGTTACCATAGAGATCTTTTTTTTCTGATCGCGCATGCGTTGAAAATCTAACACATTCATAAAAGGGCTCCTCAAAATAAGGAGATCGATGGGGCGCATTGTCAATAGACATCGCGCAAGGTACCTGTCCCATAGATCAAGTCCTATAGCCTATAAACTAATAAAAAGCATCTTGTCGCTGCCAATAAATGGTCAACGCAAGGAGGCAGGATAATAAAAAACCAGTGAAATAGCAAGCTTGAGTTTGTATTAGGTCTGAGATTGTTCTGAACGGTAGCGAGTTAGAGATTTAAGCGGTAAGATAACCTTAATTGATTAGTTTAAAGAGGGACACCATGACTGCTCTTCTTCTTATTAGCCTCATTATGATCTTTTTTGGTATCTGTTTTGGCTTGATTCACTTTTTTGACGTATTATCGCGAGGGTCAGCATGATCTTTTATTGGTTAGGTGGGCTGATAGCCTTAGGTCTATTTATTTACTTACTGATTGTTTTATTAAAACCAGAATTGTTTTAAGTACGTTATCTACGGAAAGGATATCATGATCACAGAAATCGGATTTTTTCAGCTGGCCATATATTTTATTGTTCTGCTGTTGCTCGTGAAGCCATTAGGTTGGTACATGGCTCAAGTGTATGAACATAAATCTTGTGGTTTAGATGAGCTACTCGGACCGGTAGAACGATGGCTATATCGATGTTGCGGTATTTCATCACAAAAAGAAATGGATTGGGTCGGTTATTTATCGGCAATGCTGCTGTTTAATTTATTAGGAGTGTTGCTGGTTTATTTGCTGCAGCGTAGTCAATATTATTTGCCACTCAATCCACAGCATTTTGCAGCACCCGCTGCTCCTTCAGCATTTAATACTGCCATTAGTTTTGCGACGAATACTAATTGGCAATCCTATAGCGGTGAATCTACATTGAGTTACTTGACGCAAATGACTGCATTAACCGTTCAGAATTTTTTATCAGCAGCCACCGGGATGTCACTTGTCATTGCATTAATCCGTGGACTTGTCCGTCATGAATCGAAAAAATTAGGTAATTTCTGGGTGGATATGATTCGCAGTATACTCTATATATTGATGCCATTAGCTTTTTGCTTTTCGTTATTGTTAGTTTCGCAAGGAGTGATTCAAAACTTTAAGCCTTATCAAAAAATTCATGCGCTGCAATCGTTTCATCAGCAACAAGCAACCGTCAGCCAAAAAGAATCTACGACACAGCTTCTGCCGATGGGGCCTGTGGCTTCACAAGTGGCAATCAAGGAATTAGGTACCAATGGTGGTGGATTTTTTGGTGCTAATTCAGCGCATCCTTTTGAAAATCCGACACCCATCAGTAATTTTTTAGAGTTGCTTGCTATTTTGCTGATTCCAACGGCGCTATGTTACACCTTCGGTGTTATGGTGCGTGATAGACGGCAAGGCTGGGCAATTTTAATAACGATGTCCATAATATTTGTTCCTCTACTGTTTACAACAGTGTTATCAGAACAAATGGGCAATCCAGCTTTAACCGCAATGGGTATCGATCAAAAACCACAATCGCAAATTTTTTCTGGCGGTAATATGGAGGGAAAAGAAACGCGATTTGGCATTGTGAGTTCCGCACTTTGGGCAGCAGCTACCACAGCAACTGCCAATGGATCTGTTAACTCTGCCTTAGATTCTTATACACCATTGGGCGGATTAGCGCCCTTGTGGCTAATGCAATTAGGAGAAGTGATTTTTGGCGGTGTTGGTTCTGGCTTGTATGGCATGTTAATGCTGGTCATCATCACGGTGTTTATTGCGGGATTAATGGTGGGTCGAACGCCAGAATATTTGGGGAAAAAGATTGAGCCCTATGAAATGAAAATGGCATCCCTTGCGGTACTCATTATGCCATTGCTTGTGTTAGTGATGACTGCGATCAGTGTGGTAACGCAGCAGGGTTTAAGTTCTTTAGGAAATGTTGGTCCTCATGGATTCAGTGAAATTCTGTACGCATTTTCATCTATGGGAAATAATAACGGTAGCGCCTTTGCGGGTTTGAATGCTAACACACCTTTTTATAATGTATTAGGCGGCGTGGTCATGTTAATTGCTCGCTATTGGGTAGCGATTCCCACCCTAGCAATTGCCGGCTCTCTAGTGCGCAAAAAAGTGATGCCGATAAGTGCGGGTACTCTGGCGACACACACACCAGTTTTTATCGCATTATTGATTAGCGTGACAGTTATCTTAGGAGCTCTTTCTTTTTTACCTGCTCTAGCACTAGGGCCTATCGTTGAACATCTCATGCTTTGGAAATAATATGGCTATTGATTCGCAAAAAAATCTATTTTGGAATGCTAGCATTATAAAAACGGCGATTTATGAAGCGTTTTTAAAGTTGAAGCCTTTGTATCAAGCGCGTAACCCTGTGATGTTTACAGTTTATGTGAGTGCAAGTTTAACGACACTTCTTTTTATTCAGGCTTGGCTGGGGCAAGGAGAGGCTTCTCCAAGATTTATTTTATCCATTGCAGTATGGTTGTGGCTCACACTGCTGTTTGCTAATTTTTCGGAAGCTATGGCGGAAGGTCGAGGGAAAGCACAAGCGCGTACGTTGCGTAAAGCGCGTCGTGAAATTCAAGCAAAAAAGGTGGAAAAACCACACAAAGACGCCAAACAACAATTGGTTTTTTCGGGAACGTTAAAAGCTGGCGATTTTGTTTTAGTCGAGGCTGGAGACTTTATCCCTAGTGATGGTGAAGTGATTGAAGGCATTGCTTCCGTTAATGAGAGTGCTATTACTGGCGAAAGTGCACCAGTGATTCGTGAAAGCGGCGGTGATCGCAGCGCTGTGACAGGTGGCACACAAGTGATTTCAGATTGGCTTATTATTCGCATTACATCGAATCTCGGAGAAACTTTCTTAGACAAAATGATCGCGCTCGTGGAAGGTGCCAAACGGCAAAAAACACCTAATGAGTTAGCGCTTACTATTTTGTTGGTAGCGCTGACACTGATATTTTTGTTAGTGTGCGTCACGCTATTACCTTTTTCTATTTATGGTGTGTCTACGACAAAAGTGGGGCAATCCGTCGTCACCATCACAGCGCTTGTCGCATTATTTGTTTGTCTTGCGCCAACCACCATTGGTGGACTGTTATCAGCTATTGGCATTGCAGGCATGGATCGAATGATTCAAGCCAATGTGATTGCTTTATCTGGACGTGCCATTGAAGCAGCCGGTGATGTAGATATTTTATTGTTAGACAAAACAGGCACCATTACTTTAGGCAACCGTCAGGCAACAGAGTTTATTCCGGCAGAGGGTGTTTCCATGGAAAATTTAGCGGATGCGGCACAGCTTGCATCGCTGGCTGACGAAACACCAGAGGGACGTAGCATTGTGATCTTAGCCAAAGAGCGATATGGATTGCGTGGACGAGATATCAAAGAACTTTCCGCCACATTTATTCCCTTTACTGCAGAAACTAGAATGAGCGGTGCAAATTTACCAGGCCGACAAATTCGTAAAGGTGCAGCCAGTGCGATGATTGAGTACATTAAAGAAATTGGTGGCTGTTTTCCACAGTCAGTACAAGATCAAGTTGATACAATTTCAAGAGCGGGTGGCACAGCGTTGCTGGTGGCTGAAGGAAAAAATGTGTTAGGAGTTATTCGCCTGAAAGATATTATTAAAGGCGGTATTCGTGAACGTTTTGCTCAATTACGGCAAATGGGTATTAAAACTATCATGGTGACGGGTGATAATGCATTGACAGCGGCGGCTATTGCTGCGGAGGCAGGAGTCGATGATTTCTTGGCTGATGCAAGACCGGAAGATAAATTGAAATTGATTCGACGCTTGCAGGCTGTAGGCCATCTTGTTGCAATGACGGGTGATGGTACGAATGATGCACCAGCATTAGCACAAGCAGACGTGGCAGTTGCGATGAATACAGGAACACAAGCGGCAAAAGAAGCGGGCAATTTAGTTGATTTAGATTCTAATCCAACCAAGCTGATTGAAATTGTCGAGATTGGCAAGCAATTATTGATGACGCGCGGTGCATTAACAACCTTTAGTGTAGCGAATGACGTAGCAAAATATTTTGCTATATTACCGGCAGCATTTGTTACCACGTATCCAGCACTCGGCGCATTTAATATTATGCATCTTGCTAGTCCAGAAAGTGCGATCTTATCAGCAGTGATCTTTAATGCGCTGAGCATTATCTTTCTGGTACCATTGGCTTTGCGTGGTGTTAAATATCGACGTATCTCTGCCGCGAGATTATTGCGAAGCAACGTGCTTATTTATGGATTCGGTGGATTTGTCGTGCCTTTTATTGGCATTAAACTGATTGATTTGCTGTTACTAGGATTGAAACATGTTTTTTAAAAAGGATGATGATGTTTAACATAGCGATTAAACAATTAAAAACGGCTTGTGTCATGTTCATATTACTGACGGTTTTAACAGGTGGTATTTATCCTTTAGTAGTGACAGGGCTAGCACAACTGTTTTTTTCTTCACAAGCAAATGGTAGTTTATTGAAAAGTCATGAGCAGATTGTTGGGTCTTTATTAATTGGACAATCCTTTACTGAACCACGTTATTTTTGGGGACGTCCATCAGCAACCAGCTCGTTTCCCTATAATGCCTTAGCATCATCGGGTTCAAATTTGGGGCCATTAAATTCAAATTTTTTAACGCAAGTTAAGCAGCGAGTAGAGTTTCTAAAAAAAGATTCTCTACAAAAAGATGCATTGATTCCAGTGGATTTGGTGACAGCCTCAGGAAGTGGGTTGGATCCAGATATTTCCCCCTTGTCGGCTTTTTATCAAGTCCCGCGGGTTGCGCAAGCACGTCATATATCGGAACAAGAGATTCGATTACTCATTCAAAAACATATGAAAGAGCGCACGGATTTTATTCTCGGAGAGCCACGTGTAAATGTGTTAGAGTTAAACATCGCCATGGATGAGATTGTAAGGAGTAAGGATGAAAGAACAGCGACCCAATCCCGATAAGTTATTACAAAGAGCTAAAGATGAAGATCGAAAAAAACAGCGTGGGAAACTCAAGATTTATTTAGGTGCTGCGCCTGGAGTTGGGAAAACATATTCGATGTTATCCGATGCGCTGAATGAGAGAGCTAAAGGACTTGATGTTGTTGTGGGCGTGGTAGAATCTCATGGACGAGAAGAAGTAGAAGAGTTTTTAAAAAATTTTGAAACCCTGCCGCGACAGCATGTTGAGTATCACGATAAAGAATTATTGGAATTTGATTTAGACGCTACACTCAAGCGATGTCCTAGTTTAATTTTGGTGGATGAAATGGCACATACGAATGTGCCGGGATTGCGTCACAAAAAACGTTGGCAAGATATCAAAGAATTATTAGAGCGCGGCATCGATGTTTATACCACTCTTAATGTTCAACACATTGAGAGTTTAAACGACGATGTTGCCCAAATTATTCGAGCGCCAATTAAAGAAACAGTTCCAGACTCTATGGTTGAATCAGCAGATACGATTGAATTAGTCGATATTCCTCCAGAAGCATTGTTAGAGCGATTGCAAGAAGGAAAAGTGTATATTCCAGAACAAGCGACCTTGGCTGCGGAACATTTTTTCCGAAAAGGAAATCTGACAGCTTTGCGCGAATTAGCGTTGCGCATTACAGCTGAATGGGTAGGAACGGAAGTATTACTTTATCGTCAAAAGGAAGGAATAAAATATATTTGGCCGACGAAAGATAAAATATTAGTATGTGTTGGTCCAAAACCGTCAGCTAAAACATTAATTCGTGCAGCCAAACGGATTGCAAACAGTTTGCAAGCAGAGTGGATGGCAGTTTATATCGATACGCCTAAATTACAAGCTTCAGATAAAATGAGAGCAGGTGCCATTGAAAATTTGCGATTGGCGGAACAATTAGGCGCAGAAACGAGAGTGCTAGCAGGCATTGATATTGTAAAAGAAATTTTAGACTTTTCTCGTGAGAAAAATGTTACGCAAATTATGATACTCAAGCAAATTCGTAATCGCTGGCAAGATTGGATTTATCGCAATTTAGCCGATGAAATTGTGCGTAACAGTGGTGAAATTGATGTTTATATTATGACAAATAAACCAAATGATGAAATAAAAGCACACACTTCTAGCGCGTTAAAAAAAGCAACACCGTGGAAAACCTATGGAGCTGCAGTGGGTTTGGTAGGACTGGCCACATTGATTAATGTTAATTTGTATCCACTGTTAGCTGCTAGCAATTTAATTATGATTTATGTGTTAGCAGTGACGATTGTTGCATTGTTGGGGAAGCGAGGTCCTGCTATTCTTTCATCCATCCTCAGTGTTTTAGCCTATGATTTTTTCTTTACTCCGCCGGCCTATAGTTTTTTTGTGAGTGATATAAAATATGCGGTGACTTTGGGTGTGATGCTGATGGTAACGCAGGTCATCAGTTATTTAACCTTCATTACTCATCGTCGAGCTGCTTCAGCTCGCTCCACTCAACACAGAACCTTCACCTTATATACCTTGAGCCGGCAATTGGCACAAACACGCAATACGGAAAAACTGTTAGAGATTGGGACCAAAAATATTGCAGATAATTTTGATAGTTATGTGCTCGCTCTATTACCTAAAAACCATCATCTTGAAATCCAAGGTAATGACGTTTTACAGCAAACATTGGATGCAAAAGAATATGCGATCGCACAGTGGGTCTTTGAAATAGGACAAATAGCGGGATTTGGTACCGATACACTCTCATTTTCTGATGCGCTGTATATCCCTCTAGTGGCCTCTAAAAAACCTATAGGCGTATTGCGCATTTCTCCTAAGAAACAAGTTTATTTTTCTCCGGAGCAATTGCGCCTCTTAGAATTATGTGTGCATCAAATTGCCTTGGCCTTAGAGGTTGCAGCATGAGTCTTTTGGAGGAAATTGCATCTTGGGGTACGAAAATATAGCGCTAGTTCTGGAGATCAGGTAGTATTTAACCTTAATGATGGTGTCCAAGAAAGGTTCTCATGAAAGGAATAATAATAATGGCTCAATGGTTGTGTCGAGGGATGGTTTTTTTAACAAAGCCATTTTTTTTCATGAAGAGCTTTATGACGTTGCTGCGGGAACGGACTTTTTGGGCAATCGCGCTTTTTTTAAGCTTAACGGCGTGCGTTGAGTCTCCTCCTCATACTTTTCGTGAGTCTGATCCTAATACCATTATAAAAACAGCCGCAGCAGGTGCTTTTGCTGGAGCGGCGGTGGGTGGTTTGCTAGGTACCGGCGCTACTGCAGCATCAGGTCCCTTTGCGATTGCGGGGGCAGGGGTAGGAGCGATTGCCGGCGCCGCTTTAGGCAGTGCACAAAGTTCACAATTATTACCACCACGAGTGTTGTTGGTTGATGCGGGTGTGCAAATTGTGGAGATTGGCGAAGATACCATGTTGCTATTGCCATCGCGGTTATTCTTTTATGATGATTCTAGCCATGTCAATGAAGGCTATTACTCAGTCCTGAATACCGTCGTGAAATTTATTAATCAATACGACATACAAACCATTAAAGTGTCTGGTTATACTTCAGCTTTCGGTGATCCTGAGCGCGACTTGGCGTTATCACGGCAGCAAGCACAAAATATTGCTAACTATATACAAGGAATGGGGGCTAATGCCTCGTTTATTTATTCGATGGGTTACGGTTCTCTGTATCCCATTGCTTACAACCAACTAGGAGCACATGCGCAAATGAATGATCGTGTACAAATTACCTTTCGCCGCTTGGCTTTTGAGAGTTAACTATGGCAGATGAAACCTCAGAAAAAATCACTAAAAAATTGCCCCCTGATCCACAACGGCAACGCGCAAAATTATCAGCGTTGGAGTTAGTGCGATTAAGAAATAATTTTTATCGTGATAATTATCGACGCATGGTGTCCACCTCGGTGCTATTAGTGACACTATTAATTGTGTTAGTGCTAACTTGTTTTTGGTTGATTACGCATCGGCCACCACCTCGTTATTTTGCGACAAATGCGCAGGGTGGTTTGGTAGAAATAAAACCACTCAGTGAAGCGGTATTGTCCAATGTTGAAGTTAATAATTGGGCAACGCGCGCAGCCGCTGCTGCCTTTACACTGAACTACGTGCAGTATCGACAGCAAATTGAGCAAACGGTAGATACTTATTTTACAGATCAAGGTGGGCAGCAGTATCAATCGGCACTGCAAACCTCGAACGATTTGGATTACGTACAAACAGGAAAACTGATTGTGACAGCAGAGCCCAGCGCTGCGCCGCAAATTTTAGCACAAGGCATTGTTCCGAAAGGACCGTATCAAGGGCGCTATGCTTGGCAAGTACAAGTGCCCTTGACGGTCACAACTCAAAATGAAAAAGACACTCGGCTATCCCAATTGTTAGTGGATCTAGTGATTGTTCGATCGAGTACAGCAGTGGATCAAGCACTGAATAACCTCGATGCGACACTAGGAATTGGAATAGCCCAGATCATTGCAAGTGGTGCGGCAGCGCCAGCATCAACAACACCCTCTGCGACGACAGCAGCCCCCGCAACCACGGCGACGCAAGGAACGCAATAACATGGCGAACCCTCGTAATAAAGATTACGTTCGAATTGGCTTTGTTAATGGTGCAGCCGTGTTTTTCATTTATACCGTCGTGATTTTTATATTTTCGTTACAGTATCTGCAAAAGACGCCAACCTATTACACGATGCAATCACAGAATGGATCCGTGTTTGAAAAGCGCATCGTCAGTGTAAAGCAGCCCTTGATGCCGCGCCAGGCTCTTTTGAATTGGGCGAGTACAGCGGTAACTTCAATTTTCACCTTTGATGCTAATAATTATCAAACAGTATTGCCGGAGATGGTCCGGCGTTATTTTGATCCGCGAGGCGTTCAGGGTTTTTTAAAGGCACTGATTGCTTCTGGGCAAGTGAGCGAAGTGGTGCAGAAGCAGTTAATTCTCTCGGCAGTGGTTAGTAATACACCGGTTATTTTAGAATCAGGTCCATTAATGGGGGCTTATTCTTGGAAAGTACAGGTTCCTTTGCTGCTGACATACCAAAGTGCCAGTGAAGTACATCAAGAGCGTCAAATCATCACGTTGCTGATTCGCTCGATTCCAACCACGGTGAGTCCTTATGGTATTGCCATCGAACAATTCACTGTACAGAAAGGATAATCTGAAAGTATCGCCTTCTTCTGCAAAACTTGTTACAGTTACATAAGTTATTTTTTTGTGAACGATGTCGGGGAAGTTATTATCATAATGAGGGAGTCAGCACACAGCCGTGTTGTAAGTTTTGCTCGCAAGGTGAGTCTAATTGCCGTTGCCTGTAGCATTCTGTCTGCTCCCAGCGTATTGAGTGAGACACCGCCCGCGCCTAATGCACAACAGCTACAATCGATGGCAGATGTCTTGCGACAAAACCCACAATTGACTCAACAAATTAGCGATATTTTAGCGGGCAAGACGCCACCAACCACTCAAGCAGCGCCTACGATGCCATCGTCACCGGCGCCTTCCAGTAGTAATCCACTTCCTGCTAGCGATAGCAGCGCAGCATCCTCCAGTAACGCATCGCTACCCAGTATGCAGCAAGCCAGTCCATCGCAGCCGACAACGACAACACAACAACTTCTCAATAGCTCAACGTTGCCAGGTAGTGCAGGTATGACATTTTCGCAAACAGCAGCAGGTACGGCCGCTGCAACCACAGGCAGTGTGTTAAATGACACAGGAAACTTGAGCTCTAAGTGGCAAGAAGTTGTTAACAAACAGGCCTATAAAGGAGTGGTGCAGCAGGCATTTCCCCTGACACCTAACCAAATTAAAGATCTGCATAATCGAATGGATGATACTCAGCGAGCAGCGGCAACACCCGCCTACAATCAATCACCCACGCCCACATCCACGTCTCTTATTTTAAATTTGGCACCAGGTGCCACGCCGCCAGTGATTCGTTTAAGTTTGGGATTTGTCACTTCTCTCGTTTTTGTAGACTCCACCGGTTCTCCTTGGCCCATCGAAGCCTATGACATCGGTAACCCGACAGCTTTCGATATCACTTGGAATAAGAAGAACAATACATTGATGCTACAAGCGCGCGCGGCATACACCTACGGCAACATGGCGGTTAAGTTAGTGAAAATGAATACCCCGATTATGTTGACCTTAGTGCCAGGACAACGTGTGGTAGATTATCGTGTAGATTTGCGAGTTCCCAACCGAGGACCTCATGCAAAACCAGAGATTGTCGGCTCAGGTTTGCCGGATGAAGCGGATGAGCGCTTGTTGGATGTGCTAGATGGTATTCCTCCTGAAGGTAGCACACGATTAACGGTACATGGCGCGGATGCTGAAGCATGGGCGGTAGATGGAGTTATTTTTTTACGGACGCGTTTTAATGTGTTGTCTCCCGCGTGGTTAGCAACGATGGCAAGTGCTGATGGTATGAATGCATATAAAATGGCTGAGACACCGCTGATCTTGCTTGCACGGTACGGCAAAACCACACAATTGCATGTGGAGGGTTATTAAATCATGGCAAGTCGGATGAAAAATTTGTCCACAGCGCTTTCAGATGTAAAGACGCGCACGATTATTTTAGGAACCTTAGGCGTCTTATTTGTGGCTGTGATTATTGGTGTCATTGGCTTCAATCGCAAGGCCGACACGGTGCAATCGCAGGCTAGCTTGCAACAAGCTCCGCAAAATATAGAATCTATCCCCGGTTTAACTCCAACATCACCAGAGTATACGAAGTTGCAACAGCAATTAAATGTAAAGCGCCAACAACAAGCGGTGCAAACTTCACAAAGCTTTGTGCCAACTGTGGTAAACAAAGCAGATACGAGTGCAGCAGCAGGCGGTGGTGCTAGTATGTTAGGATTAAACAATGATACGCCAGATACAACGGCAGCAGATTCTGCTAGTTTAAAAGCACAAATGACGGCAATACAGCAACAAATGACCGATCAACAACAGCAATTGCAAGCCTTGAATAATCAACAATTACAGCAAGCGACCCAAGCCCTACAACAAAGTATGACGAATGAAGCACAATCTTTAACAGCTAGCTGGGCTGGTCCTACCACCGCACCTCAGCAATCTTATGTGGAAGGTACTGCCGCCAAAGAAATCATGCAACAAGAACAAGAAGAGGCCGCAGCAGCGAGCGCAACGCCTCCTTCGCCTCCGATCATTAAAGCGGGTACCATTTTATTTGCAAGTTTAAATACCTCTGTGGATAGTGATCAACCGGGACCGGTATTAGCCACCATTGTGGCAGGCGATTTTTACAATACGAGATTGCTGGGTTCCATCCAACAAACTCAAGACGTGTCGGGTTTAAATCGGCCGGAGTCGGTGCAGCTTAACTTCACCACCATGAGTTTGCCGGATAAAGCAACCACCATCACCATCAATGCCGTTGCAATTGATCCAGATACTGCTCGTACAGCCTTAGCGAGTGATGTGGATCATCATTACATGCTGCGTTACGGTACAATGTTTGCTTCAGCCTTTTTACAAGGATATGGTACCGCGATTACGCAATCAGGGAGTACCACCACTAATTTTGTGAGTGGCGGGCAAACGACGCAGTTACAAAATTTAAAACCGTGGGAAGAAGTGGCCGCAGGTTTTGGACAAGTGGGACAACAATGGGGCAATCAGTTGAACCAAATTTTCAATCGTCCTAACACGATTACTGTAAATGCAGGGACCAGCATGGGTATTTTATTTTTATCGGATGTGACGTTGGATGCACCGTCTCTAGCGCCGAAATTGTCAACGAGTTCGACGACGACTACGTCGAGTACGTTCTCTCAGAAAACATCCAGTTAGAGGAGTGATCGATGTCGAAGGAAAAAGACAATAATCATCCCGAAGATGATTTTAGCTTCCCCGAAGAGGGCGAGTATCAATTTGATGAAACCCATGATTTTGAATCTCACGATTCAAGTTTGGATGATACAGAAGATTATGGTTTTACCTCCGAGGAAGCGGTGGAACCGAAACCCGCAGCGGCTAGAAAAGCCAGTGCTGCGAAGGGTAAGCAAGTAGCAGGCAAGAAAGAAGGTGGCATGAAGAAAATGCTCATGGCCGCCGGTTTAGTGTTTTTGTTTCTCTTCGGTGCTTATCTTTTTTGGGGTAACAAACAAAATCAATCATCATCACCGCTCGTGCCATTGAGTAAGATGGCTACGAGTACTGTCAAAACACCACCTAAAGCACCGGCTGCAACTACTAACACATTGCCAGTTGTCACGACGACGACAACCGCAGTATCAACGACGCCGCAAAATGCATCACTGATTCAGCCATCCTCACCCACGACTCAAGTGACGCAACCCGAGGCCGCTACGACAACGACAACGGTTAGTCTGCCTTCCTCTGAAAGTAGCACGCCACAGGATCAATCTTTATTACAGCAGGTCACTGCACTGAATACTGCGTCACAAACACGACTTGCGGCGTTAGAAGGGAAAGTATCGGATCTTACGAATGTTATGGCTCAATTAAAGAGTGAGCATGACAAGACGGCAGAGGACATTAAAAATGTCCAAAAAAGTATTACAGTTTTGTCAGTACAAACCCAACGATTGAATGATGCGCTGACATTATTAGTCAGTGCTGCATCTAATGCATCACCTTCTACCGCGAGCAATGCGAGTACGAGGGCACCGCGTGCTACGTATTCTACGGACTCTTCAGCACCACGCTATGCACCGAAGGGAAGTTATTTTGTCGATGCAGTGATTCCAGGCAGAGCTTGGCTAAAAGGATCTAAAGGTAAAATTCTAACGGTAGCTGTGGGAGATCCAGTGCCAGGCTATGGTGTTGTGACAAGTATTAATCCTCAACGCGGTTGGGTGGATACTAGTACGGGTATACGATTTCGGTATGAAGTGAAAAATCCGTAAGAAGTTAAGGACTAACTGTCTGAATAAAGGAGTTAATAAAGAGTGCCTTCTCCCCTTGAGGGAGAAGGTGGCCGAAGGCCGGATGAGGGGTATCTAATTAGGTTAACTTCAATAAAGTATTTTACCTGAATTTGATTACCCCTCATCCGCCCGTTGGGCACCTTCTCCCTCAAGGGGAGAAGGCACGCTTTAGGATATTTTCTCTAGAAATTTGGCTTCTGCGGATTTTTGGATCTTGTAAAAAGGATTATGATTTACTTCATAATCCTTAATAATACGGTAATATAGCCGGAGTATAATTTTTTTTAATGACTCGAAAAGGTTTGAAAGGAGCCTTGGATGAACAGTGTGAACAATCAGTTGCTATTGCAGCCTCAAGCGCGCAGAGGGTGGGTGAGTATCCTATTGTTTACTGCGCTCTGCCTTTGCTTGAGTATCAGTAGTATCGCATGGGCAGATCCTGCCTCGACAGATTCTTCATTAACAGCATCGCCGACAGTCGCACAGCCCATTGTGGCCGGGGATGATTTGTCGCGAGTAGCTTTAGGTGTTGATGCAAAAGCACCATCGCAAATGATTCTTGCACAAACCGATGATAGCTCTGCTTCTGGAGCAGATGATGGTGGTGGCGTGCTTCCTACAAAGACGGGAGGCAAAGGCCACGGGCCAGCATTACCTCCTGATCGGGGGGATAATCCACCCAGCACTCCACCACCTAGCACCAACGCGCCCGATATATGGACTTTTTTGAAAGGTATTTTACAATCGACCATCGCATTGCAACAATTGGTCATGGCCTTATCCTATACCATTGGCGTTGGTCTCATGTTAAAAGCACTGGTGGAACTGAAAAAAGTAGGAGAAGCAAATCGCATGGGTGCCCAGCATGGGTTGCGTGGTCCTTTCATCATGGTTGTGGTGGGGATTGCTTGTTTGTTTTTCCCGAATACGTTGACGGTAGGTTTAACCACATTTTTTGGTGATAGCAGCATTCTTGCCTATCCGACGACCGACAGTGCGTTGACAGATCAAGCTATGGATGTTTTGATCAAGATCGTGCAGTTGGTGGGCATCATTGCTGTACTGCGAGGCTTGTTGTTATTTCATAAATCAGCAACAGGTCAAGCAGAACAAAAAACCATGGGTCGCGCGTTTACACACGTGATTGGTGGAATTCTATGTATAAATATTGTTGCGACAACGGATGTCGTATATAGTACTTTGGGTATCGTGACAAACTAAACATGCTGTGGAGGTATGATAATGGGCATTCTAAAGTTAATTTCGATGAATGGGCGGTCTTGGGTGAAAGCTGTTTTAACCTTAGGTCTGTTGTCTGTATTTTTTTACGGGTCAGCATCCTTTGCTGCGGCGGACACTTCCTGTCTCGGTTCTCCTGGCACTAACTCATTAGGCGCTGTAGCAAACACAGTTGCTAGTAGCTTACCGGCAGTATTCAAATTGATCGTTGCCATTATGATTGTGGCTGGGATCACATTAATTCTGATGGGCTTCTTCGGTATCAAGGCGCATGCTGCTAACCCACAGCAACATACATTGTCTAAACCAATTGTTCATATCATTGTTGGTATAGGGCTCTTATTTATTCCTAATATTGTCCAAGTGGGCGGACAGACATTATTTGGTGTTAGCACTCCAACGGCTCCTAAAGTGGACGTGTGTGGAATCCTAGGCTCTAGCGGCTAAGCTAAGGTATTTTGATTCACATGGATGATATTGTGTTAAATGCTAGTTTGACAAATTTTGCGGCCTTCATGGGCCGCAAAGGTCATCCGAAATTTAAGAGTCTCGTTGAACAAGTTTTAGCGCGCGATCAATTCACTTGCCACTACTGTGGTTTTGAAGCACGCGCTCATCAAGAAGTTATCAATCTCGATCAGCATTACCAAAACAACAAACTTGATAATTTAGTCACAGCGTGTTGTTTTTGCGCGCAATGCTTTTTTCTGGAAGCAGTGGGTGAAGCCTATGGTGGCGGGACGTTGATTTATTTGCCGGAAATTTCCCAAATAGAGATTAATGCCTTGTGCCACGTATTATTTTTTGCGATGGCTAGCGAAAGTGATTACAAAGATAGTGCACAGGAAATTTATCAGACCTTGCGCAGTCGCAGCAGTCTGGTGGAAGAAAAATG
The DNA here is from genome assembly GCA_020051155.1 of Gammaproteobacteria bacterium. Classification (GTDB taxonomy): domain Bacteria; phylum Pseudomonadota; class Gammaproteobacteria; order UBA1113; family UBA1113; genus JAGVJK01. Next base: position 17,010 of record JAGVJK010000039.1, on the reverse strand, counting down.
GGGCGAAGGGTTGAGTGAGCCCAAAGTACTGGGACAATTATTCATTGACTACCAGGCGACACATAACGAGGCGCCGCGTGCGTTATTAAAAGATTTACGATTACTGCCCGCTCGTGGTCGTTTCAAAAAGCAAATAGATGACTGGGCAAAGCTGGCAGAAGAGGATAAATCTATCGGTTTATCTTCCCCTAACCAATGAGAGGTATAACATGCTGGGCATAATGGATCCTGTGGTCGATGGAGTGACAAGTCTCTTTTCCTGGTTGGGAGCAGGTCTTAAATTAAGTGCCGATTCTTATTGTGAGCTAGAAACCGCAGAAAATAATATGACGTTGGTTGCTCGCGATGGTTCCTTAGTGAGTATCCTAAAGGTAGAAGGTGCTACCGCACTGATTGGTGCCCCCGAATTTGAGCGATTACATGCCGGTGTGACGCAAAGCTTACAAGCGACACTTAATCGTTATGGTCACAGCGTGCAAGTGTTTTTTAGTTATGATCGAGATGCAGCAAAACGTCAGATTGCGGATAACTACCGCTCAGCTCGTCAAACCGCATCAACATTGGGTTTAGATTTACAAGATTTATTTGATGAGCGCATTGAATACTTTAGTCGTTATTGTGCGGATGAAACCTTATTTTTTGTGTTATGGACCCGTCCCTCAGGCTTAACCAAAGAGCAAAGAAAACGGATTAGCAAAGAAAAACTCAAACATATTCGCAAACACAATCTGCCTTCCTTTGGAGATAATCAGAATTTAATTGCAGCGATTCCAGATTTACGTAATGCGCACGATGCATTTTTACGCTCAACGCTGAATGACTTTAGTACCTTGGATTTGCAAACTTCTATTTTAAATGTACACGAAGCGCTACGTGAAGTGCGAATGAGTGTGGATCCAGATTTTACGGATGACACGTGGAGCCCAGTATTACCAGGGGACAAAATTCCCTTACGAGTGTCTGAACTCTATGATGAAGAAATTTCTGATGTGCTTTACCCACCGTTATCGCAACAGTTGATCCCGCGGGATTCTGAGCGCGTAGATTTTCGTACCATGCGCATTGGTGAGCGTATTTATACCTCTGTGTTGATTGATTTGTTTCCGAAAGATGTGAAATCGTTTATGCACTTATTTAACCGTGTGCATGCAACACAGATTCCATGGCGTATTTCTTTTTTAGTTCAAAGTAATGGTTTGGTTTCTGCAAAAATGCGCAAGCTGTTGGCGGGCGTGTTAGGGGTAACCTCTGCACAAAACCGTTTATTAAATGATGCACTACATCGTCTGCAAGAAATTCAAGTGAATGCGGAAGATGCGGTGGTGCGTTTGCAAGTGTGTGCCTCCACCTGGGCTCCAGAAGATGATATTCGTTTATTGCGAACCCGGACGTCCTTATTAGCAAAAGCTTTACAGGGTTGGGGTAGTGCAGAAGTGACCGAGATGACAGGCGATCCTTTTGGTGCAGTGGTATCGTCAATGTTAGGTATTTCGGGTAGCAGCGAAGCAACCTCTGCTACAGCACCTTTGTCAGATGTCGTCTATATGTTACCGTTGACACGCCCGGCATCGCCGTGGAAAACCGGCGCTATTTTATTTCGCTCACCGGATGGTAAGCTATGGCCCTATCAGCCAGGTTCGGTAAAACAAACCACTTGGATTGATATACTCTATGCACGACCTGGTTCAGGTAAATCAGTTTTGTCGAATGTGATTAATTTAGCATTAGCACTATCGCCGGGGTTAAAACATTTGCCGCGCATTTCTATTATTGACATTGGCCCTTCTAGTAGCGGTTTAATTTCTTTATTGAAGGAAGCATTGCCACCAGAAAAACGACATTATGTTGCTGCTTACCGATTACGTATGACGCAGGATTATTCTATTAATCCTTTTGATACACAATTGGGATCTCGTTTTCCAACACCTCAAGAGCGTGGTTTTTTAGTAAATTTTTTAACGCTGTTGGCAACCCCTATCGGTGATATTAATCCTTATGATGGTGTGGCGGAAATGGCGGGGATGATTGTCGATGAATTGTATAAAGCCTTAGAGGACAAAGCGAATCCTTATACATACACCCCAGGTTTGGATCCTTTAGTAGATGAAATTTTAGAAGAAATTGGTTTTGTTAAAGATCAACATACCACGTGGTGGGAAGTGACAGATGCGTTATTTCTTGCAGGATTTTCTCATGAGGCGATGTTAGCGCAACGTTATGCAATGCCATTGTTGGCGGATGCCGCTTCCATTTGTCGTCAGCGATCCGTAGAAGATTTATATGGCAACATTAAAGTCTCCACCGGCGAGTCATTGATTGATGCCTTTGCTCGTATGATTTCTAGCTCGGTACGAGAGTATCCAATTTTATCGCGCGTAACGCGTTTTGATTTAGGTGAAGCGAAAATTGTTTCCTTAGACTTAGATGAAGTTGCAAAAACGGGTGGTGATGCCGCTGATCGACAAACAGCTGTCATGTATATGCTAGCTCGTTATATTTTGGGTCGAGATTTTTACTTGTCTGAAGAAAATGTATCGGATATGAATGAACAATATCGAGATCATCACCGCGCACGTATTATGGAATTACGCGATGATCCAAAACGCTTAGTGTATGATGAATTTCATCGTACCTCGCACGCAAAAGCAGTGCGCGATCAAGTATTAGTAGATATGCGCGAAGGACGAAAATGGAAAGTACAAGTTGCTATCATTTCCCAATCTCTCGAAGATTTTGACTCTACCATGATCGAATTTGCTACCTCTGTTTATATTATGGATGCTGGCCCAGCGCAGGCCGTGAAGAAGACGGCAGAAGTGTTTGGATTATCGGAAACGGCGCGTACGGTGTTATCGAGTCGTGTCCATGGCCCGCGCGAAGGTGGCTCTACCTTTTTAGCGCAATTTGCAACGAAAGAAGGTTTAAATACGCAACTGCTCACCTGTACTATCGGTCCCATTGAGTTATGGGCATTTAGTACTACAGCAGAAGATGCAAAGTTACGTAATAGTTTATATCGTCATTTAGGGCCCGTGGAAGCTCGTCGTTTATTAGCACGACTGTTCCCATCAGGTACGGCGACAAAACTTATTGAAACACGTTTGGAAGTGTTGCAAGAGCAAGGTGGGTTAATCATGGAAGATGATCGTTTCAGCATTATTGATCATTTGATTGAAGAAATTTTGGCAGAATATGCTAAAAATCCGAATATAACGCACTTGGTGACGTAATATACTGCTCATCCCTCAAGATTCGCATTTAGTACTTCGCCCTGACAGTTATTTTGCAATGATTGTCAATCGCAAAAATCCTCAAGTGGGGTTTGCCACACTGCGGTTTTTGCTCAATCTAATCGTTGCAATCTAACCGCCATGGCTGTGTGATAGAGAGCGGTGGCAATAAAAAGAAGGTGTTCGGAAGAACACCTTCACAGTATTATCGTTGATTATTTGCTAAATACTTCCCGGATCTATTATCGCTTTGAGCGCATTCTGTTTCGCTTTAGCTAACTCATCACGAGAGAGAGTGTTGGTCAGTGTGAGTTGAATGGATGCGAGGGTTGCATTTAATTGTTCTAATTGCATCCGTTGCTGCAACATTTGGTAATTGATCTGTGCTAACAATACTAAGCTTTCTTGACTCAGTTGTGCCGGGTTTGCAGCCTGGATTGCGTTATACCAATTTTGATTACCAATGCGACGTGTTGCCATATACTCATCTACTTGCAAAGGACTCATATCTTGCGTATTGCTCACATTGATACTAGCCCCCACAGGATTACCGAGAGCATCATTAAAATGATTTCCCTGTTGAATCGTGCGTTCCTTTAGCAAATTGTTGAGAACACTCACACCCGTAGATTGTTGTGAAGCAAACGCTGCTAAGCCTGCCACATAGTTTTTAATGAGTGTGCTGCTGCCATCTAATTGATCGGGTGTCAAAGGTGGATCAATGATGGGTTGTCCAGATAAAAATAAAATAAAATTCATGGCTTCCGCTTCTATAATGTTGCCGGTGGTGATGCCATTTTGATTAACAAGCGTGCTCATAGAAAAATTGGGTGCAATAGCCGTTAAAATGCTTTGACTAGTATTGTTATTGCCAGAGCTAAAGCTAGAGCCAGAGTTGAGTATGCTGCTGTTAATGCCTTTACTACTTAAAAACTTTCCTAATAGATCATACAGATTGGAATTTAAAGCTGAGGCTCCGGTGGGATATACCATGTTAGCAACCTGCGACGTAGTGAGTGCATTAGCGCTTTTAATGGCTTGATAAGTACTTGTCGCACTGCTGGTCCCGCCACTGCTGTCACCTGCAATGGAGGTGGGTGACTGGTTTGGATAACCGGTCATTAAATTTTGGCTGATGAGGCAGAGATAATACACCATGATGTTGGTGGAACTGCCAGCGGGATCATCTGCTGATAGCTGCGGTTTTGAGCAGGGATTATTGGTTGCAGTAGAATTGTTGGTAGCAGCGCAGATCACCGTGGAATAGAGTGCAGCGATCAATAAAAAAACACGAAAGATGAGTTTATAAACCATGAGTCATATTTCCTTGTGTGAAAGGTCATTGATAATGATATCTATTAAAACCCATAATGCCAGCCATTACTAGTGTTGCCAGTGTTGCTGTTATTGGGAGAGGTATTATTTTTGGGGAAGCCTGAAATGGGAGGCGGTAAGGGCGGAGCCGGTTTGCTAGGTGTGGGGGTGACAGTGACAGGTGGTGGCGTGATGACAGGTGTGGGTGCTGGTTGAGGAGCTGCAGCTGCTGGCGCGGGCAGAGACGCAGGCGTGCTCGGTTGATTAGTTTGTGGCAGCGTGTTTTGCTGCATTTTTTGTTGTTGACGCAGGGGCTGTTGCTGTTGCCATAATGAAATTTCCTGTTGCTGCTGCTGTAATTGTTGCAAGGTATCTTGCGCGTTTGCAGATGTGTCTTCTGGTACAGCTGTTTGAGAAGAAGAGGATGAATCAGAAAAAGCGGGTGTTGTCAGGGTTAATACCCACAACAAAGACAAGAACACAAGAGAAATTCCCGTTGTGGATTTACCCCTCATCTTCTCCCTCCAACGCTTTTATGACTAAAGCAAAGCGATCCGGTGCAAAAACCCGTCCTAGTAGTCGTAAACGTTCAAATACGATATTCCGTCGTAAAAATAACCCCGGAATGTCATCACTGCCGCGGCTTACTTCCTCGGCATGGATGAGCAATTTAGACGCGGCCCCAGGGTGAGCAGTATCTAAGGTTTGTAATAAACGTAAATTACGCGCTGATTTAATATGACAAGCTAAATTAATAAAGTCATCTTCATTGCCAATGTCATAGTTGCCCGCATGGGAAAGGGCTTCGGCTAATTGAGTGACAGCGGCTTCTAGCTCTGGATCACCATCTAATGTCCAATCTTCTACACTTTCCATAAAAGAAACGACGCGATAAATCATAGGATCCGGATATTCTTTCCAAAATTTATGTGCACCTTCATGGCTTAAATCGGTCATGATGTTTATATGTCCTAAACGCAAATTGCTTGGACAAACTATAGCATCATTGCCAAAGGGATACAAAAGAAGACGTAAGCGAGGATGTTAAGGTTTTTCAAAGAGAAATTACCTTGCGGCTAAAAAAAAAATAGTGGTATAGTGATCTTCAATAATCCTTCATTTATGTTGAGTCATTGCAATGGGTTTTTTTCGTACGACAGGACGTGCTGTGAAATGGGCTGTGAAGCCTGCGGTTGATGCCCCTTCTTGGTTTGGTGCTAGACAGATCCGTTTATTGACAACAAGATTTTTTGGCGAATCGAAGGGATTATTTCGGATTCAACCTAAACCGGCTCATCCCGAAACCTTTGAGGAAGCCGTCGCTCGCTTGCAGTTGACAGATGACGAGTTGGTAAAGCGCCGCAGCCAGTATTTACAATTAGCGGTTTTTTGTGGTTTTTTGGGGCTCTTAGTTTTAGGGTATAGTGTGTATCTATTTTTGTTGCTAGATATAGCTCCCGCCATTTTAAGTTTCTTGCTAGCCTTGCTAGTGTTCATCTATGCTTTCCGTTTTCATTTTTGGTTTTTTCAAATCAAGCATCGAAAGCTGGGGTGTACTTTGCGGGAGTGGTGGCAATCCAAGGTGGAGGACACATCCAGTGAATCATAAACGTCTTTGGTTACTGATAGGGCTTTTTCTTGTATTACTTCTACCGGGGTTGGTGCATGCACAAACGCAACAGTCATCCTCTAGCCAAACCAGTTTTATCCCTCAAGTGAAATCAGTGGGTGAGATCCCTGCCACAGACGTTTCCACTCATATCTTGACCCAGGTTTTTGGGCCAGTAGGTAATGTTTTAGTGCCGCCACCGGGTAATCAGGGTTCTAATATTCTGAGCTCTGTCATTTATTATTTTAACTATGCGGCGTTGGCTTTAGCCATGGTGTTTGTACTGTACGTCACGATTGTCTCTATTTTGAATACGGCCCAAGAAGGTCAAGCATTGGGGGAAAAATTTAATTCTCTCTGGATTCCGCTTCGTATCGTCGCAGGGATTGCTTTAATGCTGCCAGTACACAAAGCGTATACAGTGGGCCAAATTTTGGTGATGTGGGTCTTATTACAAGGGGTGAATGGCGCCGATATTATTTGGGCAAAAACCGTCAAAAATATTGAGAGTGGAGTTCTAGTTATTAGCAGCGGTAACCCTTATTATGAGTCTGCCGCGAATGTTTTTGTATCTTATGCTTGCGCCGCTCGGTTTAGTATACAGTTACATGCAGAACAGCCTAATATTTATTGTACAGATGGGCAAAAAGGTTGTGCAGGAGAGACTACAAGCGGTGTTTATCAACTGTGGAATAAAAATGGGCAAACTTTTTTTGGCTGGGGACTGAGTAACTTACAGGGGTCAGTGAAATATAATACTTCTCAAGAGCTTCCCTTTGGTATTCCAAGCAGCGGCAAAGTTAGTTCCTCAAAATATTATCAAACCGTTTGTGGGCTGATGGCTGGCCAAGATTATAGTCCTGGCGCAAATCCAGACGCAGTGGCTGCTGGTATTCGTGCAACCAATAATTTGGTCCATGATAGTAATTTGAGTTTTACGGGTATGGAATTTGGTGAAATTGGTGGAACAGGCCCATCATTGGGAATGATCGAAGACCAAGCGCGAACAGCTATCAATAACGCAGCTAACCAAATGTATCTCATGATGAAGCCTTATCAAACCCCGCCGCCCTCTACACCGACAAATGCCACACCTAAAACAGGTATTCAATGCGTTTCTAGCGCAACAACGGCAGCGCCTGGGAGCTCCTCTTCGCAGCTAGCTCAATACTTGCAAAATGCGCCCTGCTTAGGATGGGCATTGGCAGGCGCTTATTACCTTGGCGTATCAAGGAGTGCGCAACTGAGCTATGCGCCCTGGGTTCCGCAATATTTTGGTCCTTATATTGGTGATACGCTAACTCAAGGTTCCACAGAGTCAGTCCAATTTGTTGTGAATGCGGCTTCAGAGTTTGCAATGACAGCAGCAAATACCTTAGCGGGTGGCGGTCAATCTATTCCAATTCCAGATTCGTTGCACGCAACAGAAAGAAGAGCATTGAAGCCGTGGGCGACAAATTTACCTAATGTAGTCGCAATTTTTAATAATTATATTGAAACTACGGCGAACCAATGGGCTACATTGAGTTTTGCGCAAGACCCAACCTCGGCACTGATCAGTGCAGGTGCTCAGATTGAGCATAAGGCTCAAACTATTTGGGCGGCGATGCTAGCGTCAATTGGTGTGATATCTTTCCTGGCGGCACTAGGTATTGGGTTTGGGATTATGACTGCTATTATGATGTCCTTGGCCTGGTATCTTCCTATCATGTGGGCGACCTTATCGGTGGCCATTGTTTCGGGTGTCATGTTTGAAATTTATATTCCCTTGATTCCCTTCCTTCTGTTTTCCTTTGGGGTATTAGGATGGTTAGTGTTGTGTATTGAAGCGATCATTGCAGCGCCGATTATGTCGCTGGGTTTGATTTATCCTGAACAGCATCAAGTGTGGGGGCGTTCTGAACAAGGGATCTTTATTTTAATTTCAGCGTGTCTACGTCCTATTCTAATGATCGTTGGTTTGCTCGCGGCGATTCCAGTGACCTATGCGGTTGTTGGTTTTATTAATATGGGCTTTATGATTATACTGTACGCGCTTGCCAGTGGTGTGGGTGGTGACGTGAGTAAAATCGTCGTGTTTTGGCCGATGACCTCTATGCTTTATATGAGTATCTATACGATGATCATTGTTTCAACGTACAACCGTATTTTCTCCCTTATTCACATCTTGCCCGATAAGGTCATGCGTTGGATTGGTGTCGCTGAAGAACGAGGTTATGGTGGCGAACAAGAATTACAACAACTCCAAGGTGGTATTAAAGAATCTGCCCAGGCGGGCGCGAGACTGGCACAAGAGTCAACGGAAGGTGAAGCCAGCGCAGCTCGTGAAGCAGGGGCACAGGTTAAGGAGGCGGGAGAGAAAGCAGCGACTGGCGGGATGTAGTTAGACATAATGTTTAGTGCCCCCTCTACAATATAATTGATGACAAGAAAGGGGCTCAGGATGACAAGAAGAGAGCTCAGAGCGACAAGATGAGGGCTCAGGAAAACAAGCGATTTAAATACCTGCATCCCGATCTTGACTGGCGGATCCCGCAGCGACAATACGATACTCTCGTTCGGAAATAATTCCAGCATCATATTTCTTCTGCGCATCAACAATCATTAATTGTCCGCGTTCCTTTAACAATCGGCGCGTGACAGCGGTGATTTTCTCAGGATCCACTGTCAGCATTTCATCACGAATTTTTTCATCAAACACTAAAAATTCGCGCAAGGTGGTACGTTTGCCATCGACTGTCGGCACCAATTTTTGCCAAATGATGAGACGAATGGTTTCAATGATATCAATGGCGCGTCCATGACGCTCCTCAGCAGGAAAACTATTTACTAAGCGCCGCATCACTTCTGACACACCATTACTGTGCAACGTGGTATAAACCGGATGCCCAGTCATTGCCGCCTCCATCACTGCCGCAATGGTTTCTGGATCACGAGCTTCACCAACGAGAATTAATCGCGGTTTACGCCGTAGAGCATTACGCACACCAAGGGCAAAGCTCGGTAGATGTCGTGGAATTTCAGATTGACTCACAATAGAAGAGGTTTTTTTAACTTCATCAAATACAAATTCAATAGGTGCTTCATAGGTCAAAATTTTACGATTGCTATCGGGTTGCTCCGCTAAATGGCGAATGATTGACGCCAACAGTGTACTTTTCCCGGAGCCCGTGGCACCGGTGACATACACCACGCCTTCTTGTGGTGCAATGGCTTGGATCAATTCGGGTTCTAATTGCAAACTCTCTAAGGTAGGAGGCGTACTAGGAATACTACGCAGAGTAATTTGAATACCATCATGGGCTTCCACCAAGCATGCCGTCGCATTCACACGAAACCGATAACGTTCACTCCGAGAGGGGCGTACTTCATAATGGGTATCGACATCTTTTCCGCTTAATAACTGCGTTGTACCGTTGGGGCCATACAGACTATTAAGAGCCTCACCCACTTCGGTATTGGATAAGGCGCGTTTCGTAATACGTAATAAGCGGCCATAGACTTCCGCATACACCGGTTCACCGGATTGCAAGGTAATATCAGAGGCGCCGCGTTTATAACAATAAACAACTACACGTTCCATCTCAGATTGGGTAAAGCGTAAAGGTTCCTCAGGAATCAGGTAACTGTCATCCGTCATGATTATCACTCGCAAAGGGTTGAGCTAAGACCGGCGTCCAAGATTCGCTATCAGTATTTAATTGTGGTTTAGCCGTTAAGCGGATGACTTTGTCATTGATGGATAATTTATTCCCATCGCCGGTGACACCTAAATTTGTTTTTGCGACGAAGGGTGAGCTGATCATATGCTCATCTAATAATTTTCGATAGAGAGCCATGCCTTCATAATCGCGAGTTAAACGACCTAAATTAGCAGAAAAAATGGCGTTTGCTTGATCCATGCCTTGCTTCCAACCGATGCTGACGTAGCGGCGCCAAATCGCTAGCTCTTCATAATTTCTCGGTAGAATCGATTTGTCGGGAATCTCGGGTTTTTGATAAGAGAGCCATAAATATTCTCGCCAGGTGGGAGGGGCAGTAACAAAACGAGCTTGTTGTACAATCTTATAGGTTTTATCGGCCAAACGAATGGTGTCGGGGTCATGCAAGTTTAGAGGATTATCTCCTTCTGCTAACACCGGTGGCAGCACATTATCTGCAAGCATTAAGGCTTGAAAGCGATAAACTTTATCTAAGTCTGCTGTGTCTCGTGTAAGAACGGCATCAATCTCCATCCCACGTTTAGCTAAAGCGCCTTGCGCACCCACCATTAATCCAGCTTGCTTAATTGCTTCTGTGCGGATGGGTCCTACATGTTTGGCAGCTTCGCTTTTGCTAATGCGGTACTGACGTAATTCTCTTAACTCATTTTCATCAGTGGTGTCGACATTGATAGGATAAATAATGGTTGCGGGTTGTGGTTTACTGCAGCTTGATAAAAAGAAAACCGCAGCACTTAAGGCGAGACCCAGACTTAGCCATGTGTGTAATTTATGTGGTCGCATAACGTAATTCTATGATGCGATTCTTGGGCAGCACAATAATGTCGGCTTTATCACCGGCCTGATATCCTGCATTGGTGAGTACATCGCTTAATAATTGATTGTGCTCATTGAGTGAAACCATGACAGGGATGGCGGGTGCTTTACCAAATACTTTCACAGTGTAGCCAGAACTTTTTGCAATTTGTTCGATTAAAGGTTCAATAGGACCTGCCCAATTAATAGAAACTAAATTGCTCATACCAGGAAAGCTAGGTTTTACTTCTAACAATTTTTTGGAGACAGGCGTTGTTGCTTGCTGAATTTCTGCTAATGAAATTAACGAACGACTGATGGATGCAGCGGACTCTGATAATTTTACTTGTGCAGGATCAGTTTCTGGCGCGTAATTGGCACTTCTAGGTTGCGGCTCAGGGCCCGGTGTGCAAGCACTTACCAGTAAAGTTAATAAAATGAGACCGATGATTTTTTTCATAACGCCCATGTTGTAATTGTTGATGACTTCCTACTTCATTGAAACAAGATGCAGTTATAAAGTCAATATACCGCTCGCCAATGAAGATGCGACTTTTGCACGTGAGTATACTAGAATGTTCAGTAATGATTTAACCGTAGAGTAACGCACATGGCACGATTAAGAGTGGTCTCTCATTGGCGAGATTCTGGGCGAATGCCACGATTATTTATGATCGATGCGCGCTCAGCCTTTCCTTTATTGTTATTTTTGATGCATATTAAACTCTGGAGCTTTATTCTTGCATTGATTGTGACGATTTTTTTTGCAATTATTGAACATTATGGTTTATCTGCCACCGTGTTTTTTCGTAGCGTGCGCACCGTGCTTGCAGGAAAAATTAAACCATCTAAGCCCTGGTGGCGAAAAAAATATCGCTATTGATGGAAAAGTTACAACGCGTAGTTTCACCGTCAACAAACAATGCTACAATACCTGCAGATTAAATTTAGTAGGCAAAACTTCTTATCGTCATTCTTTGGCTATGCTCAGGATGGCATCGACAATAACAGGCGGCGATTGTGAAACAAATTCAGCAACAATTATGTGCCTTGGCGAAGGCAATGGGTGCGAACTTTTCGCTCAATAGTAAGCGCATTACCTATGAAGAAGTATTTTCTGAAGTTGGATTGCTACCAGCCTTAACCCGTCGAGCCGATCAATTATGTTCGTTATGCCTAGGTTATGGTTTAGGTGCGACCTTTGATGAAGCGGAAAAATCATTAATTGGTGTGAAAGTAACCTTTGATGATGTAACTCCTGATATTTTGCGACTCTTGTGTATTGCGGATGTATTAAGCGAATTGATCAAGCATTCGCCATCCATATTAGATACGCCTCTAGATGAGTTAATGTATGATTGAGGTTTTTGAGTAGAAAATGGATTTTTTAACGGAATTAAAAGAATATACCGTGATCACAACCAGTGAAGCCATCGATATTTTATATCGTATGATTGCCCACTATTCAGCCGTATTAAGTAATATTCTTAAAATCAAACAACAAACCACGGATGACCCCGAAAGCTTTCGTAAAAAAAATAGTAACACCGATCTGTTGCAAACATTGATGGATAATTTACTGCAATTAGAGCGCTCTCTTTTACAATTGCAAGCAAAATGGACTCAAACGCCGATTCCTCCGGAGCAACGCAATATTGAATTATTGGAAGTACTAAAGTCTACCATTGCAGCCTGTGAGCAAGCCTATGAAGGCAAGGCGCGTTCTTTTGCCATGATTTTGCAGGATTTGGAGCGAGCTTATAATGTATTTTATGAAAAACTATTATTAACACCACAAGATGTGAATGGTACCTTGCAAGCAGGATCCTCAAAATCAGCGGCATTACCCTCTCATCAGAAACAAGTTTTTGTGCGTCTTTTTCATCGAGAGATGGCGAAACTGGGTGCGCCAGGCGCTTCGGTAGCATGGGCAAAACCCCTATTGGATTCCATCAAGTACGCAGAAAAATTAGGATTAGCCATCTATGCTGATGAGGACGTGGTTAAAAAAAGTTTAAAAAATGAATGCTACGGCTATGTGACCCTACGGATTGATCAACAGCAGGATATTTCTGTAGACTACCCTAATAAGATCGATCAAACATTGAATGCTCCCTTATTAACGGTTAATGATATTCGAGCGGAGCAATTGATGAGTTTAACTCATCGCGGGGTTGAATATCCTATTGTGGAGGGACGAATACGTCCACCAAAGCAGTTATAATCCAAATAGACGCGGTGTCTATTTTATTAGATAAGGGTAAACATGGCAGGACAGCAAGGCCAAGGTCAATCAGAGAGTCCCTACGGATTACTCTGGATTGTTCTTTCAATTTTCGGCATCGGTTTGCTGGTTTGGTATATTCCGCAAGTACGCGCGGTGTTAATTTTCGCTTTCTTCAAAATTAAGTTGGCAGAAATCGCCATTATCAGTTTATTTACGGAGAGCTTAAGCACGCTCGCACAACAAATTAAAAACACTAATCCTGGCGCGGTGAATCTATTGCAAGTTGGCTACGTCGCGAATGCAGTGGGGCGCTACTTGATGATCCCCGTCGCATTACTCATGGGGATTTTTGCTTTTTTAGCTTATCAACGCAACGTCGTAAGTCATTACCGCAATACATTCAATATGCAACGCTTACTCGCGCAAGAAAAGAAAAATTGGCCGCAAGTGGGTCCAGTAGCAAAATTAGATTTGATCAATGAAGATTTAGATAGTGGACCATGGGCGATGGCCATGACGCCCATGCAATTTGCAAAGAAATATAAATTGTTGAAATTTGAACGACGAGCTACTACCAAAACTGGGCTGTCAAAAGATGTCAAAGATGTTGCTAGTTTAATTCAAGAAAAAGCGGCGCGGATTTTTGTGCGTCAAGTGGGTCGTCCTTGGACCAGAGTTGAAGATTTGCCGCCCCATGCGCGAGCATTGTTTGCGATTTTCGCTGCGAAGGCGGATGCGCAAAGTGAGTTAGCCGATCAGTTAATTCGTAAAATTGCGCATAGTGCGGAGTCAGGACATTTAGATTTTTCTGGGATCGATGAATTATTACCAAGCTTAACGCAATTAAGTTTGGTACAAAAAGTGATGGACAGCCATGCTTATGTATTAACAGTGATGGCATCCATGCTGCAATTGGCGCGCACCGATGGTGTGTTAGCAAGTGCAGAGTTTTTATGGTTAAAACCGTTGGATCGTACCTTGTGGTACATGCTCAATACTGTCGGTCGTGAAACCGTAGTAACGGAAGTGGCGGGCGCTTACGCTCATTGGTTAGCAGAGCGCGCCATTGGTCGTAAATTAATGGTGCCTATGGTGCGACAAGCCAGTTTGGCCTTAAGTCATGCCATCGATGAAATGATTTATATACCAGATGAGAAAACCTAATTATGGCAAGATATCGTGAACGAGGACTAGAGGCACGCCACGAGCAAGACTCGCGAATGTTGCTGCGCGATACGCGCACCATCGGGCAACGTATCAGCGATTTTCTTTCTAATTCTTTCAACGCCATGATGGTGTTTATTTGTTTGGGTGTTGCTTGTGTTTTATTACCGATGTTTGCCGATCTACTTTTAATTACCGGCATTTGTTTATTTATATTTGTGTATACTCGAAAAACCACCTTACCGTTTCGGTTACCCCAAACCTCTCATCAACTGGATTATAATGATTTAGCGCCTGGCACGAATAAGCCGAAAAAAGCAGGTGGTATTTGTTACTTTGGTAATGATCGTGCAACCAATGAAGAACTTTGGTTTTCCAATGAAGACATGCGAACCCACGTTCTCATCTTTGGCTCTACCGGTAGCGGTAAAACAGAAGCAATGATTTCTCTCGCTTACAATGCGTTGTTACAAGCGAGCGGTTTTATTTATGTAGATGGTAAAGGTGACAATACGCTGTTTGCTAAATTGTTTTCTATGGCACGCGCCATGGGGCGCGAAGATGACATCTTACTGATTAACTTTATGACAGGTGCAAAAGACGTGTTTGGTCCACAAGAGCGCCGTCTGTCTAATACGTTGAACCCTTTTGCGAATGGTTCTTCCAGCATGTTAGCGCAGTTGGTTGTGAATTTAATGGATACCGCAGCCGCAACGCCGGATGGTGATATGTGGAAAGGTCGTGCGATTTCCTTCGTAGAAGCGTTGATGAAAGTGTTAGCGTATATGCGAGATGAAGGGCATATTTTATTAGATGCTAACGTTATTCGTAAATATTTTATTTTAGAGCGCTTAGAGTCCATCGTCATTGATAAAATGTTTCCGCGTGATGGACAAGAAGCGGTAAGTTTAGCGGATTCACCACCAGTCGTATTAGAACCTATCACCAGTTATTTAGATAACTTGCCAGGTTATGATAAAGCGAAGAAAGGTAAACAAGTTTCACAGGTGTTGGAACAACATGGTTTCATTACTATGCAGTTAACGCGGGTATTTACCTCTTTGGCGGATACCTATGGTCACATTCTGCGAGTACCTCTCGCGGAGGTGGATATGCGCGACGTGGTATTGAATAGACGCATTTTATGCGTATTGTTACCCGCCTTAGAAAAATCTCCAGCGGAATTATCGAACTTAGGTAAAGTAATTATTTCGACGTTAAAAGCGATGATGTCTGCAGGTTTAGGTAGTGAAGTAGAAGGTACTTATCGTGAATTAATTAAACGTAAGCCTACCAATGCAAAAACTCCTTTTATGTGTATTTTAGATGAATATGGTTATTACGCGGTGGAAGGATTCGCAGTAGTACCTGCGCAAGCGCGCTCGCTGGGGTTTGCGGCGATTTTCGCTGGGCAAGATTTACCAGCCTTTCAAAAATCATCGAAAGAAGAAGCGGCGTCTATTGGCGCAAACACCAATATTAAAATTTGTATGAAGCTGGAAGATCCCACCGAAACCTGGGAATTTTTCTCAAAAACTGCAGGTGAATCTTATGTGACGAAGGTCGATGCCTTTCAAACGAATCCGCAGAGTGTGTTAAACAATTATTTAGACACACGAAGTGCTTCTTCAGAAAAAAGACAGCGAATTGAATTAATGGATTTAAAAGAGCAGGGCATGGGCGAAGCTCACATCTTCTTCCGTTCGAAAATTATCCGGGCGCGAATGTTTTATGCAAATCCAACATTGGCAAAGAATATGCGTCTGAATCACTTCCTTAGAGTCGATGCACCGCCGACAGCGCAATTGGTAGCTTTTGAGAAAGGAGCGGCGCGTTTTAATGAATTAGTGGAAAATAGTGAAGCATTGTTACTTGCTGCGCCGATTACAGAAGAACTTGGCAGTATCGTGACTGCTTTGCATGAAAACCCAGAGGCTGCACCCATCGACCGAGGTGTCGCGGTATTAGTTTCTCATCACAAGAGCCAAGAGATCCCTGAGTTTGAAGAAGACTTTATGGAGGAAGAAATACCTTTTGGCCAGTTAAATATTTTTGTTCCCTTACGCCTGAGCGATCCCACCGTGCCAATGCTCATGGGTGATGACTTTGATAGCTTTGCGGAAGCTATTATTGACAAAGCAGCGGTGAGAAGTCGTATTGAATTTTCTGAACGTATGACAGGAAAATCACGTAAACACGCAGCGAATATCGCACAAGAGTTAATTAATGATATGCAAATCGCAACTCATTATCCGCCCGATGTTTCAGGGACGAGAGTGACAGCTGCGGAGTTAGCAACGATAGTGTCAGCATTAGCGTTTCGTGTGAAAGATAAAGCAGTAGGTGGTGCGAGTGATGTGGATAACTTGGGTGGACTAGGTGAATTTGATGATTTATAGGAGTTAAAAATGGGTGCATTTATTGCGTTTGTTATTTTAGTGATAGCGGGTGTGTTGGTCGGCTATTATTTCTTTCCAGCCGTATTAGTGGGAACTATTGCCGTGACTAGCGTGTTGGGTGCGATTTTGTTTGCAACCTTAATTGCATTTTGTATAGGACTCTTTTTAGTGTTTTTATTTTCTGGAGTCGGCATTTTCGTCGTTGGCTTAGCGTTATTGGTTTGGTTCATTATCGCTATTGCATTATTCCCGGTATTATTTCCTCTGTTGTTGCCTTTGTTACTCGCTTTTTGCGTTATCAGTTTCTTACGACGCAGGCAGATAAAAAAACAGAATGACTAAAGCGTCTTGGCAACCAACGGCAACGCTTTCCGCATTGCAACAACGCGCGCAACTCATTGCAAGGGTGCGCGCGTTTTTTGTTGAACGTGGCATTTTAGAAGTAGAGACGCCATTGTTATGTCATGCAACAGTGACGGATCCTCATTTGCATTCTCTGCAAGCTGCGATGGGTCAGAAAACTTTTTACTTACAAACCTCCCCTGAATAT
>JAGVJK010000042.1 GCA_020051155.1 Gammaproteobacteria bacterium | reverse complement strand
GGCAACACTGCTAAACACTTAGCTTGGAACCGCCGTATGCGAAATCGCATGTACGGTGGTGTGAGAGGACGGGGTCGTGAGACCCCTCCTACTCGATTGCAAAACCCCCTTGCTGCGCAGAATAGGCTTTTGAGATTCTTGCGTTTTAATCGTTAGTCAAAAATCAATTTGGTGTGTTGAGTATTAGGGGGAATGGTTCTTGAGCCTTTTCTTGTCATCCTGAGCGAAGCGAAGGACCCCCATCTTACGGAGAATGAGGTTTTAATACTGGAAAGAGCCTTTTCTTGGGCTCTCGTCTTAGCTTGTTGGGCTTAGTTAATATCCATCATCGTTTTAAGGTAGATCCCGGAATCGTCTAGTAAGCCTGAAGGGTGGGAGGCGCGGCTGTCCTCTAGTTGGCGCCATTGTAGGGCTTGGACGTCGGCTTGTTCTTTGGAAACGTCCATTCCCATGTCGCCGGGTTGTTTTTCTTCTACGCTGAGGTTGACGTTATGGACAGAAGTGGTGGCACAGCCGGTTAAGACTGCGAATAGGAGTGGTAATAGGATAAAGGTACCTAGAAATCGGTGTAAACTCATGAATCCTCTCTCCAAAATCAAAAATAGTATAATAATTGATCTATTTTTGCAATAGATGATGCGAATAATAAATCTCTACTGGGGGAAGTACAAGGGGTCTAAAAAGATTTTTTTAACGAAGGGTGACAGACAAAATCTTGCCATTGTCACCCTTTGTTCTTAAAACTAAGCTTTTGTATCGCTCAGAGCTTTAATGCGAGCGCTGAGTCGGCTTTTATGCCGAGCGGCTTTGTTCTTATGGATAATGCCTTTGCCAGCCATTGTGTCAATTACTGGAACGGCGTTTTTAAAGGCTTCTTTTGCGCCTTCTTTGTCGTTGCCACGGATAGCGGCGATAACTTTTTTCACGTAAGTACGGAATTTAGAACGCATGCCCATGTTATTTTGACGTCGCACTTCGGCTTGACGGGCCCGTTTTTTCGCGGATGCTGAATTAGCCAAGATTTATTACTCCCAAGCATATTTAATGATGTAAAAAATGAACGGCTGACTATGCCTTTTTTAGGGCAATTTGTCAATGTTCGTTCTTAAATTTCTCTGGTATACTGCCCGCGATGAATCTTTGCAAGGAACTATGGGGCTCATGAGCAAGCATTTGGCTAAAAATACACTGATTTTTTCTTCGATGACCTTTATTTCTCGTATGTTGGGTTTTGTACGAGATATGGTTATTGCGTATCTATTTGGGGTGACGGGGGCAGCAGATGCCTTCTGGGTGGCCTTTAAAATCCCCAATTTTATGCGTCGTTTGTTTGCTGAGGGGTCTTTTTCTCAAGCGTTTATCCCGGTATTGGCGGAATATAAGGAAACCCATGATCGCAAAGTAGTGCTTGATTTTATTAGCCATATGATGGCCTCTTTGATCTTGGTGCTGTTGGTGCTCACGATTTTGGTGGAACTTGCCACGCCGTTGATGACCATCGTGTTTGCGCCTGGTTATTTGCATGATCCGCTGCGCTTTAATCTTGCATCGCAAATGTTGCATTTAACCTTTCCCTATTTATTTTTCATCTCATTAACCGCATTTTTTGGTTCTATATTAAATACTTATGGACGGTTTGGGATTCCAGCTTTTACACCGGCGTTACTCAATATCTGTATGATTATGACGGCACTTTGGTTAACTCCTTATTGCAAAGAACCGATTATGGCTCTGTCTTGGGGAGTGTTTATTTCAGGCGTGGTGCAATGTTTTTTTCAATTACCTTTCCTCTGGCGCCGGGGATTATTGCCTTGGCCGCGGTTAAAATGGCGTGATCCTGGCGTGCTCCGTGTTCTTAAGCTGATGGGGCCTGCTATTTTTGGGGTGTCGGTGGGGCAAATTAACTTGTTAATTGATACCGTATTTGCCTCTTTTTTACCGGTGGGTAGTATTTCATGGCTGTATTATTCGGATCGTTTAACATCTTTTCCTTTGGGTGTGTTTGGTGTTGCAATTTCAACGGTGGTTTTGCCGACCTTGGCTAAAGCCTTCAGTCGTAAATCCGATGGTGATTATAGTGCGACGGTGGATTGGTCGATTCGTACTGTGCTATTAATCTCTATTCCAGCGACAGTGGCTTTTTTAGTGCTGAACATTCCCATGCTCGCAACCTTATTCCAACACGGTGTCTTCAAAACCCATGATGTGATCATGACAGCAAAAAGCTTGTCAATGTTTGCTTTGGGAATCCCAGGTTTTATGCTGATTAAAGTCTTAGCTTCCGGATTTTATGCGCGCCAAAATATTAAAACCCCGGTAAAAATTGGGATCATTGCCATGGTGAGCAATACGCTGATCAGTTTGATTTTGATTTTTCCGATGGCCCATGCCGGTTTAGCTTTATCTACCTCCATTTCTTCCACACTCAATGCAGGGTTGTTATTTTATTATTTAATCCGTGATCGTTTATATGTTCCAGGCCCGGGTTGGGGACGTTATTGGTTGCAGATGGGGGTAGCTAATGTACTCATGGGTGGCTTGCTGTGGGTGTTGTCTGATAACGCACAAACTTGGTTAGCAGCGGATGGCGCATGGCGTGCTTGGCATTTATCAGGGTTATTTTGTTTAGCCATGGCGTCCTATTTTGCAGTGTTATGGCTGATGGGCTTGCGACTTCGTCATTTCCTTTCATTTCAACAGGCACCGTCATCATGATGCAAAAGAGACGCCGATGAAATTAATTCGTGGAATGCTAAACCTTAAATCCCAGCATGGGCCTTCGGTGGTAACTATCGGTAATTTTGATGGGATACATCGTGGTCACCAACAACTGCTGCGGCAGCTCTGTATGGCGGCAAAACAAGTGCAATTGCCAGCAACCGTCATTATTTTTGAGCCACAGCCCAACGAGTTTTTTGCAGAGCATGCGACAGTGGCACGTTTAACCCGTTTGCGAGAGAAAATAGGCTTATTAAAAGAAGCAGGCGTTGACCAAATTCTCGTATTACGCTTTAATGACAAATTAGCTGCACTGTCTCCAGAGCAATTTGTTGAAGAGATTTTAGTGAAAGGATTACGAGCACATACGGTGCTATTAGGCGATGATTTTCGATTTGGGTATCGACGCCAAGGAACCTTTGCATTGTTACAAGAGATTGGTACTCACGCGGGATTCGTTGTAGAGAGGATCAATAGTGTGCAACAGCAAGGCGAACGAGTTAGTAGCACAGCGGTACGACAAGCCTTAGCCGTCGGTGATTTAGCCCGTGCGCAATCATTATTAGCTCACCCTTACAGTCTTTGTGGACGTGTGGCACATGGTGATAAGCGTGGTCGTATTATTGGATTTCCCACAGCGAATGTGCATTTACATCGGAAATTAACCCCTCTAACAGGTGTTTATTGTGTGAAGGTGTATGGCCTCGAGCCAGAGGTGGTATACGGTGTTGCTAATGTAGGGAATCGTCCTACGGTGGATGGTACACGCACCTTGTTGGAAGTTCATTTATTCAATTTCCAACAGGAAATTTATGGGCGCGCCATTCGCGTTGAATTTATGCATAAGCTACGAGAAGAAAAACGTTATGACTCTTTTGAGTTATTAAAACAGCAAATTTTTTTGGATGCCGAGCAGGCAAAAATATTTTTTGGAATAGGTGATCATGAGCGACTATAAGCAAACGTTAAATTTACCAGAAACAGATTTTCCGATGAAAGCAAACTTGGCTCAACGAGAGCCAGAAATTTTGAAGTTCTGGTATGAACAAGATATTTACGGAAAAATCCGCACACAGCGCGCAGGTTCCCCAACATTTATTTTGCATGATGGCCCGCCTTATGCCAATGGTGATATTCACATCGGCCACGCTTTGAATAAAACCCTGAAGGATATTGTGGTGAAGAGTAAAACCTTAAGTGGTTTTGATGCACCCTTTGTTCCGGGTTGGGATTGTCATGGCTTGCCTATCGAATTAAATGTTGAGAAAAAATTTGGTAAACCTGGCGAAGCGCTTTCTCATCAAGAGTTTCGTCAAGCCTGTCGTGATTATGCCGCAAGCCAAGTAGAAACACAGCGACAAGCATTTATTCGCTTAGGTGTATTAGGTGAGTGGGATGAACCTTATTTAACGATGCGTCCTGATTATGAAAGTAATGTGATTCGCACCTTGGCAACAATCATCGCCCGAGGACATTTACATCGCGGCTATAAACCTGTGCATTGGTGTACAGCATGCCGTTCTGCCTTGGCAGAAGCAGAGGTAGAGTACATTGAAAAAGAATCACCGGCTATTGATGTAACTTTTGACGTGGTGGATCCTTTTTCATTTTGGTCCAAACTACGACATGCTCCCGATGTCGCTGTGCCGAAGGAAAGTATCTCAGTAGTGATTTGGACTACGACGCCTTGGACATTACCAGCGAATCAAGCCGTGTGTTTACGGGCAGAATTAGATTACGTCGTGGTGGAGTGTGAGATTGAAGGAAAACGACGTTACTTGTTTGTAGCGAATGCCTTATTAAAAGAAACGCTCGGACGTTATGGTGCAACCCATGATCGTATTATTGCTGATTGTCAGGGCATGGATGTAGAAGGTCTTTTCTTACAACATCCTTTTTATGACAGAGTGGTACCTATTGTGTTGGGTGAGCATGTCACAACAGATGCAGGTACTGGTTGCGTGCATACAGCACCGGGACATGGTCAAGAGGATTTTGATGTCGGGCAACGTTATGGTTTGCCTGTGGATCATCAAGTGATGGCAGAAGGTGTTTTTGCACCGGACACAGCCTTGTTTGCCGGAGAGCATGTCTTTAAAGTGAATGATCATGTGATTGATGTGTTACGCATGAAAGGTTGTCTGTTGCATTATGCACGATTAAAACATAGCTATCCTCATTGCTGGCGGCACAAAACGCCATTGATTTTCCGTGGTACACCACAATGGTTTATTTCCATGGAACAAAAACAGCTTCGCGCGCAAGTCCTCGACGTGATCAAAGGCGTGCACTGGTTGCCAGTGTGGGGACAAGCACGGATTGAGGATATGATTGCTAAACGTCCGGATTGGTGTATTTCACGACAACGAGATTGGGGTGTTCCCATTCCATTGTTTCTTCATAAACACACGGGACAATTACATCCGAATACGCCGCACTTATTAGAAGAAGTTGCACAGCGCGTTGAGCAAAAAGGGATTGATGCATGGTTTGAGTTAAAGCCAGAAGAATTGCTAGGTGATGACGCAGAGAAGTATGAAAAATTAGAAGATACCTTAGACGTGTGGTTTGATTCAGGTGCTTCTTATTATGCGGTGTTACAGCAATCTGACCATTTACGGTTTCCTGCAGATTTGTATTTAGAGGGTTCCGATCAATATCGAGGTTGGTTTCATACTTCTTTATTATCTTCGGTGGCAACGACAGGTACAGCGCCTTATCGAGAAGTGTTAACCCACGGTTTTACTGTAGATGCTCATAGTCGAAAAATGTCAAAATCTCTCGGGAATGTTGTAGCGCCAGATGCTGTTGTAAAAACCTTAGGTGCGGATGTTTTAAGACTCTGGGTTGCTTCGACAGATTTTCGCAGCGAGCAAGCAGTGTCCGATGAGATTTTAAAACGAACCAGTGATATTTATCGACGTTTGCGTAACACAGCGCGTTATTTACTGGCAAATTTAAAAGGATTTGATCTGCAAACCGATTTGCTGTCACAAGCGCAAATGTTGCCTTTAGACCGTTGGGCAGTAGCGCAAGCGCATCGCGTGCAGCAAGTGGTGCGAGCCGCCTATGATAGTTATGATTTTCATGTCATTACTCAAAGTATTCATCACTTTTGTAATGTGGATATGGGAAGTTTTTATTTGGATATCATTAAAGATCGTCAGTACACTTGCCAAACTCAATCTGTTGCACGACGTTCTGCACAAACGGCGATGTTTCATATTGCCCATGCCTTAGTGCGTTGGTTAGCGCCCATTATCAGTTTTACGGCAGAAGAAATTTGGCAACACTTGCCAGGCACAACAGAGTCCAGTGTATTTCTCACGCAATGGTACGAAAACTTATTCGACTTAACTAAAGACGATGTGATGGATTTTGCTTTTTGGGAATCAGTCATGGCGATTCGTGATGATGTAAATCGAGAGTTGGAACGCGCCCGTGCGGCCGGTGTCATTGGTGCTGGGCTCGAGGCCGATGTAACATTGTATTGTTTGGAACAACCTTACAAGCTGTTGAAAACCTTGGGTGATGAATTACGTTTTGTATTAATTATTTCTGGCGTAACCTTGAAAGAAGTCACGCAAACACCCGAAGATGTTGTTGCCGGTGCATCGCCAGGTCTGTGGATTCATGTAAAAGCTTCGGGGCACGCAAAATGTGCACGTTGCTGGCATCGCCGCGCAGAGGTGGTGCAGCATGCGCAGCACCCAGAGTTATGTGAGCGTTGTATCATTAACGTAGATGGTTCAGGAGAGGAGCGACGGTATGCCTAATATAAAATTGAACTATAAAAATCTGTCTTGGTTATGGTTAACAGCGTTGATCATTGTTTTAGATCAAGGTAGCAAATTATTAATGAGTTATTGGTTGCATGTCTATGAGTTACGACCAGTATTTTCATTGTTTAGTTTTACCTTATTACATAATCAAGGTGCAGCCTTTAGTTTTTTAAATGACGCAGGTCATTGGGCTTCTTGGTTTTTGGGTGCTATTGCAATCTCAGTGAGTGCCGCTTTGGTGATTTGGATGCTGCGTATGGAGCCACAAAAACGTTGGTTGCTAGCATCTGCTGCACTGATCTTAGGAGGGGCCTTAGGAAATGTGATTGATCGTGCCTTGTGGGGGCATGTTGTCGATTTTTTATTGTTTCATTACCGGAATTTTTATTTTCCAGCGTTTAATCTAGCAGACAGTGCGATAACAATAGGTGCAATTATTTTAGTGATAGTCACTATCTTTCAAATGAAATATGAAGACGAAATTTAACGAGGTAAATCAGACATGAGTGACAAAAAAAGAGTAACAGCAACCAGCGAAGCACTGGCGCATATAACGATAAAATTAAAAGATGGTACTGTAGCAGATAGTACAAAAGTCAATACAATACCAACCTTGGTGCGTTTAGGTGATGGTAGTTTGAGTGCTGCTATTGAGCAGAATTTATTGGGTTTAGCGGCCGGTGATACCAAAGCCTTTGATGTGAGTGCAGAGCAAGGCTATGGGTTCCCCAATCCAGCTAATTTACATCGCGTCGAAAAAAATAGTTTTCCAGCGCACATCAAATTGCAGCCCGGAGTGATTGTTGCATTCGAACAAATAAACGGTCAAACATTACCGGGAGTGATTCGTACTGTTGAAGAAGAACAAGTTCTAGTAGATTTTAATCACCCACTTTGCGGACAGCCTTTATTTTTTGAAGTAGAAATAGTCGAGGTGCTTTCTTAAACGATTCGGAAAGTAACTTGGGGTGCTTCATCGCCAAAATAGCAATAACTTTTGAGCTGCCAGCCCGAAGTCATCCGTGTCTGGCACCAAAGCTTAATGAGATCAAGCGTCAAGCTCGATGATGTTGGTTAGCGCGATGATGTTGAAGCATTCTCTGGTGCCTAACACATTAGAGCTGGGGACTTAATAAAAGAAGGCTCCAAGCAGGCGATGTCAGGCACACGAGAATGCTTTTAATCTTGCGCAATAAACTAAATTACCAAAACGTATAATTCATCTCACTGAATAAATGTGCCAGACACCACCGCGGAGATCCGTGAACTTTATAACGAAATAATCTCTTCTATTGCAGCAACCCACGCTGGAGCTGCATTTAAACAAGGAATCACTTGTAACGCTTCGCCGCCGAGGCGATGCCATTGTTCGCGGGCGCGGATGTTTAATTCTTCTAAGGTTTCTAAGCAGTCTGCAACAAAGCCAGGGCTGATCAGGGTTAGGCGTTTTATACCTTGCTCAGCTAGTGTTGTTAAGTATTCATCGGTGTAGGGTTTAATCCAAGGTATGCGGCCTAAACGAGATTGAAAAGCAACGCCATAAGCATGAGCCGGTAAATTTAATTCTTGCGCCAACAAGCGTGATGTCGCATAGCATTGTGCACGGTAGCAGAATTGATTAGAAGTACTAATTGCTGGGCATGGATCCTTTAAATCACAAGCAACACGGTCACAACCGCCACTACGACGAACCTGGCGCTCAGGCAGCCCATGATAACTTAATAAAGTAAAATCCGGTTTAAACTCTGCAAGTGCAGGTACTATCATGCTGCAAAGCGCTTTGATATAAGCAGGATGCGCATGAAATTCATTAATGATATGTATCTCAGGAATATTATTTTTTCCTGCAAGAATGCGCAGTGCTTCTTCCATCACCGATCCCGTCGCAGCAGAAGAGTATTGAGGAAATAAAGGTAGTAAAATTAATCGTTGCACACCTTGCTGTAAGAGTTCTTCAATACCTTCCGCAATACTCGGAGAACCATAACGCATTCCTAAAGCAATAGCATAGGACTCGCCCATTTTCGTCGCCAACCCTTGGAGTAATGCATCACTGTTAATGAGTAACGGCGAGCCCTCGGGCTGCCAAATCTTTTGATAAAGCTCGCTAGAGCTGCGAGAGCGTAAGGGAAGAATGACGCCATGCAACAATAACCAACGAAACACCGCCGGCAAATCAACGACACGAGGATCACTTAAAAACTGTTTGAGATAACGTCGTACATCTTGAGGTTGTGGACTATCTGGTGTACCTAGATTAATGAGCAAAAGACCAGTGCGTGGGTTCATGTTGCTTACCAACACTCACTAAGATTACCAGTGCCAGTAATACCCTTATCACCTGCTTGATTGTAAGTGTAGCTGCCACACACATGATCCTTCGCTTGTGAGCGAAGGGGCGTTGCTATGATTTTATAATTATTTGCGTTGCTTTCATTGATGGATAATTGATAATGCCCCTCCGGCGAGTGGTTTGGTAAATCTAATTGCACAAAGCTAGCGTGTTCGTAAGTGTGATGAATTGCGTAATATTCATTAAGCTTGCTCGCCAACTCTAAAATGGCCACTTGACCATCGATTCTGCGAGTTTTAGTGAGATAACTGCTGTATTTGGGGTAAGCAAAGAGGGCAAGCACGGCAACAATGGCCAACACGATGAGGACCTCTAGTAGGCTAAACCCCTTCGTGTTGGCATGTTTCATGTTCATTTCTCCATAGCGATTAGATCGCGATTATTTGCTCTTGCAGTAAGTTTCCTTGATGAAAGGCAATATCACCAAGGAAATTAGAACAAACACAGGAAGCGTTGCCATCGCTGCGTAGTAATTGCCAGCTGAGTAAATGGCTAAACCATCGACCTTTGTGCCATTCCAGAAAATCGCTAAGAAGGCGCCTATCAGTGAAGGAGCAGCTGCAGCCCCCAAGGTATTAATGACGTTCATAAAACCTAGAGATGTACCGCTAAAGCTACGTGCATGAGATTCGCGAATAACGGAGAAACCCACGATAAATCCACTGCAGAAAAAGCCGAAGAAGAACATATAAATGATCAACGACAGGTTGCTAGCATGGGGAATGTATAAGAATAACAGAATGGATACCAATGCACCTGCTGATCCAATATACATAGGTGGTTTACGGCGGCCGATTCGATCGGAGAATGCACCAAACAGAGGTGAGCCCACAGCCCAGCCAATAAATAAAATAGAAATAATAAAGTCAGCAGTGGTGAGGGAAATGCCGCGAGTGGTCACTAAGTAGCTGGTTCCCCACATAGCGCCGAGTGCTGGCGTTGGAGCAAACATGAGGCCACCATATAGGGCAGTTAACCAGGATTGTTTGCAGGTAACGATTTTCATTAGGCCAGCAAAAATAGATACGCCTTCTGAGCTATGGCGGACATCAACTTCACCCGGAGGTGTATCTCGAACAACATAATAAATCAGGGCAGCTAAAGCAACGCCGATAAGGCCTAATACAATGATGATGCTTTGCCAATGAAAGAGCTGCACTAAGTAACCGAAGGGCGCTTCACCGAAAAACGCACCAGACATACCAATGGTGATGATTAAGCCGTTGAGCAATGCAAAGCGATTGGCTGGAAACCAGCGGCTTGCCAAAACCAAGGCACCAATTAAAGCAAAGGCTGAACCTAACCCTGTGATAAAACGGGAGATTTCTGCTTGATAAATATTCGTGCTTTTCGCAAAGATGATCGCACCGAGAGCGCACAAGAGGGTGGCAACGGTTAATAATTTACGAGGACCAAAACGATCTAATAACA
Organism: Gammaproteobacteria bacterium; assembly: GCA_020051155.1. GTDB lineage: Bacteria > Pseudomonadota > Gammaproteobacteria > UBA1113 > UBA1113 > JAGVJK01. The sequence goes on along the minus strand of JAGVJK010000042.1, from coordinate 14,478 downwards.
TCCCACCTGGGATTTGCATGCAGGCATATCCAAGAAAATAAGCGGTTTGTACAAAACCAATAGCCACCGCGCCTGCCGCCAAGTTTTTCATCATTTCACTTAAAACGACGTTAGGGAAGACTTGCAGCAAGAATTCATAAAAATAAAAGGACGCCCCGACAAGCCAAATGGTCCAAGCCAAGACAGGAAGATTTTTCGCTGTTTTCTGATTCATTAGATTAAGCCATAAGTTAGATGTTTATACATGGGCTGCTATCATATGCTGAATGTACATAAAAATGCAAATTGTATTGTTTTGTGGCGTAAAAAATCGATGGATGTTAGATTTCAGAGAAAAACAGGCTAAAGAGTGCCTTCTCCCCTTGAGGGAGAAGGTGCCCAACGGGCGGATGAGGGGTGATCAAATTCAGGAAAAACATATTTGAAGAGCTCCTATTAGGTACCCCTCATCCGGCCTTCGGCCACCTTCTCCCTCAAGGGGAGAAGGCACTCTTTACATAGGTTCATTGGAAATTTGGCATCTATAAGTTTTTGCAATCTGCAGTCGTTTCTTACTTACTCAACGCCTTTTTCAACAAATCATTTACCTGTTGTGGATTAGCCTTGCCTTGAGTCTTTTGCATGACTTGCCCGACAAAATAACCAAATAAGCGCTCCTTCCCAGCTTGATAATCCGCTAATTGTTGCGGGCTTTCCTGAATCACTTGTTGAATGATAGCCAAAATCGCTTGATTATCCGTTACTTGTTTCAAGCCTTTCTTCTCAATTAAGGTATCCACATCACCTTCACCAGCCCACATGGCTTCAAATAAGGTCTTAGCAATTTTCCCAGAAATCGTATTATCGAGGATACGTTGCAACAGCTTAGCTAACTGCAACGCCGTCACCGGACATTCTTCAATAGAGAGTCCATGCTTATTTAAAAAAGCAGAAACATCACCCATTACCCAATTCGCGACTAATTTAGCATCCCCACCCGCATGTTGCAGGGTTATTTCATAATAATCGGATAAGGCTTGGCTGCTGGTTAATACGTTGGCGTCATAGCGGCTCAAACCATAGCTTTGTTGGAAGCGTTGTTGTTTTTCCCAAGGCAACTCAGGCATGGTTTCTCGAACCTGATCAATTTGCTCTTGCTGAATCATCACTGGTAACAAATCTGGATCAGGGAAGTAACGATAATCGTTGGCTTCTTCTTTACTACGCATTGGACGCGTTTCATTCTTGACGGAGTCAAATAAGCGCGTTTCTTGTCGAATGCTGCCACCACTTTCTAAAATTTGTATTTGTCGTTCTATTTCATAGTTAATAGCACGCTCCACAAAGCGAAAGGAGTTAACATTTTTTGTTTCAGTCCGCGTACCAAGACGAGACTCGCCTTTGGGACGTACAGAGACGTTGGCATCACAACGGAACGATCCTTCTTGCATATTGCCATCACAAATATTCAAACAAGTCACCAAGGCATGCAATGCTTTTAGATAGGCCACGGCTTCTTTTGCCGAACGTAAGTCAGGCTCAGAAACAATTTCTAATAAGGCGGTGCCAGCGCGATTAAAATCAAGCCCGGTCATATTATAAAAACTTTCATGCAGAGATTTACCAGCATCTTCTTCTAAATGAGCACGGGTAATGCCAACCCTTTTTAGCGTATCATCTTCCAGTAAAACATCTAAGTATCCGTTATAAACAATAGGATGTTCATACTGACTGATTTGATATCCCTTCGGCAAATCAGGATAAAAATAATTTTTACGAGCGAAAATAGAACGTGGTGCTATGGTTGATTGCGTGCTAAGGCCAAATTTAATAGCCATACGCACACACTCAGCATTTAATACCGGTAATACACCGGGTAACCCTAAATCGACGGCACAAGCTTGTGTATTAGGTGCTGCACCATAGGCGGTCGCTGCGCCAGAAAATATTTTTGTTTGTGTTGCAAGTTGGGCGTGAACTTCTAAACCAATGACTGCTTCCCATTCCATTATTTTGCCCCCTTAAACATGTTGGGTATTTCTCGATGCCAATGGCTGACCTGTTGATATTGATGAGCGACTTTCAACAATGTTGCTTCATCAAAATCTTTGCCGATTAATTGCATGCCCACAGGTAAACCATCCACAAAGCCAGCGGGTAAAGATAAACCGGGCAAGCCTGCTAAATTCACATTAATTGTGTAAATATCGGATAAATACATGCTAATGGGATCTGTGGTTTTTTCGCCAAGCTTAAACGCGGTAGTGGGAGAGGTAGGCCCTAAGATCACGTCCACCTCTTTAAAAGCTTCGATAAAATCATTGCGAATTAAACGACGAATCTTTTGCGCTTTGATGTAATAAGCATCGTAATAACCTGCCGATAATACGTAGGTGCCGATCAAAATTCGGCGCTTAACTTCTTCACCAAAACCTTCAGCGCGCGTTCGCTTGTACAAATCCAATAAGTCTTTAGGATTTTCACAACGATAACCATAACGTACCCCGTCATAACGAGATAAGTTTGAGGAAGCTTCTGCTGGCGCAATCACATAGTAAACCGGCACGCCTAAATGTGTGTTCGGTAAACGAATAGGTTTGATATTAGCGCCTAACTTTTGCAATTCTTTAATGGCAACCTGTAGCGTGTCGCCAATTTGTGAATTTAACTCGGCAGTAAAATATTCTTCAGGAATACCAATGGTTAGTCCTTTGATGGATTGATTCAAGGTTGCTTGATAATCAGGAACGGGATTGGACATGCAGGTAGAATCACGGGGATCATGTCCCGCTAAGATATTTAACAAAAGCGCAGCATCTTCTGCCGTTTGTGTCATCGGACCCGCTTGATCTAAACTGGATGCGTAGGCGATCAAACCATAACGAGATATGCGACCATAGGTAGGTTTTAAACCCGTAATTCCAGTGAGCGCTGCCGGTTGTCGAATGGAACCACCAGTATCGGTGCCTGTAGCACAGGGGGTAAGACGTGCAGCAACAGCGGCAGCAGAGCCGCCGGAGGATCCGCCTGGTACACGTTCAATATCCCAAGGATTCATCACGGGTCCATGAAAACTATTTTCATTGGAAGAACCCATGGCGAATTCATCCATATTGGTTTTACCCAACATAACCATGCCCGCTGCATTGCAACGCTCAATAACTGCTGCATCATAAGGAGCAATGAAGTTGTCTAACATTTTTGAACCACAGGAGGTTTTCACACCGGCGGTGCAGAGCAAGTCTTTTTGCGCGATGGGAATGCCGGTTAAAGGCGTTGCCGCACCACGAGCACGAGTAGTATCAGCTGCCGCAGCTTGTGCTAAAGCAGATTCTTCGCAAACACTGATGTAACAGTTCAACATTTCTTGATGCTGTTTGATGCGCTCCAAATAGTGTTGGGTGAGCGCCACGCTGGTGAAGTCACCTTTTTCTAGACCTTGGCTAAGTTCAGCGAGAGAGTATGTGTGTAACATAAAGTTTCCATATTACGATTTTAAAGGCTATACATAAAACCAGGGTGCTACTCGATCACCTGTGGTACCAAAAATAAATCTGCTTCTAATCGTGGAGCAAACTTTCTAAGTGCTGCAGAAAAATCTTTTTCTGTAATAGCATCAGAGCGCAGCGGTTGCATAACATCGAGGGGATGTGCCATGGGTGTTACGCCTTCGGTATCTAAAGAGTCCATTTGCTGTACTAAATGTAAAATATTGGATAAAGAATTAGCATATTCCGGCAGTTTTGTCGCATCAATATTGATGCGCGCTAAATGAGCAATGTTATTCACTTTGTCAGAATCCATGGTACTCATGTTGATCCCCCTTCATTTAAAGAAAGCCCGGATTGTACACCATTCTAGAGGTCCTCACAATTTTGCTTTTATGTAGGGTGCGATTGAAAGTGTCGGTTGAAATATTCCTTCCATTAATTGTTATTTCCACCTTCTACGCTGTCATCCCCGCGAAGGCGGGGACCCATTTTCATAGCAGCTCAGGAGCCTATGCAAAAATGGATCCCCGCCTTCGCGGGGAAGACAACATGGAGGTGTTGCAGGGCTCACAATATTTCAACAGCCCCTAGTGCAAGTCAGAATAAATTGATGTAAGCTATACCCAATTTTGCAAAAGCCCTTAGGGGCTATTGACAATTCGCTAGCTTGCCCAAGATGGTAGAATCGTCAATAGCTTCTAATATCACAGGATGGGAATCATATATGTTAATGAAATTTTTTAAGAGCCTTATTTCTGACGATTTATCTATCGATTTAGGAACGGCAAATACCTTAATTTATAAGCGCGGAGTGGGCATCGTTTTAAATGAACCTTCCGTCGTCGCCATTCGCTTAGATGCTTCCAATGGCCAGCATCGTGTAGCAGCCGTAGGTTTTGAAGCGAAACAAATGTTGGGTCGTACGCCAGGCAATATCACAGCCACCCGTCCTATGCGAGATGGTGTGATCGCTGATTTCCATGTAACAGAAAAAATGTTACAGCATTTTATTCACAAAGTTCACGAAAATAAATTCTTACGTCCTAGCCCACGTGTCTTGGTTTGTGTGCCTTGCGGTTCAACCCAAGTTGAACGTCGTGCGATTCGCGAATCAGCCATGGGTGCTGGCGCACGAGAAGTTTACTTAATCGATGAGCCAATGGCAGCAGCCATGGGTGCCGGTATGCCAGTGGAAGAAGCTAGTGGTTGCATGGTGGTGGATATTGGTGGTGGTACCACAGAAGTGGCTATCATCTCCCTCAATGGTATCGTGTATGCGGCATCCGTTCGTATTGGTGGTGACAAGTTTGATGAAGCGATCGTCAACTACGTACGTCGTAATTATGGTATCTTGATCGGTGAAACCACTGCAGAACGAATCAAACAAGAAATCGGTACAGCCTTCCCAGGCACCGCCGTTAGAGAATTAGAAGTTCGTGGACGCAATCTCGCAGAAGGTGTTCCTCGTAGCTTTACACTCAATAACAACGAAGTGCTAGAAGCATTACAAGAACCTTTATCAGGTATTGTCGGCGCAGTACGTGCTGCTTTAGAGCAGGCTCCACCAGAATTAGCCTCTGATATTGCAGAGCGTGGTATGGTGTTAACCGGTGGTGGTGCATTGTTAAAAGATTTGGATCGATTATTAATGGAAGAAACGGGATTGCCAGTGATTGTCGCCGAAGAGCCATTAACCTGCGTTGCGCGGGGTGGTGGTCGTGCTTTAGAAATCATGGATACCCTAGGAGGAGACTTCCTCTCAAGAGAATAATGGAATGTTGGGATGCAGAATGAAGAACGTATTTCGTGCACGCTCCCAGGGATGGTTTTGAGGGTCGAGAGGTTATACATCGTTGTTATTTAATAACAGTCAATATTTAGGTATTCGTTTTACCTTCTTTTTAATTTTATCCATCATCGTCATGGTGATGGATCATCGCAACCATCAATTTGGTACCATTCGCGGTATGCTGTCGGATGCAATGGCTCCTTTGCAATATACAGTGAATTGGCCCATGGCTCTGACTCAGCGCTTGAAAGATAATGTTCACAGCAAACATGAGTTAGTCACAGAAAATACTCACTTGAAAATGCAAAACTTGCTGTTAAAAGCAAAAGTACAAAATATTTTAGCGCTGCAAAAGGAAAATACATCACTAAGAGCTTTGCTAAAATCTTCTTCGCAAATATTGGATCATGTTGCCGTAGCGCAGTTACTAGCAATCAATATGGATGCTTATATTGCGCAAGCTATTCTCGATAAAGGCAAAGACGATAAAGTCTATGTCGGGCAACCTGTGCTTGGTGCTAATGGTGTTATGGGACAAGTGATACAAGTCGGTCGTTGGACTAGCCGTTTGATGCTGATCACGGATACACGTAGCGCGGTTCCCGTTGTGAATGATCGGACTGGTATGCGAGCTATTGCTGTGGGGACTGGTGCCTTTCGCCCTCTGTCTTTGATCAACGTACCTGATACAGCGGATATTGCTGTGGGTGATCGTGTTTCAACCTCCGGTCTTGGCTTATTGTATCCTGTGGGATATCCAGTGGGCATCGTTACCAGTATTCGAAAAAAACCTGGCGAGCAGTTTTCTGATGTTGTGGTTTCACCAACGGCTCATTTGTATCGTGATACACAAGTTTTATTGTACTGGCATACGAAAGCGGGAATGGTAGATGAAGCGGCATCGCAATTGAAGCAAATGCAGCAAGAAGACAAGAATATGAACCAACAAATTATTGAGCGGGTGCGTGATGGGGGTTAATAGTACGGGTCGTAGTCTGACTATTATATATTTGACCTTTGTTTTCGCTTTATTACTCACGATATTCCCTATGCCCACTTGGCTGCTATGGTTTAGACCAGAATGGGCGCTGTTGTTTGTCATTTACTGGATTGTGGCATTACCTAATCGAGTGGGCATTGCCACCAGTTGGTGCATTGGTTTGTTGGTGGATGTGTTGAATGGCGCGACTCTTGGCGAACATGCCATGGCTTTTGCCTTAGTGGCCTATCTGGCCGCAAAATCTTTTCGTCAATTTCGAATGTCTGCTTGGTGGCAGCAAATGATTTCGGTTTCTATTTTTGTGGCACTTTACCAATTATTGATCTTTTTTCTAGAAGGAATTACCGGAACGATTCCTAAAACCGTGTTATATTGGTTACCTATCCTAACCAGTATGCTGGTATGGCCATTGGTTTTTATTGTGTTGCGGCGTATAAGACGACGTTATCAAGTTACCTAACAATGAGCATGAGTTGTGAGAAAGATTGTTATCGGCGCTTCTAAACGAATTATCATGGTTGCTGCTTTCTTAGTGATTGCGGTTGCCATTTTAATTAGTATCGCCCGAGTTTTTACCCCTATGTGGGCTCACAATCAACAACAGGTTGCCCGAGTCATTTCTGATGCATTGCATACCCCGGTCAAAGTTGGGCATATTGCTGCTACGTGGCATGTGTTTCAACCGATGTTTCGTTTAGACGATGTAGAGTTCTTATCTCCAGAAACGCAAAAGACAGCGATTAAAATTGATCGTATTTTTGTGGGCGTTAATATTTTTAAATCAATTCTGCATCGTCAGTTTGAGCCGGGCACATTGATCATTGCTGGTGCTACCTTATCTGTTACACAAAATGCGCAAGGTGAGTTTGTCATTGTTGGCATTAACAATGAGCAAACCAATGATGGTCAATATAGCTTATCCGCTTTATCAAAATGGTTAGTACAGCAGCATCGAATTGAGTTGCAGGATATTACTTTGTTTATTCAACATGCCAATGGTGAAAAAGATAAAGCCTTTGTGAATATTTCTTTTCGTTCTGAAAGTGGCCGTGCTCGGATCAAAGGCACCACGTCACTATCAGGTGGCCAATTAACCTCAAAGTTGAATTTCTTAATGAATGTGCAAGGAGACTTTAGCAAGCCTAAGGGTTATCGAGCTAAATTCTATATTTCAGGAACCAATCTTAATTTAAAAAAATGGTTAAACCATCGTGCTTACAAACAGATTAGACTGACGCATGGTAATTTAGATGTTGAATTATGGGGTACAGTAAAAGATGGTATCCTCAGTAGCCTCACAGCTAATTTGGGATTGAATAATTTACAATTAAATCATGATGGCTCGCAGCAAGCACTCAATTTAAAACGCGTGAGTGGTGAATTGCTTTGGAAATTTTCAAAGGGTAAAGAGTGGGTGTTAACCACAAAGGCGATCAAAATCTTGGGGCAAGTGCCGTGGCCTAATGAGCAATTGACTCTCAAAGGAAATGCGCAAGGGGACATAAAATTATATTTGCAATATTTGCCGATGAAAGCAGTGACGGAACTAGCGGCTTTTTTTGGGAAAACAACGGTTTCTAATAATAACTTGCTGACTCATTTAAAACCGACAGGTAATATCGAACATGCAGTTGTTGAATTTAATCGCAGCAATGATTCTTTAACATTGCAACATTATTCTTTTTTATTGCGAGATCTATCGTGGCAACCTTGGCAACAAATTCCAGGTGTACAACAAATACGAGCCTTGCTAGCCGGTGATAGTACGACTACCAATGTAGAATTGTTAGGTCAGCAAGTACAGTTAAATTTTCCGACGCTATATGACAAACCTTTAAATTTATCTAATTTATCGATCAAGGCAAATTGGCAACAAAGTGCAAAGGGTGGCGTGTTGTCTTTACCGGAAGTCATTTTGCAAACAACACCCAATGATAAATTGAATGTGCATGGCAAACTGACATTCAATCAACAGCAATCGCCGGTGGTCGATTTAGCGGGTGAGTTTAATACAGAAGCGGTGACACCCGAATTGTTGCGCACTGTGTTACCTAAAAAGATACTCGATCCAACCTTTATGACGTGGATGACGCAATCCATGAAAGCAGGTGGACCTTTGCAAGGACAATTATTGTGGCGCGGTCCGTTAGACAAGGTTCCCTATGATGATCATTCAGGCGTGTTAACTGCCCAGGCAAGTTTTTCAGATTTAAATCTTCAATTTGATCCTGATTGGCCGCAAGTCAATCATTTAAAAGGCAACATGGAATTTTCTGGGCGGCAATTAGTGATTCAAGCGAATGAAGCAGATTCTTTAGGTGTGACCATTAATGGTGTGACAGCGACGATTCCTTATTTAGGCGATGCGCGTCCTGCGGTCTTGAATATTACAGGTAGTGCGCAAAGCGCTGTGAATGTAGGCGTCAACTATTTAATGCACTCCCCCGTGCAAGAGGTATTAGGAAAAGATTTCTCTAAGATGACAAGCAGTGGTGCGGTTGCGGTGCAATTAGGACTTCATATCCCCTTATCCAGTGGTTCCTCGAGTAAAGTAACATTTAATGCTGATGCTACCTTAAGCAATGCATCATTGACGTTACCTTTCAACAATCTGAAGGTTGCTCAAATTAATGGTTTGCTACAAGCAACGCAGCAAGGTGTTACTGCTAAAAATATCACCGCACAATTTTTAAATCGTCCTATCGCCGTGCAAATTACTAGTGATACACGAGGTCGAGAACCTAAGCTGACGATTCAAGCCAATGGCCAAGCGACAGTGAGTGATGTGAGCCGATTGATTAATTACCCGTTAGATAATTATGCAACAGGCTCTTTTGATTATGTCACAAAAATTGGTTATTCCCATGATGGTGATATAACAGCGACAGTGAGTTCTGATTTGAAAAATACTGTGATTAACGTGCCAAAGCCTTTCTTAAAACCTAGCGCGCAAAGCATTCCTACTGAAGTTGCGTTTCACAATATGAAAGGACAACAATATGGCGTGACGTTCCATTATGGCACTCTGGTGGCCGGTGATTTGTCTTTTAATGCAGGTCAAACAGGCTGGGTGTTTAATAAAGGACATGTGCATTTTGGTGTGGGTCAAGCCAATATGTTAGCGAGTCAAAAACTCTTGATTGATGGCGTGATTCCGAGTTTATCTATTGCAGAGTGGAAACCTTTTGTGAGCGCGCAACTGCCGGCAAAAAGTGCCACGACTAGCAATAAAGAACCAAGCGCTTTCACAAAATTACTCCTAGAAAGCTTGCATCTGACCATCGCTGAGTTAAATGTGTATGATAATTATTTTAAAAATGTCACAGTCAGCGTTGAGCCAGAGCCCGAGCAATTTTTAATGACTGTGTCAGGGGACTCTGTGGATGGCACCATTTACCTTCCTCATGATCCTAATAATCGTTTAGCAATGCAATTAACAAAATTATATTGGCAACCCTCTGCGGCTAAAACAGCGCCTTCACAACCGGTGGATAATGCCACCTTATTAAATATGCCGCCGTTGCTTATTCACTGTTCTGATTTTCGTTATGGTGATCGGCAATTTGGTAATGTGGGCATTCAAACTTCAAAAACGCCGCAAGGTTTAATCATTGATAAATTTGTTGCGTTTAATAAATCCTACGCATTTAATGCGAAGGGTTCTTGGTTGTTAGTCAAGGGACAGCAGCAATCGCAATTGTCGGGGGTATTAACGGCTACTAGCGTGTCCGATATGTTAAAACAATGGCAAGTTCCTAGCAGTTTACATGGCAATAAAGCGCAGATTAATTTTAATCTTTCTTGGCCTGGTTCCCCAATGACGTTAACTGGAAAAGGCGTTAATGGTGAACTGAATCTTCGCATGGGGCAAGGCTATATTAGCGGGTTAAGTTCTAGCACCAATGCTAAAATGGGTTTTGGGCGATTGTTAAATTTGTTAAGCTTACAAAGTTTGCCACGGCGCTTAACCCTCAACTTCAGTGATTTAGTGCATAAAGGATTTTATTTTGATAAGTTTGTTGGGGATTGGAAAGTCAGAGATGGTAATGCGGAAACTCGTGATACTTATTTAGATGGCTCGGTTGCGTACGTTGCATTGAATGGTGCTATGAACTTAAATAATAGAACGTATAATTTGCGTTTGATCGTGGCACCTCATTTAACCTCTAGTATTCCCCTGGTGGCCACTATTGCAGGCGGACCGATTGTTGGTGGCGTCGCATGGGCAGTCAATAAATTAATTACGCCAGAGGTGCAGCGCATTGCTCACTACACATATTCAGTCAAAGGTTCTTGGGATAATCCCGAAATTAATAGCGTAAAATAAAATAGGTAACAGCATGAGTCAACTTATTCAGTCGGTAGAAAATTTATTATTAGCGCCCGTAGGTATTTCACAACAACATTTAATGAAAATTTTAGATCAAATGTTGGGTCGACAAGTGGACTATGCGGATCTTTATTTTCAAAGCACTTATTCGGAATCTTGGTCTTTAGAAGATCGAATTATCAAATCAGGTAGTTTTAACATTGATCGTGGTGTCGGTGTGCGTGCTATTGCCGGTGAAAAATCTGGTTTTGCCTATACGGATGATGTGCAATTGCTGAGTTTGGAAGAAGCGGCGATGGCTGCTCGCAGTATTGCAAAAGTGAAAGGCGAGGGTGTATTGCAGGTGCAGCATCCAGTGGCGGGTCATGCCCTGTATGCGCCTCATGATCCTATTGGTCGTTTAACAGAAGAAGAAAAAGTTGGGATATTACGACAAGTGGATGACCTGGCGAGGAAAATGGATCCTCGAGTCCAGCAAGTTATGGGTAGTTTATCTGGCAGTTATGAAGTGGTTTTTTTGATGGCCAGTGATGGTACGGTGAGTGCGGATCTGCGTCCCTTGGTGCGCTTGAATGTGCAGGTGATTGTAGAGTCTAAAGGTGAGCGCGAACAAGGTCATTCTGGTGGCGGTGGTCGTTATGATTATTCCGTTTTTTTACGTGACGATCTAGTGCGAACTTATGTTAATGAAGCTGTGCGACAAGCGTTACTAAATTTAGAAGCTGTGCCGGCACCCGCTGGTACTATGCCAGTGGTGCTTGGTAATGGTTGGCCGGGTGTTTTGCTGCATGAGGCTATTGGTCACGGTTTAGAGGGAGATTTTAATCGTAAAAAAACTTCTGCATTTAGCGGACGCTTAGGCCAGCGTGTTGCTGCGCCGGGTTGCACCGTGGTGGATGATGGCACGTTGCCGGAGCGTCGAGGTTCTTTAAATGTGGATGATGAGGGTTGTCCGACACAATGTACCGTTTTAATTGAAGATGGGATTTTGAAAAATTACATGCAGGATAAATTGAATGCGAAATTAATGAATATGCCACAGACGGGTAATGGTCGTCGTGAATCTTATGCGCATTTACCTATGCCGCGGATGACGAATACTTATATGCTGGCTGGTGCTTATGATCCGCAGGAAATTATCGCTTCCGTGCAACGTGGATTGTACGCTGTAAATTTTGGCGGCGGGCAAGTAGATATTACTTCCGGTAAATTTGTTTTTTCCGCCAACGAAGCGTACTTAATTGAGAATGGCAAAATCACACGCCCCGTGAAAGGCGCAACGCTAATTGGTAATGGCCCCGATGTCTTAACCCGCGTTTCTATGATTGGCAATGACTTAGCTCTTGATTCAGGAGTAGGTACCTGTGGTAAGAACGGACAGAGCGTTCCAGTCGGAGTAGGGCAGCCGACTTTGAAGATTGATAGTTTGACGGTGGGTGGGACGGAACAATAAGTCGATTAATTTTTCTTGCGAGGCGAGGGCGGAGGAATCCTCATAAATTTTGCTAAGAGTGTGGAGCTTAATGAAGGTGTCTGGCACATTTGTTTGGAAAGAGGGCATCTAGTATTCTGCAATAAAAAAAAGAGAACTAACGTTGAAGCATTCTCGTGTGCCTGACACCGCCTGCACCGGTCTCAAACAAAACAACTCCTTCTTAAAAGAGAAGTTTTGAATCGATGTTGATTAGGAGCTTCTCCGTCGTTCGTTCCGTACGGGCGATGTCAGGCACACGAGAATGCTTCAACGTTAGTTCTCCTTTTTATTTATTAGGGGCTAGATACGCCAGTTTTCCAAACAAATGTGCCAGACACCTTCATTGAGATCTGTATCTTGGCACTCTTATCAAAATTTATGAGGGGATTTCTCAGGGGCGAGGGGATAGGAAAGGAAGTTTTTGTTCCCTCCAGATGGATTCTTGAGATTAGCCACTTGAAATTGATTATTTTTTGACTATAGTTTGTTTTTTTCGTTCTCAAATAGTGTTTAGGAGGAATATATGAGTCAAGAAAAGTCGTCGAAGACTGGTTTTTTTAAAAGTAAAAAGAACAAAGGATTGTCGCCGAAAAAAAGTCAAAGTAGTTCATCTCAAACAAGAGCATCCTCCTTATCGCTTTCCGCACAGATTTTTTTGGGATGTGCGCAAGACGAAACCCCTAAGAAAAAATTTACATACTACAAAATGGTAGTAACATTTAATGAAGCGCAAGCATATCACTATTCAGTTTTTAGTTATACCCCCAAGAAAAAAAGTAAAAATTCAGAGGTAGATGCACTTGAGGCTCTGACGGAGCCGAGCGTATGGAGCCCAGTGATGGGCCAGTTTGCTTCAACATTTCTTACGGGAAAGAAATTTAAATTAAAAGAGATCGATTATCGATACTCCCTCGAAAAATTCAAAGTACAGTTAGCCCACTTCCAAGATGAATTTGATAACCAAAATATATTAAAAGATTCACTTTTATTTCGTAGTGTCGCTGCGGACTCAAGTGCAGAATTACAAGACCGATGGTTTTTGGCTCCAGAGGAGGGTTGGTATCACTTTGTAAAAAGGCAACAATTTAATGGAGGGAAGCATGCTAATAATGGCAGGGTTGAAGAAGTCGTAGATTTTCCAGTCTTGTGTCGTGACGATTTAGGGATAGAATTCGCTCGAGACTCAGATGAAGGAAATGAATACTTTGCTCTAGAAATGCCAGTGGCAGATTCTAGGGATTTGCCAAAGACTCCTCTTAGGAGTCAAACTTCTTCTGTAAGCAATCATTCTTCCACATCATCAGATAGTGGAACTCTTATTCCTTCACCAGAAATTAGCTCAGCTCAACCAACTCAAAGAGAGCAGTCTTCCCCAAAAGATTCACAGCAGTTGCATAGTGCTGACTTATCAGCGCCACCCGCTATACCAGAAGACTCAAAAAGAAACATGGATAGCTCTCCAGAATTCATTGTTGATATAGTTTCAACAGAAGCTGATCAAGACAAGATGCAAGAACAATCTTTAAGATCAGCTTCTTTTTCTTCTGATGCTTCAGGAAGCTCCCCTAATTCTCCTTCAACTGCCTCAGCGCTCTCAGATGCAGAGATGCAACTTGCAGATTTAAGTGACGTCTCATCAGATGCGTCTCTTCCAACACAATTGCAGCAATATCGTTTTGTTGAGCAAGTAGAAATGTTACGCGAAACTCAGCGGCAAGGTATAACGACATGGTTGCAACAGCCCTTGGTATTGTCAGCAGGTAAAAAACAGCATCAAACTAAAGTGCATCAAGACTTACTGCAATTAGAAAAGCGAGGAGCAACTATTGTTAGTTACCTAGGCAATGAAAAAAATAATCTACCGGCAGATCTATCTGAAAGTGTTTCAAGACTTTCACAATGTGTTGCTCCCTCAAACGTACCCCCTATTCAGGAAAAAGAAACATCGCTAGTTAATATATATGTAGATAACAAAACAGTAAAAGAAGCTGCATGGAATGGACAGCCTTGTAATCTTGATATACCCTTTATTGCTCCGATTAATAAATCATTATCTTCTTCTGCTCCTGGAACCTCGTCATCCAGCGCTGCTCAGGCTGAGAGTATCCATTACTTTATCCCTAAAAAAATAAATGGCCCATTAGCTGGACATGAAAAAACAAATGCAATATTTTTTCTTATCTATGATGCTGTTAGAAATTACGATCCAAGCCTTAACAAACCAATTCGCTTAACTGTGGGCAAAGATATAGATATTCAAAGAGCCATGATGGTGATCAAAGCGTTGCAATTACCTCAACGCTATGGAGTATCGCCGGATGCTTTGATTGAGGATGCAAGACCCCGCGCTAGAAACAAGCAGGTGGCCTCCGCGTTGTTTAATAAAATTTCGTCTAGAAAATTTTATAATCGATC
>JAGVJK010000026.1 GCA_020051155.1 Gammaproteobacteria bacterium | reverse complement strand
ATGCGCTCCGAGCTTGCTATGAAAATGGGTCCCCGCCTGCGCGGGGATGACAACGTGTGTGAAGCTACATTCGCTAACGTAAAAGGGCTTCTCACATTTTTGTCCCCTGCTGAGTTTTGTATTTTGCAAGGATTCTTTCTTAAGAATTCCTTAATAAAAAAAATAAATATTGGTTATTGCATTTAGTAAGCGTTGCTTTATGATGCGTTTCATCAGACAGTTCTTAGCAAAGAGCTTGTTAAACAGAGCTTTAAGCCTGGGATGCTGAATAACAATAATCATAATGGCGTCTTAGGCTTTTTTAATTAGATTAATCCATATTCACTCAATGCCAAACAACCATTGGCTGCAATGATCAGATGATCCCAAAGCACAACCTCCACTAATGCTAAGGCAGCTTTTAATTGCTGCGTCAGCGCAATATCTTGCTCACTAGGATGAGGATCCCCCGAAGGATGATTATGCGCGACAATGAGACCACAGGCATTATATTGCAACGCTAACTTCACTACCTCTCGCGGATGCACCTGCGTCCGATTTACGGTGCCTTGAAATAACTCTTGATAATGAATCAAACGACATTTGGTGTCTAACAATAAACAGGCAAACACTTCACGTGATTGATGCTGTAATTGGCTTTGCAAAAAACGTTTGGTTTGCTCAGGTGTTTGTAGCAAATTTCGCTGTTGTAAGGGAGTAGCAAAAAAGCGATTTCCCAATTCTAACGCTGCTTGTACTTGGCAATAAGCCGCGGGCCCGAAGCCAAGATGCTGCATAAAATGCGGCGGCGAAGCAGAGAGTAAATTGACAAGGCCATCGGCATTTTTCAATGCCATTCTTGCGACATCTACAGCCGTATAATGACGGACGCCCTGACCGATTAAAATTCCTAACAATTCTGCATCACTTAAGTGTTTTGCACCCAATCGCAATAAGCGTTCGCGAGGGCGTTCTGTGGCAGGCCAATCTTTAATGCTCATGTTTGATATCCATAATCTGTGATATGATGCTCCCCATCCTGGTGGAGCACGTTAAGACGCGAATGCATCTTGAAGTAGAATGAGTATATTTTTATATGAATAATGCAAAAAATGCAATGAAGAATTTATCGAATAAACATATTTTAGTGGGCGTCACGGGCGGCATTGCTGCTTACAAGAGTGTTGAACTGGTACGACGACTGCGAGAGCATGGTGCTGAGGTACAAGTAGTGATGACTGAAGGGGCAAAAGCCTTTGTCACACCTTTAACGTTTCAAGCAGTTTCCGGTCAGCCTGTGCATGGTGATTTACTCGATCCTACAGCAGAAGCCGGCATGGGCCACATTGAATTAGCTCGTTGGGCTGATTTAGTAGTCGTTGTACCGGCCAGTGCAAATTTTATGGCGCGCTTTGCCCACGGTATGGCAGATGATTTATTAACAACCCTTTGTTTAGCGACCACAGCGCGCGTGGTATTAGCGCCAGCAATGAATCAACAAATGTGGCAACACAGTGCAACACAAAGTAATGCAGCGCTTTTGCAACAACGAGGTGTCACTTTGTGGGGGCCTGCCAGTGGGTCACAAGCTTGTGGTGAAGTCGGTCCTGGTCGTTTATTAGAAGTGCCCGACCTATTGGAACATATCGCCAATTCGTTTAATACAGGCTTATTAGCCGGTATTAAAATGTTAATAACAGCAGGTCCAACTATTGAAGCTATCGATCCTGTACGTTATTTCACAAATCGTAGTAGTGGCAAAATGGGTTACGCTCTCGCACAAGCAGCGGCAGAAGCGGGTGCTATTGTCACGCTGATTTCTGGTCCTACCCATTTAACACCACCCGCTGTTCATCATTTTGTTGCCGTCACCAGTGCATTAGACATGCATCAAGCAGTATTAGATGCTTTGCCTGGACAAGATATTTATGTGGGCGCAGCAGCGGTAGCAGATTATCGTTGTGAAAACATTGCTCCCCATAAACTGAAAAAATCAGATAAAGATATTTCTCTAACACTGGTGAGAAATCCAGATATTATTGCCGAGGTTGCCAAGCATTCCCCTCATATTTACACCGTCGGTTTTGCTGCACAAACGGAAGATCTAGATGCACAAGCAAAAGCGAAATTAGTAGCAAAGGGGTTAGATATGATTGCAGCGAATGTCGTAGGAGAGGGCAAAGGTTTCCAAGTAGATCACAATACGTTGAGTGTCTACTGGCAAGGGGGACAACACACATTACCAACCATGGCTAAATATCCTTTAGCCTGTCAACTGATTCAATTAATTGCGAGGAATTATGAAACAAAACGTTAACGTTAAAATTTTAGATAGCCGTATCGGTCAAGAATTTCCATTACCTGCCTATGCTACCACAGGTTCTGCTGGTTTAGATTTAAGAGCATGCTTGCAAGAGCCTTTACAATTAATGCCGGGACAAACAGATTTGATTCCGACGGGTATGGCGATTCATATTGGTGATCCTTCCTTAGCAGCGGTCATTTTACCACGCTCAGGTTTAGGTCATAAACACGGGATTGTCTTAGGCAATTTAGTGGGATTAATTGATTCTGATTATCAAGGCCCTTTAATGGTTTCGATGTGGAATCGCGGTCAAGACTGTTTTACCATTCAGCCCGGCGATCGCATTGCGCAATTGGTGTTTGTACCTGTGACGCAAGTAGATTTTACCATCGTTGATAGCTTTGATGTGTCAGAGCGTGGTGAGGGCGGTTTCGGTCATACTGGGAAACATTAAGCTCCCCACACGAAGGATAGAATCATTTCATGAATGTTTACCAACTCACCCAAGAGATACCAGAGTCTGTATTTCGTGCCTACGATATTCGAGGCAATGCGAATCTATTAACGGATGATGTAACCTACAGCATTGCCCATGCGTTTGCTGCGCAATTAAAACAACGACAAATCACCTGTTGTTTAGTGGGACGTGATGGTCGGATAAGTAGTCCGCGAATTTTTGCTGCATTGACAGCGGGATTATTAGCATCGGGTATTGATATTGTTGATCTAGGAGTGATTCCCACACCGTTGTTGTATTTTGCTGCAGCCACTGGTGAAGTGACCTCAGGGATTATGATTACCGCGAGTCACAATCCACCGCAAGACAATGGGCTCAAAATGATTTTTGAAACACGCTCGCCTTCTGCAGAGATCATCAAAGACGTTTATCATATTGCTCGACAAGGGCATTTTGCATCGGCTCAGCAGCCGGGACACATCACCCAGCGTGCAGTGATTCCAGAGTACATCGATTATATTAAAAATACCGTTCAATTAGAAAAAACTTTGCGAGTGGTGATTGATTGCAGTAATGGCGTGAGCGGGTTAGTGGCGCCAGAACTTTTTAATGCCTTAGGTTGTGATTTAATGGCATTGAACACGACGGTTGATGGTCAATTTCCCAGTCATAAACCGGATACTAGTTTGCCGGAAGCTTATGAGCAATTACAAGCAGCGGTGTTAGCTGAAAAAGCTGATGTAGGCATCATGTTTGATGGTGATGCAGATCGCGTGGGAGTTGTTTGCAATAACGGGCAGATTTTGTGGCCCGATCGTTTGTTGATGTTAATGGCGATTGCTTTACTTGAGCAGTACCCCGGCAGTACGATTGTTTACGATGTTAAATCGACGCAGCATTTAAAATCAGTGATTGAGCAACACGGTGGTGTACCGCTGATGTGGCGCACGGGACATTCTTTTATGAAAGAAAAAGTTCATGAAACCCATGCACCGGTGGGGGGTGAATTAAGTGGACACGTATTTTTTAATGATCGTTGGTTTGGTTTCGATGATGGTATTTATACTGCAGTGCGATTATTAGAAGTGATTTCGCAAAAAGCAGAATCTGTTAAAACGCTATTTGCACAATTTCCGGAAACCGTTGCGACGCCAGAGATTTTGTATCCCGTGGCGGATAATAAAAAGTTTCTAGTGATTGAACGTTTGCAACAAACAACATTTCCCGGCAGTCTCGATGTGAATAAAATTGACGGCGTGCGAGTTTCCTTTCCTCATGGTTGGGCCCTGGTACGCGCATCGAATACCTCTCCCAATTTAACCTTGCGTTTTGAAGCGGACACACAAACAGCATTAGATGAAATTCAACAACAAATGCTGCAGTGCATGGCGGATGTGATTGAAGGCCCGTTGTCATCCTGAGCGTAATCGCAACGAATCTCAATAGCGGTGTCTGGCACCACCGATAGAAAGATGAAGGTTACTGTTTATTTAACCATCCATCCCATTACGAATTTTCTCCGCATAAGAACTGAGAGTTGGATGTGTTTCAAGATAAGCAATTAAATCCGACAACGTGATAATACTTAACACTGGAACTTGATAATCCTGTCGAATCTCATCTACCGCAGAGCGATGTCCCACACCATGCTCTTGGCGATCAAGAGCGATCATCACGCCCACCAACGTCGCTGGTGTCTTTTGCAATAACGCCATAGATTCTCGAAAGGCAGTGCCTGCAGTGATGACATCATCAATGATAACAACATTACCTTCAGGAGCATGTCCTACCAACTGTCCACCTTCACCATGATCTTTTGCTTCTTTACGATTAAAACTATAAGGCAGGGTGCGTTGATAAAGATGATGATAAGCAATAGCAGTACTTAAAGCCAAGGGAATTCCCTTATAGGCAGGACCAAATAAGAGATCCACATTCAAACCGCTGTTATGCAATGTTTTTGCATAAAACTCGCCTAGCTTGGCTAAAGCAGTTCCATCATTGAATTGTCCGGCATTAAAAAAATAAGAACTTTGTCGTCCTGATTTTAAAGTAAAGTCACCAAACTGTAAGGCATTTACACTCAAGGCAAATTCAATGAAGTCATGAGTCAAGGTAGACATGGAGATTCCTTAAAAAATCCTATTGAAAGCGCGCGGAGTATAGCCTTATCGCCTTTATACTTCAAGATATGAGCCAGTCACTTCATCTTAAGGATTATCTTGCAACGATCCTCGTTTAACTTTGCTAACAATCTAGGTATACTTGTCGCTGCGTGTTAACAAGGAGTTTTCCTAATGGATGGAATCAATATCACGGATATTATTAAGGACATAGAGTCCCTCACCACGATTGTCGATTATGGTAGTGAGAAATTGCATGATTTTTTTGCACAGATCGCAGAGCGAGAACGGCGCTTAATGGAAATTAGTAGCCGAGACGTTTTATCTAAATTCATGGACGAACTACAAGTCTTGCGCGGCTCACTGCATGTGACAGCGCAATCTTTAAAGGGTTGGAAAGAGCAAGCCAACGGTTATTTACAAAAACTTCACGAGTCTATGAGCCATTCCTCCCTTGAGTCAGGCATGATTCAAGAGAATTTGCCCCCAATTGCTGCCAGCGTGACAACCTTGTTAAAAAAAATGACGGCACAATTACAAGATATCCAGCACCAAAACAATAAACTAGCCAGTTTGAGTCATAGCATTCAAACCAAAAAGAATCATTTGCCGACTCAACATAGCAAAATAAAACCCTTAAGACTGCAGGATGATACGGATGATGAATACGAGTTTTTGCCACAGCGCGTAGAGGAATGCTTATAAAGGAAGAGCCCTCTACCTAATCGATGTCATCCTGAGCCCCCTCTTTCGTAAGGTTTTTTTTAAAAAACCAAATTTAATTACTAAAATGGGGTCCTTTTTTTAATCATTTTTGGTATAATCGGTCTTTTTTTATAGTCGGGTCTGCTGGCAGGCCCGCTGAAACCCCAGTCTGGAGGGGGTGTGCCATGGCTTTTTGAGCGGCGGCCATCTTTTTTTGAGTAGGAATCTGTGGTTTCTCAAGTCAATACAATGAGGAGATACATCATGGCAGCAGTGGCTAACAGACGTTCAATTATGACACTTTACTCTGATCCGATGGACCATTATTGCCATCGAGTGAGAATTGTTATGGCAGAGAAGGAAATCAATGTCGATATTTTGGATGTCAGACCTGGTGACTATCCGGAAGATTTAAAAACCTTAAATCCTTATACAACGGTTCCTACCCTGGTGGATCGCGATTTAGTGATTTATCCCACTTGGATTATCTTAGAGTATTTAGACGAACGTTTCCCGCATCCACCTTTAATGCCTGTGTATCCAGTGGCCCGAGCTGAATGCCGAAGAATGATGTATCGTTTGGATCGTGATGTGTTTCCCTTCGTCGATCAAATTGAACGTGGCACGGAAGAAGAAGCAGTGCAAGCGCGGGTTCAATTACAAGAGGTGTTAACGTCTCTCGCCCCCGCCTTTGGTGAAAAGACCTTTTTCCTCCATGATGAATTCACCTTAGTAGATTGTTGTCTTGCTCCTTTAATGTGGCGCTTAGATATGTATGGTATTAAATTGAAAGGGAATGCTGCAAAAATGGTAGATGCTTATCGAGCTCGTATTTTTGAACGTCCCTCCTTTAAGCAAAGTTTGAGTGAAGCTGAACAAGAAATAATGGAAGATGTCGCTGCATGAACATGAGTTCTACCCGCCCGTATTTGGTTCGGGCCTTTTATGATTGGATCATTGATAATAACTTGACGCCTTATGTGGTATTACGCGCGGATATGCCGGGCGTTAAAGTACCAAAACAATATATTGAAAATGATAAAATTGTTTTGAATATTTCACCCTATGCGACGGATCAATTAAAAATCGGTAATCAACGTTTGCATTTCCAGGCTAGCTTTAGTGGTGTTGTTATGGAAATTAGCGCACCTGTTGCAGCAGTTGTTGCAATTTATGCGAATGAAAATGGTCGGGGCATGGTTTTCAGTGAAGAAGATGATGTGATGGATGACGGAGATGATGATTCATCTCCCGATGACCCACCAAAAACACCCGGCAAGCCACGCTTAAGTATTGTGAAATAATAATCTTTACGGTGGGCGCAGATCTCAATGAAGGTGTCTGGCACATTTGTTTGGAAATCTGATGTATCTAGTTTCTAATAAATAAAGCAGCGAGCCAGCGTTGAAGCATTCTCGTGTGCCTGACACCGTCCGTACTGAGCATTCAACGGAGAACCTCCTCTCTTTGCGTGAGCAAGTGTCCGAAGGCCGGATGAAGGGTGTTTGAATGAAGCTAACTTCCAATGTATAGCTCACCTAGACCCTTCACGCGTCCTTTGGATACTTGCTCCGCAAAGAGAGAAAGATACTCCATCGCATTTCAAAACTTCGCACATTCCCTGTAAAGCACACAATCACTAAAGTTCCCCAAAAGGATCTCCATAGCGATTATGGTAACTTTTTTCAAAAAGCACATCTTCCACTCTTCGTCGAATAGCGACTTTTTCCTGAGGGGAACGTTGTTTTACCGGTGTTGCCGTTAATGATTTTAAAAAGGCTTCTAACTCTTCAACACCTGCTTCAGTTGCCTGCTGCAGCGTGTCTTCAACGATTTCATCTTCATATTCCATGTTACTCACCATCCTATCCCTGTGATGAACCAACGCCCATGATCTGCACGTAACGTAACATTGTTGTTTTCTTGCAGATCTTTTTTGCTGATGTTGTCTTTACAACATCAACACACCCATATTTTCTGTAATGTAATCTCAACGCTATGTTATACAAGGAAAATTAAAATTTGCAACTTTTTTTTGAAAGTTTTTGATATTTTTATCGGTGTGCAGTGTATAAGTAGGTGAATAAGGTGACTACGCGAGTGACGCCTTCTGTTTCTTGTGCGATCTCTATGGCTTGCTTTGCATATTCTTCGCGTAGCGTACCAATCAAATAGACGACGCCATTTTCTGTCGTAATTTTAATGTCATCAGGATCAAAGTCTGCGTATAACATCATTTGGGTTTTGACTTTCGTTGATAGCCAAGTGTCTTCGAGAATTTGTCCGCGATCAATAGGTGGACCAATGCTAATGCGATTAACAACTCGCTCCACACCTGGGATATCACTAATTAATTCCGCTGCTAATTTTTTTTGTTGTGGTGTGCGAGCTTGTCCCAGCAACAGTGCAGTGGATTCAAAGCCAGTGACAGAAATGTGTTGATTTGCCAAACGCGGTTCAGCATTGATCCGGCGTTGACCTTCAACACCAATAAAACCATTTTCAGCATAATGAGTAAAACGATTGTGATGATAGACAAGATTCGCACCGGTTAAGGCAGCATCGACACAGGCTGATAGCAACAGCAGGCAGAATAAACTGCCTGCAATTGCGAAGAAAAACATGCCGCCCGTGCTGAGAAGCCGGTTCGGCGTTGTTTTATTGGTTCTTTCAATCTTTACGATTGGCTCCATCCGCTTTGTAACTAAAGAGCGTTACGACTCGTTGTACACCTGAGGATTCTCTGGCGATATCAGAGGCGATCCTTCCCTGTTCTTTGGTTACGATCCCCATTAAGAAGACGGTACCATTTTCAGTAATGACTTTGATGGAGCTGGATTTCAAATGCGTGTCAGCCAACATTTGGGTTTTGATTTTAGTCGTGACCCAGGCATCGCTTGATTCTGTTAAGGTTGAAATCGGTCCACCAATGGTAATCTCATTATAGATTCTTTTCACCCCAGGAATCGAGCGCAAATGCTCTTCTGCTCGTTGTTTAAGTGCTGGATCAGGTGTTTGACCGGCAACTAAGAGATCACCGTTGTAACCACTGACAATAATACGGCTCGTATTATGTAATTGCTCATCAGCATTGAGTTTTTTCTCAGCTTCGCTAGTAATGCGTTTATCGACGGTTTGTTGTTGCCAATTACGTCCCTCGTAAACCACGACGCCGCCGATGGCTGCGCCGGCAATAAACGCCATACAACCTTGCAGAGCAAAGGCCACCAGAACAGTTGCGAGAATTTTTTTAAGCATGGAAAGCTCCCTTATATTCTTTATATTGATATTTCGCATGACGAGTATCGTACTATGCGGACTTAATCTCCCTAATGTCCAAACAAACAATGATCGATCACATCGCACAGGCAATGAATGATCAAGCCATGGGTTTCTTGGATTCGAGAAGTGACTTGCGCGGGCACGCGAATTTCCACATCCTGTTCGCCCAGTAAGGCGGCAATATTGCCACCATCCCGGCCACTGAGATAGACGATGCGCATGTTGCGATCGCGGGCTACCTCGATGGCTTTATAAATGTTGCGAGACTGGCCGCTGGTGGAAATTGCTAGCAAGACATCGCCTGCCTGCCCCAGGGCCTTTAATTGCCGAGAAAAGACATCATCAAAGTGGTAATCATTGGCGATAGAGGTAAGGGTTGATGAGTCCGTTGTGAGGGCTATGGCGGGTAAGTTGGGTCGCTCCGCCACATAACGATTGAGTAATTCCGCAGAAAAATGCTGCGCATCAGCCGCTGAGCCGCCATTGCCGCAGGCTAAAATTTTATGTCCCTCCACCAAACTTTGCACCATCAGTTGCCCGGCAGCGGCAATTACAGCTGGTAAGCAGTCTACTGAAGCGATATTCGTTTCAATGCTTTGGCGAAAATTATTCTTGATTCGGTCAATTGTATCCATGGAACACTCATTTTAAAGCCCAATGTGAATGTCGGCTATTCTAAAGCTTCTGCTGGGAATAAAAAAGCCTGAAGGGCGATATACTTGTGAAAAAAGAGAATTTTTTGACCATTTTGATAATTGTGGTAGAATGCTTGCAATATTTCATGGCAGATGTTTTAAATGACTCCCCACCTAGCTGTGGCATGGGTACAGATAGCGTTAATGATGATATTAGAGAGTTTGGGTTGTGGATAGTAAATTTGAAGAAACCGCATTATATCAATATGAGCCGTTGTGTTTTTTTCGACGACAGCAAATTTGTTGTGTACCGGGCGCTCTTACGGAGGCAGATCGAATTGCTCGAGAACAACGACGTTTACAAGCGCTTTGCAAAGCTTGGCTAGCGGTTGCTGATATTACATTAGAATTTTCCGATGTTCCTGTTCCAGAGGAGGGCGGGGATGTAGAGCGAGGATTGTTTAATGCTTCTGCTTCCGAGGATGAGGAAGATGCAGAGCAAGGATTGTCTGATTATCATTATTCAGCGGATAGTGGGTTCAACAAAATATTAAAAATGATTCTCGAGCGTCAAAGCTGTGAATTTTGGCATGCAATGAAGGCTATGATAGCGAAACAGCATTGCAGATTTTCTTGGTGCAAAAGTACTCGGGAAAAGTACGATTGGTTGAATGAGCAATTGGATCATTACATAAGAGGCTCACAACAAGATATACAAGAAGAGTTGCAAGTCGTCCCATATACCAGCTCACAAGAAAACGATATAGATGAAGCATATGAGTCAGATATGCGGCACTTGGCCGCTATATCACGGGCGAAAAGGCATGGGCCTATTGCTGTGGCTGGTTGGACGCTCACCGGGACAGGGAGTGGTGTAGCTGCTATGAGTGCCATTGCCGTAGCTGTGAGTCCTCATTTAACCTGGTTGATACCGCTGGCACTCAGCCATCCCCTCTTATTGCTTGGTGTTCTTGTAGCAGCCGTCGGGATTATGGTTCTCTTTCTCAATGAGAAATATAATGACCCAATTCCGGATGTAGGGCTAGCTCGCTCGAGAGCATAGCAAAATTAAAAGCTAAACTCTTCACGCTTCCTAATCTAAAAATTCCTCCCCATTACGGAAACGCATTCGCAATCCACTCCAACACACTCCCCGTAATACACACCACATCAAACCGACAAGGTGGATAAGCACGATAATGTTGCTGCAAATAAATTTCGGCCGTATTTAAAATACGCTGTTGTTTGCGTGGTGTGATGCTTTGTAGTGGAGAAACATGGGAGTTATTTTTTCGAAAGCGTACTTCAATAAATACTAACTCTTCACGGTCCATCATGATGAGATCAATTTCCCCCAATTTACAGCGATAATTTTGCATCACCAGCCGCAAGCCGTGCTGTTGCAAGTGCGCTAAGGCTTGCAACTCCGCTGCGGCGCCGGTAATTTGTTGTGATGTTTTAGCGGTTAACTCGTCGTTAGTTGCACGGGTAAACCATTTTGAAATTGTGCCCATAATAACTGCCGATAAAAGCGCTGTTGCGCAGAGAGATAAATCGTCCCAGTGACACCGCTGACACTATGATTTGGATTACGTGACAGAGCAGGTAATACAGAAGCTAATTGATAAGCATCATAACCAAAGGCAAATAAATGAATCGAAGTGGCGGTTGGTTTCGATTGTAAAGATTGCATTTGTTGTTTTGCTTGCACAATCACATCGCTTTGTTGCAGATCCCACGGCATAGCACAAAAAATAATGCCATCTAAATCTTGATCGCGCAGCGTATACTGTTGACCACTATAAATCATAGAGGTGGAATAAAGCGGAAGCGCATCTGCATAATAAAATTTAAATAAAGGCCGAATGCTACGAGCACTCATGGGAGTAGCGACAAGAAACACACTATCGGCATCTTGACGACGACGTGGCTCACCGAACAAAGGTTGTTGCAAGCGTTGCTCTAAGCTTTTCTTGCGCGCTTCACTGGCAGGAATGAGCAGGCTATCTTTCACTAAAGCTGTTAAATCACCTTGATTTGCATAGGTTGCAGTACTCAACACGGTGCCGCCTTCTTTTTCAAATTCTGCTTTGAAGGTGTCGACGATGCTGGTGGCCCATTCATCCTTCGCGCTGAGAATGAGCGCCTGATGTTTACCTTGCTGAATCATCTTTTGCGCCACCAATTGCGCCTCATATTTCGGTGAGAGAGCAAATTGATATAGGTAGCTAGAGTTATAAGGCGTGTAGTTTAAAGCGAGGGTAGGAATGGAGAAATCATTAGCTCGCGCTAAAATCGAAACATCATCTTTACTTAAAGGGCCAACAATAACAGAGGCACCTTCATTCGCGGCGCGTTGGTAAAGAGAGGTTAAGGATTGTTGATACGTGTCATAGACTTTGACGGTTTGTCGACGACCTGCGTCCTGTGCGGTGTAATAAGCCGCCATAAATCCATTACGTACTGCGGTGCCGGAATCTGCCAGAGGACCAGAGAGCGGTAGTAATAGCGCTAATTGGCGAGCCGTGCTTGTTTCTGGCAGCGGACTCGAAGAAGCAGCTGCGGGTATCGATGTCGGCAATGTTTCGCTGACATTACTGATGGGAGCTGGCGTTGCTGCATAGACAGGTGCCGTAGTAGCAACACCGGCATATCCTTCCTGCGATAAGATTATTTTGGCAGGATGTTGCGGATAATCTTGTTCCCATTGCGACAATTGTTCGCGATATAAAGCTGGTTGTTTTTCATATCGCTTTTTCAAAATACTTAAATTGAGCCACCCTTTAACGAGATTGGTTTTTGCAATGGCAGCTCGAGTTGCCAATTCCTGCGGTGTTAATTGCTGCAAATCTTCCCAGGTTTGATGAATGTAATCTTGCTGAATCACTTTGTTATCGGTTAATTGAGTCAATTGCATATTGGCTAGGGCTGATTGGTAAAAATCTCCTAACTCGCCATAGGCTAAATTGACTAACGTAAAGTAAGCAATTTTTTGAGTGGTAGGCAGTTCCTCAACGGAGGAAATAGCTCCCAAGGTTTGGAGCGCTTGATGGGCATGCCCTAAGGCAATGGAAAGATTTGCGTCGAGTAAGCGTTTTTTATTTTGTAAGGCAGCGGAGAGGGTTTGACTGTTGATGCCGCTTAATACTTTCTTTGCTTGTAATGGTTTATTGTCATTGAGGTATTGTTCAGCAACTTGTAATTGCTGCGCTTGCTGTCGTTGCGCATCGCTATTTTCCGAGAAAAAACTGAAGGCCATCGCAGTTTGGTAGCAAGAGATGAAAATCAGTAACCACAGGGCTATGTATCGAAGGGGTTTGTGAAGCTGCATTCTATATCCCATAAGAAATTAATCGCTTTGTAGGGGCTGTTGACAATTCTACTATCTTGGGCAAACTGCCTCGATTTTCTGTGCTTCGTTGCTCACATAGTATGTATATGCTGCGCTACGATGCTCGAAAATCGAGGCAGT
>JAGVJK010000027.1 GCA_020051155.1 Gammaproteobacteria bacterium | reverse complement strand
TGACTGGAGTTCAGACGTGTGCTCTTCCGATCTATGTGATCTATCGGGTTGAAACAGACACGAAAAAAAAAGTAGCGCAATCGATTCGACAAAAAATTGCTCAAGGTCGTCCTATTGCCGATGGCATGACGCAGTGGTTTCCACCCTATGTTGTCGAGTTAGTACGAGCCGGCGAAACTGGCGGAACACTCACTGCTAATATTCGTAGCGCCGCAGAGTCTTTGGGACAGAAAGCAGATACCTTAGCTTCCTTTGTCTCAGCTTTAACCTATCCTTTGGTGGTTATTCTAGCGGGTTGTGGTGTAGCTGTTTATTTGAATCACTCCATCTTTGGTCAATTTATGAAAATTAAGCCCTTGGCTCAGTGGCCTGCAGTGGGGCAGAAGTTAGTGGGTTTTGCTAACTTTGTTCAAGATGGCTGGTGGCTAAGTCTGGTGTTTATCGCCGCAGTCAGTTATTTTACTATCAAGCTATTAACGAGTTATATTGGACCGTTGCGCAAGAGCATTGATGCGTTACCCGCTCTTTCTATTTATCGTGAATTAAAAGCAGCACGTTTTATGGAAACATTAGGTTTGTTGGTGTCTAATGGAGTGGTGTTTAAACAAGCCTTAAAAATTTTGAGTTACAATGCAAATCCTTATTTAAG
Organism: Gammaproteobacteria bacterium; assembly: GCA_020051155.1. Classification (GTDB taxonomy): domain Bacteria; phylum Pseudomonadota; class Gammaproteobacteria; order UBA1113; family UBA1113; genus JAGVJK01. The sequence goes on along the minus strand of JAGVJK010000027.1, from coordinate 38,777 downwards.
TTATCATTTGATGTTGATGGAGCGCAAATTGGCTCATGGTCGTGGTAACATTGCGGATGTATTGGATACCGGAATGATCAGTCAACAAGATGTGGTGCGATTGCGCGCAATTGCAGATGCAAAAGGGTTTGAACATGCGTTGGTACGATTGGGGAAACAAGCGGCGGCCAACAGTGTTAAAACGCTGAAAAAATCTAGTCGGATTTTAGGCGGGATTTTGTTAGCTGTGGCAGCTGGGTTAGCCATTTTTATGGTGTTAGGTATTTATTCTGTAGGGTCTTCGTTAGCGTATTAGGGAGTTATGAAATGTTTCGAATGAAAAAAAATGTCAAGGGGATTGGGTTATTAGAATTGATGTTATCCTTGGCGATTATTGCTGTGTTATTAATTTTTGTTACTCAGTATTATCAACAGACCCAAGTAAATCAACAGATCAATGCGGGTATCCAAGCAGTGCAAAGTGCTTACGCCGCTTGTAGTCAAGCTGTTAGCGATGGTTCAACGGATTGTAGTCTCAGTACCTTAGTTACTTCCGGATACTTAAATTCAAGTTATGCGCCAGATAGCTCTAACAATGTTCCAGCAAATCCTTTCGGTGGAACATTAACGGTTGATTATAAATCAGGACAGTACACAGTAACCTTGGGGAATGTTCCTCCGTCACGAGTTTGTACGAGCATGGTTTCAAAAATATATTCTGGGTTAACGGGTAATGAGACTATTGCTTATGGCGCTGCAGGGACTGCCGGCGTAAAGGGAAGTGATGCAGATGATTCGACGGTTATCAGTGCTTGTGATACAGGACCTAACAGTTTAATCGTTGTTTATTAATGGTAATAAACTAACGTTTAGTGCAGCGATCTTCTCCTCTTGTGGATGAAGGTCGTTGCAGATTAGATAAGAATTATCTGTATCTCTCAGTGCAGCTTTCGACGCAGGATGTATCACAGAAAAACAATCATGGATGAACAACAATGCATTATCAACGTCCCAAGATAACCGGTGCAGTTGGCTTACTAGAGTTAATGTTAACGCTGATGATTATTGGCGTGATTCTCGCTCTAGGTACCGCTTATTACTACAATGCGCAAACCAGCAATGCCGTTAATTTAGCGATGCAAAATGCACAAGGATTATATGGTGCCTTCACTAAATGTATCGCCGATAATGGCAGCACCAATGCCAACACCACTTGCAGCATTAGTCAGATGGTTTCTCAAAATTATTTGCCGTCCATGTATCAACCTTCCTCGGCAGATTGTACCGCTAATGATGAAACGTGTACTAGTTCCGCTAATCCTTGGGGTGGTAGTATGCTTGTTGCATTGATCCCAAGCCCGTCTAAATTGTGCAGTACGGATACCTCTCCCTATGTACAAGTCACCATCACAGCGATTCCACAAAAAGCGTGCATGCAATTAGTAGGCCGCTTAACTCAAAGTTTTACTACAGGCCAATGCATTTCAGATCCTTCTTGCGCAGATGAAAATAGTAATACGGTGGAGATTAACTATTAATGGCACGATACCCTGTTTGTTTTTTACGGCAGCGCGAATCTGTTCGTGGAGTTAGCTTATTAGAACTTCTATTGTTATTAGTGATTGCCTCGGTGCTCATTGCAGCTGCGACGTTGTTTTATCGACAAGAGCAAGAAAATGCAAAATTTTCTCAAGCAGTAGGGCAAATTCTGAAGATCCGTAATGCAGCAGAGACTTATTTAGTGAATAATGGTGTAACCGCAAATTCAACTGCACAATCTAATACAGCAGATTTATCCATCAGTACGTTAAGCTTATTAGGATTGCTAACCACTGCTGGCGGTAATAGCCCTTGGAATTCTTGGCAACAAAAAAGGAATGAGCCTGACGTCGCAGTGTTCATGCAACCTAACATGACAACGTCTTATGTGATTCAAATGGGTGTTTCCGCGCGAGCTGCAGCACTTGCTAATAAGGGATGTTCCGTGCTGAATACCATCGTGAGCGATTCTGTTAACGCCGGTAGTGACTGTGACAAATTAAAACAAGCATTACAGCGGGCAACTTTACCAGATGGTGTATGTGGCAAATTAAAAAATGCGTTGCAGCAAACAACCTTGAGTGGATCTGCAACGTTTACCTGCAGTAATCAAGACAGTGGTTTTTTGACAGTTCAAGTGAACTTACCGCAATAAATGTTTGAGGGTGGCAAGATAATCCTTGAAATCTATTGATATTTTTCCTCAGTACGTGATAATGGGAGTGGATCTGAGCATCTGCTGTGCTTGGATCTTTTGTGATCACGCGAAGTAACGTTTAAAGACCAAGGATAGGTAGAGTAACACAAGGTTGGGGAGTCTATCGCACATGAGAGCATTTACAGCATTGAACCTAGCACTTTTATTAAGTGGGGTTTGTGTGGTGGCTGAAGCAGGCATTTATTTAGGGACAGATAATGCGGTACCGACAAGCGTTGCTCCGACTTCTGCGGTGGTCGTTGCAGTACCGGCTAATATAGAGTTGCAACCGGCAACAGGGCATTATAAACCGCCGCAAACAACGAAAGAAACCTTTACCGCACCAGTTCCAACATCCACCTCTAGCGCAAAAAATACAATACAACCTATCACGACGTCAGTGACAACTATCACTTCTGTGACCTCAGTGGCGCCTAAGCCAGTAGTGACCTCTTCGGCAACTTCAGTGCCAGCTAAGTCAGTCGTGACCTCTTCGACAGTCTCCGTAACCTCTGTGGCCTCCAAATCGACAGCGCCTACGTCTCCAAATTTACAGCCAGTTACTGGACATTACCGTCCATTACAAGCAAAGAAAGAATTATTGCCGCCACCACTGGTTTCCGATGTAGGAATGGTCGCGGTTGTGACTCCGAGTATTCCATCGCCAGATGCTCATCTATCACCAGAACCAAAAGCACCGAAGTTTGACGAAGGGATCGTCACGGTGACGCCCGTGTTGCCAGTGAAAGATCTTGCTGCTCCCATGCCGGTACCTTGTACGGCAAATGGCAAAGGTTTGTGTGAGCCACCATTACCTGTCGCAGCCTATCCTGTGCCGGTCGCAGATCCTTATCCCATTTACGATGGCTTAATTGTGCGACTACATAGCGGCTCACTGCGTGAAAATGTGATCCATATTGTTGAAAAAAGTCGTTGGGGACACGTGGTATGGACGTTACCGTTTGACTATAAATGGATTGGTGACATCACGCTTAAGGGGCCTGATGTACAAGATATTTTAGCACAATTATTAAGACCTTATCCGGTGCAAGCTGTATTTTATGACAAGAATCACGTTGTGGCGATTGTCGCAAGGAGACCCCAGCTATGAGGCTAAATTCATGGAAAGCACTCGTTGCTATGCTAGCCACGACGTTACTATTAGTAAGTTGTTATCCCGGTTACCAAGAGACCATTGATCAAATTGATAATACAAAGGCAACGATTGATGAAAGTAATCAAAAGGATATGCCACCACCACCGCCAGTGATGGAAAAACGAGGTGCTTATGTGGATATTACACCGGTGAGTTTAACGCACCCGCCTTATTGGTTAGATCAAATGGTAACAATTCATGGCGCTAATTTACCAGTTACTTTTTATGTAGAACAAGTGTTAGCAGGCACGGATGCTGAAGTTCAATATAATCCCGGCGTCAATCGTGGGAAATTAATTTCTATGGATTATCGAGGCACCATCAAAGGGGCACTACGACAAATAGCGAATAAATCTAATTATTATTACAACATTGATAATAAAACGGGAAGTGTGCACTGGAGTGCTTTTACCACAAAGACCTTTGATGTTTCCTTTTTACCAGGCGCAGCGAAATATGAAGTCGGCGGTAAACAAAATAGTAATTCTTCGGGACAAAGTGGTGGTAACAATGGTGGCTCATCCAACAGCGGCAGCGGTGGTGTAACGATTAATTACACGGGCGTTGATTTATCCGCTACTGATCAATACAGCAGTTTAGAAGGTGATATTTCTATTTGGAGAGATTTAGAAAGCACGGTAAAAAGTTTACTTTCTCCTGAAGGCAGAGTCACCGTATCCCAATCTACAACTACGATTACTGTTTCAGATCATCCGCAAAATGTAGCAGCTGTGGGTAATTATATTAAAAAAATGAATCAAGAGCTTTCCAAACAAGTTCGCATTTTAGTGCAAGTGGTGAGTGTCCAATTAAGCAAAAATTATGAGTATGGTATTAACTGGGATGTGGTTAGAAACTTCACCCATGGCACCATTAGCTTTGTTGATAATCTCGCCAGCAATGCAGCAGTAGCAAATTCTTTTTCGCCAATGCAACTTATTTTTAGTGCGACCTCCGGTAAGTGGGCAGGTACCAACACTGTCATCGAAGCTTTATCGCAACAAGGTAAAGTGGGGGTAGTGACACAACCTACGGTGACCACGCTGAATAATCAAGTGGCAGAAATTAGTATTCAAAGCCAACAAAGTTATATTCAAAGCATTAGCAATAGTCAGACTCAAACCTCTTCCACCAGTGGTGTGAATCCTGGTGTTGTCACGACGGGCTTTAACTTATATTTATTGCCAAAAATTCAAAATCAAAAAATCTTTTTGCAAGTGAGTACGACCTTATCCAACTTAGAATCTTTGCAGGAAATTAATGCGAGTACAGGTGCTACCTGTGATCAAGCGACCCCCGATGGTTGTGGTTCGACAACGCCTACAGCGGGGACCAATGTCATTCAAATTCCCGCAGTCAGTGAGCGCCGCTTCAATCAACGAAGTGTCATTCCTAATGGTGCGACATTGATTTTAACTGGATTCAAACAACGCTCAAACACAGCGAATCAATCCTCTCTGTTGTATACTGGCGCGTTGGGAGCTAGAGGTGGAGAAGACGTTGTGACCGAGTTGGTACTACTCATTACTCCTGAAGTGCTAAATAGCGGGAACAGTTACTAAATGCCTGCTATTACGCGCAAAGACGGTGAACAATTTGCGGTATATACCTATCGCGAATTATTGACACTGAAAAAAACCGCTTTGTTAAAGCAAGAAATTGAATTATTACGCCAAGAACATGGTCAATATGCACGTTTTTACTGGCAAGAAGATGGTGATATCGAAGCCGTATTTTCCCGAGATGCCGGTTATCTGTTAGCAGAAAGTGTTTGGGAAGCTCTCGACAAACCAGATGATTTATTATATTGCGAAGTAGTGGCCAAGCAAAATGTGGCTTTATTGGTGGTGATTCGTGCTGGATCAGTTTACTTGGATGCGGAGATTGGTGTTGAAAGTTTACAAGATGAATTTCAATCTCTAATTAGCAGTGAGCACCAATACGATATTTACATTTATGGGGATGTGCCACTCGCGAAAATAGCAAAGCCGGGAATGTTTGCTTTTGATGAGACACAGGTTAAATCATTCACTGTTTTAGAAAAATCAGTTTTTCTTAATTTGCCTCTGAATGACGATTATCGACTGTTACCCGTCAGCAAAGCTATCGACGATTTAAAATTACGTGAAATCAGTTTTGCGCCTCTAGTACTCGGCGTGATTGCTCTCGGAGTGATTGGTTATTTTGGTTATCAAGAATTAAAACCAGTGCCACCACCACCTCCGCCACCGGCTGTGGTTAACCCCTATGCGCAGTATGAGCAAAAACTCATGTCACCGGAACCTTCAGCGTTGTTGTCAGCTGTAGCTGGTAATCTACGTTTATTATTTACTATTCCCGGTTGGGCGCCCACCATGGTCACTTACGAAAAAAATTCTATGACGGCGGTACTTGCCTCAGAGTTAAAAGCATCGGGTGATTTATTATTGCATTGGATTAAACATCGTAACATGGTCTTGGGTATTCAGCAGGGAGGAATGGCAACCATACAAGTCAATATTTCAGCGCCGGGACGTCCGCGACCCACCAAGTTATATAACTTAAAAGAAATGTTATCAGATTTATTTGATCATACGCATTTATTGCTGCCAGGTTCAACGTTGACGATCACTACCCCAGTTAAGCAAGGTGTGTATCAAAGTAGTGATGTCACGGTTAATATTAATGAAGTTTCTGCAGCCGTATTAGCCATTTATGGTGAGACGTTAAATAACAAACCCATTATTCTCAATAGTATGAATCTGCAGGTAGAAACAGGTTTAATTAGTGGGCAAATTCAATTAACTGTATTAGGAGCATGAGGCGATGAAAATATCATCACAGGAGCAACCTGGGGCAATGAAACAAAAAGTGATGTTGGTGCTCACCATTGTCTTATTTATATTTTTGGCATACTTAGTGTATAACATGTTTTTTTCGAAATCAGGGAGCGTGCCCCGCGCAACGTCGCCAGTAAGACAAGCAGCGATGACCTCATCAACATCCCCTGCCACCATGGGGACGGCAGGCACACCAATATCCGGAGTGGGTAGCGGCAATGTCCAAACCGTGGAAATGCCAGAACCTAGTAAAGAAGAAAAAGCTATCCTAAAACGTAGTGAAGAAATTGAGCGGCAGTACTTAAGCTTAGTGAGTGAATATCAATTAGCACAGATTCAACAAAAATTAGCACAAACCAATGCGCAAATTGCGCAGTCAAAATTGAGCGCGTTAAAAGCGACCTCGGAAGCAAAGAAATTTGATACAGAAGCCAATGCGGGTAATGCTAGTGCAATCTCAGCGGACATGAAAGCGCTGTATGTTGGCTATAATCATGGTACTTGGATGGCGATGTTGAGTCTTGGCAATTCCATGTATCAAGTTCATGTTGGAACAAGATTACCAGATGGTTCCACCGTATCGGGCATCGGCAAGAGTGGTGTGATTTTGAATAAAAACGGTCGTCGAATTTATTTAGCCATCCCAACGAGCTTTGATAAACCTAATACTGACACAGGCGCCGATGCGAAGACACCAGCATCTGCAGCCACCAGTGGTGACGATAATAATTAGGAACGTAACAAATAGATTTGCCGATGGAAACACTCTTCGGCAAGTGGTTGATGTAACATTCTTGGAGTTTAAGGTTTTAACATAATGAAGATATTATATTTAGTTCGACATGCTAGAGCGGAATTAGGATCTCACACAAAAGAAGATGTAAAGCGTGAATTGATGCCCAGTGGCATTGAGGATGCACTGAAGATGGGGCAGCGGTTACTGGCGCAGCATGCCCAACCGCAGTTGATCGTAGCCAGTTCTGCAACGAGGACACTAGCTACAGCAGAATTGATCGCAAGCAAACTTCACGTTTCCGCAACGTCGATTCAACAAGAGTCCAAGCTCTATAATGCATCATTTAAAGTTTGGCTGGATGTCATTCATGATTTAGATGAGCAATATGAGCGAGTGATGTTGGTAGGTCATAATCCCGGTATTACACAAACGGTTAACTATTTTGGTGGTGAGGATATAGCGTCTATGCCAACAGCGGGTGTTTATGCAGTGTCTTTTGATGTTGAGGATTGGCAGGCAGTTCATGGCCAAGGCGCTACGGCGTTATTTTTCGATTCTCCGAAATTTAAAGCGTAGAGGTTTTTGTCGATAGGAATTAAGAATCTGCCGAAGGTCGGACTCGAACCGACACGGGGTCGCCCCCACCAAATTTTGAGTCTGGCGCGTCTACCAATTTCACCACTCCGGCACAAAGAGCAGCAGTATACCAGACTGTTTTGAGGGGTCAAGGCATTAAAGGTATATATTATCACTAAAAGATCATGTACAATCCGTCGCCATGAAATTATCAGACTTCGATTACACATTACCAGAGCGTTTTATTGCAAAAGTTCCCCTTGCTGAGCGGAGCAAGAGTCGTTTATTAGTTCTTGATCGACAACAACAATCGGTGTCGCACCAGCAATTTTCGCAATTAATTGACTTCATCGAGCCAGGTGACGCTCTCATTTTGAATAACTCAAAAGTGATTCCCGCGCGTTTATTTGGTGTAAAGCCCAGTGGCGGCCGAGTAGAAGTGTTAGCAGAGCGGATTCAAAGCCCTAAACATTGCTTAGCACACATTCGAGCAAGCAAACCGCCAAAGCCCGAGACAGTGTTATTGATGGAAGGAAACATTTTACTGAAGGTTCTCGGGCGGCAAGAAGATTTATATGAATTGGAGTTGTTGGATTCTCCTTTGAGTTTTTTGGAAATGTTGCAACAGTATGGTCATATGCCCCTACCACCTTATCTGCAACGTGAAGATGATCTCCTTGATAAAGAACGTTATCAAACAGTGTATGCTAAGACCTTGGGCTCTGTCGCAGCACCGACGGCAGGATTACACTTCGATGAAGGTTTGCTACAGGCGATCAAAGCGAAGGGTGCGATCATTGATTATGTCACCTTGCATGTGGGAGCAGGTACCTTTCAACCAGTGCGCACGGAAGATATTACACAACACGTCATGCACTATGAATACTTAACAGTGCCATCCTCGATTGTCGAATTAATACAACAAACAAAACAGCGAGGAAAAAAAGTGATAGCAGTAGGTACCACCAGTGTTCGCAGTTTAGAAACAGCAGCGCAAAGTGGAACCTTACAACCCTTCACCGGTGAGTCAAATTTATTTATTTACCCAGGATATGAATTTAAAGTGGTAGATGCCATGGTCACAAACTTTCATTTGCCGAAAACCTCTTTGCTCATGTTGGTAAGCGCCTTCGCTGGCTTAGAGGCGATACAACAAGCGTATACAGCGGCGATTGCCGAGCAATATCGATTTTTTAGCTACGGCGATGCGATGTTGATTGCATAGGATGTAACATAAGATGAAATTTGAATTATTAAAAACTCAAGGTGCCGCTCGACGCGGACGTTTAATCTTTGAACGTGGCGTGGTGGAGACGCCAGCCTTTATGCCGGTTGGTACGATAGGTACCGTGAAGGCTATTACAATGGAAGATGTTAAACAAGCCGGCGCACATATTATCTTAGGTAATACGTTTCATCTGATGTTGCGTCCCGGCGTTGAAGTGATAAAAGCACACGGTGATTTGCATGACTTTGTGCGATGGCAAGGCCCGATCTTAACAGACTCCGGTGGGTTTCAAGTATTCAGTTTAGGTAAATTGCGAAAAATCACCGAAGAGGGCGTGCATTTTCAGTCGCCAATTAATGGTGATCGTATTTTCCTGTCCCCAGAAACATCCATGGCGGTGCAAAGAGATTTAGGTTCTGACATCGTTATGGTGTTTGATGAGTGCACTCCATATCCAGCAACCTTGCAACAGGCCGCGTCTTCCATGCAGTTATCCTTACGCTGGGCAGAGCGCAGTAAAGTGGCTCATGGTGCTTCTCCTTCAGCGTTGTTTGGCATCGTGCAAGGCGGTGTGTATCCTGCCTTGCGCCAAGAATCCTTACGAGGTTTATTAGACATTGGTTTTGATGGATATGCCCTCGGCGGTTTATCCGTAGGAGAAACTAAAGAAGAAATGTTGCATGTGTTAGATGATATCGTGGAACAGATGCCTGCCGACAAGCCGCGTTATTTGATGGGTGTGGGAACACCTCAAGATTTGGTACAAGCAGTTTGCCGTGGTTTAGATATGTTTGATTGTGTCATGCCCACACGTAATGCCCGTAACGGCCATTTATTTACCTCACAAGGCATTGTGCGCATTCGCAACAGTCAGTATAAAAAAGATACATCACCGTTGGATCCAGAGTGTCCCTGCAGCACTTGTCAGCAATATTCTCGCGCTTATTTGCACCACTTAGATCGATGCCAAGAAATACTCGGTTGTATGCTAAATACAGTGCATAATGTGACCTATTATCAAACTCTAATGAAAAATTTGCGAAGTGCGATAGAACAAGGTACATTGCCTATTTTTCTGGAAACCTTTTATCGAGTCTATCCGGCTTAGTATAGAGGGAGCATGGTCTAACATTGTCAACGAGGGAATCTATGAGCCTATTTATCAGTGATGCTTTTGCTGCTGCTACCGCTACCGCACCTGCTGCGAATGCCCACCCACCTAGCATTATTAACACCGTACTTTTTATCGCTGTGTTTTTTGGTGTGTTTTATTTTCTGTTTATTCGTCCACAAGCGAAAAAGCAAAAAGAATTGCGCGCTATGTTAAGCAATTTGAGCAAGGGTGATGAAATTGTTACCAGCAGTGGTATTCTCGGTAAAATTAAAGAAATCACCGATGACTTTATGGTGGTAGAGATTGCTGATAACACCAACATTAAACTTCAAAAAAATGCAGTTTCTATGGTCTTGCCACAGGGCACGATTAAATAGGGAATAAGCTACTTAGCGAGCTGGCGGTCATTCTGAGCAATGTTGAAGAATGATCGCCAGCGCCGCTGAATTGTAAAATAAAAAGGAAGAGTAAGATCTATGAATAAATATCCTTGGTGGAAGTATGCCTTTATTTTAGCAGTGCTACTGTTTGGTGTCCTTTATTCCGTACCCAATTTATTTCCTGATGAAGTGGCGGTGCAAGTATCGGCGCGCTCGGGAACACCAGTGGATCAAAAAATCATTGATAATCTCAAACAACTACTCACAACCCATAGCATTACGTACAAATCTATGGAGCCAGGGGCCAAGGGATATTTGCTTATTCGATTTAACAGTGCGGAAGATCAATTGAAAGCGGATGATTTGATCAGAGCAGCCTTAGGCGAGGATTATACCGTCGCATTAAATTTAGCTTCTACGACACCTGATTGGCTAAGTGCCATCGGAGCCGATCCAATGAAGTTAGGTTTGGATTTACGCGGTGGGGTTCATTTTTTATTAGCCGTAGACGTTGATACCCTATTGAAGACGCGCCAAAATGGTAATCTGCGAGGCTTAGGTGCTGAGTTACGTCACGCAATGATTCGTTATCGTGATTTAACCTTAGGGCCCAATAATTCTATTGTTCTTAATTTTCGAGATGAAGCTAGTCAAGACAAAGCAGCGGCTTTAATGCGTCAATCCTACCCAGACCTCACCATCAAAACATACACGAATTTAGATGGTTATGGCATTACCGCTCAATTATCACAACAGGCGGTGTTAGCGGCACAGGATGCTGCGATTGAGCAGACGACAGATGTTCTACGTAAACGAATTAATGCCTTGGGCATTGCTGAGCCGGTGGTGCAACGACAAGGTGCTGAACGAATTTCAGTGGACTTGCCCGGGGTACAAGATACCGCGCGAGCTAAATTAATTTTGGGTGGTACAGCGACGCTAGAGTTTCACTTGGTCGATACAGAGCATGATGCCGCAGATACCGGTAACGTGCCACTGGGTTCCAAACTATATCGCTTTGAAAATATGCCAGTGCTATTAAAGAATCAAAGTATTTTATCAGGTTCTTCGATTACCAATGCAGCCTCTAATATCGGACAAGATGGGCGACCCTCAGTGGATATTCGCTTAGGCGGCGGCGGTGAAGCAACTTTTTACCGTATCACGGGAGAAAATATTGGTAAGCCATTAGCAACGGTTTATATTGAAACCCTCATGCAACCTACGATGGTTGATGGCAAGTCTAGTTTCGTTCCACGTAAAACCGAACGCATCATTAATATCGCAACCATTCAATCAGCATTACCTAGCAGCTTTCAAATTACTGGAATAAAAGATGCGAAGGAAGCGTTGGATTTAGCGTTGTTACTAAAATCTGGTGCATTGCCTGCGCCAATTAGTATTATCGCGGAAAGTACGCTAGGTCCCAGTTTAGGACGTGCGAACATCGATAAAGGTATTTTGTCTTTAGAAGTCGGGATGGTTTTTATCATCTTATTCATGGTGATCTATTATCGAGTCTTTGGTTTGCTGGCAGATTTGGCCTTGGTATTTAACTTAGTGTTACTCGTCGCCGTATTGTCAATTTTAGGTATGACGTTAACATTGCCCGGTATGGCAGGTATTGTGTTAACAGTGGGGATGGCGATTGATGCCAACGTTCTGATCTTCGAGCGCATTCGTGAAGAGTTACGCAATGGACTTTCACCGCAAGCTGCGATCAAAGCTGGCTATGAACGCGCATTTTCCACCATTGTGGATTCGAATGTCACCACATTAATTGCTGCTGTGGCTCTCTATGGTGTGGGCTCAGGTTCAATTCGTGGTTTTGCGCTGACGCTGTCTATTGGTTTGATTTGCTCAATGTTCACAGCCATTACGGGTAGCCGCGCCTTGGTAAATTTAATATATGGTTCACGGCACGTTAAAAAATTGTCGATTGGTATTTAAGAGAGGACGACATGGAATTTTTCAAACCAAATACTTACATTGATTTTATGGGATTGCGCAAGTATGCTGTTATCTTTTCTGCGCTGCTCTGTATCGGTTCTTTAGTCATCTTAGGTGTTAAGCACTTAAACTGGGGGTTAGAGTTTACGGGCGGGACGGAAGTTCATGTTTCTTATTCACAGCCCGCTGATTTAACAACTATTCGCGAGCAGTTAGATGCGGCAAAATTTCAAAATGCAACGGTACAAGTGTATGGGACAGCAACGAATATATTAATCCGAATACGAGGCCATCAAAATCTTGAGAAAAAAACTATTGGTAATGAAATCGTCGCGGCATTGCCTGGCAGCCAATTGCAAAGTGTCGATTACATTGGACCGCAGGTAGGGAAAGAGTTAGCGACCAATGGTAGCTTAGCCCTATTTGTTTCCTTATTAGGTATTGCTATTTACATTTGGTTGCGGTTTGAGTCTCGCTTCGCAGTGAGTGCGGCAATTTCTCTTCTTCACGATCCGATTATTATTCTCGGCGTATTTTCTTATTTTCAATTGGAGTTTAATTTAATTTCCCTAGCGGCGGTGTTAACGATTATCGGCTATTCGTTAAATGACACCATTGTTGTTTTTGACCGTGTGCGTGAAAACTTTCGCAAATACCGCAAAGAAACCCCCACGGAAATTATTAATTTATCAGTGAGCCAAACCTTATCGCGAACCATCATTACTTCAGGTTTGACCTTATTGGCGGTGATTGCATTGTATCTGTTTGGAGGTGAAACTTTACATGGCTTTGCATTGGCATTAATCATTGGTATTTTAGTGGGTACTTATTCATCGATTTATGTTGCAGGTGCCTTAGCGGTTGCCCTAGGCTTAAACCGCCAGAGCTTTTTACCCGTAAGTCGTGAAGCATTGGACAATAGACCTTAGAAAAGCCTTAGGGCTGAATAATAAAACAATTGCGCCCTTTATTTTTTGCAACGTAAAGTGCTCTATCGGCTTGACTAATGAGATCGTCAATACTGCTAAGTTGAGTCGGCTGTAGCACAATGCCACCGATGGAGAGTGTTAAGTAAGGCATCGCAGAGGATTTAACATGATCAATCTGCGCAAGCCTTATATTCGTTAAAATACGTTCGGCCATCGTGACAGCGGCGATTCGATTGGTATTGGGTAAAATGGCAAAAAATTCTTCGCCGCCATATCGCGCAACAAAATCTCCAGAGCGTTGTAAGGTTTTATAGAGAATTTGAGCCACGTCATGTAGCACTTTATCGCCCATCATATGCCCATAATGGTCGTTGTAATCTTTAAAATAATCGATATCGCACATAAACAAGGTCAGGTAAGAACTTTCGCGTTGAGCACGATGAAATTCCTTTTCTAACATCTCAAATAAATAGCGCCGATTAGGAATTTGTGTTAATTCGTCAATTTGCAATAGGACATTAATGCGTTTATTTTTTTCTGAGAGCGTTTCAATTAAATCATCTTTTTCAATTTGTAAACGAAGGCCACGACAAGTGAGACGATTATTACGATAAGTTGCGGCAATCTGCACAACTAAATAAAGTGCCGTAACGCTCGCTGTGGCCATACTGCCCGGGGCGGAGGACATCCCAAAAAAAATAATGGGAGCAAGCAACATGGGAATTGTATAAATTAGGTAGACTTGAACAAAGCTCGATAATGGTGCTACAGCCGCAGCACAAACACCGCCTAATAGCAGTAACATGAAAAGTTGCCCAGTGAGTGTTAATTGATTCGCATATAAAATAAAAATCCATCCCCATGCAAGACCGCCCAGCAACGATAAAAACATATAGATGTAGAACAGCTTTCTTTTAATGGGCAGTTGCCCCCAGGAAGTGGTGCGTAATACGTATCTAGCATAAAAATAACGCGCTAAAGCAACACTGATGATAATAATCCAACCATAAATTAATATTTGTAAAGAAAGGGTATTCCATAAGGCCACGTTAGCAACCGTGAGCAGAACGATGTTGTAAAGAATAGTGCTTACACTTTGCTCATACAAGTATTTGATACGGGAAGAGTAAATTCGCTGGTAAAAGTTGCTAGTTGGTTCCATCAAACTAAGTATCCATTTGAGAATTATGAAAGTGAAGTATATTCAGTATAAAGCAGTGCTTCAGCGACGCAAGCTTTTGATGATCTAATTGTAATAAAACAAGGTTACACTTGATCTAACGTCTATCATAAGATGTCTTTACTGAGTGTTAAAGTTTCAGTATGATGAGTTTACTTTCTAGCTCGATCATAAGGACAGACTTGTTATGGCACTCACAATTTCTTTTCAAGAACACCAACGACAACAACTCGCTACAAATGCTCTTTCTACACTCAAGTTGACTGAGCAAAATACCCCACAGTTGCTTGAGGGAGGGCATTGGGTACTGGCACCTCTTACCATGCAACAAGCTCTAAAAATACCCGGCTATCAGGTAGGAATACACGATGACAAAACGTCTTATGGTTGGGCGCATATCCAGCCGGCAGAAAATAGTGTGTTTGCAGCACAAACGGGCCTCGCGGAAGCTGTGTTAAATAACAGTATTTACCTAGACTCATTGTGGCTTACCGATGGTGCTCACACACAGGATATTATTGCAGGCTTGCTCTATGTGGCACTACGACGAGCGCGTATTTTGCAACGGCATAATGTCATTGTTTTATTACCTTCGTTACAACATCCCTTCATAGAGCTATTGAAATTAGAACCTTTAAACCATGTGTCGCCAATGACGATTGATGGCGTCACTTATTACCCAATGGCACAACGCTTAGAATATGCAATCTATCACGTGTATCAATCGTGTCATGGTGAGGTGAATGCGTTTCTAAGAACCTTAGCAGCAGAGGAAGTGATCGAAACGGTGAATCAATGGCGGACTGCTTTTTTTAAAGGGCCATGGGCGCAAGCTATTGCGCAGCATACGCTGACGAAACAGCAATATGTTTATTCATTATTTAATTTGCATCAGTATGTTCGGCAAACAACGCAACACTTGGGGCGTTGTGTGGCTCTAGCTCCCAGCATTGAATTGCGCAATCATTTTATCTATCACCTGCGAGGAGAGGTCAATCACGAACTTATTATTGAAAAAGATTTACAACATTTGGGTGCCGATGTGGAATATCTCAAACAACACCATGTGCCACAACAGGGGACCAAAGCCTTCATGGTGGTTCAAGAGAGTACCATTGGATTTTATCAAGATACATTATTAATGTTGGCGTGTCCCTTAGCGGCAGAGGGGATGTCTGCTGCGATTGAACCTCAATTTCTTGATGATCTTGTTGCAACCATTGCCAGTTGGGGTGTGGCGCAACCCAAAAAAGCGGTGGGCTTTTTAGCCTCCCATGTCAATACCGATGGTGGCGATGATGGGCATTGGGTGAGCGTGGTAAATATGGTGAAAAACCATATTGCTACAGAGGAAAATTTACAGAAATTTTTAAGCATTTTGAAAATTGCTATGAGTAGTTTCCAGCAAGGGTTTGATGAAATTATTCATGAAATGCGCTTGTGGAGTGCGACTCCTCCTCGACGATAAGAAATTTTTATTTGTAGAGGGCTTTCTGAAGAAGACAATGTTAGCGCCATTGGAAAAACAAATAAGAAGTGCCTTCTCCCCTTGAGGGAGAAGGTGGCCGAAGGCCGGATGAGGGGTGATCTCATCATTTAAAGGCGAATGTTATAAAATGGAGTTTTATGATGTTTATAGAAAATACGGATTGTTTATTTGATCTAGAAGAAGCAAAACAAATGCAGTGTTATTTATTGCCTTGTCGCGGGCAACACTGCCAGCCACAATATGCGGATCATTATCGTTCAGCCTATCATTTGTGGAAAACACAAATGGGGCACGCATTAAAGTATGAAAGCAAATTAGTCGAGCCTGAATTACGAAGTGATGATTTTTTCCGACAAAAAGAATTGATCGCTATTTTTTTAAAAGAAGAAGCCATTGGTTTAATGGTGTTAGATTGGTTAGATCTATCCTTTGCCTCAACCTTGGAGTCTAGTTACATTCAAGGGTATCCCGCGTCTATCATTCAAGGATTAATTGCTTCGGGATATCAACAAATAATGACAATGGGCAATTTATGTGTTCATCCACAATGGCGCCGTAGTTTAGTAGGTAGCGGTTTATCGGAGGCAGTGATTGGCTTGTCAGTCAAACGATTATTATCGTCAAACGCTCAAGGGTTATTAACATATACGCGTAATGAGCGAGGTATTCATCGGTTGGTGTATAGTTTTGGCGGTATCCCCTTAATGCGTGATCATATATCTCATGGCATGGCATCGGATATTATTTTTACTCAGCGAGATCATGTGATTCCATGCACGATTCCAGGGATTCAACCAGCAGTGGATCGGTTATACGCACATTGTATCGATACGCAAATAGATAACGCTTACTTTCACTGGGAATCTGAGCTGGCGTTGGGGGTGTGATTTCAATCGCACTTGGCGCGGAAAAAGTTGTAGTATACTGTAAAAAAGTTAATTAAAGAGATTGCTCATGTTGGAATACATAACACAGCTTGCTGATGCCGCAACGATCTTATTCGATTCAATGTTAAAAAATCTAGTGCCGGTTTTTATCATGTTAGGAGTTTTATGGGGTATCCAAATAGTTAATACCCTCTTAGGACGACGTTTAAATTACTTTGGGATTTATCCGCGTCACTGGATCGGATTACCAGGCATTGCGTTGTCTCCTTTATTACACGGCGATTTTAATCATTTATTTTTTAATAGCATCCCTCTTTTTATCCTCATGAATTTTATTTTAGTCGGGGGTTGGCATTACTTTATTGTGGTGACACTCAGTATTACACTTCTCAGCGGCTGTTTGATTTGGCTGGTGGGGCGTAAGGCAATCCATATTGGTGCCAGTTCATTAATTATGGGGTATTGGAGTTTTTTATTAGTAAACACCTATCAGCACCCTAGTGCTTTCTCCATTTTACTGGCCATTTTGACCTTGTATTATTTGGGCAGTTTGGTTTTACATCTCTTTCCACAAGGACCAGAAATATCCTGGGAAGGCCATGTTTGTGGCGCCGTTGCTGGTATTGTCACGGCAATAACCCCGTGGCTTTTTGCGGGGCATTAGTTTATCATACGCTTCGCGAAACAATACTCATTAGGAGATACTCATGATCATTGATACTATTTTACAAGCCATTGGCAACACACCCTCCGTTAAACTTCATCGTGTTGGCCAAGGTTATGATTGTGAGTTCTATGGAAAATGTGAATTTTTAAATCCAGGTGGCGCTGTCAAAGATCGTATCGGCTATCACATGGTAGAAGAAGCAGAAAAATCCGGCCAAATTAAGCCCGGCGATACCCTCATCGAACCTACCTCTGGTAATACGGGCATTGGCATTGCCCTAGCCGCGGCAGTGAAAGGCTACAACGTGATTATCACGATGCCGGAAAAAATGAGCCGTGAAAAACAAGTGGTATTAGAAGCACTTGGCGCAAAAATTATACGAACCCCAACGGAAGCTGCCTGGGATGCGCCAGAGAGTCATATTTCTGTGGCTAATCGTTTACGAGAAGAGCTACCTAATGCTCATATCTTGGATCAATACTCCAACCCAGCAAACCCAGGAGCCCATTATTTATTTACCGCTCAAGAAATCATTGATGATTTTGGTGATAATTTACACATGGTTGTTATGGGCGTGGGAACCGGTGGTACTATCACTGGCGTTGCAAAACGGTTAAAAGAATATAATCCGAAGATCAAAATCATTGGCGCGGACCCCTATGGCTCAATTTTAGGGGGAGGCACGGACGTGCATTCCTACAAAGTTGAGGGGATTGGCTATGACTTCTTTCCAGATGTCTTAGATAACACGCTTATCGATGAATATGTAAAAATTAATGATGCAGACTCTTTTCATACGGCACGACGCTTAATTCGTGAGGAAGGATTATTAGTGGGTGGCTCAAGTGGCTCTGCCATGTGGGCAGCATTGCAAGCGGCAAAATCCTTGAAAAAAGGACAACGATGCTTAGTCTTGCTACCAGACTCTATCCGAAATTATTTAAGCAAGTTTGTTGATGATACCTGGATGCAAAAAGAGGGCTTCTAGTAAACAGATTTTTAGAAGGGGATGAATAAAAAGTGCCTTCTCCCCGTGCGGGAGAAGGTGGCCGCAGGCCGGATGAGGGGTATTCAAATAACCTACTTTCCACAATAACGAGGAGTGATAGCAAATGAGAATGGATAAATTAACTAGTAAATTTCATAGTGCAATTTTGGATGCGCAATCCATTGCTGTTGGACGAGACAATCCCACCATTGAACCCATTCATGTGTTAAAGGCAATGTTGGATCAATCAGGCAGCACCATTCGCCCTTTATTAACGAAAGCTCATCTTAATAACCCTTCAGCCTTTAATGCCAGTGTGGATAAAGCACTGGATCAATTGCCACAAGTCACTGGCACTTCTGGCGATATTTCCATATCAAATGAATTAAATCGATTATTTAATGTGACAGATAAATTAGCTCAACAACGTCACGATCAATTTATTTCAAGCGAATTATTTTTATTAGCCGCCTTTGAAAGTGATAATAGTTTGCAAACTTTGTTAAAAGCAGCCGGGGTTACAAAGGGTGCTCTTGAAAAAGCGATTAATGATATGCGAGGAGGGCAGTCAGTGAAAGAAGCGAGTGATGAAGAAAATCGAGAAGCCTTAGCCAAGTATTCTAAAGATTTAACTGAATTAGCGGAGCAAGGGAAATTAGATCCAGTGATTGGGCGCGATGCAGAAATTCGGCGCACCATTCAAGTATTGCAACGTAGGACTAAAAATAATCCGGTCTTAATTGGCGAGCCCGGCGTTGGTAAAACTGCCATCGTTGAAGGCTTGGCACAACGAATTGTGAATGGTGAAGTGCCAGAAGGAATTAAAGGCAAACGATTATTGGCCTTAGATTTAGGCGCGTTGATCGCGGGTGCAAAATTTCGTGGTGAATTTGAAGAGCGTTTAAAAGCAGTTTTGAATGACTTGAGTAAGCAAGAAGGTCAAATCATTTTATTTATTGATGAACTGCATACCATGGTGGGCGCGGGCAAAGCAGAAGGCGCGATGGATGCAGGGAATATGCTAAAACCCGCTTTAGCGCGCGGTGAGTTACATTGTATTGGCGCCACTACCTTAGATGAGTATCGACAATACATTGAAAAAGATGCCGCATTGGAGCGACGCTTTCAAAAAATTTTAGTGGATGAACCCAATGTTCCCGATACCATTGCTATTTTACGCGGATTAAAAGAGCGTTATGAAATTCACCATGGCGTACAAATCACAGACTCTGCGATTGTTGCAGCTGCTACACTGTCCCATCGTTATATTACGGATCGACAATTGCCTGATAAGGCTATCGATTTAATTGACGAAGCAGGTAGTAATATTCGCATGCAGATTGATTCCATGCCAGAGGAAATGGACACCTTAAATCGTAAGTTGATCCAATTAAAAATTGAACGAGAAGCGCTAAAAAAAGAAGACGATGAGGCATCCATTAAACGCTTGGAAAAGTTAAATCAAGATATCGATCAATTGTCTCATAAGTTTGCAGATCTTGAAGAAGTTTGGAAGGCAGAAAAAGCCTCATTGCAAAGCACTAAGCATTTGCAAGAAGCGCTAGAGCGTGCACGTGTAGAATTAGAAACAGCACGTCGTGCTAATGATTTAACGCGCATGTCGGAATTGCAATATGGCAGACTGCCAGAGTTAGAAAAGCAATTACAAAAAGCCTTAGATGTAGAACCTAAAGATACGCACTTAGTTCGCAATAAAGTGACGGAAGAAGAAATTGCAGAAGTTGTTTCAAAATGGACGCACATTCCTGTTAGCAAAATGCTAGAAGGTGAGCGAGAAAAATTATTACACATGGAAGAGGCTCTCCACCAGCGCGTGATTGGTCAAGATGAAGCAGTCAATGTGGTGGCAAATGCGATTCGTCGTTCCCGAGCTGGTTTATCGGATCCTAATCGCCCCGTGGGTTCCTTTTTATTTTTAGGTCCAACGGGTGTTGGTAAGACAGAGCTTTGCAAAACACTCGCAATGTTCTTATTTGATACCGAGGAAGCCATGGTGCGCATCGATATGTCGGAGTTCATGGAAAAACATGCTGTGGCGCGCTTAATCGGAGCACCTCCTGGTTACGTCGGCTATGAAGAAGGTGGTTATTTGACGGAAGCAATTCGTCGTAAGCCATACTCTGTGATCCTATTAGATGAGGTAGAGAAAGCTCATCCCGATGTGTTTAACATTTTGCTGCAAGTGCTTGATGATGGTCGTTTGACCGATGGCCATGGTCGTACCGTAGATTTTCGCCATGCAGTGATCGTCATGACCTCTAACCTGGGTTCTCATGTTATTCAAGAATACGCCGACAAAAATGACTATGACAAAATGAAACATGCGGTTATGGAAATTGTCGGGAAGCATTTTAGACCAGAATTTATTAATCGAGTGGATGACATCGTAGTGTTCCGCTCATTGCAAGCCGATCAGATTAAACATATTGCTCTGATCCAAGTGAATCGTGTGAAACAACGATTACAAGAAAGGGATATTTCATTATTGGTGGATGATGCAGCCTTGCTGTTTTTAGCAAAAGCAGGGTTCGATCCTGTCTATGGAGCACGTCCGTTGAAACGCGCTATTCAACAGTATTTGGAAAATCCTTTAGCACAAGCCTTGTTGCAAGGTGAGTATGCACCTGGTGATACCGTGAAAGTGACGCTCAAAGATGGGGCATTGTCTTTTGATTGATGATATTTCTTATTTACTGTTGTCGCATTAGATGATAGCGTATTCTTTTATTAGGGATTAGATGCTGCGCCTGGGGAGCTCGGGCTTGCAATGAGAGAAGAGATCTTCTCGTCTCTAATAAACTCCCCATCCTGATGGAGCACTTCAAGATGCCTTGCATCCTGAAGTGGGATGGGTATATGTGCTTATTGCGTGGGTTAGGTTGTTAGGGAGGGAATAGAATGGAAAAAACATTTCGTTGGTTTGTATCAACCGTTATTGGTGCTGCGATGCTCATGAGCTTAACGGCTTGTGTCGAAAAACCTGCACCAAAACCAAAATTTCAACCCCCACCTCGAGAACACGATAGCATCGAAGGATATCCGCCAAAACAATATTCCAATGCCTATAATTATTTTTACGCGCGCGCATTGCAAGGCGATCCTGCAGCAGAAAACAGCTTAGGCCATATGTATATGGATGGGCGTGGTGTGGATGCGGATCCGAGTAAAGCAGTGTACTGGTACATACAATCAGCTAACCGAGGTTATCGGCAAGCACAGGTAAACTTAGGTGTTGCTTATCTTTATGGCCAGGGAGTGAAAAAAGATATTGCAGAAGCTTGTCATTGGTTGTCTGAAGCAATCCATCAAGGCAGCACGACAGCAGTTCCGTTTTTTAAAGATAATTGCAAATAAAGTTGAGATTTACTCATTATCCTCGGGTTCGTTACAAATTTTTAAATGATTTGTTTTAGCAAACTTGAGGATAGAATTGTAAAGTTCTGGGTTTGATTCCTTAAGAGCGGGATCTAGCATGACACAGCGATTACCATCTTTAATCGATGGTTGCAGCATGGGTGAATAAATAATTCGATGATTGCGGAAGGTAGAGAGGCTGCCGCTCATGCGCTCAGCCCAGTCACTGGGGCGAAATTGTTCGCCTTCATCAGTTACACCTTCTATGATAATTGTTTTATCGTCATCATCTGTCATGGTAAGTACTTACTTGTCAATCTCTAACATTCGGGGTTAAAATAACGTTCATTGAACATGTTCATTTGAGTAGTATAGCACTCAACTGGTTATCAAAACATCCTGCATCTATCATGAAAGAGGTCCTAATGACTGAAGAGTTGAGAGAAAAGCGCCCACGAGGCATTTACTTATTACCTAATCTATTTACTACCGCTAGTCTTTTTGCGGGATTTTACGCCATTATTGCCGCTATGCAAGGTTCTTTTGATGTAGCAACCTTCGCAATTTTTGTGGCGATGTTAATGGATAGCTTGGATGGTCGTGTTGCTCGTCTTACCAATACCCAAACAGAATTTGGTGTGCAATATGATAGCCTGGCGGATATGGTTTCCTTTGGCATTGCGCCAGCAGTTTTAGTTTATAGCTGGTCTTTGTTTAGTATTGGAAAACTAGGATGGCTCGCGGCGTTTTTATTTGCTGCCACCACCGCTTTACGTTTAGCGCGGTTTAATACGCAAGTAGAGCATGCGGACAAACGATATTTTCAAGGGATGCCGTCACCAGCAGGCGCGGGCGTACTCACCAGTGTTGTATTGTTTGGGCACCATTTTCATTTGCCAGCAGTACCGATTAATTTTCTTATGGCGATTATTACCGTGGGCACAGGCTTACTCATGGTCAGCAATATCCGTTTTTACAGTTTCAAAGAAATAGATTTTAAAGGTCGAGTGCCGTTTGTTGCTATTTTCTTCGTGCTATCCGCATTCATTGCCATTGCATTAAACCCGCCCATGATTTTATTTTTGGGCTTCTTTGGCTACGCATTGTCAGGTATTGTGCTGACGCTATGGGGTTTGCATCAACGACGTAAGGAGCGAAAAAACAGTCATTGCAATGAATCAAAATCATCGTGATTGTTATGACGTCATTTTTTTGACGGCATGGGTGTCACCGCTATCTCAACAATTTTGACAAACTACACATTTGATAGAACCTGCGCTATGCTCTGAAATGTATGGCAGGGCATCTGTTTTGTCATGCATGGGCTAATAGTTTTACTTTTCAAGTATATGATAAGGAGTCTGAAATGTTGAATAAACGAGTATTGGGTACAGCCTTAGCAGCGACAGCAGCTGGCTTATTGGCTGCATCATCCATTGCGATGGCAGCTGCTACTTCTTCTGATGCTGCTACAACGACAGCTGCCGCTAAAGCAGGTGTAGCTTGTTATGGCGTGAATTCATGCAAAGGCAAAGGTAGCTGCAAAACCAATGCAAATGCTTGCAAAGGCAAAAATTCCTGCAAAGGAAAAGGCATGAAAATGATGAAGTCTGAGAAAAAATGTAAAAAAGCAGGTGGTACCACAACTGCACCTGATGCTTCTAAAGATGCGTCAGCTGCTAAAGATGCTGCTCCTACAAGTCAAGAATAATTCTGTAGTATTGACAGAAATGAGCGATATCTCCCATGAGATATCGCTCCCTTTTTTGAGTTGCATGGAATGAGCATCTAAATGAATAAAACAAAAAATTTTCCCTATTTAGGTTTTGGATTGGGATTGCGTCCCGAACATTACCAAGCCATCATCACCACGCAACCGCAGGTAGACTGGTTTGAAATCATCACTGAAAATTATATGATTCCAGGCGGTAAGCCTCTTTATTATCTCGACAAAATTCGCGAAAACTATCCGATGGTGATGCATGGTGTTTCTTTATCGCTAGGCAGTACAGATCCCTTAGATCAACAATACTTAGCGGAATTTAAGCAACTGATACAACGAGTGCAGCCAGCGTGGGTTTCGGATCATCTGTGTTGGACCGGCGTTGATGGATATAATGTCCATGATCTATTACCATTGCCTTATACGATGGAAGTAGTGAGACACGTCGTTTCACGCATTCAGCAGATTCAAGATTATTTAGGGCGCCAAATCCTCATAGAGAATGTATCAAGTTATTTAACCTATCAAGACTCTGATATGTCAGAGTGGGATTTTTTAAATGAAATTGCTCAACAAGCGGATTGTTTTATTTTACTCGATATCAACAATATTTATGTCAGTGGTATGAATCATCAATTTGATCCGCTAACGTATCTCAATCAGATCGCCGTTAATCGGGTGAAACAATTTCATCTTGCCGGTCATTCTTATCTCGATCATTATATCGTTGATACCCATGATCAAGATGTGATTCCACCAGTTTGGGAACTCTATGCCCAAGCTTGCCAACGTTTCGGTCGCATATCAACGATGATTGAACGTGATGATAATATTCCGCCACTAGAAGATTTAGTCACAGAGTTGCAAGAAGCACGCAGGATTAGTCGCATGATGGAGCTTGAGACTGCTTTATGAAACAGCTAGTAGATTTGCAACAAATGTTTCAAGCGTATTTATTAGAGCAATCATCACTGTTTGAAACAAAGATTCAACAAAAAAATTTACAAGATGCGCAAGAGCGATTGGCTATTTATAGTAATGCTTATGTATTGCGTTTGATTGAGTCATTATCAAAGGATTTTCCGGGCGTGCTGTCTTTATTAGGTGATGATGATTTTGAGGAAGTTGCAAGACAGTATGTGCAACACTATCCTTCGCGATTTCGTTCTATTCGTTGGTTTGGTCAAGGGTTTTCAACGTTTCTCATGCAGCATGAGTGGTATGTAGAAGTGCCCGTAGTGGGTGAAATGGCGCAATTTGAATGGCTGCTCGCAGAGTTGTTTGACGCGGCTGATAGTTGTACTATCATGACATTGGATGACTTAACGGCAATTCCAGCAGGGAATTGGGCAACGATGACCTTTGCTTTTATTGCTGCGTGGCGTCAGATTGATTTGCGCTGGAATACCGTTGATCTTTGGCGTGTGCACGAAGAAGAGAATTCTTTGGAGCCCACACCATTAGAGAACACCGCTGTTTATTTGATGTGGCGTCATGAATACCAAATACAATTTCGTCCCATGTCACTGATAGAACAACAAGCCTTTGAGCACTGTGTTAACGGTGGCGATATGGCGTCTCTTTGCGAATTGCTCTGTCAATGGTTTAAAGAGGAAGAAGTTCCGATTCAAGCCATCAATTTTCTGAAAACATGGATCCAGCAAGGTCTAATTTTAAGATAGACCTCAATAGCAGTGTCAGGCACACGAGAATGCTTCAACGTTAGTTCTCTTTTCTATTATTACAGAATACTAGATGCCCTCTTTCCAAACAAATGTGCCAGACACCGCTGCAGAGACGATCTGTCTTAATAACCTATTCAATTACCAGGGCAACATTCTTTTTAAGATCGTGTCTTTGTAAATGAAGTGGTGTTGCAATGCAGCACCAATATGAATGCAAATGAGTCCAATCAAAACAAAGGCACACCATTGATGGAGTGTAAGAAAGAATACATGCAACGGATGATCCGCTGCGAAAGGTGCTGGTAGCAGGAATAATCCAAAAAAGGATACAGGTATTCCTGCAGTAACAGACATGAGCCAGCCGCTAAGGGGCATAATGAATAAGCAAGCGTAAAGTGCGACATGGGAAACATGGGCTGCTATTTTTTGCCACGTAGCAAGAGTAGAAGGTAATGCCGGAATGATGCTACTAAAGCGCCAAGCTAAACGAATAGTGACTAACATCAAGATCAATACACCAAAGGATTTATGTAAACCATACAGTTTAAGTTTTTCCAAACTGGCAGACAGCCCCGTCATATATAAACCTAGACATAGCATACCAATGACGAGAAGGGCCATCATCCAATGCAGGGTGACAGCAACATAACCATAACGAAGAGGCGTATTTCTAAAAGGCATAATCAGATCCTTGATATACTAGCGCACCTCAAGTATATCAGCCTTCCTTTAGCATGCAACATTGCTTATATTTTTTGCTACTACCACAATGGCAGGGATCATTGCGTCCAAGCTTTGCTTGTTTGCGTATGGGATTACGTTTGATAGCCGGTATTTCACCGCCCACATAAAACCAAACACCGCTAATACGACGAAATTCACTGACTTCATGTAAATGTTGGTGTTGTCCTTTTGATTGATAATGAGCGATAAACTCCACAAAACCGTGATTGGAAGAAAGTTGCTGGCAGTGCAGTACTTGCAATTGTTGCCAATCGCAATGTTGTGCCCACTCTTTTGAAAGAACAGGATCAAAGTCCTTAACCGGTTCACCTTGCATCGTCTTCTGGATATAATCCATATTGGCTTGCGTATAAGCGGTATAACGCGAACGCATTAAGGCTTCAGGCGTTGGTGCTGTTTCTGCACCATCAATATATTGCCCGCAGCATTGAACATATAACTCATGAGATCCGCAAGGACATTGTGACATAACATTAACTCCTAACATTCAGGGTGATTAACAGCGAGTCCACCTTTTGCTGTTTCTTTATAACTGGTTTGCATATCACGTCCAGTTTGCAACATGGTGGCGATGACTTTATCTAACGAAACTAAATGTTCACCATCACCCATCAATGCTAATTGCGCGGCATTAATGGCTTGAATAGATCCCATAGTGTTGCGTTCAATGCAGGGGATTTGTACCAGTCCTGCGATCGGATCGCAGGTTAATCCTAGATTATGCTCCATACCAATTTCAGCGGCATTTTCCACTTGATTGGGAGTACCACCTAAGATTTCAGCTAAGGCACCTGCGGCCATGGAACAGGCAACACCTACCTCACCTTGGCAACCGACTTCTGCAGCAGAAATAGAAGCTCCTTTTTTATAAAGGATGGCAATAGCGCCCGCAGTGAGTAAATAACGAATGATGCCATCATCCGTAGCGTTTTCACAGAAATGAATATAATACGATAATACAGCAGGAATGATTCCCGCTGCTCCGTTGGTTGGTGCAGTGACAACACGGCCACCGGCAGCATTTTCTTCATTGACTGCCAAGGCATACAGATTCACCCAATTCATCATGTCTTGTATTTTTTGGGTGCCATCTTTTGAAAGTTTGGCATATAAACTGGGAGCACGTCGTTTTACATGTAAGCTACCTGGTAAGTAAGTTTCAGTGGCAGTACAACCTCGCTCAATGCAGTGCTTCATCACATCAGCGATGTGTAATAAGTGGTGTTTCACCTCTGCTTTAGAACGCCAAACACATTCGTTAGCTAACATGATATCGCTGATATTCAGAGAGTGTTGTTTGCAATGAGCGAGTAATTCGCGAGCGGTGGCAAAAGGATATGGGACAGTTTTTTCTTCCGCTAAAGGTTGATTGAAGGCGTCTGACTTAACAATAAACCCTCCACCAATGGAAAAAATATCGGCCGTCTTCAATAACTGTCCTCCAGCGTTGAAGGCGCTAAATCGCATACCATTAGGGTGCTGTGGTAATGTTTCGTTGTAATGAAATAGAAAATCATGAGCCATATCAAAAGCGATGGGATGCTCGCCTTTTAATTGAATAATCTGTTGATCGATGATTTGCTGTGCACGTAGTGGAACCATTTCAGGCTGAACGTCTTCCGGCGTTTGTCCTTCCAATCCATTTAAAATAGCCGGGGCAGTGCCATGGCCACCGCCGGTTAACGCGAGAGAACCATAGAGTTCAACTCGAATCGAAACCACTTGCGACAGCAGAGATTGTAGGTCATCCACAAAGGTTTTTGCAGCGCGCATAGGTCCTACAGTATGAGAACTTGAAGGGCCGATACCAATGGTTAACAATTCAAAAATGCTAATGTTCATTTTGTGCTCTTTTTTGTGAGATAACTGTTCACTATTCTATGGGAAATGCAGAAAGATAGCAAAAACAGAGTAGGAATTCATTTTTTTTTCAGGCACAATACAGCAGTTCAAGACGTGTATACCGTTCGTACGAAGTGGTATGCACCGCTGCTTGGTACGAAGGTTTGTAATAACGAAACAATAAGGAACGTGTACGAGATAACGTTCCCATGAAGGGAGTAACCATGAAATTAAAAACAACATTGGCTGTGGTTCTGGGATGTGTTGCTGTGCAAGCAGCTGCGACACCAGCGACACCAACACCAGCACCAACAACATCACCAACCCCTGCAACCTCTGCAACGCCATCGACATCTCCTGCGGTAACGTCCGCGCAACCAACCACCACCACAGCAGCAACTGTGAGTCCTTTGAAAAACGATAATGATCGTGCCAGCTACACCATTGGTGTAGACATGGGGAAAAGTTTAAAAGCGCAAAATTTACAACTTAATATCGATATGTTAGCTCGCGGTATTAAAGATGGTTTAGCCGGCTCTCCCTTATTGATGACCGATGATGAAATGCGACAAACATTGTTGACCTTGCAAAAGCAAATCATTGCTAAACAGCAAGCGGACATGAAAGTGTTGGGAGACAAAAATTTACAAGCAGGGCAGAAATTCCTCGACGATAATAAAACCAAGCCCGGTGTGAAAGTCACTGCAAATGGTTTGCAATATAAAGTGATTGATGACGGCAAAGGCAAAATGCCCGCTAGCAGCGATGTTGTTACCGTTGATTACGAAGGTAAGCTCATTAATGGTCAAGTGTTTGATAGCACATACCAACGTGGCAAACCAGCAACGTTCCAATTATCACAAGTGATTGAAGGTTGGCAACAAGCGTTGCAAATGATGAAAGCTGGTGCAACCTGGGAATTGTACATTCCACCTAAATTAGCTTATGGCGATAAAGGGTTGGGCGGTCCAATTGGTCCCAATGAAACCTTGGTATTTAAAGTGCATTTGATTTCTGTGGGAGCGCCTGCAGCTACAGATAAAAAACAAAGTTAATGTGATCATGACTTTGTAGGGAAAGTCCATACGTGGATTCATTCTCGCAAGAGAGCACCGCACAGTTTTTTGTGCGGTGCATTTGTTAGTAGGCCTTAAATAAAATAATAACAATGTTGGAGTCCGATGGTGAGACGATTAGCATGGATTAATCCTCGACTTGTCGGTATTTTTTTTCTAGGTATTGCCTCCGGTTTGCCTCTAGCCTTAACAGGCTCTGCACTACAAGCTTGGTATAGCACCGCCGGTGTTAGCCTCGTTGCTATTGGTTTTTTAGCGTTACTAGGGCAACCCTATGTCTACAAGTTTTTATGGGCACCCTTGTTTGATCGATATATTCCCCCGTTTCTTGGGCGACGTGCAGGTTGGATTTTGATAACACAATGTGCCTTAGTGGGTACGATTGCTATCATGGCTTGTTTTGAACCTTCTACTCATCCGATTTTATTAGCCAGCTTAGCCTTTGCCGTTGCAATTTGTTCCGCGAGCCAGGACATTGCCATTGATGCTTACCGTACTGATGTGTTGCCAGCCGATGAGCGGGGTATGGGGGCTGCCTACACCACCGGCGGTTATCGCGTTGGTATGTTGATCTCGGGCGCCATTGCTTTTATTTTGGCGGATCATTTAGGTTGGGATACCACCTATCGCTTAATGGCAGGTTGCATGTTACTCAGTATCAGTGTGACGTTTTTTTTGAAAGAGTCGGAGGTCGTTGCCGTTCCTTCATCTTTGTATCAAGCAGTGATGGAGCCATTACAAGAGTTTTTTCAGCGTGAGTATGCGCTGTTGCTATTACTGATTATCATTTCTTATAAATTAACGGATGCTTTCGCTATGAGCTTAAGCACGCCATTTTTGTTGCAAGGCGTGCATTTTTCCTTAACCGATGTGGGATTAGTGAATAAGACTGTCGGTATTGGCGCAAGTATTCTGGGAATATTTGTGGGCGGTGGGGTCATGACCCGTTTAGGCTTATTCCCTGCACTATTTTATTTTGGAATTTTACAGGGACTGTCCAATTTATTATTTATGTTATTGGCCTGGGCGGGAAAAAGTTTTGTATTGTTGTTTATCGCTGTGTTTGGCGAAAACTTTTTTTCAGGCATGGGCACTGCAGCATTAGTGGCTTTGTTAATGAGCTTATGCGATAAGCGTCATTCGGCTGCACAGTTTGCATTATTTTCAGCGTTTGCAGCAGTAGGTCGAGTATTTGTCGGACCTGTGTCAGGTTTGTTAGTAGTTGCCGTAGGTTGGGCGCATTTTTACTTGATTAGCAGTTTAATGGCGTTACCCGGATTATTATTGTTATGGTGGCTACCGTTAAAAGGCCAGTTAGTAACGCAATCAATCAGTGAAGTGTAAAATGAAAGATCTTGATCGTAGAATTGTTATTAGCCTATTTTTGTGTTTACTAGGGATGGTCTGGTTTGCAATGACCACACCGGTGTTCGCAAACCCCGAGTCTCATCGTCTCGCAAATAGAGTGAATGACTCCACGCAGCAGGTAGAATTAACAGAGAAAAAAAATCAACTAGCTGCCGAAAACTATAAAAAATTAAGCGATACCTTCGATCGTTTGGCCGCAACAGCTACGCCTGTGACCAAAGAAGATATAGAGCGAGCAGAATTAGAATCTGCCTTAGCCAGTGCGAATGTCGATGCAGCAACCATTGCAAAAGCCGAATCGCAGCAAAATAAAGAAACCACCATGAGTCGCATGAAAGAGTTGGAAATGCAATTGCAAGGGTTAACCTTAGCAGCAGGGACAACGTACTCAGTAAGCCAGCGATTAGAAAAATTACAAACTGACTTAAATCATCAGCGCGAGCTGGTTAAAGCACAAGAGGATCAGATTGTCGCACTCGATGCAGGATTGCAATGGGCAAAGCAAACCTATGATTTGCGTGAGCGTTGGAAAAGTACATTGTTAGCTCATTATAATGCACAAGAACAAGCGCAGCGAGAGCTTGCTCTCGAGCAACAAGAACGCTCCTTACAGCAGCAACAACGTCAGTGGCTTGATCGATTAGCTGTATTGAATGGACAGTTACAACCTGCGGCACAGGGCCTGAGTGTTAAAAAAAGCTTGAATACCGAAGCAATTGAACTACAAATTTTACAAGCGCAAGAAAATAGTAATTTAATCCATTTGCAACTAGTGTTTCTCCATGTTGAAAATGTCATGGCAGGTATTTCTCAAAATTTGACGGTAGATCAAAGTTTGATGTTGTTGAATACCCAGATCAATCAAATGAAAGTCACACAGAATGAACTTTTAAGTGTTTCAGCATTGATTGAACAAAAAGTAAAATTTTTAACGCAGCGACAAGTATTAGAAAAAGCAAGATTGAAAAAAGAATTAATTTCCACAGAAGCCTATACGACGTACAATCAGTCACTCTCTTCTTTGCTGACTCAATACCAAAATTACCAACAACAATTAAGCCAATTATCCGATAAAAATGATGCTTTATTGTTGCAAGTTCAGAAAAAATTAAAGCAATCTTTGGCAAGACGACAAGGATTGCCAGGGTTTAGCGTACAAGCATGGGGAAATTTGGGATATAAGTTGATGAGCATGCCAGAATTAACGGTAAAAATGGTGCATGCGCTCAATGCACAAGTCATGTTAGCCTTTAGTAAGATTAGTTTAAAAAATCTTCTGTTAACCATACTTATAGAAGCAGGGTTATTAGTTCTTACCTGGTGGTTGAAAAGAAGTTTAACGTTGTTAGTCGATAAGGTGGGAAAAGATCGGCGCCGGATTTCTGATAATTTACGCTTCATCGTGTTGCGATTAGCCCTATGTAATGTGTGGAGCGTTTACGGAGTCACGGCAGTTTTTTCATCATTATGGTTACTCGGTGTGCCTTTTAAATCAGTAACTCCTATTTTATGGTTAGCCCTGGTTGGACTCATTTTTAAAATGCTCATGACGTTGGCGCGCATTGTTTTAACTGAAACCACGACAGAAGCAGCGGGGCGTGATATTAAATTATATCGTCATTTGCGCTGGGCTTTGTTGAGCGGTGCAGTTTTAACCATGATTACCGTGTTAGCGCAAAGACTTCCCGTGGGTTTTGAGGTAAGAGATTTTTTCAATCGATTGTTTGCCTTATTTTTGCTGTTAGTCGCCGTACTATTGTTACGTGGTTGGGGTGTTGTTCCTTACCTATTAGCCCCCTATGCTGATCGTACACGCCCTTATGTTATGAATGCAGTTAAATTGTTAAGTTTTTTAGTGCCTCTAACTTTATTGATTACGGCGCTCATTGGTTTTTTTGGTTATGTTGATTTAGCATGGACGATTTCTCGTTATGAAGGAAAATTGCTATTAGTTTTGATCAGCTATGTATTGCTTCATGGGTTTTTAACGGATTTTCTGGATTGGGTATCAGAGTTTTTGATTCGGCATTTACGCAATGGTTGGCTGTGGACACAAGCCGTGTTGAAACCTATCGATAAAATATTGCAAATTGGACTATTTGTTGCAGCGGTAGCGACGTTATTTTTCCTCTATGGCTGGGGAAGGGAATCTACAGTTGTGCAAGCGTTAATAAAATTCTCAAAGCTACATTTATTGGAATTGAAAGGAACCGTTATTACTCCCTTAGGATTAATTGAATTTACTGTCACTGGTTTTGTGTTGTATTGGGTGTCACGATGGACTCGAGAATTTGCCTATCGTTGGATGTTCGCTCGCACAGAAGACGTAGGCTTACGTAATAGCTTAGCTGCGTTTACGCAATATAGCGTTGTTGTGGTTGGTTTCTTTATCGCGCTAAAAATTATTGGTATTGATCTCAGTGGCATTGAATATATCCTTGGCGGTTTTGCTATTGCGGCGGGTTTTGGGATGCGTGATTTATTAAAAAACTACGCTAGTGGTCTTTTGTTATTAATCGAACGTCCAGTACGCACCGGAGATTTAGTTTCCATCGGTAATTTTGAAGGTGAAGTGACACGGATTGGCATGCGCTCCATGACGGTTAAAACCTGGGATCATATGGAAGTGCTAGTTCCCAACTCAGAAACCTTTGATAAGCCTTTTACTAATTGGACGCATCAAGATGGGATTGTACGAACTGTCGTTCCTTTAAAATTTGATCGCAAAGATGATCCTAACTTTGTACGAGAAGTAATTTTTAGCGTGATTAAGCATCATCCACAGATTGTTTCTCTACCGGAGCCGGAAGTTTTGATGATGCAACTCAATGAGTATTGTTTTGATCTAGAAATACGTTATTTCATCAATTTACAAACGGGCAGTTCAAGGGTGGTCGTACGTTCTGAAGTTTTATTCACTCTATGGGCAGCATTTAAATTCCACAATATTACGCCGCCTCATCCACAGCAAGATATTCATGTGCGTACCTTGCCTGAGACAGAACAACACGCGCGACCTTATATGCGCCATTTAATAAAAAGGGGAACGTAATGTCAGCCCTGGTGGTAGAGAACTTAGAAAAAACCTACGCCAGTGGCGTACATGCCTTGCATGGGATTAGTTTTGTAGTGAAAGAGGGCGATTTTTTTGCCTTATTAGGACCCAATGGTGCAGGAAAATCTACAACCATTGGTATCATCACGTCCCTTGTTAATAAAACTGGTGGGAAGGTGCGGGTCTTTGGTCATGATCTTGATACGGATTTGCGTAATGTGAAAAAGCAAATTGGTTTAGTTCCGCAAGAGTTTAATTTTAATATTTTTGAAACAGTGATGCAGGTGGTGGTTAACCAAGCGGGATACTATGGCGTACCAACAAAAATTGCCAAAGAACGTGCAGAATGGTATTTGAAAAAATTAGGGTTATGGGATAAACGGAATACACCGACGCGGATGTTATCGGGCGGCATGAAGCGACGCTTGATGATTGTGCGGGCGTTATTGCATGAGCCAAGATTACTGATTTTAGATGAGCCAACCGCGGGTGTTGATATTGAATTACGTCGTTCGATGTGGGATTTTCTGCGGGAAATGAATCAACAAGGGACTACGATTATTCTGACCACTCATTACCTAGAAGAGGCAGAATATTTGTGTCGTAATATTGCCATTATCGATCATGGTGAGCTGATCAAAAATACCAATATGCGCTCATTATTAGATAGTTTGCATACAGAAACCTTCGTACTGTATTTGCAAGAACCGTTGTTAGATATGCCGGTCTTGGAAGACTTTACAGCACACCTCATCGATCATAAAACTTTATCCGTGGATCTTTCCGTGGGGCAGCAATTGAATCATCTGTTTGAGTTGTTATCTCGCCAAGGGGTGCAAGTTGTTAGAATGCGTAACAAAGCTAATCGATTAGAAGAATTATTTTTGCGACTCACAACAAAAGAGAATCATCATGCTGGATAGAGTTAATTATGTTGCCTTCATAACTATTCTGAATAAAGAAATTACACGATTTCTGCGAATTTGGCCTCAGACTTTATTGCCTCCGGTTATTTCTATGACTTTGTATTTTTTGATTTTTGGGAAACTGATTGGTAGCCAAATTAGCGATATGAGCGGATTTAGTTATATGCAATATATCGCTCCCGGCTTAGTGATGATGTCAGTTGTTACGAATGCTTATTCAAACGTCGCGTCTTCTTTTTTTGGAACCAAGTTTCAACGAAATATTGATGAAATGTTAATTGCGCCAGTGTCTAATTTGGTTATTTTAGTGGGCTTTGTCATGGGTGGCATTTTACGCGGCTTGATGATAGGTTTGTTAGTGATTCTCATCGCATTATTTTTTACAAAACTGCATGTTTATAATTTGTTTATTATCCTGTCGGTGGCATTGCTATCATCTTTGTTATTTTCCTTGGCGGGTTTTACCAATGGGTTAATGGCCAATAAATTTGACGATGTGATGATCATTCCGACCTTTGTGATTACCCCCTTAACGTATTTGGGCGGCGTGTTTTATTCTATTCATTTGTTATCGCCGTTCTGGCAAGAGTTGTCGAAGTTAAATCCAGTGCTATACATGGTTAATGCCTTTCGCTATGGTATTTTAGGGTTGAGCGATGTTAATATTATGGTCGCAATGGTCATGATCATTGTTTTTATCGTTGCTTTATTTATTTTAAACTTAGCACTCATGCAACGAGGTTATGGTTTACGTAGTTAAAAATACTTCAAGGGGACAAGGAATGAACCTTATATCAAATCATCGCAAAAAAATGAAAGCCATTATGGTGGGGGCTTGTGCATTACTGGTGCAACCCTTTATGTCACAAACGGCTTTTGCTTGGAATCAAATGGGGCATTTGGTGATTGCCCAGATTGCCTATGATCAATTAACCCCTGCTATGCAAAAGCAAGTTAGCCAAATGACATCCGTATTAGGAAATTATTTTCCAAGCACCGCTTCCTTCGTGAGTGCTGCTTCCTGGGCGGATGAAATAAAAGGGAATGGCGTTAAAGCATTTAATAACTGGCATTTTATCAATCAACGTTTCAGCTATGTACGGATGAAGATGCCTGATTATATTCAACGAGAAAATGTGGTTTGGGCGGTGCAACAGAGTCAAGATGTATTGCAGTCAGACAAGGCTAACGACTTTGAGCGTTCTGTCTTTTTGCGTTTTTTAATTCACTTTACGGGTGATGCACATCAGCCCACGCAGTGTTCTAATTTTTATTCTTGGCAATTTAAAGAAGGTGACAATGGTGGTGTAGGGTTTCCCATCCAAGGGGAAGTTGCAAAAAACTTACATCAATTTTGGGACAATGGCTTAGGTTCCTTGGTATTACCAAATAATGCGGAGCCGACGGGTAATGACATTAAGCAATATGCTAAAAATCTTGAAACAAAATATCCGGCGAGTTTTTTTGGTCCGCAAGTAGAACAAGTTGATCCTGCTGCTTGGGCTCGAGAAAGTTTGCGGATGGCGCAAACCTTCGTTTATAAAGAAATTAAACCCTGGACCCAACCGTCAGACAATTACATTACTCAAGGTAAAGATATGGTTGATCAGCGGTTAACGATAGCCGGTTATCGATTGGCTAATTTGTTAAATATGATTATGGCGGATAAAGCAGAACCGCAAGCTAAAGCTCAAGATAAAGTGCAAGAGACAATTGAAGATAAACCGCAGGAGATAACAAGTGCTTCATAATAAAAAAAACATATTAGCGATAGTGCTCGGTATTTTTTCAGTAACCGTTCTCGCGGATGTAATGACTGAGTCGGTGATGACTGTTCCTATGTATCTGACTACCCAAGAAGGGAAAGGAGCTTTTGTCGGGAGTGTCGTGATGGAGCAAACATCCTATGGATTGTTGATTGCACCTCAATTAAAAAATTTAACACCCGGACTTCATGGTTTTCATGTGCATGATATGCCGCAATGTCAGCATATGGGAATGGAAGCGGCGGGGCATTTTGACCCAAACCATACGGGCAAACACTTAGGTCCTTATCGTGCCGATGGGCATTTAGGGGATTTACCGGCGTTGTATGTTAATGATGAAGGATTAGCGGTATTGCCGGTATTAGCACCTCGATTAACGTTAAAAGATCTCTACGGTCATTCACTGATGATTCATGCGGGGGGAGATAATTATTTAGATTATCCGCGAGAGTTAGGTGGCGGTGGAGCACGTGTTGCTTGTGGGACGATACAAAAACCTTAGGAGATACAATGAAAAAGTTGGCAGCAATCGTTCTGAGTACAAGCTTCTTTATCCTTTGTAGTGATGCCATTGCGCAAATTGCACCGCAGCAACCGGTGCAATTGGTGGAACCTTATCCGCGCTTGAATACAGTAAGTTACCAACTTGCTATGGAGCAATGGGTCAACACACAAACGGCTTTAGTGACAGTAAGTATCGCTGCAAATGTTGGACAATCAGGTTTAGCCGATTTGCAAAAAAGCATGAACGAACGGTTGAATCAGCTGGGCAGCGGTGTTAGTTGGCACATGATTCAGTTTAATCGGAGTGAAGATCAATCTGGCTTAGAGCAAGTTAACGCAACGGCACAAGCACGGATTTTGCAAAGTCAGTTAGCAGAAATTCGTGAAAAGGCTAAAACCATTAGTAAGCCTGGTATTAAATATGTGATCAGTGATATTTCCTACGAGCCGAGCGTGGCAGATGTACAAACAGTCAAAGAGCAATTACGCAATCAAATGTACCAAAAAATAGAACAAGAAATTCAGTTACTCAGCAAGACTTATCATCAAACATTTTATGTGAATGATATTCAATTTGAACCAACGGATAATAATCCAGTCGCACCGATGGCATTGATGCGAGCGAAGGCTGAGACAAAGGATACCGCAGATAGCGCTAATTCGGGCGTGAGTCAAAAAGTCGTGCTGCAAGCCACAGTGACTTTAGCGTCTACGATGGCTGCTGGATAAAGAAAGTTAATGCGAAAAAGAAGAAGGACTCTCTACCCCGTCGATTTCATTAGCTAGATCGCGCAGTGTTTGGTACCTGAGGAGCCCTTTCATAAATTTTGATAAGAGTAACAAAACGCTGATCTCAATGAAGGTGTCTGGCACATTTGTTTGGAAAGAGGACATCAAGCATTCTGCAATAATAAAAAAGAGAACTAACGTTGAAACATTCTCGTGTGCCTGACACCGCCTGCACCGATCTCAAACAAAGCAATTCCTCCTTGAAATAACAGTTTTTAATCGATGTTGATTAGAGGGTTCTCTGTCGATCGTTCCGTGCATGCGGTGTCAGGCACACGAGAATGTTTCAACGTTAGTTCTCTTTTTTATTTGTTAGGGGCTAGATACGCCAGTTTTCCAAACAAATGTGCCAGACACCTTCATTGAGAGCCGCACGCTTAATAAAATTTAGGAGGGGATTCCTCAGGTCAGGCATTAACACCAGTTGACCAGAGATTTTTTTTGATAGTTGCGTAATTCTATATTTAGTTATATAACTAACACAAAAGACATTATATAATTATAAGATATTAAATATGGAGTTGCAGTGAGATCTACAAGGAAACAAGCAGAGGGCCTTATCTATCATGTTATTAACCGGGGAGCACGGCGTAAAAACATTTTTTTAGATGTTCCAGATTTTGAAATGTTTATTTCCTATATGATAACGGCGAGTGAAAAATTTGAAGTTACTTTTTTTGCTTATTGTTTGATGTCAAATCATTATCATTTTCTTATAAAAACGCCTCTTAATAACATCTCTGTTGTAATGCAATATATTAACGGAAATTATTCGAAATATTTTAATAAAAAATACTCTTACGATGGCCCCTTATTTAGAGGACGTTTCAAGTCTATTATCGTGAGTAATACCTCTTATTTAATATATCTTAGTAAATATATTCACTTGAATCCGTTTACTGCGCATATTACGCAATTTCCTGCAACCTATCCATGGTCTAGCTACGCTGCTTATTTAGGCGAGTCATCAGAGAAGCATTGGCTAGATACGCGTTATATAGGTGATTTATTTTCTAATGAAAATAGCCTCTTGAATTATCGTCAATTTGTCGAGTGTAGTTGAAATACGTTCTTAATGTTAGTGATGGTCGCATACCACGCGCTGTTGCTCAGCATCGATGGTTGCTGCGTGTCTGGTATCTGAGGAGTTTTCTCATAAGTTTTAGTAAAAACGATGGCTCTCAATGAAGGTGTCTGACACATTTGTTTGGAAAGAGGACATCAAGTATTCTGCAATAATAAAAAAGAGAACTAACGTTAAAGCATTCTCAGGTGCCTGACACCGCCTGCACCGATCCCAAACAAAACAACTCCTTCTTGAAAGAGCAGTTTTGAATCAATGTTGATATTAGGAGCTTCTCCGTCGATCGTTTCGTACAGGCGGTGTCAGGCACCTGAGGTATCCCCTCATAAAATTTAGTAAAAACAATAGATCTTAATGAAGGTGTCTGGCACATTTGTTTGGAAAGAGGACATCTAGTATTCTGCAATAATAGAAAAGAGAACTAACGTTGAAGCATTCTCGTGTGCCTGACACCGCCTGCACCGATCTCAAACAAAACAGCTCCTTCTTGAAAGAGCGGTTTTGAATCGATGTTGATTAGGAGCCT
>JAGVJK010000007.1 GCA_020051155.1 Gammaproteobacteria bacterium | reverse complement strand
TATTAGATGCTGCGCTCGGGGAACCCGGGCTTGCACACAAGGGGGAGTTCTACTCCCCCTTGTGAATCCCCCATCCTGTTGGAGCACTTCACGATGCTTCGCATCTTGAAGTGGAATGGGTATAGATGGTGATTGATGGGACTTTTTCCCCCCGAATCAGAAATTATCTGCATCGCTGGGTTTTGTGGTGGGTAAATACATCAGGCGCTTGGCAATATCACGAACCGACTATCTGGTTTCTTGAGCACTGCTAAGATCAAAACCTTGCAGCTTTCGCGCAAGGTTTACTTAGCAGAATCAAGACATCGTACATCCCTGTGAGCTTACCGATTCAGTGCGATAGCACTCTGAATCTGTGATCGCGAAAATTCGCACGCATGCTGCTGTTTTTTGCCTGACATAAACTCCCAAAACCGCCCCCTGCCCCCTCGTGAAACCACGGCCCCGTCAACTCCAGCTCCCCAGTCCCGCTGCAATACGTGTCGAAGCCAAGCGATGTGGTGAGGGGATAGTAAGACCCGCCACCGGATCTAAAATCAAATGTCGGGCCTAGGGGTTCATTATTTTCTACAATGTAATCAACCCCCTGAGCTAATGCTCTGGCATAGGACTCAGTTGCATATCGTTGTTCGAATCCATAGACTTGCCGTAAGAATAAATGGCATCTGCTGCAATTACCATTGCCAGACCAAGTCTTCTCTTGCGCATCGTAAACCGTGAGTGCTTTTGACAAATGCTTTGGATTAAAGAAAATTTCAGCCTGAGAGCATGCATCAAACTGCTCTCTAAATCGATTGAACGCTTGGCATAGTGGCGAATTATTTTCTTCTTTTCTTAGCGCCGCATCAACTTCTTCCTGCGATGCGGCAGTGATGGCTGCTACAATATTATTAAGGTCAAACGCAGGCATTTCAGGAATACCATTGGGTGCTATTTCCTTGAGCTGCGCGACTCTTTGTTCCTCACCCTGTTCTAATTTCTCATAATAGGGCCTCATCATTTCCATCATCTCATTACCGCCTTCTTTGAGCGCGATTTGATACGCTGTGCCTGTTCTCGCTGGACCCGCTGATGGGCCTTTTGCGGTGCCAGATAAAAGTAATAACTCCGGACAAAGTTTTAATAAGCCCTCGGCTTGCTCTTGTTCGCCCCAGACCACATGGTGTAATAGCTTTTTGAGCATGGCTTCTTGTAGAACTGCTTTTATTTCCTGAAGGTATGTTTCATCAACCTGAATGTCAGTCCATTCATAAAGAATAAATTTTTTCCACGAGGGGTAAATGTCTAGTATTTTCCCCATCTTCATGTAGCTTCCTTTTTCCAAAAGCTCAAAAAGCCTTTGACCCACCATACCCGTCAGCTTGTCTGAAACACTGAGATCCGCTGCTAATGGCGTAGCTCCACGTTTGCCAAGACTACTCAAAATGAGATGTCGTAGTGACTTGATGGATGGGACTGCTGTTTGTGTGCCTTCCGTCTTTTTTAGTGTGCCTATAATCTCTGCTGATTCGCGAGTTGCTGCCATGGATGGATTCCTCATATTTATCAAAAGTCATTATCTGGAAGGTATTTTATCAGATACTTCTTAAGTGAATATTAATAATAAAGAAATAACGGAACTATTTTTTGCATGTTGAGGAAACTCAGATAGAGCGAATACCTTTTTACAAAAACCGACACTTTCAATCGCACCCTAGCTTAAGATGCGCATTGCATTTCAGTGAACTTCAATGTGGATGTTTGCTAAATTTGATCACCCCTCATCCGGCCTTTGGCCACCTTCTCCCCCACGGGGAGAAGGTACTTTTTATTCACATTTTTCTGGGATTTGGCGTTTGAATTATTCTACGCCTAACCGTTGAGCGGCTAATTGATAGGACTCGATCACTTGGCCTAAGTCGCGGCGGAAACGATCTTTATCTAATTTTTCATTAGTGGCTGTATCCCAGATACGACAACCATCGGGAGTAAATTCATCGCCGAGTACCATACGACCGTGGTAATGTCCAAACTCTAGTTTGTAATCCACTAAGGTCATGCCCGCTTTTGCAAACAATGGTTTGAGAACATTGTTCACTGCCATGCTTTTTTCTTTCAATTGGCGGATATCTTCTTCCGTTGCCCAACCAAAACTAAGAATATGGGATTCATTGATCATCGGATCATGCAATGCGTCATCTTTGAGAAAAA
This sequence comes from Gammaproteobacteria bacterium, assembly GCA_020051155.1. Lineage (GTDB taxonomy): Bacteria > Pseudomonadota > Gammaproteobacteria > UBA1113 > UBA1113 > JAGVJK01. The sequence continues at coordinate 73,390 of JAGVJK010000007.1, read as the reverse complement.
ATTCAAATACGGGTGGATTTAAAGGCTCACCTTCAGGAATCCCTAGCCGTTTACTCAAACCACCTGCGGCCACATTACGGACGACACATTCCACGCGGACCATATCCAAACGTTTCACCAACGCCTCTGTATCGCTGAGTTGCTGAATAAAATGCGTTTCAATACCAGCCTTTTCTAAGGTTTGCATAATGAAGCTGTTAAATTTATTGTTAACCGCACCTTTGCCGGCTAACTTCGCCAACTTCACACCATCAAAGGCAGAAGTATCATCACGAAAAACCATCACCACTTGATCTGGATTATCGGTTAAATAAGCTGACTTCGCCTTACCTTGATACAGTAAATCACCTTTTTGCATGTTTAACTCCCGTCTGTTTTGCTTTGGGCTGAACCACTATATTGCTCCCAGGGGGCAACATAGACACTTGTGCTGCAGGTCCTTGCGGCTCGTAGGGAATCGTATAATACGTATCGGGTGGATACATAGAAACGCCCGGAGGAATTCTTAATGGTGGAAGATTTTCACTGTTTAAATAATCGTTTTCATGATTCCGCAGCAATGCATTATTACCACTAAAGGAAGCACAAGCCGTTAAACACAGGCTGCTTACAGCAAGCACTGCCATCATTTTTATCTTCATTTAAATTTCATCCTCTAATACACCTGCTTCTCGCATCGCTGCTAATACACCAGCTTGATAACGCTCTGACAAGGGCAGCAATGGCAACCGAATACCATTTTCTGGCATCAGCCCTAATTGATGCACAGCCCACTTCACTGGAATAGGATTCGACTCTACAAATAATTGTTGATGCAGTTTCGCTAAGGTTGCATCGATTTCTGCAGCTGAGGTGGCATCACCAGCTAAAGCTGCAGCGCACAACTGGCTCATTGCACGCGGAGCAACGTTAGCAGTTACAGAAATAACACCACGTCCGCCGGCTAAAATCGTTTCTCTCGCTAAAGCATCTTCGCCACTTAAAATATCGATGTGTTCGCTGCAATCTCGAATCAATTGTCGCAGGCGATCCAAAGAACCTGTTGCTTCTTTCAGAGCAACAATATTAGGAACTTCAGCTAAACGCGCTACGGTTTCTGGCAGAATGTCACAACCTGTACGTCCTGGCACATTATAAAGAATTAAAGGAATCGGTACCGCTTCAGCAATGGTTTTGTAATGCTGATATAAACCTTCCTGAGTTGGTTTGATATAAGGTGGCGCTAAAAGAAGGCAACCGTCTACACCGAGAGCTAAAGCTGCTTTTGTTAACTCCAAAGTGCCACTGGTAGAACTTTCACCGGTTCCGGCAATCACTGGAATGCGTTCCCGCACCGCACGCACCACATGTTGTATCACATGATGTTTTTCATCGATAGACAAAGTTCCTGATTCACCCGTGGTGCCTACCACAACAATGCCGTTAGTCCCTTGCTCGATATGGAACTCCACCAAGTTGGTCAAAGAATCATAATCAATCACCCCATCTTCGAACATAGGGGTCACCAACGCCACTATACTGCCATGAAACATTAAACGCTCCTAAAAATCCTGCGCAATAACCGCTGCGGAAGTATAAACCGATTTGCTTTAAAATCCCACAAGTAAATCTCTAAAAAGGCGAAGCTTCTATTGGTGGGAGAAGAATTCACGAATATCGAATTCCTAGTGAGGATATCTTAAAAAGTGCCTTCTCCCCTTGAGGGAGAAGGTGCCCAACGGGCGGATGAGGGGTGATCAAATTCAAGAAAATACATTGTTGAGAAGAACTATTAGATACCCCTCATCCGGCCTTCGGCCACCTTCTCCCTCAAGGGGAGAAGGCACTTCTTATGTATTTTTTCAATAACTCTAACATTTATTCATTTTTGATCCTTCCAGAGATAGAGTCTTGTCTACATAGAAATGACAAAAATAAAAACAGCCCTCCCAAATCTAAAATTATTATTTGTGTCTTTACAGGACGTTGCGTTACACTGAATAACAATGCTAGAACAAAAGGATGTTGGATCATTTATGAGGCAGTTTTTACTGATCACCATTGTTGGTGAAACAAAATCCACTCATATCACTATCGTTACTCAGACACTGTTAGATTACTCCTGTGTCATTGAGAAAAGCCGTTTAGTCACTATCGGCAATCACTGGGTGTGGGTCGCGCAGGTGAATGGTCCCTGGAACCATATCACTAAACTTGAAACTGCCCTGCCCGCATTTGCCAAGGCAAACTCTTTAACCATCAGCAGCCGTCGTTGTTCTGAATTTGCCTTCGAACAAGATATGTTACCTTATACGATTACCGTAACGTCCTTAGCTTCAGAAAGTTTGCTTCACGAACTGTGTAATTTCTTCGACTCCATGGATGCGATTATCCATGAGCTGTACACACAGCAAGGACAACAACCCTCCTCCAAGCAAGCTTTTGATACGCTCATTATCCGCTTTTATTTATTAGCGGATACTCAATTATCTGATTTTCGCGAACAGTTTCTATTGCTCTGTGATGAATTAAACGTGGATGCCGTAATAGATCCCGAAAAATAAGGAATGAAAGAGAGATGATGATGCGCCGCATGTTTGTTCTCGATACCAACGTTTTAATGCATGACCCCAGTTCTATTTTCCGTTTTAAAGAACACGATATTTTTATTCCGATGGTGGTACTAGAAGAGTTAGATAATAGTAAAAAAGGTTTATCAGAAGTTGCACGCAACGTTCGTCAAACCAACCGTTATTTTGCTGAGCTCTTAGAAAAAAATTCACCTGGTGATATTATCCAAGGCTTACCCATCGCATCGCTGCTAACCTCAGCTTCGGAAAGCTTGGCACCGCAGGGAAAAATTTTTTTCCAAGCAACCCCTTTACAGAATAACTCACCCGTTCAAACTTTACCGGGCTCCAAAAATGATAATACGATTTTAGCTACCGCTGCTGCGTTGCAGCACACGTTACCTCATTCACAAATTACCTTAGTCTCGAAAGACATTAATCTACGCATCAAAGCAGCGATTTTAAACATCAATGCTGAAGATTATTACAATGACAAAGTCATTGATGACGTCCAGTTGATGCACAAAGGTTTTCATCAATTACCCGCAAATTTTTGGGATACTCATGGTAAATCTATCGAAGCATGGCAAGAAGCGGGACGTACCTTTTACCGCATTTCAGGGCCATTGATTTCTGATTTTCAACCCAACGATTTTATTTATATCGAAAACTCGGAAACCTTTACTGCCATCGTCCGTGAAGCCAACCCCGATCATATCATTGCAGAAATTGCGCGAGATTATCGTACCCATAATCACGGCGTATGGGGCATCAATGCTCGTAATCAAGAACAAAATTATGCATTGAATTTGCTGATGGATCCGGAAATTGATTTTGTCACCTTGCAAGGCATTGCCGGTAGCGGTAAAACCTTACTAACCCTTGCAGCTGGCCTAGCACAAACCCTCGATAAGAAAATTTATCAAGAAATCATTGTCACCCGCGTTACGGTGCCCGTCGGTGAAGACATCGGTTTTTTACCTGGTACTGAAGAAGAAAAAATGACCCCCTGGATGGGTGCTTTGTTAGATAACTTAGAAGTCTTACATTGCCATGAAATGGGAGAAGATTGGCAGCGACAGGCCACCAGTGATTTGCTACATAATCGCATCAAAATTCGCTCGTTAAATTTCATGCGCGGCCGCACCTTTCTCAATCGTTTTTTAATTATTGATGAAGCGCAAAACCTCACATCTAAGCAAATAAAAACCCTGATCACCCGCGCTGGTCCTGGTACTAAAATCGTTTGTTTAGGTGATATTGCTCAAATCGATACCCCCTATTTAACGGAAAGCACCTCTGGTCTCACCTATGCCATCGACCGTTTTCGTTCATGGACCCATAGCGGCCATGTCACCCTGACCCGCGGCGAGCGTTCAAGACTGGCGGAATATGCTGCCGGAAACTTGTAAAACTCATTGTTTTTTAACAAAAAAAGTTAAAAATCCGCACACTTTACAAAAATAAGCCACTCTTGTGTAAATAATCCTGGACGAGAGCTGCTAAAAATTGTACAATTCGCCCGCATCATATAAAAACACCCTCATCAAGGGCCTGATGCACCATAATAAATAATCTTCAATAACTTAGTTGGAACCTTACATGACAACCTTTAATTCCCTTGGCATTCTTCCTGAACTTTTAACCTCTATTCAAGAGTTGGGATATGAGCATCCCTCTCCTATCCAGGAAAAAAGCATCCCTGTTTTACTGAAAGGGCAAGATTTATTGGCTCAAGCCCAAACTGGTACCGGTAAAACCGCTGCCTTTGCGCTCTCTATTTTAACCAAACTCGATTTAGACCATGTGGCACCGCAAGCGATTGTGTTGGCACCTACTCGAGAATTAGCGATTCAAGTTGCTGAAAGCTTCAAAAGCTTAGCGAAACACTTGGATGGATTTCACGTATTACCCATTTATGGCGGACAAGATTATCGCGTTCAATTAAAAGCGTTGAAACGCGGTGTGCACGTGGTGGTTGGTACCCCAGGCCGCGTTATGGATCATTTACGTCGTGGCACTCTTTCATTGCAAGACATTCAAACCTTGGTGTTAGATGAAGCCGATGAAATGTTAAAAATGGGCTTTATTGATGATGTAACTTGGATTTTAGAGCAAATCCCTGGCGAGCGTCAAACTGCACTGTTTTCCGCAACCATTCCACCTGCCATTAAACGTATTGCTGATCAGCATTTGCATCAAGCGGAACATATCAAAATTCAATCTAAAACGACGACGGTGGAAGCCATCGCTCAGTTTTATACATTGATTCCTAAAACACAAAAATTAGAAGCTCTCACACGCTTTCTGGAAACAGAACCGGTGGATGCTGTTATTGTGTTTGTCCGCACCAAAAACGAATCTTCAGAAATCGCTGAGAAATTAGAAGCTCGCGGATTTTCTGTGGCAGCCATCAATGGCGATTTAAGCCAAGATGCCCGTGAGAAAGTCATCGATCGCATTAAGCGCGGCGTGATTGATATCGTCGTTGCAACGGATGTGGCGGCTCGTGGCTTAGACGTGCCACGTATTACTCACGTGGTGAATTATGATGTGCCCCATGATGCAGAATCCTATGTCCATCGTATCGGCCGAACCGGTCGTGCCGGTCGTGATGGAAAAGCCATTTTGTTTGTAACGCCTCGCGAACAATACATGTTGCGCGACATTGAGCGCGTGACTCAACAAAAAATTCAACCTCTGGCGCCACCCTCTTTATCGGAGTTACATAAAATTCATTTAGAAAAATTAAGGCAAGGTGTTATTAGCACCCTCGCAAACCAAGATTTGGAACGTTATCATGCTTTTGTTGAGCAATTATGCCATGACGGTGAAAACTCACCTCTTGATATCGCAGCAGCATTAAGCTGCATGCTAGACAAAGGTAAAGCTAATCAAACTCGTGACGGTTTACAGGAAGCTATTCACGCTGAGAGATCCAACACTCGACCTTTCCGTGGCGAAGGACGTGGCGATCGCTCACGCGGTAGTCGACCACGTGGTTCTTTCCGCAGTGAGGGTGGCGGCCGCGGTGGCTTTAAATCTCGCGAAGATCGCGGCGGTGAACGCGGTGGGTTTAAACCTCGTGAAGATCGTGGCGGTGAACGTGGTGGGTTTAAACCTCGCGAAGATCGTGGCGGCGAACGCGGTGGGTTTAAACCTCGCGAAGATCGTGGCGGATTAAAACCTCGAGACAATAAAAAACCTTTCGCTGCAGCCGGTAGCAGAGATGACCGCCCCAAACGTCGCGATGGCGAACGCGGTCGCCCGATGGCAGCGAACAGTGGCAGCCCAAAGAAACCTTATCATGTGAAACCTAGTGGACCAAGAAAAGGACGTTCTCACGCTTAAGGGCTCTGTATTTTCTAAAAAAATACAAACGCAAAACACTTGCAGAACACCTAGATAAAGCACATAAAAAACGCCTTCTCCCCTTGAGGGAGAAGGTGGCCGAAGGCCGGATGAGGGGTACCTAATAGAATCTCTTCAACAAAGTATTTACCTGAATTTAATCACCCCTCATCCGCCCGTTGGGCACCTTCTCCCTCAAGGGGAGAAGGCACTCTTTAAGATATTTTCACAAGAGATTCAACATCTATAAATTTTACCCTCTGCAGAGAACTCCCTCATCACTTCTTCCTAATCAAAAAGCAAAATTCATTTTGGTGCATCTCAAAAGACACTAACTCATCTTGAGTCAATACCAACAATATCCGCAAATCCTTCTCTGTCGCAGGATCCGTCGCAAGTACTTTTAAAACTTGCCCTGAAGCCAATTTCTTTAACGCTTGTTTGGTTTTGAGCAAAGGAATCGGGCAAAGCACTTCTCTGGCATCCAATAACACATCATAATCAGGCAATTTATTCACTCTCTCACTCACAAGTTTGGGACAAAAACGTGCCAATTTCTTCAAATTGTTTTACAATCCTAAGGCGGATTATAACTGAACTTTGGGCCATCACGTGAAAAAAACATTCTTGTGCTTTATCACCAGCTTGCTAATCACTGTCAGCACGCCATTGGCTCAGGCTGAGCCCATTAATGAAGACGCGCTGCCAGATTATGGCGACCCCAGTCAGGTGAAATTGACCCCAGCTGATGAGAAAAAAATGGGGACAGAATTCATGGGCATGCTGCGCAGCAGCGGTCATGTCCTCGCTGATCCCATCGATCAAGAATACCTTTCCGATATTGGCGCTCGTTTAGTACGTGGGAGCGTCATGCCCAATCGACATTTTGAATTTTTTTGGTTTGCCAGCCCATCCATTAATGCCTTCACCGGCCCCGATGGTTATATTGCCATTCACACTCAATTAATGCTGGCCTCCGCTAACGAAGATGAGTTAGCTGGCGTTATGGCCCATGAGATTGGACACGTGACTCAAAATCATTTAGCACGCGGTATGGCTGTTCAATCCAAAGTTGGCACGGGCACCATCGCTGGCGTTTTAGCCGCCATTGCCATTGGCATGGTGGCACCCGGTGCCGCTGCTGGCGCTGTTACTGCCGCCATGGCCGGGGGCGAACAGCAAATGTTAAATTACTCTCGAGCACACGAAGCCGAAGCTGATCGTGTTGGCATCAAAGTTTTAGCCAACGCTCAATTTGATCCTTGGGGTATGCCAAATTTCTTTAAACGTTTATTGCAAGATGAACGCTTATATCAAGGCATGTCACAACTATTGAATGATCACCCATTAACCCAAGAACGAATCACTGATACTGAAAATCGCACCAGTGCTTACCCTAAAAAACCCGCCGTGAGTCCGCTAGCTTATTACCTTATTAAAGAACGTATTCGCGTACAAAGTGCCAAAAACCCTCGAACCCTCATAGAGAGTTATCAGCGAGTTCTCCGTAACAAAACCTATGAAAATGAAATGGCAGCTGAATATGGCGAAGGCCTCGCGCTTATGGAAAATCATCGAGCACGGCAAGCAATTGATGTGTTTCAATCGCTGTTAACCCGTAGCCCGGAAGAAATTATTTTTCAATTAGCTTTGGCAAATGCTCTAGAAGACACTCACCAAATGCCTGCTGCTTTAACGCTCTTAGAACCGCTGTATCAAAAAAACCGCGCTAGCGATGCTGTGATGATTCACTATGTGCGCGCCCTGCTTCGTGATAATCAACCGAAGAAAGCGCTAGATATTTTGGAAAATGATCGTTTAAATTATCCTCAGCATCCAATACCTTTTGGTGCGCTGGCAGATGCACAATCACAATCAGGTGACGTCGCCGGTGCCTACCAAACACGCGCTAATTATTTATTAGTTTTAGGACAAACCACCGATGCCATCGATCAATTAAAAATGGCATTGCAAGTTTCACACATAGACAGTGACACCAAAGATCGCATTCAGGCACAATTAGACAGCTTGAATCGAATACGCAAACAATCAACTTAAAGGAACGCTCATGATTTTATGTTTAGATGTGGGTAATTCACAAATATTCGGCGGGGTTTTTGACGAGCAACAGCAAGTGATTTTACGTTTTCGCTACGCCACTGTGCATGGTGGAACCTCCGATCAATTAGGCATTTTCTTAAAAAGTGTTTTACAAAATAATGATCTGGATCCAACGTTCATTAAAAAAATTGCTATTTGCTCTGTGGTACCCGCCATTGATTATTCTTTAAGAGCTGCTTGCTTGAAATATTTTTCTATTGACCCTTTTGTGCTGCAAGCGGGAGTAAAAACTGGGTTAAAAATTAAATATCGTAATCCCTTAGAAGTTGGCGCTGATCGCATTGCCAATGCCATTGCTGCCATTCATTATTTTCCAGGGAAAAATATCATCGTTGTAGATTTCGGTACCGCTACTACTGTGTGTGCTATTTCAAAAGACAAGGATTATTTAGGCGGCGCTATCTTACCGGGTATTCGTCTTTCCATGGAAGCATTGCAAAGTAACACGGCGAAATTATCTTCTGTTGAAATTTTAAAGCCCCAGCAAGCCATTGGTCGTTCCACTATTGAAGGCATTCAATCGGGTTTGTATTATAGCCAGTTAGGGGTGGTCAAAGAAATGAAACAACGCATTTGCCAAGAGGCTTTTCATGATGACGACGTCATTCTCATCGGTACTGGTGGCTTTGCACAACTCTTCGAAAAAGAAAAGTTTTTCACAAAGGTGATGCCAGAGTTGGTGTTAGATGGATTAAAAATCGCGTTGCTGAATAATCAGTCGTAAGCCAGGCATCAGCCTACAGAGTTTAGTTTCGGCGTTAATGTCAGACGAATTTCGCGGACCATTTGCATGATTTCTGGGTTATCTGGAACTGGTAAGGGTGATGCTTTATAAATAGCGGCTTCCGCAGAGCGATCTAAGACTGGATCACCACTAGTTTTTACCAGCTGCACCGCTAAGACATGGCCATTATCAGAGATACGAATTAATAACACACAGGATAAATTGGCCGCTACATTTTGTGGGACATTCCAATTATTACCGATAGCGTTTTTAATCAAACTCGCGTAGCGCGCTAATTCTTTATTGAGCATTTGCTGTTTTGCCGCATTTAACTGCTGCTGATCACTGGCTAACTGTTGCTGCAATAATCGCTCAGCCTCTGCTTGCATTTTCTTTTTTTGCTCAGCTTCTGCTGCCGCAGCTTTTTGCTGTTCAGCTAATTGTTGTTTCTTTTGCGCTAAAGCCTGAGCCTTCTGTTGATCTTCTAATTCTTTTTGTTTCTTTTGCGCCAAGGCTTGAGCCTTTTGCTGATCTTCTAATTCCTTTTGTTTCTTTTGCGCTAAGGCTTGAGCCTTTTGTTGGTCCTCTAACTCTTTTTGTTTCTTTTGTTGTTCCTGTTGAGCCAGTAATTTTTTTTGCTCCTGCTCTTGTTTCGCTTTCATTTCTGCTAATTGTTGTTGCTGCTGGGCGGCCTCTGCTTGCTGTTGTTTTAATGCTGCCATTTGCTGCTGTGCTAGCACCTGCTCTTGTCGTGCCGCTTCCGCAGCTTGTTGCATTTGTTCTAACTGTTGTTGCTGCTCCAGCTTTCGTTGTTGCTCTTGTTCTTGCAAGGCAGTAACTTGCTTTTCAATTTGTTGTTGACTGATGGCCGTTGCATGTACGATGGGCGTTTCATCTTGTTTAATGGATATGGATGGGGGTTTTGATTCATCGGTAGCAGAGAAATTTAATTCGATCACTAAAAAACTGAGGATTGCGATATGCAAGAGAATCGCAAGCGACAAAGATTTTTTGGTACTTGTCATGAGTTAAGCTTCCTTCCTGCGAGTATCACGGGTCATGAGCCCCACATTTTCCACGCCTGACTGTTGCAGTAATACCATTGCATTCATCACTTGACCGTATTGCACACCTTCATCCGCTTTTACTAGAACATCTCGTCGTGTTCCTTTCTTTTTTGCTAACTCTAATTCTGCTGCTACTTGCACACCTAATTGATGCCCTGATAAAGGTGTATTCCCTGCATGGGTGCTATTTAAATAAAATTGTCCCTTCGCATCCACTGAAACGATAATGGGAATAGCAGGCTGCGCCTTGAGGGTTTTTGCTTGCGCTTGAGGTAATTTCACCGTTACACCTTCGTTTAGCATCGGTGTTGTAATCATAAAGATCACGAGCAACACTAACATCACATCGATATAGGGAACAATATTAATTTCAGATAAGGTTGAACCACGCTGCCGTCGACCTTTGACTCTAGCCATGAGCAATCTCCTCTTCTGCAAGCACATCGATTCTCTGTGATGTTGCAGAATTTGCTGACGTACGCTGATGCACTTGGCGAAACAGTAAATTGCTAAATTCATCTTTGAAGGTTGTATATTGATTCGCTAATCGATCGACGATGGCAGTGTAACGGTTATAAGCGATTACCGCAGGAATTGCTGCAAATAAACCCATGGCCGTTGCAATGAGCGCTTCTGAAATACCTGGCGCTACCATTGAAACTGTTGCTTGCTCAACACTTCCTAAGGCTTGGAAAGACGTCATAATGCCCCAAACGGTACCAAACAAACCGATGTAAGGACTGGTGGAACCAATGGTGGCTAGCAAGGATAAATGACTTTCAATGGCATCTAATTCTTTTGACTCTGCCACAGTCATCGCTCGTTCGACGCCGATTAATACCTTATCTTCGGAACATTGTCGTTGACGTAAGTGCGTGTATTCGCGATAACCCGCTTTAAAAATATTAGCCAAGCCAACAGTTTCTTCCGCGTCACGCCCGACAACGTTGGTGTAGAGACGATTAAGATCAGTGCCTGACCAAAATTTTTCATCAAAACCTGCGGCCATTCTTCGTACGTGTTTTAAAAACATCCCACGTTGAAAGATCAATGTCCACGACAATAAAGAAGCTGCTAAGAGAATGAGCATGACCACTTTGACCACAGGGCCCGCATTAGTAAAAAAACTGAGTAAACCGTGATTAATCATGTCAATATTCTCCTCATATCACACTAGGCCCAAGTTTGACTAATTTTATAGCGAGTTGCAAGTAATTATTATTGTTCGTACTTGCTGCGTGTCTGGCACTAAAGATTAGCGTGATGTAGTATCGCATTTTGATCATGATGGTTAGCGCAATGAGTTTAAGGCATTCTCTGGTGCCAGACACACCTATAGCTAGGAGTTCTCCATTTGAGATCGGCGTGAGCGGTGTCAGGCACACGAGAATGCTTCTACGCTGGTTCTCTTTTTTATTTATTAGGAACAAGATACGTCAGTTTTCTATACAAATGTGCCAGACACCACTGCTAGACTTACTCTCACACATCCATTGTCTCTTGTCGAATCAAGGAATTCTCCGGTAACGATAAACCAAAGTGCAAATAGGCATGACGGGTTGCCATGCGGCCGCGCGGTGTGCGCATCATAAATCCTTGTTGGATTAAAAAAGGTTCTATTACATCTTCAATGGTACCGCGATCTTCACCGATGGCTGCAGCGATACTTTCAATACCTACTGGACCACCATCGAATTTTTCGATCAAGGCTAATAATACTTTGCGATCCATCATGTCAAAACCGCAAACATCCACGTCTAATAAATCCAAAGCTTTTTCTGCAATAGGTTGATCAATCATGCCACCGCCTTTTACTTCCGCATAATCACGGACGCGTCGTAACAAACGATTCGCAATACGAGGCGTGCCGCGCGAACGCTTTGCAATTTCCGCGGCGCCCGCTTGATCAATTTCCACCTGAATAATACGACAAGAGCGTTGTACGATCGTCGTTAAATCTTCCACAGAATAAAACTCTAGGCGTTGTACAATTCCAAAACGATCGCGTAAGGGTGAGGTTAATAATCCTGTACGAGTGGTCGCACCAATTAAGGTGAACTCTGGCAAATCTAATTTAATTGCTCTGGCGGAAGGTCCTTCGCCAATCATAATATCCAATTGGTAGTCTTCCATCGCTGGATATAAAATTTCCTCAATCATTGGACTTAGTCGATGGATTTCATCAATAAATAAAACATCTTTGGGTTCTAAGTTAGTAAGCAATGCCGCTAAATCACCGGCCTTTTCTAGTACCGGCCCCGAGGTGGTTTTAATGGAAACACCCATTTCATTAGCGATGATATTCGCAAGGGTTGTTTTTCCCAAACCAGGAGGGCCAAAAATAAGCACATGATCTAAGGATTCTTGTCGCCCTTTCGCCGCTTGAATAAAAATTTCCATTTGCTCCCGCACCGCCGGCTGCCCCATATAATGAGCCAACTCTTTCGGCCGAATCGCGCGGTCAATAGTTTCTTCTTCATCTCGAGAGTGGGCAGTTAATAAGCGGTCGGTATCTAGCATGGTTTTTTCCATTGTGGTAACACTTGCAGGCAAGTATACCTATTTCGCGCCCAGATGCGAATGCACTTCTCTGCAAAAGATAAAAATGAACAAATGTAAGATGATAGAAATTGCATATAAAAAGTGCCTTCTCCCCTTGAGGGAGAAGGTGCCCAACGGGCGGATGAGGGGTAACCAAATTCAGGTAAAATACTTTATTGATGTTAACTAAATTAGATACCCCTCATCCGGCCTTCGGCCACCTTCTCTCTCAAGGGGAGAAGGCACTTCTTAGTGTGTTTTTACTTAAAATTTGATATCTAAAATTTTTATTTTTGATTTAAGACATTTGCCGTAGGGCTTGTTTGATCATTTCTTCCGTTGATAATCCTTCAACTGCGATTTTGCTCATGGCATGGCTGGCTTGTTGTGGCTTATAGCCTAAGGCAATCAATGCGGAGATGGCATCTTGTAATAAGTGTGATGCTGTGGAAGATTTGCTTACCACAATAGGATCCGCGCCATGATCGTGCGCAGTGCCCCACTCTTTTAAAGAATCTTTCATTTCAATCATTAAACGTTCTGCGGTTTTTTTACCGATGCCCGGTAAGCGAACCAACGCTGCGATATCTTCGCGTAAAATACATTGCACGAATTGCGTGGGTTCTAAGCTCGACAAAATAGCTAATCCTGATTTAGGGCCGATGCCATTCACTTTGATTAATTGTCGAAATAAATCTCGCTCAGCTAATTTAGCAAAACCATATAATTGTTGAGCATCTTCGCGCACGACAAAGTGTGTGAAAAGTTGCACGGATTCACCGACGGCGGGTAATTGATAAAAAGTGGACATGGGGGCCGCTAGCTCGTAACCAATGCCGTGTACATCCACTAAAATTTCCGGTGCTTTTTTTTCTAAAAGAATACCTTTTATTCGACCAATCATGTGGATTCCTTTTGTTGTTGGTTGCGTATTTTATTCATGGTTTGTCGTGTGTAAGCGTGACACAGAGCGACAGCCAATGCATCTGCCGCGTCAGCTTGTGGTGTGCCAGAAAGATTTAATAAGGTTTTTACCATGTGTTGCACTTGCTCTTTTCCTGCAGCACCATAGCCCACCACCGCTTGTTTAATTTGACGTGCGGAATATTCGGCTACAGAAATATCGCTCAAGCTTACAGCGACAATGGCAACCCCTCGAGCTTGACCTAGTTTTATCGCACTACCTGGATTTTGATGCATGAAGACTTGCTCGATGGCCGCTTCCTGTGGTTGATAGAGCTCCATCACTTGACGTAGGCCGTTATGAATTTCTGCTAAACGTTGGCCGATAGCTTCTTCTTTCATGCGAATACAACCACTAGCGATATACTGCTGTCGATTTCCTTCTACACGAATCACACCATAACCGGTGATAGTCGAGCCGGGATCAATGCCCACGATAATGGTCATAACACTCCTTGTTTACGATATTACCCTACTTCATCAACTCATCAAAAATGTCATCTGAGATATCTGCGTTGCTATACACTTCTTGCGTATCGTCCAACTCTTCCAAACGGTCGATCAATTTCATCACGCTTTCCGCTTGTTCGCGATCGAGTTTCACATAGGTCGTCGCCAGCATCGTTACTTCTGCAGACTCTGGTGCAAGTCCTGCTTTCACCATCGCATCTTTTACGATCATAAATTCTTCCGGTGCAGTCAACACATCAACCGAACCATCTTCATTCGTCACCACATCCTGTGCGCCAGCGTCTAAGGCTGCTTCCATAATGCGATCTTCACTACAACCCGCAGGATAGGTTAAAACACCCGTTTTTTTAAATAAATAATTAACGGAACCATCCGTTCCTAAATTACCACCATGCTTAGAAAAAGCATGACGTACTTCTGCTGCGGTACGATTACGATTATCCGTCATGGATTCCACCATGACAGCAACGCCCGCACAACCGTAACCTTCATAGGTAATTTCTTCCATCATAGCTGCGCCTTCCAGATCACCCGCACCGCGTTTGATCGCACGTTGGATCGTATCCTTCGTCATATTACCATTCAACGCATTATCCACCGCTGCACGCAATCGTGGATTAGCATCGGGATCAGCACCGCCCTTTGCAGCTACCGTAATTTCTCGAATTAATTTAGTAAATAACTTACCGCGTTTCGCATCTTCTTTGGCTTTTTGATGTTTGATATTAGCCCATTTACTATGTCCCGCCATGGTTCCTCCTACTACTTCGTCTTTTTCATCGATTGAATATATAACTCTCGCAATTGCCCGTCATTCACCAGAGAAGGTGCTTGTGTTAAAGGACAACTGGCTGATTGTGTTTTTGGAAAAGCAATCACATCACGAATGGATTGCGAACCCGTCATCATCATGACTAATCGATCCAACCCGAAAGCAATACCACCGTGGGGTGGGCATCCATATTTTAAGGCCTCTAATAAAAAGCCAAATTTCATGGAAGCTTCCTCTTCACTGATACCTAAAATATCAAAGACCGCTTGTTGCATCAGTGTCTGATTGATACGAATAGAGCCGCCGCCTAATTCAATACCATTCAGCACCATATCATAGGCTTTTGCTAATTGCTGCACTGGATCTTGCTTCAAGGTTGCAACATCGTCACACTTGGGCGCGGTAAAAGGATGATGTAAGGAATGATAATGACCCGAATCATCTTGCTCAAACATGGGGAAATCAATTACCCAACACACCGCCCAATCCTGGGTATACAAATTCAAATCTTGCCCCATCTTCACTCGTAGAGCTGCCATGGATTCATTCACAATTTTAGCTTTGTCTGCGCCAAAGAATACCATATCACCGGTTTGTGCATTCACTCGTTGTAGAATTGCTTTAATCACTGCTTCGGGGAAAAACTTTAGAATGGGCGATTGCAGCCCTTCCATCCCCGCCGCTAAATCATTTACTTTGATGTACGCTAGACCTTTTGCGCCATAGAGTGCAACAAAACTTGCATAATCATCAATTTCTTTACGCGATAAAAGGTTGCAACCATTGGGTAACCGCAAAGCAATAACGCGACCTTTGTTATCTTTAGCCGGCTCAGAGAAAACTCGAAATTCAACATCACTGACCAAATCTGCGATATCCACTAACTCTAAGGGAATTCGTAAGTCAGGTCGGTCAATACCGTATTTGGAAATTGCCTCTGCATACGTTAATTTTTGAAACACTGCTGGCAATTGCACATCAATAAATTGAGCAAACAAATCACGCACCAACTCTTCCATTAAATCCTGAATGTCATGCTCCTGAAGGAAGCTGGTTTCAACGTCGATCTGAGTAAATTCTGGTTGTCGATCCGCGCGCAAATCTTCATCGCGAAAACAACGCACAATTTGATAATAACGATCCATGCCCGACATCATCAACAATTGTTTAAACAATTGTGGTGATTGTGGCAATGCAAAAAAATGTCCTTCGTGAGTACGGCTTGGTACTAAATAATCGCGCGCGCCCTCCGGTGTGGGCTTTGTCAGAATCGGCGTTTCAATATCTAAAAAACCACGCTCATCAAAATAATGACGAATCGCTTGGACCACTTGAGCCCGGAGTTGAAACTTGGCATACATTTCTGGACGACGTAAATCAAGGTAACGATATTTTAATCGTGTTTCTTCATTCACATTGCTGTATTCATTAACGGAAAATGGTAAAGGCTCCGAGCGATTAAGGATGTCTAAGGAGCTAACTACCACCTCAATCTTGCCGCTATTAATTTTAGTATTAACCATCCCCTCAGGACGAAAACGAACTTGCCCGGTGATGGTAATCACGAATTCATTGCGTAACTGCTCGGCCTGTTTAAATAGCGCTTCTTGTGCTGGCTGAAATACCACCTGCACAATCCCTTCGCGATCTCTTAAATCGACAAAAATTACACCGCCATGATCGCGACGACGATCCACCCAACCGTTGAGGGTTACTGTCTGTTCAAGAAAAGACTCATTAACTTGTCCGCAATAATGACTACGCATGGTTCAGTTCACCTGTGAATGGAGATATCTCAAAAGCTGGAGATATTACGGTGAAATGGGCGGCAGCGCAAGATTCTGGCGAAATTTTAAGTAAGCAGCTGGATTCACGAGAAGAACCTTTTCCTTAAAAATCTGGACAATCTGTCCATGCGCCAGGTTCTGGGTCTGAAAAACGGGTAAAAACCGCTTGTTGAGAACCACGATCAGGGGCCGCTGGCTATTAAACTCTCGAAAAAATTGCGTAAAAATCCAAAGTCGTGGGTAGCGTTGATACTGATTCGCATAAGCAAAAACCCCCTGCCAGCTATCTCTTTCAAGCAATTCCGCTCGATCCCACTCTCCTACAATAACGGTGGGATGTCCTAAGTAAAAAGGTAAATCTCGATCATAGCGATTATAATCCACCACCGTTACCCCTACGGCTTCATAAGCTTTCAATGTAGGCAATAGGGGTACAGCACTGGAAATAGGCAACCAGCGAATATCCATCATGAACAGGCTCATGATTAAAACAAAACCCGCTATCAGTAACATGCACCCATGACGAAAAGCTAAACGCCAGCGCCAACAAAGAGCAACCCCTAGAAATATAAAAACACTGCAGAGGATATAGGCTGTTATGTGAATCTTAGGATTCAATGATTGAATAAATACTAGTAAAGCAACTGCCAATAAACAACTAAGCACTCCTACAAAGGTAAATAGCCAAGAGGATGGTGCTGGATCAAACCAATGTTGTCGCAGATAACAAGCCACTAACACTGCTAACGGTGGAAGTGCTGGCAAAATATAACCCAGAGTTTTAGACGCGGGAATGGAAAAAAAGATCAAGATTAATAACGGCCACAGTAACAAAAATAAATCATTCCCATGCTCTTTAAAGCGCAGCCCCATCCTCCTCACGCGTTGAATCATGGCTTGCCCCAAAAACAATGTCCAAGGCAACATCCCCCCTAAAATCACTGGACCATAAAACCAAATCGGCTGCTTGCTATTAAATTGATGACCGAGAAAACGGCTGTATTGCTGGATATAAAAATAATAATGCCAAAACTCTGGATGCCGTTTTTGCACTAAGAATAACCAAGGCCCATTGATCAACAATACAATCAATAGGCCCCACCCTAAATGCAAGCGACGCCACAAAAACCATTGATGGGTTAATAAGAGCCAAACACCCACAATCATTGCAGGAAAAACGATGCCTATTAATCCCTTGGTAAGCACCGCTAATCCTGAAAAAAAGTAAGCCAATAACAACAGTGTTGTTGCTTTTCTACCCTTTGGAAATTGCATCGCAATAATAAAGCAAGACAAACTAGCCGTAATAAACGCCGCAACGGATAAATCTAAATTAGCATAATGAGACATGAGAAAATAAAACAATGAGGTGGCCAGAACAATTGCTGATAAAAGTCCGGTTAACCGGTCAAACAAAACTCGGCCCACGCCATACAGCCACAAGCAAGTCACCGTCCCCAAGAATGCCGTGGGACAACGTGCTGCCCACTCTGAAACACCGAAAACGGACATGGCACTCATTTGCAACCAGTAAAATAAAGGGGGCTTATCAAAAAACGGAATGCCATTTAGCAGTGGAATCCAAAAACTGTGGTTCACCAACATCCCGCGGCTTACTTCCGTATACCCGGCCTCATCAGGTGTTAACAAGGGATGTGCACCCAAAAACAAAAAATAAAAGATGAAAATGCCGATGAATAATGCTGTTAGGTCTAAAAATCCCTGTTTTCCAAATCCTTGTTGCATGAAACCGCACTCTCCCAGAAAAATGCTGCCAGCTTACCATAAGGCGTTAACAGCTTAAACTAGCAAATCTCACTGATTTATCTGGAAAAAAATCTATCAAAAATTGATTTTTTGACTATTCATCAGGTGCACCTGATAAATATCATGCATATTCATCGACTACACCTTATGAATATACCTATTATTCATCGACTACACCTGATGAATATGCTATAGTTTCATCAGTTTCACCTGACAAATAGGTTATCTCATGTTAGAAATTCTTGAACGCTGGAATCGTTGGGGCCACGCTAAACTTTCAGCAGGCTTCGAGCGAACATTGTTAAAACCCCTTTTATCTTGCTTAGAAGGCCCAGAAATCATCACACTAATTGGTCCACGGCGCGCCGGCAAAACCACGCTTTTATACCAAGTGATTGATCATCTTGAAACTCATTCTGTAGATCCTCGTGCCATACTGCACATCAACTTTGAGGAACCCTCCCTTGCACCCTATTTAACAATCGCCACTCTGGATGAGCTTTACAAAACATATCGAACTGAGATTTTTCCCACGGGTTTAGCTTATTTATTTTTTGACGAAATCCAAAATATTCCAGATTGGGAGCAGTGGGTTCGAGCCCGTAATGAAACAGAGGAAATTAAAATTTTTATCACTGGCTCCTCTGGCAA
The DNA here is from genome assembly GCA_020051155.1 of Gammaproteobacteria bacterium. Classification (GTDB taxonomy): domain Bacteria; phylum Pseudomonadota; class Gammaproteobacteria; order UBA1113; family UBA1113; genus JAGVJK01. The sequence continues at coordinate 54,626 of JAGVJK010000007.1, read as the reverse complement.
GCTAATGTCACGAGAGCTAGGAACATTGCTCACCGGGCGCCACTTAAGATTCTACGTCTATCCGCTAAGCTTTGAGGAACAATTAAGATTCAAGCAGATTGAGCTACCAAAAGATTTAACATTAAGTACAGCCCCAGCTGCTATCGAGTACGAACTGTTAAATTATTTGCGTTGGGGTGGTTTCCCAGCTGTTGTCATGGCTAGCTCCGATGAAAAGCGCGAACAGATCTTAACTCAGTACTTTGAAGATATTTTGTATCGAGATGTCGCTTTGCGGCATACGATTCGTGATTTAGTCCAGCTAAGACAAATTGCCGTTCATTTATTAACGCACTCTGCTTCTTTATTATCGGCAACTCGTATTGGCACTATTTTTGGGATCTCCACTGAATTAGCAGGCAATATTTGTGGCTACTTGGAAGAAAGTTTCTTGATCGCTCTCTTATCGCATTTCAGTTTAAAAAGTGCAGAGCGTGTGCGCAACCCACAAAAAATTCATGCCATTGATCCAGGGCTCAGAGCTATTACAGCGATTAGCGCTTCTGAAGATCTGGGGCATGCTATGGAGTCATTGGTGTATTTGAAACTACTTGCAAATGCCTCTTTAGATATTTATTACTGGCGCAAAGAAGTCGAGGTAGATTTTTTAGTTCGTGAAAAAAATCAAACTCGTTATTTAATTCAAGTCACCGCAGATGGTCTTAACGATCCTCGAGTTCAACAACGAGAAATTAAAGGATTAGCCGTAGCAAAACGATGGTTTCCCGAGGCACGCTGCTTAATCGTGAGCCGTGATCTGCCAGTGGACAAAGCACCCTTCTCCGTCGAAGGTATCGAAGTAATACCTTTATGGCGATTTTTACTTGACGACAGAAACCTTCGCTCATTATGATGAGTTCATTCATCACTGATGCGAGAATTGAACAATGCCCTTAACTGGCCGATTAAAGCGATTAGAAAATAAGCAAGTTTTTATTTCCTACATTGTCCCTGCTTATAATGAGGAGCCGGTGATTGCTGCGTTTCTTAAAGCACTCAATGCACAAGCGCAGCAGCTCAGTCAGCAATATGAAATCATTGTGGTGGATGATGCTAGCAAGGATCAAACTTATCAAGCTGTCCTCTCCTTCACTGACACTTATCCCGTAAAGCTATTACGTTTTTCTCGTAATTTCGGCAAAGAAATTGCATTATCTGCGGGTTTGCAACATGCGAGCGGTGAAGTAGTTGTGTTAATTGATGGTGATTTTCAACATCCAATGGAGGTGATTCCTCAATTTTTAAAACATTGGGCTGAGGGTTATGACATGGTTTATGGCGTGCGCAAAAGTCGCGGCGATGAATCTCGCATTAAACGCAGCTTTGCTCGCTTTTTCTATCGGCTGATGGAACGAATCACCAATGTTAGCATTCCACCGAATGCCGGTGACTTTCGTTTACTCGATCGCTGTGTCGTAGACTCTCTGAATCAAATCGATGAACGCAGTCGTTTTATGAAAGGTCTTTATGCATGGGTTGGATACTCTAGTATGGCGGTTCCCTTTGATGTACAAGAGCGCGCCGCGGGGCAAAGCTCCTGGAGTTTTATCCGGTTAGTGGAGCTAGCCATTACCGGGATTACTTCTTTTTCTGAAATCCCATTGCGATTCTGGGGCGTCATTGGTTTTGCAATTTCTCTCATCTCTTTTATTTATGCACTTTGCATCATTGGTGAAACTTTATTTTTTGGTGCGAAAACCCCAGGCTTCGCTACGTTGATTGTCGCCATTATGTTCTTAGGCGGCATTCAATTACTGTCCATTGGGATCTTAGGTGAATACATTGGTCGTATTTTTAATGAAGTAAAACAGCGCCCGCTCTATATCATATCGAAGAAAATTGGATTTTAATTTTTACCCAAAACATTCGATACCAATACAATACGATCCTTTTGTTGTAATACTTCAACGGCTGATTGCGCTCGCTCTTTAAATGCAGATAAACGGCTTTTCGGTAATAACACTAATAACGGCGTTGTGCTATGCCATTGTTGCCAGAATTGCGTTTCATTCCACATCCATTGACGAGAAGCAGGATTTTGCTCCACTCCTGGTAGTAATTCTCGTCGCCAATCATCGGCTTTTTGTAATGCAGGATCATCCCAATTAGCGACTAAAATAATTCTCTGCTGTAAATACAAAGGCGCATCTTGGTAAAAATGCTGGTATGACACGATTTTTGTTTGCGGTGTTCGTTGCGCGGTAATTGTCGGCAAAAAGGGCTTAATCGACGGTAATGAAACCCGCGGCATCATAGCTGTTGCACTGACCAATAATACCAAAGATAGCCCTGCCAAACTCAATACTTTTTTCCGGGTTGTCAAAAACTCGGTGGTATCGACACGCTGCCATTGCTGCGCGAGGTAATGCCCAATCACTAAGGCCAAAGGCGGTATAACTGGCAAGATATAACCTACAATTTTTGAAGAGGGAATAGAAAAGAAAATAAAAATCAGCAAGGGCCACAACAATAAAAATAAACTAACTCCGCGTTCCTCTGCGACTTTTATTTTCCGAATCTGCTGCATCACTGCCTGCGGTAAAAACAACGTCCAAGGCAACAATCCGACTAAAATAATTGGCAAATAAAACCAAACCGGCATCACATTATTAAATTGCTGAGTTAAAAATCTCGAGAATTGTTGCACCACAAAAAAGTAATGAAAGAAATCAGGATTTGCGCGCTGCACCAAGATAAACCATGGCAATACTATGAGAGCAATGATCAAAAAGCCTAAGGGAATCGACATGTCACGTAACAAACGCCAGCGGCCTTGCACCAACAACCAGGCACCAATGATCATCATAGGAAAGGCTAAGCCTAACAAACCTTTCGTTAAGATCGCTAACCCTGCAAATACATAAGCGACGATCAACCAACGCCGTCGATAAGAAGCTGTTGTCATGGCAATCAAGTAAGAAAACAAAGCCCCACTCACCCAAATTGCCACTTCCAAATCCATATTGACATAATGAGCAGCGCCGAAATACAAAGGGCTCGTTAATAGCACCAACGCGGATAACCAACCCGTGGTTCGATCATAAAGTTTACGTCCCGCTAGATACACACCGAGTACGCCAAACACACCAAATAATGCTGGCCACAAGCGAATGGCCCATTCATTGACACCGAACAATTTCATACTCAACGCTTGCAACCAATAAAAGAGAATGGGTTTATCTAAAAAAACCACACCATTCACCATGGGTGTGATGTAATTGTGGAAGCTCAGCATTTCTCGCGCAACTTCAGTATACCGCGCTTCATCAGGCGTGATTAAGGCATGGGATCCCAAAAACAACGCCATGACTATGCTGGCTACCACAAAAATAATGAAGGCATCCCCAAACCACGTCTTACGACTGGTGAATGACATGTTGGTTGTTGGCATGATAGTATCCTGAAATATCTCTAACGGGGGAAACACCTCTGCAGAAAACAAAATAAATGGATGTCAAACTTCGAAAAAAAACATGCCATAGCGTGCCTTCTCCCCTTGAGGGAGAAGATGCCCGAAGGGCGGATGAGGGGTGATCTAAATCAGTTAACTTCGATAAAGTATTTTACCTGAATTTGAATACCCCTCATCCGGCCTTCGGCCACCTTCTCCCTCAAGGGGAGAAGGCACGCTTTATGTGCTTGCTTAGGAAATACCATATCCAATCATGTTTGTCTCTTGTAGAGAAAAAACTTGAGCAAAGTATAGGGGAATCGCTAAAATGAAGTCAATCATTCTATGTGCTGATGATTTTGGGCAAAATGAGGATATTAGCCTAGGAATTTTAGATCTTGTCTCTAAAAAACGTTTATCGGCTGTGAGTTGCATGACTAATCTCCCCGGCTGGCATAGCCATGGCCCAGCGTTACGTGAGATGGCTGCAGATGTCGCCGTTGGCTTACATTTCAATTTAACCTTTGGCAAACCATTAACCGCTGCGCCTAGTTTATCTCAACAGGGCTCATTTTTTTCTTTACCTGCTTTATTGCTACGTTGTTATGTGCATCACATAACCCTCGCCGAAGTAGAACAAGAGTTAATTGCGCAATTAGAACAATTCCAAAAAATCATGGGCCGCTTACCGGATTTTATTGATGGTCATCAACATGTCCATCAATTCCCTATTATTCGCGATGCCCTTTTAAATGTGTACCAAAAAACCTTCACTGAGCAACGCCCTTATATCCGACAAACTCTGACACAACAAGGCCCCTACGCTAAAAAGCGTTGGGTGATCAATCATACCGGCGCTAAAATCTTACACCAACAATTACAACAAGCGAACATTCCTCATAATTCAGAATTTGCTGGCATTTATGATTTTGATCCCACGCTCTATTACGGAGATTTATTTCAAAAATTTTGCGGTACGATTAAAAGAGATGGCTTGATCATGTGCCATCCTGGTTTTGCTTCTGAAGATCAAACGGATGCGATTCGCGCCAGTCGAGTTAAGGAATACCATTATCTCGCCGGCGACAATTTTTTATATGATTGTGAGAACTTAAGTGTTGGAATTGACAGAACCAATCTTTGATGCCGCCAGCTCTGATGCTGACTGCACCACGCCTAAGGAAATCACCAATTTTAACGCTTCGTCCACCGTTAAATCCACTTCGCGGGTATCCGCTCGTGGTACAATCATGAGAAATCCTGAGGTAGGATTAGGCGTAGTAGGAATAAAAATAGTAACCATATCTTCTTCCAATACTTTTTTAACCTTAGGGCTCACTTTGCCTGTTTGAAAAGCGATACTCCACATCTCTCGTCGCGGATATTCGACTAATAAAACCTTACGAAATGCCGGGCCATCAGGGGTAAACATGGTATGTAAAATTTGTTTCACGCCTGAATGAATGGAGCGCACCAAGGGAATCCGCGCCATCAGTGCATCCCAGTATCCCACGAGTTGTTTACCCAGAAAGTTAGTAACCGTAAGGCCAGTAATTAACAGAATAATCACTGATAAAATAATCCCTAACCCTGGAATATGCACACCAAATAGATAATCTGGCTGATACTTAGCGGGCAGCAAACCAAAGACACCATCTAACAATCCAATGATAAATCGAATAATTAACAAGGTTACAATGATCGGCAACCAGACGAGTAAACCCGCCATAAGATAACTTCTTAGTTTATGCATAATAATGCTCTAATCCTCTTTTTTAGTCGTCGTGGTAGCAGGCGCCGGTGTCGGTGCCTCTGCCGCCTTTGTCTCGGTGGCTTTTTCTGCTGCGTCTTTCTTCCCTGTGGTTTCTGCTGGTTTTGCTTCAGCTTTTTTAGGTTTATCTTTATCACGAAAATCCGTCACATACCAGCCTGTGCCCTTTAAATGAAAGGGGGGCGCAGAAATTTTTCTAGTAAGACCTTCCTTTTTACAATGGGGACACAAGGTCGCCGGCGCATCGCTATATTTCTGCAATACCTCGGTATCTTGGTTACACAGTGCGCAAGTATATTCATAAATTGGCATAATGATAAACCTCCTAAGGCGTTGAATTTGGGCTCTGTAAAAAATGGTAGGGGCAATTATACCCATTTCACCTCAAGATGCGAAGTATCTTGGAGTACTCTACGGGCGAGCGGTATATACAATTCCAGGGCCTGTGCTACAATCGCTGCTATTTACGCTGGGGACTTCAATGAAAACAAGCCAATACTTACTTGCCACCTTAAAAGAAACGCCTGCTGATGCTGAAATCGTTAGCCATCAGTTGATGTTACGTGCCGGCATGATTCGCCGCTTAGGTTCTGGACTTTACAGCTGGCTTCCCCTAGGGTTGCGTGTTTTGCAAAAGGTTACCAATGTTGTGCGGGAAGAAATGACCCGTAGCGGTGCCTTAGAAATTTTAATGCCTTCGATTCAGCCTGCTGAACTTTGGGAAGAATCCCACCGCTGGGAAGAATATGGTCCCCTATTATTAAAGATCAAAGATCGCCAGCAACGAGATTTTTGTTATGGCCCGACTCACGAAGAAGTGATTACTGACTTAATGCGTAAAGAGTTACGCAGCTACAAACAATTACCGATTAATCTTTTTCAAATTCAAACAAAATTTCGTGATGAAATTAGACCGCGCTTTGGTGTCATGCGTGCTCGCGAATTTATCATGAAGGATGCTTATTCGTTTCATCTCACCGATGCGTCTTTAAAAGAAACCTATCATGTAATGTATGATACTTACTCGCGCATTTTTACTCGATTAGGTTTGCATTTTAAACCGGTGTTAGCAGATACGGGAAGTATTGGTGGTAGTTATTCTCATGAGTTTCAAGTGTTAGCTGAAACCGGTGAAGATGTCATCGTTTACAGTACTGATAGTGATTATGTTGCTAATATGGAATTAGCTTACGCTTTGCCACCGCAAGGAGCACGACCTGCAGCGGGTCCAGCCATGGAGTTAGTAAAGACACCAGGTCAAACGACCATCGCCATGGTGAGTGATTATTTAAAAACATCACCCCAACAATCGGTGAAAACTTTAATTGTGAAAGGCGCTGAGCAACCCTTAGTTGCTCTTATCTTGCGTGGCGACCATGAGCTCAATGAATTAAAAGCAGAGAAACATCCTTTGGTGTTTTCACCATTAACCTTTGCCACGGATGCGGAAATTGTAGATGCTTGTAGGGCTAAACCCGGTTCACTGGGGCCTGTGAATATTGACATGCCGGTGCTTGCTGATCCTGAGGCAGCACACTTAACTGATTTTATCTGCGGTGCAAATCAAGATGATCATCATTTTATTAACGTCAATTGGGGCCGTGATTGTAAAGAGCCTGAAGTATTTGACATGCGTAATGTTGTAGAAGGCGATGCTAGCCCCGATGGTAAAGGAACCTTAGCATTTGCTCGCGGCATTGAAGTGGGTCACATTTTCCAATTAGGTCGTAAATACAGTCAAGCGATGAAAGCTTCTGTGTTAGATGAACAAGGTAAAGCCGTAGAAATGTATATGGGATGTTACGGTATCGGTGTCTCCCGTATTTTAGGCGCAGCCATCGAACAAAATCACGACGAGCGTGGTATCCTGTGGCCAGAAGCAATGACTCCCTTCCAAGTGGCGATCATTCCTATTGGCAAAGGCGCAATGGAAAGTGCGGAAGAACTTTATCAGCAATTCTTGGCGCAAGGTGTTGAAGTTTTACTTGATGATCGAGATGAACGCCCCGGCGTTAAATTTGCTGACATAGATTTAATCGGCATCCCTCACCGTATTGTAGTGGGTGAACGTAATTTAGAAAAAGGGTTGGTGGAATATAAGCGTCGCACGGAGAATGAAGCGGTTCTGTTGCCGAAAGTAGAAGTGCTAGCTCATTGTCAAAAATCATAGCTTCTAATTCCCAACAACGAATCTCAATGAAGGTGTCTGGCACATTCATTGAGATCCACTGTTTTAACATTCTTATCAAAATTTATAAGAAGTGTTCTAATCAGTTAGCTTCAACAGCGAAGCAGAATACACCTCACTTAACGGCATCCCCCCTTCTTCCTGAACACATCGCTGCACCCGCTCAATCGTCTTCTTCAATCCCTCACACCACGTCGGCAAAGATGCCAAAGGAACCTCCGCAGGTAATTTCCACGGCAATAAATGACGTAACTCTTCAAAGGTCAGCACATTAAAATCTCGGTTTAAAGAATACAACCCCGTCGCCGTTTTCTCTAACACATGTTGCTCCAGCAAGATCCGAATTAATTTCTCCGGTGGCACTTCATAACCTAAGGCTTGCTGCTTCACTAAGAAATCCATACTCAGCGCCCGCCCCTCCTGTTGCGCTTGCCAAAAATAACCTAACCAAACACAAGCATGGGTAAATCCATCTAAGGTGACAGCAGGAATTCGCCACTGACGAAACATCAGCGCATGAGTCAACTCCGCGCCAAATAAAACGATCACCCAAATCAAATATAACCAAATTAGAAACAAAGGAATCACCGCAAAGGTTCCATACAACAAGGTATAACTTGGAAAATGCGTAATATAGGCAGTAAACCCATACTTACTAAGATTAAATAATAACGATGTTACCGCAGCACCCACGACTGAATAACGTAATGGCACATGGCAATTAGGAATCGCTGAATACAAAATGGTAAAAGCCAGCATGGCTAACAAAAAAGGAATCACTGGCAAGAGAAAACGCCCGCCATGCAAAAGATTCACCGCATCGACAACCCAGGGTATCGACAGGAAAGCAGCACTCAAAGCGATACTACCACCTAATAAAATCGGCGCCAGCGTTAACAACGCCCAATACAATAAAAAAGCCGTCAACTCTCGTCGCGGTTTTTCCACTCGCCAAATATGATTAAGCGTTTGTTCAATGGTAAACAACATCAACACTGCCGTCACCACTAAAAACAAGCTGCCAATTAATGACAAGTTATGGGCTTGTGCCACAAAACCTTGTAGATAAGACTGCAATGCTTGTCCCGATGCCGGTACAAAATTTTGGAAAATAAAATTCTGCACCCTTTGCCCCCATTCACCAAAGTGGGGAAAAGCCATAAACACAGAAAGCCCCACCGTCATCAATGGTACCAAAGCAAGTAGTGCCGTAAAGGTCAACGCCGATGCCCGATACAAACAATCATCTTGAAAAAAACGCTTTGTCAAATACCAACAAAAATGACCACCTTGATGAAGCTGTTTTAGCATGGATAAATTCCCTTCTGATTAAGAAAAATAGTATAAGGCAGTTTCTTAAAAAAATCTTACAAATTACGATAAAAAACTGCTATCCTTCAGACTTCGAAATGCGGAGATCTGTTATCATGAGCCAACTCACCATTTATCATAATCCAAAGTGCCAAAAATCACGGCAAACTCTGGCGCTCTTGCGCGAGAAAGGATTGGAGCCAACCATCATCGAATATCTCAGCTCGCCTCCTTCTAAAACTCAATTAAAAGCTATTTTGAATATGTTAAAGTTGGAGCCACGCCAATTAATGCGTCAAGAAGAACCTGAATATAAAGAATTACAATTAAATGATAGCAACCTCACGAAAGAACAATTGATCAATGCCATGATCGAACACCCACGCTTGATTCAACGCCCTATTGTTGTTTATGGCGAACGAGCGGCTCTTGGTCGTCCCCCTGAATCCGTATTAACACTGTTTTAAACCCCGGAGTATGCACGATGAATCCTTATGTTTTAGTCCTTTATTACAGTGTCTATGATCATACCAAACAGATGGCGCAGCAAGTCGCTCGCGGCGTGGAAGAGATGGGCGTCGATGCTATGTTACGCACCGTCGCACCCGTTTCTACCACGTGCGAAGCTGTCGACAAAGCGATTCCAGATGCAGGCGCACCCTATGCTACCGTCGAAGAATTAAAAAATTGTTCCGGCTTAGCCATGGGAAGCCCTACTCGCTTTGGCAACATGGCAGCAGCGATGAAATACTTTTGGGATGGCACTAGCTCTCTATGGTTATCCGGCGCCTTAGTGAATAAACCCGCGGGTGTTTTCACCTCCACCGCCAGTATGCACGGCGGGCAAGAAACAACATTGCTCACCATGATGATGCCGCTGTTACATCACGGCATGATCATCGCTGGTGTACCGTATACTGTGCCTGAATTAATGACCACCCAAAGCGGCGGCACGCCTTACGGTCCTAGCCATTTTGCTGGTAGCGATAGCAAAAAAGCATTAACCGATGAAGAGAAAAAACAATGCCAAGCTTTAGGACGGCGGATTGCTGATTTGTCATTGCGCTTAAAGGCAGAACCCAAATCCATATAAGAGCACTGTCCATTGACTTACAGCAATGGACAAAATACAATCATTCCATAAAGATTCATGATTAGGCAATCACTATGAACGCTCCGATTACGACGGATACTCCAACTCAATTTACGAATAATTCCGTTGAATATTTCGCTACATCCACTAAAAAAATTCTATGGCTGAGCTTTCTCACGGCAGGCTGGTATAGTCTGCGCTGGTTTTTAACTAATTATCATCGTTATGTTCAACACAAATATCCTCAACAACACAATCTCATTCAGTGGATACTCACTTTGCTCATGGGAATCTTGAGTATCATTTTCTTTTTACCCTTGGTTCGTGACATTCATCGACAATGTCGCGCTGCTGAATTAAAACCATGGTGGCGCCCCAACACGTTGTATGTGATGCTGCTAGCGGCGCAATTATTGATGCTACCTGGTCTTTTTCCGGGTATCACGGTTCGCTACCCCTTGCCTTGGTTTACGTATTTAACCACGAGTTTATTAACTACCTGCTTATTGGCGTTCATCATGAGTACCTTACAACAAGCAGTGAATCATTTAAATCAACAACGTGTTTTGCGTTACAAAACCGATGATCATTTTGGTGGTTGGAATTGGCTTGCTGTGGTATTAGCGCCTTTACTCTGGGGCACCATTGCCATGAGTTCTTATTATCGTGCGTTACCTGTCGATGCGCTGGCAGAGTTGTATTTAAAACAAGGTAATTATCATGAAGCATTTTTCTTATTAAAACCTGCGGCGGATGCTGGTGATAGTCGCGCAGCCTTAGTAGTAGGCGCTTTGTATGCGGAAGGCATGGGCATTACAAAAGATAACAACCGCGCGCTCTATTATTTTAATCAAGCAAGCCGTTCTAAAGATCCTAGGATCTTAACCATCACTGCTCGTTATTATTTAAGAACACAAAGCGATCCCCAAGCGGGTCTTAACCTTTTGAAAAAAGCTGCTGATCAAAATTTTGCGCCGGCGCAAAATCAATTAAGTGTGCTTTATGCCACTGGAAAAAGAATTCCCAGCAATTATCAACAAGCATTTTACTATGCACAAACTTCAGCAAAGCAAAAAGATGCAGAGGGAGAATTTTTACTGGCCGTGCTTTACCATGATAATCCCGAGCAACAACCCAATTGGTCGCACTACGTTCATTATCTAACACAAGCCGCAGAACAATCCTTTGCACCCGCTGCTTATTATCTCGGTTTAGAATATAGGCGCGGCAATCCTGTCTTAGCTAAAGATATGGGCCTGGCTGTGAAGTGGTTTAAAGTCGCAGCAAAAAAACAAGATCCACAGGCTATGACTGAACTTGCGAATGCCTATGAAAGCGGTGTTGGCATTGCGCAAGATAAAAAGAAAGCCGCTGCACTTTATTTAGCAGCAGCGCAACAAAATAATGCTGTTGCACAATACAAAATTGGATTAGCGTATGCCTTTGCGCGCGGTGTTCCGCGCGATTATCGTGAAGCTATAAACTGGTTAACACAGGCTGCACAGCAAAAAATGATTTGCGCTAATAATGAATTAGGCATGCTCTACGCTCAAGGCCATGGTGTTGGTGCCGATGAAGAGTCTGCAAAAAATTATTTTCATCTAGCAGCAGAGCAAGGATATTTAGATGCATTGAAAATGGGAGATTTACAACTTCTTTCTCTTTCAAAAATATTTTGACATTAAATGATAAAAAAAATACCTATGCCATTTATATGCTCAGTGTCTATAGTAAAAACCCATCACTGTATCAAAAACAACTTTCTCAATTTTCACCGTTGATTTTAAAACAGGCTGCCGATTTGCGAGATTTTTATCAGAAGACATGCTGGTAGGAAGATTTCGCTGAACACAGAGTTCGTAAATTCAAAATGCTTGTCTATACTCAAACATGTTTTGCGAAGTAATTTCCTAGTATAGATGGAATTATGAACACGTTAATGGATTAACACCGGGGGGCTTAGCATTATGAGCAAACGTCTATTGGCAGGATTGACCATAACCTGCGCATTAGCGACAGCAACAACCTTCGCTGCACCACCCGTTCCTCATACTGGCATGGTTTGGGAAGAATTAGCGGCTTATTGCTCAAATCCTCCTGCTGTCCCCAACTTAGAATTTCTCAAGCATGCCTATGGCGCCAGTATTGGCTTAGCCACTTACAACGATGCCGTAGAACATTGTCTCTATGTAAATCAAGCATCTATACGATTGCCCGCTTTAGAGGTTTGCTATGGTCTGCATGCCAATGATCCTTACTGTTGGGACTAAAGACCTTTTTGCTTACAATTAGTTCAAATAATAGGCAATTTCTGTCGAAATAACACTAAAACCTTAATGTCTACTTAAGATTTCAGTGTTAAAATGAGATCAAGTTAAAAAAAATGCAGTAAATCAAGGATAATCCCTTGTAATTTTTGGACTGAGCATTATAGTAGGCAACTATTGAACTTATTGGAGATACGACAATGACTGCAGATACCCGTCAAACTAAAGAACTACGTGACGAAGTCACTAAAAGTACTGGACTTCCAACTCCCGTAACCGTCGAAGCAAAAGAACATAGCAGCACCAGCAATACCAGCAGCGCCTCGTGGTTAAAACAACAACCAACGCTAAACAGCCAATCTACTGATGGTCGAACCTCGAAAGACACCCCTAATTTGGCTAAAAATGAAGATGCTCGTAAAGTCGCTGCGAATACACCAGCACCAGGCATGCGTCCAGCACCGTCGCATACAAAAGAACTCAAACCAAGTTCAGTTCCAACTCCTTCTCCTTTGCGCTAAGCCCTTACTTAAAAGCCAGTTCTCCTTTGAGAACTGGCTCTTTCATCGCTTAAAATAACTTAAAACTGCTATAATTCCTCCCATGAACATCAGTGAAGAAATCATTTACGGTACCTTAGATTCAGCGCGGCATGCCATCGACGCTGGCGGTGAAATCAATGCCATTGATGAATACGGTTTTACGCCATTAATACAAACCGCTATTGAAAATAAACCAGAGCTCACTGAGTTGCTCCTACAAGCCGGCGCCGATGTTAACTTACCCGATTTAGTCAACCGCACAGCCCTACATTGGGCCGCAGACAACAACAATTATGATTTATGCAAATTGCTTTTAGAGCACGGCGCGAATCCGAATGCCTATACCATCGGCTCGCAACCGGTCCTGACCTTTGCTCTTCTTTATAAACATGAGCGCGTCAAACAATTACTCTATGCTCGTGGTGCTGATTTTAATTTTGCCCATGACTACATCAATACAAAAATTCTCGGACATCTCTATGAATTAAGAGGCGTCGCCGATATTTTCTGCGCCCCAGAAAAACGTTTTTTAGAAGTTGAATTCGAAGGATTTTTTATTGAAACCACCGTCGGGTTATTACTGAACGCACTTGAACACTACCGCAATCATTACGCTGCTCGAACTTACCGAGACTATTTGCCTTTGATAAAACAAGCCGCTGCCGCCATGCAAATTGCCTCCGAATTATCAAAATACAAACACTACTTAACAGACTACGGCCAACACGACACCACCATTAATCAATTATTAGAAGCACCGCTATTGGTACTCCCCGTCGGCTACGAAGGCCATGCCATCACCTTCGTAAGAATGGGGCGCTACTTAGCACACTGCGATCGCGGTGAACACAGCAAGCGCGCCGGCAGCACCAACATTTATTACATGCGCAAGCCTCATCTCTTTAACAGAAATTTCATCAAACAATTAATTTACAAAAAACAATCCCGCCAATTCATTAACGAGGGCATTATAGAAACCTTAGGCTTGGAATTGTTACACAAACTTCCCATCGAATCTCAATTAACCGGCAATTGCTCATGGGCTAATGTAGAAGCCGCATTTCCAACCATGATGTTTCTTTTATTACGGCAAGCCAATCCCCAAGAAAAACCCGCAGCTCTACAAAAACTCGCCATGGATATCTTCCACCACTGGCGCGAATGGAACAAGGACATCGCCTTGAATGAATGCATCCAAAGTTTTTACCAAGCCAGCCCTACTCGCAAAACCACAAAGGCTGCAATCTTAGCTGCAATTTTATTTCAACGCTGCCGCTACAATAACAAAAAAGATATCAAACGCGCCGAAAAAATTCTCCCGGTCCTCACCACCCCAGAATACACTTACGTCTTAAAAAGCTACATCCACGCCTACTGGCAACACAATAAAACTGCCGAAGGCGAAAACCTAATGAAACTCCTCGATCTCTGCGGTGTCAATTTACTAGAAACTGATTTCGATTTTCCAGAAGAAATATAAAAGCCCCTTTTTATTTCTCACAACACACACAAAAAAACAAAAGGAATCCCCCACCGATCGCGCAAGCCCTCTGGGTCATGGCTTCGCATGGCCTTGTAAACCGCCCGAGCACCGCAAGTAAAATTGGGGGCATTTTGCCAGGAAGGCAAAATGAGTCCGACTTGAGCCAGGATGGCGAATGAGGACGACCCCAATTTTACGAGGAGCGCAGGATAAGCGGTTTACCTGGCCATGCGAAGCCATGACCCAGAGGGCCCTCAGCTGAACCCTTCTAAAAGGGATTCCTAAACCATTAAGATTGATTTAACGAAAGGAATCGTCAGCCGCCGCTGTGCCGCAATTGCTGCAGCATCTAGTTGATCAAAAGTGGCAAATAATTCTGTCATATTCCGCGGCACACGCCGCAAAATAAACTGCGCTACCTCATGGGCTAATTCAAATCCACGAGTATTAGCACGCAACTGCAATGCTTTAATTTTCTCATCATCCGTCAAACACTGCACTTCATAAGTCAAACCCCAAGCTAAGCGAGATTGTAAGTCTGGCAATACCTTCAACTCTTGCGGCGGCTTATGCGCAGCGACAATTAACTTACGTTGACTATCCCGCAACCGATTATATAAATGAAACACTGCTTGTTGCCAAAATACATCTTGTTCCAAATCATCAATATCATCTAAACAAACTAATTGAAACATTTCTAAAGATTCAAATAGCTGTGGCGAATAATCTGTTTTCTTCAAAAGAGAAATGTACATACTGGTTTGTTGCTGTCGCGCCATGTCCTGACAACTCGCTTGCAGCAAATGACTCACACCCGCCCCCTTCTCTCCCCATAAATAAACAAACTGTTCTGACTCTTCCCCCGCCAGCATCCTTTTTAAAAAAGTAACAATTTGTTGATTCTTCCCTTCATAAAAACTATCAAAGGTAGCAGAATCTCGTAAGGGCAAACCCGGTAATGGTGGTTGCATGATTATTCACTTTCCTTTTTTGCTTGTTTCATATAAAGATTACTTTCGACATAACGTTGTTTTAAATATCGAATAAACACCATAATGACTGCTGACACCGGCAAGGCAAGTAACACCCCAATAAAACCAAACAGCTGACCGCCCGCTAATACCGCAAAGATCACCGCGACAGGATGTAAACCAATACGATCCCCCAACAGCCAAGGGGTCAACGTGGTAGCCTCTATCGTTTGAGCAATAATAAACACGACCCAAATTAAAATGACGTGTAACCAATCATGGAATTGCACTACGGCTGCTAAACTCGCCGCAGTAATCCCGACAATAAATCCAAGGTAAGGCACAATACTCATTAATCCCGCAGCCATACCAATCAACAAGGCTAAACGCAGCCCTACTAAAAACATACCGAAGAAATATAAAAAACCTAAACCGCACATCACCATCAATTGACCACGAATAAACGCACTCAACACGTCGTCACATTGGTAAAATAAATCTAAGACAGTAGGTAACATGCGACGAGGAATTAACATTTGCAATCCACGCCCTAATTGATCCCAATCACGCAATAAATAAAACATCACCACTGGTATCAATAATAAATTCACCACCCAGGTAAATACTGCTCGACCTGAATGGGAAAGCGTTTTAATGACGGTCGCTGCAACACCCCCAGCTTGCTGCCAATGAGCCGCTAAGTTTTGCTTAATCCAATCCACATTCACGTTAACCAGATTAATACTGAGTTTTTCATGTAGCCAGGGAAATAAACTAGCCTCTATCCGAGTAAAAGCTGCTGGAATGGTAATAAATAACTGCTGAACTTGCTCTTCCAACATAGGCACGATAAGCAACATCAACGTCGCTAACAACGCACCAAAGGAAACAAACACTAAAATCGCGGCCAAAGTTCGTGGCACCTTCCAAGATTGTAAACGATTGACCAATGGATCTGTTAAATACGCTAAAAACGCACCCACGATAAAAGGTGTCAGCACTGGAGACAAAGAGTACACTAGCCAGCCTAAAACGATTAACCCGATAAATAACGACCATCGTTGAGATTCTTTCATACTACCCTTCCCTTTGTCGTAATAACCTACGGCTCCAAATCCACATGTAAGCTAACATGCTCACTAGCGTCGTGGTAAACACGACATACATTAAACCATTGACCCAAGCAACTGGCACAAAATGATAGCTAAGATTAAAAATCAGTAAGAAGGTCAGAATAATTTGTAGAAAGGTATTCACCTTACTAATGATGATCGGCTCAATATCATAAGGGCCCACCACACAATGCAATACCACCGTACCACTCATCAGAACCACTTCTCTTAAGATAACAATGGACAGTAGCCAAACGGGCACTTGATGCAAATAGGTTAACATAGTGAAAACACCTAACATCAGCATCTTGTCCGCTAAAGGATCTAACAATGAACCTAATCGACTATGCCAATGATACGCTCTGGCTAAATAACCATCGACGCCATCACTGAGCCCTGCCAGCAATAACAAATAAAAGGCCGGTTCAAAACGTCGTTCAAATAAAAAATACACGATGGGAACTGTCAGCAACAACCGCATAATGGTCAGCAGATTAGGAATGTTTTCAGACTTCATGCCGCCAACTTATAAGTTAATTGCCCAGAAAGAGAAGCATCGCCAGTTTGAGGTGTTAATAGATGATCTTCTGCTAGCGTACTGACTAACTGCGTCATATCACCTTTAACCTGCAAACTAAAGGTTACATAATTTTCACCTAAGGTTGCAACCTTTAAGTTATCTACAAGGGATAATCCTTGTAAATATTCTTTTACTTTGCTCAAATCACTGACATTTGCCACACCAAATACTTGTACCTGCAAAGGACGCTCTTGATTGGCGCTAGCATTAATGCGATGTTGTTGAGCAATGTTATCAATGAAATGATTAACACCCGTTGCAACCAAGTCATCTTGAGTTGCTGCCGTATTGTGCCAAGATTCTTGTTCACCATTCATCACCAACAGCCAATCTCCCTGCCATGGATCGTTGCTACCGTTGCCAGGATATAAACGCCCGATTAATAAACTATCGGTGCTGTAACGTTTTGAAGCTTTCATGAGCGTCGCCAAGGCTGGCAAAGGTGCCCAGACATCCTCCACACTCACTTGATGCAAATCGTCTATATCCAACATGGGCAACATCAAACTTAAACCACGATTATTACCTATTTGGCCAATCAGTTGTACCATTGTTGATTCGGAACCATTGCCGATTAATTGCTGACCGTCGCCGGTTTGCTGTGCAAGCCAGAGCAATAATTGCGGGCGATCGCGCTCCCATAAAGCATGTTGTGTTTGGCTGAGTAAATGGTTAATCATTTGCTCATTAAAATGGAAATTTAATACCCACGTGTTTGTGGTGACCTCTGCTGCGCCACTAGGTGCTTGCTCATAGGAAAAAGAAGTGACCCATTGCGGGGCTGCTGATAATTGCTGCGACACATTGGCATCTAACGTCACATCGCGATCACCTGTCAGCTTGACTAAGACTTGTTGCGCTCCAGTAATAACCGCTTGATTGTAAGCTTCTTTGCTTTGATCTGCCACCTTGACTCGGGCATCGTACAAACCATTCACCGGCATGGCAAAGGCTACGGATGCGCCTAATAACAACACCAGGCTACAAAAAATCAGTTTTATCATTTATTTCACCACTTAGATCCTGAAAGACAAATACCAAAAGTCATATTTTCATTGGCGAGCGGTATATTAACGTTTGCTCAGCAAAGATGCCACCATTTTCTATTGATTTGTCAGTAACCTGCCATTTCATCCCTGCATAAACACTGGTATAATTCGCGCCATCACGAGCGGAGGAAATCTTAATGTCAAAACCATCTAGCCAGCAACCCTTATCTTATAAAGCAGCCGGTGTCGATATCGATGCAGGTAATGAATTAGTTGAACGTATTAAGCCGGTTGTTGCTAAAACCAAACGGCCTGAGGTGTTAGGCGGTTTAGGCGGCTTTTCCGCATTATTTGAGTTAAATACGAAAAATTATCAACAACCATTGTTAGTCTCCGCTACTGATGGTGTTGGCACTAAATTAAAGCTCGCTCTAGCAAGCGGCAAACATGACACGATTGGCATCGATCTAGTGGCGATGTGCGTCAATGATCTGATTGTCTGTGGTGCGGAGCCTTTATTTTTCCTTGATTACTATGCCACCAGTCAACTGGATGTCGATGTGGCAGAATCTGTGATTCGTGGCATCGCAGAGGGCTGCCAGCAAGCCGGTGCCTCTCTAGTCGGCGGTGAAACCGCAGAAATGCCAGGCATGTATCATCAGGGTGACTATGATTTAGCTGGTTTTTGTGTGGGTGTCGTGGATAAGCCTCGATTAATCACAGGTGCTGGCGTGGCTGCTGGTGATGTTCTTATCGGCTTAGCCTCTTCCGGACCACACTCCAATGGTTACTCTTTAATCCGAAAAATCCTTGAAGTACGCAATGTTGATATCAATGAAAAAGTCGCTGGCATTCCTCTCATCAAACAATTGCTAGCTCCAACTAAAATCTATGTGAAACCCCTCTTAGCCCTTTTACAACAGATCGAGATTAAAGCGATGGCTCATATCACGGGCGGCGGTTTACTAGAAAATATTCCACGGGTATTACCTGATTATTGCGAAGCACAGATTGATGCTAATAGCTGGGAAATGCCCACTATTTTCTCCTGGCTACAGGAACAGGGCAACATTCCTCAAGAGGAATTGTGGCGTACCTTCAACTGTGGCATCGGCATGGTCATCTGTGTCAAAGCGGAAGATGCTGAGGTTGCCTTAACTGAGTTAAAAAAACAAGGGGAACAGGCTACGGTTATTGGACGTATTGCAGCTTCCTCAAAGGAAACACCCATGGTCATTATGCAATCATGAGTGGAGTAGCTCCTCTCCGCTTAGCCGTTTTGATCTCTGGCAATGGCAGTAACTTGCAAGCCATTATCGATGCGATTGCCGCCGGAACTCTGAATGCCACTATTGTCTGCGTAGTTAGCAATAATCCTGATGCTTATGGATTAGAGCGTGCACAACAAGCAAACATTCCGACTCATGTCCTTAATCATCGAAATTACAAGCAACGTGAAGACTATGATGCAGCTCTCCAATCTTTATTAGAACCTTTCCAACCACATCTCATCATCCTTGCGGGGTTTATGCGTATATTAAGCCCTGGGTTTGTCGCTACTTATGCTGGCCGTATTTTAAACATTCATCCTTCCTTATTGCCTAAGTACCCCGGTTTAAACACCCATGAACAGGTGCTGGCCAATGGTGACAAGGAACATGGCTGTACCGTGCACTTGGTAACTGCCGACCTCGATCAAGGGCCAATTATTAAGCAAGCTCGATTAACCGTGTTGACATCTGATACCTTAGAAAGCTTAAAGCAACGCGTTCATAGCCTTGAACATACCCTCTATCCCCAAGCTATTCAGCAATTTTCTGATCAACTAATCACCAAATAACCACAAAAACACTCTGAAATTGAAAAAATTCATGCGGTTACCGTGCGAAACCAAAAGGTAGCTGCTACTATTATCATTGTTTTATTAGGGGTTTTGGAAGAATTTCCCTCAAAGGGGCTTGAAATATGATCAAATCTGACTTAATTGCCATCATGGCAAATAAATTAACCCACTTGCCAGAAAAGGATGTGGCACTGAGTGTAAACGATATGATCGAATACATGGCAGAAGCTTTATCGAAAGGTGAGCGTATTGAAATTCGTGGTTTTGGCAGCTTTAGTCTCCATCACCGCCCACCGCGCAATGCCCATAACCCTAAAACGGGTGAACGGGTCATCACCGCTGAAAAATACAGCCCTCATTTCAAACCGGGGAAAGAGTTACGTGAATGGGTCAACAGCAGTAACCCAGAGTATCCAGCCGGTCATGAACACGATTTAGATGATGACAACGAATAATTAACGTTTTAATGTCGCTATTTCACTTTAAGATGCTTTGCATCTTAAAGTGCGTCTCCAGGCTGGGGAGTTAGCAGAAGGAAGAGCTCTCCCCCTAATTACAAACCCGGGTTTTTCTGGGCACAGCATCTAATAAACAGGTACACCGCCCGTTCTGATTGCTAAAAAAATCACATCTTCATTGACGAGCGGTATATTCAGTTCTTATCGCCCCACGGGTATTGTTAAAACTGGAGCCGCCTCTCCGCCAGTTTGTCCACCTTTAACGACTGCCTGCAAGCGAGTCAGCATGGAGAAGGCAATCTTAGACGCATGATCAGATTCTTTGATATAGAACCAATGCCGATGGAACTTTGTAGCAACAAAAATATCATTCCTAGGAAGGTATCGACTGGAATGAACTTTCATAACGCCATTCAGGAACAAATTCCAATTAAAATCTTGTCCCGTACTCTCATCAATGGCTCTGCGAACCATATGCGCTTTTATGTCAGATTTTGGAATTTCCACACCGTGCGACAAATAGGTCATGATACCGTAGATAGATCTAAAGGTAACAAACACAAGATTTTTGCGTTTCAGTTGATCGAGCACCAGCTCCCCATCTTCTTGCTCACTCACTGTACGCACCAAATCGGAACTTAATAAAATAATTTGCTGACATTCCTGTGGAATATGTAATAGATCTTTAATGAGATAAGCATCTTTTGATGTTACAGGCGCTTTGTCAAGAAATTGGAGTACAGCGCCTGTCCGCTCTTCATAGGTAACCAGTGCAACCGCCATCCTTTTGTCTTGAATTAAACGTTCTACGGCTTCAGCAAAAGCAAGATATTTTTGATACTCATATTTCTGACGCACTGTTACCTTTGACACACCGATGGTGGTGGAGAACGTTGCATTATCCAGTGTGCCAATACGGTCAAATGCCAATCGCATAACTAACTTTGTTTTCGTCACACTGGCTCGAAAAAATAATTGTAACTTCCCAAAATCTAAAGGAGTTAACAATCCTTCAACAAATTCTTTGTTATCAACAGGTACGTAAGAAATCGTAGGTGAATCTGAATAAGAAGGACTGATCCCCATTGACGTGCTCCATGAGTTCGACGGTGGGGATGTCCACGTTGAACTAGGCGATGCGGAGGTACTCAAAGAGTAAGAAGCCGTCACATTTGATATACCTAAATAAGCAGGTGCTTCAAGATACGCGAGGCGCACAATGTTTTTGAGCGTCTGTGCATTGTCAGTATCGCGCACAATATCATTATAACGTCCTCGATCTAGTCGAACTTCTCGTGGCCCAATGGAATAACAGCCAGATAATAAAATTGCCATCGCTACAACAAGAGTTTTTGTTGTTGTTTTTCTTAAATTCTTTTTAGAAAATAAATCCATTTATCAAAATTCTCCAAGCCATTTCATAATGTTCGGCAGATAATATCAGGGAAATTTCTTAACGTCTACGTCCGCGGCAAGGTCACACCTTTTTGACCTTGGTACTTACCACCACGATCTTTATACGACGTTAAACAAATTTCATCTGACTGCAAAAACAACATTTGTGCAATGCCTTCGTTAGCATACACTTTTGCTGGTAACGGGGTCGTATTAGAAATTTCTAAGGTCACGTGCCCTTCCCACTCTGGTTCCAGCGGAGTCACGTTAATGATCATACCGCATCGCGCATAGGTGGATTTACCCATACAAATGGTTAATATATCGCGAGGAATACGGAAATATTCCACGGTATGAGTGAGTGCAAAAGAGTTAGGAGGAATGATAATCTCATCAGCTTCCACATCCACAAAGCTAGCTTCTGAAAAATTTTTAGGATCCACAATTGCAGAATTAATATTGGTGAAAATTTTAAATTGCCGCGCACAACGAACATCATAACCGTAGCTGGACGTACCATAAGAAATAATTTTACGACCATTGATTTCTCGCACTTGCTTCGGCTCAAAGGGATCAATCATCCCCTTTTCTGCCATTTCAGCAATCCATCGATCTGATTTAATACCGCTCATTTTTATGTCCTCACTTAATAACAATGTTAGGAAACTTACTTGAATAATCCCGCGCACGCAAGGATAACGTCGCTAAAACGCGCCGCGCAATCTCTTTATAACGTTGACCAATCTCGCTCTCTGGTGCCGACAACATGGTTGGTAATCCTTTATCACAAGCTTCACGTATCGCACGGTGCAGGGGCACTCGGCCCAATAAGCCAATATGAAATTCCTCCGCTAGGGCTTGCGCGCCTCCTTCACCAAAAACCTCTGTCACATGCCCACAGGCTTCACAATGAAAGGCCGCCATATTTTCCACCACTCCTAAGGTAGGAATTGCTACTTTATTAAACATATTGATGGCTTTTTTGACATCTAACAAGGCAATATCTTGCGGCGTCGTTACAATCACTGCACCAGAGACGGGAACTTTTTGAGCGAGTGTCAACTGAATATCGCCCGTACCCGGTGGCATATCAACAATCAAATAATCGAGATCTTGCCAGAGAGTATCTTGAAATAATTGTTGCAAAGCACCGCTGGCCATGGGGCCGCGCCAAACCATCGGTGCTTTTTCCGTAACTAAATAACCAATGGACATGGTTTGAATGCCATGACACTCAACCGGCTGTAATCGTTGGCCATCGAGACTTTCCGGACGTCGTTGTGCCACACCTAACATATGAGGTTGATTGGGTCCATAAATATCAGCATCTAACAATCCAACCTTCGCCCCTTCCGCCGCAATAGCGAGCGCCAGATTCACCGCCGTGGTGGATTTACCCACACCACCCTTGCCTGCAGCCACGGCAATAATATTTTTAACTTGAGATAACCCCTTCAGCCCACGCTGCACAGCATGAGAAACAACCTCCCAGGTAATCTTCACATCCACTTGATTCACACCCGGGATTGCAGAAAAACGCTGTTGTAGTTGTTGGCGCAGCAAGTCCTGGTAGTGTTGCGCTGGAAAGCCCAGGCATAACTCGAGAGACAAAACCCCTGCCTCCAGTGTCATCTGTTTTAAAGCAGTGGCCGGCAAAATTTCTACGCCAAGAGCTGGATCGCAGTATCCTGCTAATATGCCCTTGATTTGCTCTTGTGTAGTAGCTGTCATACAATAACCCCGGTGATGTCAAGCAACGCCTGGATTATCCTAGAAAACAGTCAAGCAAGCAAATTCAATAGGAATATAACTCGAGTATGAAACAACGAAAAATGTTAGTTACGAACGCCCTCCCCTATGCCAATGGCCCCATTCATTTAGGCCATTTAGTCGGATATATTCAAGCAGATATTTGGGTACGTTTTCAACGGATGCGTGGACACATGGTGCATTATATCTGCGGCAGTGATGCTCATGGCACTCCTATTATGATCAAAGCAGAGCAATTAGGCATGTCTCCCGAACAATTGGTGAGTGACATGCGACAACAGCATCAACAGGATTTTGCTGCATTTCATATTGCCTTTGATAATTTCTACACGACACACTCCCCAGAAAATAAGCAACTCGCAGAAAGAATTTATCAAGCATTACTGCAACGAGGTGATATCGAACGTAAAATCATTTTACAAGCCTTCGACCCAGTAAAAAATATGTTTTTACCCGATCGTTATGTCAAAGGTACCTGCCCCAAATGCGATGCTTTAGATCAATACGGTGATAGTTGTGAAGTTTGCGGCGGTACTTACTCACCGACGGAGCTAAAAAATCCGGTTTCCGTTTTATCCGGCGCTACGCCCATAGAAAAGGAGTCTGAACACTTATTTTTTAAATTAAGCCACTATCAAGATTTTTTACGTGAATGGATCACACAGGGACATTTACAACCAGAAGTCGCTAATAAATTATTAGAATGGTTTGATGCGGGGTTGCAAGATTGGGATATTTCTCGTGATGCACCTTATTTTGGTTTCCCTATTCCTGGAGAGGTGGATAAATATTTTTATGTATGGCTCGATGCGCCTATCGGCTATCTTGCAAGCTTTTTAAATTACTGTCAGCAACATCCTGAGATTCGGTTCGATGATTATTGGCTTGAGCAGAGTACAACCGAGCTATACCATTTTATTGGTAAAGACATTGTGTATTTCCACTGTTTATTTTTTCCTGCCACGTTAAAAGGTGCAGGCTTTAAAGTTCCAACCGGTGTTTATGCTAATGGTTATCTCACAGTGAACGGTAAAAAAATGTCGAAATCTCGAGGCACCTTTATTCGTGCACAAGATTATTTACAACATTTAGACCCAGAGTTTTTACGCTATTATTTTGCGGCTAAATTAAATCATCGCGTTGATGATTTAGATTTGAATCTTGAAGATTTTGTGCAGCGTAACAATGCCGATTTAATCGGCAAAGTGATTAATATCGCCTCACGCTGTGCGGGATTTATCAATAAACGATTTGATAACCGCTTAGCGCCTTCCTTGCCTTCACATCCATTATTAAAAAGTATGAGTGATGCCAGTGAAGAGATTGCACAATTGTATGAGCAGCGCCAATACTCACATTTAATTCGCTTACTCATGGAATTTGCCGATAAAGCTAATCAATACATTGCTGAGCAACAGCCTTGGGTTCTCATTAAAAATCCAGAAACGGAAGAACAAGCTTATCAAGTTTGCAGCCTCGGCTTAAATCTATTCCGTTTGATTATTCTTTATTTAAAACCTGTGTTACCCAATTTAGCGATGAAGGTGGAAGATTTTCTTAACATTGCTCCTTTGCAATGGAGTGATAGTCAAACCTACTTGCTCAACCACACCATTAAAACCTTTATGCCATTGATGCAACGGATTGAGACAGAAAAAATAACCGCCATGCAAGATAGCACTGAGCATGAAGGCGTCCGGCAAGTGATGGAGTAATATGAGCCATTCTCTCATCGATCGCATTGACGCTCTCTTACCACAAACGCAATGTGGCGAATGCTCTTATGGCGCTTGTCGCCCCTATGCAACGGCCATTGCCGAAAAAGGCGAAGCTTTAACGCGTTGCCCACCAGGTGGCGTCAAAACTTTAAGAGCTCTAGGAGAATTACTGCAACAAGATGTGACACCTTATATAGATACCATGGCCGCAACGACTCGCCCACCGACAGTTGCTGTGATTCAAGAGGATCTCTGCATCGGTTGTACCAAGTGCATTCAAGTATGTCCGGTCGATGCAATCGTCGGTGCGGCGAAACTCATGCATACAGTGATCAGCGATGATTGTACCGGCTGTCGGCTGTGCATTGAGCCATGTCCTATGGATTGCATTGATTTGCTGGCCCTTGAAGATACACCAGCAGAAGCACAACGCAAAGCTGATAAAGCCCGTCAGCATTATGAGCGACGCCAAACACGTCTCGAGCCTTCGACACCAATACCGACGACCGCAGCAGAGATATCAAAAAAAGATTATCTCGCTGCGGCCCTTGCGCGCGCTGCCCAAAAACGATCTTCGCGAGAATCCAATGAATAAACAACAACGCTACGAATTATTTAAACGATTACAACGAGAAAATCCGCATCCCACAACGGAACTAATTTATCATAGCCCTTTTGAATTATTGCTTGCGGTAGTGCTATCGGCACAAGCTACAGATGTCAGTGTGAATAAAGCCACGGAGTCTTTATTTGCCGTTGCTAACACACCCAAAGCAATTCTCAAATTAGGTGAAGAAAAATTAAAGGACTACATCAAGACTATTGGTCTTTACAATAGTAAAGCACGTCATATCATACAGCTCTGCCAATTATTGGTAGACCATCATGATTCACAAGTGCCTCATGATCGAGAAGCCTTAGAGCGATTACCGGGTGTGGGACGCAAAACAGCAAACGTTGTGTTAAACACTGCTTTTGGCGAGCCCACCATTGCCGTAGATACACACATTTTTCGTGTAGCCAATCGCACAGGATTAGCGCCCGGTGAAAATGTGTTGGTAGTGGAACATGCATTATTAAAAGCAGTCCCTCCAGAGTTTTTAAAGGATGCTCATCACTGGCTTATTCTACATGGTCGTTATACGTGCTTAGCGAGAAAACCTCGCTGTGGAAGCTGCGTCATTTCCGATCTCTGTGAATATCCTAACAAAACGGAGTAGTCGTTATGTTGTATGGTGACCGACAAGACATGCGCTCTATTTATTTTGAAGCATGGCGCAAACATAAAGAAAATGAACCTTTAACGGCTGTGGAACAAGACATTGTTGCGTTATTACATGAGCATCCTGAATACCATGCTTTGATGGACCAACCTACACGCAATCTGGAAAAAGACTTTCATCCTGAATGGGGCGATAGTAATCCCTTTGCTCACTTAGCTGTGCATTTAATTATTTTGGAACAGTTGCGATTGGATAGACCAGAAGGTTTTCGCGAAGTTTACCAACAATTGCTACGCACCTTTCATGATGAGCATGAAACACAGCATCAAATTTTAGAAGTATTTTCACCGTTACTATGGAACATGTTGCAACAGGGGACCGGTTTTAATGATGAGCTTTATCTTGAGCGATTGAGAAAATTGCTGCTGAAATAATGTAAGCCCCCACTTAAAGATGCAAAGCATCTTTAAGTGCTCTTTTGGGATGGGGGATTCACAAGGGGGAGTAGAACTCCCCCTTGTGTGCAAGCCCGGGTTCCCCGGGCGCAGCATCTAATAAACAGAGTCTCCGCAACTCACGCCAGCGGAGACTCCTGAGGCCTAAACAACACAACCTCATTTATTTAGAAAGCCCAACGCGGTTAGGAAAAAAGACACAATTATCTGCGTAGCTATCGCATACTGGAGTAGGCGATAATTGTAAGAAATGTTGATTATCAATCAACACCACACCGGGTGAGCCAACATCATTATTGACTTTGTAGAAACATTTAGCCACATTGCGATCCATGCCGGCACCAACAAAGGAAATCTCTGTTGAGGCTCGTTTCAAATTTTCAAAGTTGACTGGTACAACAGTCCAAGGATACCCTGGATCAGTAATGATTTTAGTGCCAATGACATCCATTGCTGGAGGACATGTGGTCCAACCATTGTGTTCAATCATGTATCCTGCTTGCACGGTGCCATCAGGAAATGGTTCCGCAAGTGCACTAGCACTAATCATTAATCCGCAACATGATGCTGCTAAACCTGCTATTAGCTTTTTCATCGCTAACCTCTCTTTTTATTTGACGGTTAAACAATTAACTGAATTGTTCAGTTAGTACACACAAATCAACTATAGGTGGCGATTTTTAATTTTGCAATTGATAATATTTCCTTAATGTTTTTAAAAACAATAAGTTACAGATGGCTGATTTTAAAAACGTTGATTTTTGCTTTGACCATTAATGATTTTACAATGGGTTATTCGAGGAGAATGGATGCTTTATGCTGCTATAGATTAGAATGAGAAAGCGCTCATCTGCGCTTTTTGTGTGTTGATTCAAGTTAATGATCAATGGCGTCCCCAAGGGGATTCGAACCCCTGTTACTGCCGTGAAAGGGCAATGTCCTAGGCCTCTAGACGATGGGGACCAATAACTTTCTCTTCTTGCACCGATGCTTGTAAACAACATCGCTACTTAGGCAACCTCCTGCATGGTTGTGGAGCTAGGCGGGATCGAACCGCCGACCTCTTGCATGCCATGCAAGCGCTCTCCCAGCTGAGCTATAGCCCCATTCATCGGGACCAGGCACGCTGCCTTGAGTTGCGAGATGATACCAGCTCTAATATTTGTGTCAAGCGGTATGGGGTAGTTTTTTTTGTTGCTATGTTGGTATTTTGTGGTGTTTTTGATAAAAGGATCGAGCGTAACGCCTATTCTGCGCTACGAGGCTTGATTCAAACACGCCGTGAACCCTTCCCTGGGGGCTTCGTCGCAGCATCCATGCTGCTCAGAGTTTGAATCAAACCTCGTAGCGCAGAATAGGCTAGCGAGTGTGTTTTTTTTAAAAAACTATTTGGGAGTGGTGAGGAGAGAGATTTATTTTTTCATTTTATTTTCTGCTTTAGAAATAATGATCTCTTTTAGCGTTTCAATCTCCATGTTTTGTTAACTTTTAATAAATTCTATCGCTGCTGCGATTCGCTCCAACGTATGCTGTTTTCCTGTTAAATGCAGCGTAACATCGATTGACGGTGATACGGTGCTCCCTGTGATAGCGACTCGCAAAGGTTGTGCTAATGCTGGCATTTTTATATTAAACTCTGCGACGGTATCTTGGATTGCTTGGTGAATTGCTGTAAGTTCCCAGGCTGGTAAAGCTGTTAAGCGTTGTAACGCTGATTGCAACACTGGCTCGATAGTTGCGGTCAAAAATTTCTGGGCGGCTGTTTCATCATATCCTGACAAGGGTTGATAAAACACTTGTGCTTTCTCTGCCATTTCTTTTAGCGTTTTCACTCGCTCTTTTAATGCGTCAACCACTGCTTCTAAGGTCGGGCCTTGGTTTGCATCAATCCCTAGTTGCTGGAAGTGCCAAACTAAATGTTGCGCCACTTCTGTTGCAGGTAAGGTTTTTAAGTAATGTTGGTTCACCCATAATAGTTTTTCATCATCAAAAGTTGCGGCAGAGCGATGGACATCTTTAACATCGAATAATTCACAGAGTTCTTGTAAAGAAAAAATTTCTTGATCGCCGTGAGACCATCCTAATCGCACTAAATAATTTAATAAAGCTTGCGGTAAAAAACCTTCATCGCGAAATTGCATCACACTCACTGCGCCGTGGCGTTTCGATAATTTTTTGCCATCGCTGCCCAATATCATAGGGATGTGTGCGTAAAGCGGTAACGTCGCGCCTAAGGCTTTCAACATATTAATTTGTCGTGGTGTGTTATTGATATGATCGCTGCCGCGAATCACGTGGGTGACGCCCATATCTTTATCATCGACGACAACGGTGAAATTATAGGTAGGTGTGCCATCACTGCGTGCGATGATGAGATCATCCAATTCTGTATTTTGAAAAATAATGTCGCCCATTACTAAATCTGGAATCACCACCTCACCATCCGTTGGATTACTAAATCGAATCACGTAAGGTTCTTCTCGATGAGGTAAATTAAGTTCTCGGCAACGTTGATCATAGCGGGGTTTTTCTTTATTGGTCTGTTGGGCTTCGCGCATTTCTTCTAAACGCTCTTTGCTACAATAACAACGATAGGCGTGACCTGATGCTAATAATTGTTCTGTGACTTCTCGATAGCGTGGAAATCGTTGTGTTTGATAATAAGGACCTTCATCGGCGTCTAAACCTAACCAGGCCATGCCATCCAAAATCGCTTGTACTGCTTCATCGGTGGAGCGTTCCAAATCCGTGTCTTCGATCCGCAAAATAAATTTACCTTGATGACGTTTGGCATATAACCAACAATAAAGTGCCGTTCTAGCACCGCCAACATGTAAATAACCCGTAGGGCTTGGGGCAAATCGAGTACAAACAGTCATAGTATTCTCCTGGTCTGTGATGCTGTGTATCAATATTAGGCGGCTATTGTATCAGAGGTCCCCTTGTATACAATGGATTTGCTGTGATACTGTCTGATTTTTTTAATAGGTTCCATCATGACGACAAAACCACGTTTATTAACCGGCGATACGCCCACTGGAAAATTGCATCTAGGGCATTGGGTCGGTTCCTTGGAAAATCGCGTCCATTTGCAAGATGAGTATGATTGTTTTTTCATTTTAGCGAATATGCATGCCTTCACCACGCGCATGGATAAGCCCGAGGAAATTCGTCAACATACTATAGATATCGCTATCGATTACCTCAGCGCGGGCATTGACCCCCAAAAAAGTACTATCTTTATTCAATCTGAAGTGCCAGCTATTTCTGAATTGTGCTTTTTTTTCAGTATGTTACTTCCCTATCCACGTGTCATGCGCAACCCTACTATCAAAGATGAAATTCGCGATAAACAACTCGGTGATAACTATCCCTTTGGTTTTTTACTGTACGCCGTTGGTCAGGTGGCTGATATTTTAGCCTTTCGGCCGCAAGTGGTGCCTGTGGGTGAAGATCAAATCCCACACTTGGAAATGACCCGTGAAGTTGCACGACGCTTTAACCATCTTTATTGTGACATTAGCTCCCACCTTGCGGATGAAGAACACTTAGCCGCAGGTGGCCTATTTCCCATCATTTCCCCTATGATCGGGCGTGTTAAGCGACTCATCGGCACTGGCGGCCCCAATGAGCAAGGGCAATTATTAAAAATGAGCAAATCTTTGAATAATGCTATTTTGCTCAGCGATGACCCCGATACCGTGCGCAAAAAAGTCATGGGTATGTATACCGATCCACAACGCTTAAAACCAACGGATAAAGGGCGTGTGGAAAATAATCCATTATGGGTTTACCACGAAGCCTTTAACCCAGACAAAGCTTGGGTTAGTGAAGCTGAAAACCGTTATCGTAATGGAGAAATCGGCGATGTGGAGTGCAAAAAACGTTTAGTAGATGTGCTAGTCGCTTTGATTGAGCCCATGCGACAAAAGCGATTATTACTAGAAAAAGATATGGACTATGTGCGCTCAGTATTACAAGAAGGTAATCAACGGGCCAATGCCATTGCCAATGAAACTCTAGAATTAGCAAAAACAGCGATGCGACAGGTTTTTTAGGGCACTTATAAAACTAAGGAGAGCTATACCGCTCATCGATAAAAATGCGACTTTTGACATTGATAAGAGCGGTATATCTTTTTATTAGATGCTGCACCCGGGGAATCCGGGCTTGCAATTAGAGGGGAGATCTCTCCCCTCTAATAACTCCCCATCCTGGTGGAGCACTTCAAGATGCTTCGCATCTTGAGAGGGATAAATATGATCCCTCCTCATTTGAATCCGAAGACTCATCCGACGTAACGATTAATCGTCACTGTCGTCATCAGACGTTGGAGCAGGAGCACTTGTGGAGCTATCCACATTAGTGGAAGAGCTGCCATCTGTAGTGCTAGTGGTCGTCGTTGTTGTATTAGGTGTTGTTGACATTGTCGTCGAGCTGGAAGGCGTTGTTGCATTGCTGCTAGCGGCCCCAGAGTTCGTCGTTGTCGTTGTTGATGGGCATGGCGCTGGTTGGCCTTGGGTGGCCGCTGGCATTGCACTATTAGTGGTGGTCGTAGCACTAGTTCCCGCTGGCGATGTCGCTGGCATTGGCAATGTGCTGGTCGTGGACGTTGTCATGGTATCTGCCGCTAATGCTGAACCCATAGAAAGAGTTGAAGCAATGGCTAGAGTTATCAATATATTCTTCATCATCATTTCCTTCTTGCTTTAAAATTGACACTATGCTTAAACCAGGAGCTATGTCCTGACTAACAATAAGCTTAAGTCACAGTTGTGGGTTACGCAAGGTAACTCCCGAAACAAGGATGAATTAACCTTTAAAATCAATAAGAAACTTAAGGGCTGTTGACAATTTTACTATCTTGGGCAAACTAGCGAATTGTCAACAGCCCCTACTCTAACTCTCTCTTTTTCCTCAAGAATGCGGCGCTTCTGGCCGCGTTTTTTTAATTTGTTTGTAAACATCCGAGTTAGGATAATTAATTGCCAATACCTGCAAGGTTTTATCCGACAATTCATAAAGTTTCAATTTATAATAACTTTCAGAAATAATACCTAAGGCTGGCACCACTGCTGGTGATTGTTGGTAGTGCTGCAAAATGTTATCTGCACGGTTAATAGCCGCTAGATAGGCATCATGCTTGAAATAATATTGCGCGATATTTAATTCATAATTTGCCATTAAATTACGCAAATAAACCATCCTGCTGCGAGCGTTGGGTACATATTGGCTATCAGGGAATCGTTCAATTAAATCTGAAAAATCATCATAGGCTTGCTTTGGAGATGCTAAATCTCGTTGTGAAAAATCAATATTAAAATATCTGGCTGAAAAACCGCGGTTTTCTGTAAAATGCGCCATGCCCTTCATGTAATAAGCATAATCCACGCGATCACTACGTGGATACAAATGAATATAACGAGCCGCCGCTGCTGCAGAAGAGGCATAATCTTCCGCTTGAAAATAAGCATAAATAATATCTAACTGCGCTTGCTCTTCATTCTCACTGAAGGGGTAAAGTGTATCCAAGGCTTCTAACTGCTCGACCGCACTCTTATAACTGCCACTGGCTAAGTTCACTTCAGCCTTATGAAAAATCTGTTGCGCTGACTGGCCTTTATATAAATCAGCTAAACTAGCTTCCTTGCCCGAACAAGCAGATAAGAGGATCACTGATAACAGGCTTATGAGAATCAGAAAACGTTTCATGGGTATAACTCTTTGCTAAAACTGTGACGCATTATCCTAAAATCCGCTCTCCAGGGCAACTAAGATGCAGAATTAATTCGACGCAACCCAATGGCTGCGTTTATACTGCTCGCAGCGTCACCTTATATACGCTAAAAACGCACGATAAAAACACATATTGAGCACCAACTATGGCACAAACAATTGAACAACAGGTCATTATTCCAGAACACCTCCATGGCATGCGACTGGATCAAGCTCTGGGCTGGATCTGGCCCGCTTATTCACGCACTCGCATTCAGCATTGGATTAAATTAGGCAACATTACGGTGAATGGCGCACTATTACGTCCACGCGACACGGTGCAAGGTGGTGAGGAAGTTATCTTGCATGCTGATTTAGTAGATACTGAAATTTGGTTGCCGGAAGCGATTCCCATTGATGTTGTGTATGAGGATGAAGCCATCATCGTTGTAAATAAACCCGCAAATCTCGTAGTGCATCCCGCGGATAGCACGCCTAATGGCACCTTGGTAAATGGCTTATTAACGCGTTATCCTGAATTAAGCTTATTACCTCGAGCGGGCATTGTGCATCGCTTAGATAAAGACACCACAGGATTGTTAGTCGTCGCTCGTATTGCTGAGGCACACAATTCCTTAGTCCAGCAATTACAAACGCGCACCATGGGGCGTTGTTATGAAGCCATCGTCACCGGTGCAATGACCGCTGGCGGCACGGTGGATGCGCCGATCAATCGTCATCCGATGGACCGTAAGCGAATGGCGGTGGTTGAACATGGAAAACCCGCTGTTACACACTATCGTGTATTAGAACGGTTTCCTGCTCATACTCGAATTGATGTGCGTTTGGAAACTGGGCGTACTCACCAAATTCGCGTGCACATGGCGCATATTCATCATCCGATTGTGGGGGATCCTGTTTATGGTGGACGCTTTCGTTTGCCACCAGCAGCGAGTCCTGCATTGATTCAGGCTTTGCAACAATTCAAACGCCAAGCATTGCATGCGAAAGAACTTCATTTACAACATCCGATTACGGGAGAGACGTTATCTTTTTATGCGCCAGTTCCTGAGGATATGCAACAATTAACGCTGTTATTGAGGGCACCCTATGATGCAGATGATCCACGCTAATTGGCCTGCGCCTAGCAATATTGTCGCTTTTACAACAACGCGCATTGGCGGTTGCTCGCAAGCGCCTTACGATAGTTTTAATTTAGGCGAACATGTGGGAGATGATCTTCAATCTGTATTAGACAATCGTGCCTTATTGCAAACACGACTACCGGCTGCACCGCACTGGCTGCGACAAGTTCATGGCAACTGTGCTGTTGATGCGAATGCTGTGACAACAGCGACAGAGGCTGATGCTGTTTATACGAATCAGCCACAAAAAGTTTGCGGGATTTTGACTGCAGATTGTTTGCCGGTTTTACTTTGTAATCGAAGTGGAACGCAGGTTGCTGCTATTCATGGTGGGTGGCGTGGTTTGGCTCAAGGAATTTTGGCGAAGACTGTTGAGACAATGAATCTCGCAGATGATGAAGTATTAGCTTGGTTAGGGCCAGCCATTGGGCCGCAAAAATTTGAGGTGGGTGATGATGTGCGAGACTGTTTCTTGCGACAGAATCCACAACATGAAATGGCGTTTGTTGCGAAGAGTCATGGCAAATGGCTTGGTAATCTTTATCAATTGGCGCGATTACAATTAGCCGGTTTGGGAATCACCGCTGTGTATGGCGGTGATCATTGTACGATGACCGAGTCTGAGTTATTTTATTCTTTTCGTCGCGATCAACAAACTGGGCGCATGGCTAGTTTGATTTGGATGCAGACGTGAGAGCACTAAAAGCGAAATACCATATCCTCAAATGAAGGACAGAAACGCAATATGCTAGTGTCGCGCGTTTCAAAGCTTTGCTCAATTTCGTCAATCATCTTTTCTGTTGAAGATTTAAGATCAAGTGCACGGCTAAAAAAACAAGGCGCTCTTAATTCTTTAATGGTATCACCATGTTCAGCTTTCCAGCTAGAAATAACGGAACGTACATCCGTCATTGAAGCTGCTTCCAAACATTGCTGGTAAAGCAACTTTAGTGCTTCAAATTTTTTAATGGTGATCTCATCATCTGGTGCTTTCTTTACAAGATCTTCCATTCTTTTATAAATCTTAATCAACAATCCCTTTTTCTCTACAGAAAGATTAGCTCGTGGTGGGGACGGCAAAATATAGAAATAACCACGTGGAGTGGCTTTTTTAAATCTCCCTTGATCTCGCGCCCCATTTGCTGCAACTGCTTGCTTAGTAAGCTGAGTCTTAATAGGAAGATTTTGAAAAAACAGACTGGGTACATTGGGCCTTAAATCTCCTTTTTCCAATTTAGCAGCTCGTCTCCCTAATTTTATTGCCATCGTTCGGCAGGTATTCGTTATCTTAACATCTTCAGAATTTTTCAAGCATTTTTCTTGTTTTTTTAACTGCGAACTGATAATCGCTTCTGGAGAATGGGTAACCGTAGACTCTGCTTTTTTAGCTCTTTTACACTCCGTAGCTGCCGTCTGCTTTTTCACCCAGAAAACTTTATCTTCACTAAATTCTAAAGGCATATACATTGACAACTGACCTAACAGCGCCGGACGAATAAAATTAAGAAAATCTTGATATTCTTTAAAAGAAATTTCATTAGCAGGGAAATAAGTAATATCTTTTGTTGATTTAGGCCCACTTTCAGGCCAAAAACTAAACTCATCAATCAAACAAGCATCTTCTGAAGCAAAAAGCACTTTACACGGCTTTACTGACGATGGTTCATCCTCTTCAATATTTCTGGCCATCCATATTTCTCTTAATATGTCATTTCTATAAATTTGAAGAAACTCTTCCGTTAATTCATCTTGTCCTAACGCGATTTTGATAGAACCACTCCTATTATGTTGATCTGGATTATTCGGATCGGAAATGAGGTAACAAAGGTCTTGGTCTGAGTTTTTCCATAAGCTGATCACCCGTCCCGTTTGACCTTCCATGCTTTGCTCTTGAGAATACAGTCGTAACTGCCCCTGCCACTCAAGCATAAAGTTCTCACCAAATTTGTGAAGTATCTGTACTTCATCGTTCTGCTTAAAACCAAGTATTAAAAATGAGTGTATGCCTTCTTTAGCAACAGCAACAAAGAATTTCGCTTGCTTTAAATCGGTTTCAATAGTGAATGGCAGTTGATCCTCTGGCAATCCTACTTCTTCTTCAAGATCAAAAGCATCTGAGTCGTTATCGCTACTATGTAATTCAACATGGGACTCTTGCTCCCCCAGTTGATAGTCACTAGACTTTTCCAACATCATCATTCCCCTATAACACAGGTATCTCAAAACAATAACTAAATAAAATATTTATTAATTAACACTGATCCTACCAAACTAACCTTAAGCATTTATTACGGAATACCCCTTGCAACTGTATGTTTTTGTTGAGCTTGTAGGCAAAATCACAGATAATGACGCCACTTGGCATCTTCTTTAACCTTTTGAGAGAGTCTAACCTTATGAAAACATTATTACGTTTAACGACCCTAGCAGCGGCTTTATCCTTTGGCAGCACCCTTCCCTCCGTGGCCTTGGCTGCATTGCCGCCGGCGGTAAATGGGCAGACGCTCCCCAGTTTATCCCCCATGTTAAAGCGCGTGATGCCCTCTGTTGTGAATATTTCCTCGCAAGGACAAACTGTTACCGCACAAAACCCCTTCAACGAGCCACCCTCCAGCCGTGGTAAAGGTAAGGATGGGGATAATAGCGGTGATGATGCCGGCGGTAGTGGGTATGTTAAAAAGTTTCAAAGCTTTGGCTCAGGTGTCATTGTCGATGCTGAGCACGGGTTTATTATCACGAATGCCCATGTGATTTCTCAAGCACAAACTATCACGATTACTCTCAATGACGGCCGTCGTTATCGCGCCGGCATTAAAGGTGTGGACTTAGCTTCCGACATCGCTGTATTACAAATCAAAGCACCTAATTTACAAGCGATCACTTTTAGTGATGCGAGCAAATTAGAAGTAGGTGATTTTGTAGTGGCTATCGGTAGCCCCTTTGGTCTGAATCAAACGGTGACCTCCGGTATTGTTAGCGCTTTGCAACGAGATGATTTACAAATCGAAGGTTATGAAGATTTCATTCAAACCGATGCATCGATTAATCCTGGTAACTCCGGCGGTGCTTTAGTCAATCTACAAGGCCAATTAGTGGGAATGAACACTGCCATTTTAGCGCCGAGCGGTGGCAATGTCGGGATTGGTTTTGCGATCCCCGTGGATATGATTAAAAATGTGATGGACCAACTGATTCAATATGGTCGCATTGGTCGCGGTATCGCGGGTGTTATGATTCAAAGTCTCACACCTGAGCTTGCTAAGGCGTTTCATGTGGATGGTAATTTGAAAGGTGCTATCGTCACCTCCGTAAGCCCTAACTCTCCTGCTGCAGCTGCTGGTTTGCGTGCGGGTGATATCATTGAGAAAATTAATTCTCAAGAAGTGCAACGAGCAGGACAGGTGAAAAATACCATCGGCTTGGTTCGCTCCGGTAGTGAAATTAATTTGTTGGTGTTGAGAGATGGAAAAACACAAAACTTTAAATTACTCACCGCCGACCCAAATGCTTACAAAAAACAAAACGAAATCAGTAACCCATTCCTCTTTGGCGTTATCATGCGAAACTTTGATGCAGAAGTGCCTAACTTTGGTCATGTGCAAGGTATCCAAGTTTTAAATGCCAGCGATAATTCACCAGCATGGCAAGCAGGTTTACGTACTGGCGACGTGATCGTTTCTTCCAATTTAAAACCTGTACACGATATCGATCAGTTGAAAGGGTCGATTGATAATAAACAATCGGAATTGTTGTTGAATATTTTACGTGGCAATGGCGCTGCGTTCTTTGTGATTAAACGATAAGGGAACAGAAACAAAGATTGTGCCTAGGCACGGGGGGGTTGCAACGTGTAGACTGACTACACAAAGAGCCCCCGTAAATTTTGATAAGGATCTTAAAACATTAGATCTGTGTGAAGGTGTCTGGCACATTGATTTGGAAAAAAAGACTCTAATATTCCGCAGCAATAAAAAGAGAACCAGCGTTGAAGCATTCTCGTGTGCCTGACACCGCCTACACTGAGCGCTCGACGAAGAGCCTCCTAGTTAATCAATATTAATTCGAAATATTCCATCAAAAAGAAACTGTTTTATTTGAGATCGGCGTGGGCGGTGTCAGGCACACGAGAATGCTTCAACGCTAGTTCTCTTTTTTATTTGTTAGAAAAAAGGTACGTCCGTTTTCCAAATCAGTGTGCCAGACACCTTCATACAGCTCTACTATTTCAGCGCATTCTCGATGGGCATTTCCCAGAATTCGTAAATTTGAGTGGCAACAAAACCTAAGCGTAGGTAAAGAGATAAAGCGCCTTCGTTGACCGCTTCTACATCCAAGCGGATGCAACGGTGGCCCCCGTTGGTTAAATAGTTTAACGCTCGTTTTAAAAAGTAAGAACCATAACCTCTGCCTTGAAACTCTGGCTTAATACAAACGTTATGAATAAATGCAGCATCTTCATCGTAGCGAAAATGAATTTTTCCAACAAACTCGTCATCGTGAAAGAGTAACCACGCTTCGCGATTGCTCTCTCTAAAATTATTAGAAAAATGGATCCTAACTTTTTCCAGTGACGCATGAAAACACTCGGCGTCCACCGCCACCATATCTTCTAAATCATCGATTGATGCAAGGCGTGTATGAAAATCTGGTTTTTCCGAAAAATCGAGTACTGTTTCATTTTTCCAGCGCATATCATATTCTGTATGGCGGTGTGTCGCGTTATATTTTTTTAAGCATGCTTGCGACGGTGGAAAATTATAGGGGCAACACAATACCAAGGTATTCGTACCAAAGGGCTTCACCATGGTCGCGGCTCGTTTTAATAACTCTTTAAAAACACCGTGACGACGATATTTAGGATTCACCACTGCGGTAATTTCTGCTTCACCATCATTAAAAATAAACGCGCCTAAATATGCCACTAAATTACGATCGGAAATAACGCAATAATCCCCAGGAATATAACGCTCTTTGCCAATAATATTCCAATAAATTCTAATTTTACGACCATCTTTTTTCTGACAAATGGCCATTAATTTTCGCAGAGCGCTTAGCTTGGGACGATCAAGCCCTGCAGATTGTACAACTTTCATAAATGGCTAACACCTTTAACTAGACTGGACTGTCAATATCAATAAATTGATGCTTTATATCAAATGCTTCTGCTAAATGATCCCCTAAGGCTTTTACGCCATAGCGCTCCGTCGCATGATGCCCAGCTGAAATAAAATGTACCTTTGCTTCACGGGCCATATGAACACAATATTCTGAAACTTCGCCAGTAATAAAGCAATCCATGCCCGCATCAATCGCTTTTGCAAAAAATTCTTGCCCTGCACCGGTGCACCAAGCGATTCGTTTGATCGGATGATCACCACCGGCAATGATTAAAGGAGCACGCTGCAATCCCGTCTCAATACACGCACCTAAAGCTTCTAAGCTAATAGGCTCTTTATATTCTCCATGTAGAATTAACGCATCTTCTTTGTGAGACGACAAGGGACCAATTAACGGCAATTTCAAATGTTTTGCCAACTGCACATTGTTACCAAAAATAGTATTCGCATCTAAGGGAATGTGATACGCAAATAAATTAATATTGTGGGTTAACAAGGTGCTTAATCGCTGGTATTTGATCCCGGTAACTTCTACTGGTTCACTTCGCCAAAAATAACCATGATGCACTAAAATCACATCTGCTTGGCAGGCAATGGCTTGATCGAGCAACGCTTGACAAGCACTAACGCCTGACACCAAAACGTGAACCTCTTCTTTCCCCTGCACTTGCAAACCATTCGGTGAATAATCCACATAGTTTTGCGGTTGCATGATCGACGTTAAATATTGATCCATTTCGCTGCGCAGTGCCATATCGGACCTCTCTCGGTTAGTAAGGTTCTCTACGAATTTTAGCTCCCAACAGAGATAACTTTTCTTCGATGCATTCATAGCCGCGATCAATGTGATAGATTCGATCCACCACGGTGGTTCCCTTCGCAACCAAACCAGCTAGCACCAAACTTGCTGATGCACGCAAATCCGTTGCCATCACTGGGGCACCGGTTAAATAATCAATCCCTTCGCAAATGGCAACATTGCCATTTACCTTAATATTAGCACCCATTCGCTGCATTTCGTAAACATGCATAAAGCGGTTTTCAAAAATGGTTTCCGTTACTTTTCCAATACCTTGAGCAATGCTATTCATAGCAACCACTTGCGCTTGCATATCCGTAGGAAACTCTGGGTAAGGTGCAGTATCAATATCAATAGCGCGCGGGCGATTACCTCGCATATCTAACTCAATCGTATCTTTATCTATCCTTAAGTGAGCACCGGTTTCTTCAAATTTATTTAAGATTGCCGTCATCGTTTCTGGCGCTACTTTTTTTAATTTCACTTTTCCGCGAGTACAGGCTGCTGCTGCTAAATACGTTCCTGCTTCGATTCGATCTGGCATAATGCGATAACTACCACCGTGTAAGCGTTCAACACCTTCAATGGTAATAACCTCTGTACCAGCTCCTGTAATTTGAGCGCCGAGCTGATTGAGAAAATTTACTAAATCTACTACCTCCGGTTCGCGAGCTGCATTACGTAAAATTGTAACGCCCTCTGCTAACACCGCAGCCATAATTAAATTCTCAGTACCGGTAACGGACACTTTATCAATAGTAATATCTGCACCCTTTAATCGTCCTTTCACTCGTGCGCGAATATAACCATCTTCAATCGTTACCTGCGCACCTAAGGCCTCAACACCCATAATGTGTAAATCCACTGGGCGCGAACCGATGGCACAACCACCAGGCAATGATACATCGGCTTCACCAAAACGTGCTAATAAAGGACCTAACACTAATACCGAAGCACGCATGGTTTTTACTAATTCATAGGGCGCCGTAAAACAATGAATATTTTTCGAATCCATTTCTACGCCCATGTGTTCATCAATCAAGAAACGCACACCAAAACCACCGATCAATTCCATCATGGTTGTAATGTCATTTAAATGGGGAACATTAGTCAGTGTCACTTTATCTTCTGTTAATAAGGCCGCAGCTAAAATCGGCAAGGCCGCATTTTTTGCGCCTGAGATTCGCACCTCTCCTTGCAGCACATCGCCGCCGGTGATAATCAATCGTGTCATTATGGTTTCCCCTTAAAAAATCATTGGTTTTGGTTAATTGTGGCCCATTGTTCTGGCGTATAAGTTTTCATCGACAATGCATGTAGGGATCCATCCGCAATAGCGGCATTCACGATTTGATAGACTCGTTGTTGCTGTTGCACTTTGCTTTTACCGATAAATTCGCTGGAAATAATCACTAAATCAAAATGACGGCCATCACCGTCAATTTGGATTTGCGCATCCGGCAGCCCTTGTTGTAATAATTGTTTTAATTCGCTGGGTTCCACGTTGTTCTTCTCATTGGTTTAATTGCAATACTTTATCCATCCCGGTCACCCTCGCAATAGCCAACAATTGCGCTGGAGGATTGATCACTTGAAAAGGTTGCCGGTGTGATAAAGCAAATCGATACCACTGCGCCAACAACGCCAAGCCTGCACTATTGCTGTACTGTACCTGACTCAAATCCACCACAATGTCGCTCGTGTTGGAAAGAAGCGCCTGGGCGGCGATGTGTATATCAGGAACCGTGGCATAATTCAAGTGCCCGGATACTAAAAGATGGCCTGTGGCATTTTTGTTAATGGTGGCCATGGTCTTAACTCTTCATGCTATTGTGTTTTTGCATGGCCACTAATAAGCCATTCATACCGCCTTTACTCAATTCACTATTAAACTGTGAACGGAAACTACGAACCATGCTGACGCTATCCACGGTAATATCGTAGAGCATCCATTGGTCTGATTTTAAAACCAAACGATAATCCACAGGAATTGAAGGTCCGCCTTGTTGCAAAATCAAACTTTTTACTAACACTCGCTCCTGATGTTGATAGTCATCACGCATCGGTAAAAACTTGATAGCCTCATTGGTATAAGCTGCAAGCGCTGCTGAATAAGTACGAATCATAAAGGTTGCAAATTCTTGCTTAAATTGTTCTTGTTGCGCTGATGTTGCCTGTAACCATGCTTCACGTCCTAACACTAAACGCGACATCGTAGAAACATCAACATGGGGCAACAGAATTTTCCTCGCCAAAACTTCGGTATAGCTACGATTGTTCTTAGCCTGAGGATTGTTTTTTAACGCCTGCAGCATTTGGTTTGAAGTCTCCTGCAGCGTTGCTACGGGTGATGGCACGCTGAAGGCTAAACAGCTCCAACCTAACAAAATTAACAAGCCTGTTTGTATCACTTTTCTCATAATGCTCTCCAACTGTTGATGCAGGCTTTAAACCTTTTCATCGTCCTTATCGCC
Organism: Gammaproteobacteria bacterium; assembly: GCA_020051155.1. GTDB lineage: Bacteria > Pseudomonadota > Gammaproteobacteria > UBA1113 > UBA1113 > JAGVJK01. Next base: position 12,777 of record JAGVJK010000007.1, on the reverse strand, counting down.
TTTTTTCGAATTAAAAATCAATTGTCCAATCATGTCTTCTAACAGGATCGCGGAATTGGTTTCTGAAATAACGCCTTTGTCCTGCATAAAAGCCGTTTCAAAGCCCGGTGTAATGGCAATGTAATTAGAACCTAACAACCCTGCGGTGACAATGTTCGCACTGGAATCCGTGGGAATATTATTATCGCGAGCTTTAATTCGCATCGTGACAGTCGCTTTGTAAAGCGCTTTATCCAAGTTAATACTTACGACTTGCCCAATTTTGACGCCAGCAATGGTCACTGGTGCTCTTGGTTTTAAATCACCAATGTTGTCAAACTTAGCGAAAACGGTGTACGTATCATGTTCACCATACAGGGATAAATCACTCACTTTAAATGCTAAAAGCAACATCCCCAAAATCGCCGCTAAAATAAACAAGCCAACGCTCGTTTCTACCCATTTTTGACTCATTTACCATCCCCCCATCATAATTGCTGTCAATACAAAGTCCATCCCTAAGACTGCTAACGATGAATACACCACCGTTCGCGTTGTAGCGCGACTGATGCCAGCTGCTGTTGGCTCCGTCGCATAGCCTTGATACACTGCGATCCATGTCACAATAAAACCAAAGACAACGCTTTTAATAATGCCGTTAAGTACATCTAAGTGAAAATCCACCGAGGCTTGCATGTTGCTCCAGAAAGCCCCTGTATCAATACCGAGCCATTCCACGCCGATGACATGCCCGCCTATCACCGCTACTGCACAAAAAATCATAGTTAGTAATGGCAAAGAAATCACACCTGCCCAAAAACGCGGTGCAATCACTCGCCAGAGGGGATCCACCCCCATCATTTCCATACTGGCTAATTGCTCGGTGGTTTTCATCAAACCAATTTCTGCAGTCAAAGCAGAGCCGGCTCGACCTGCGAACAATAATGCTGCTACCACGGGGCCTAATTCTCGCACCACACTTAAAGCCACTAGTTGGCCTAATTGTTCTGTTGCGCTGAATTTGCTGAGAATATTATAACCTTGCAAACCCACCACCATACCGATGAAGATAGATGCCACTAAAATGATCGGTAATGAAAAAACTCCGATGGAATAAAGTTCTTGAATTAATAATGGAGCACCTTTGATGGGACGTGGTTTGCGCACCAAGGTTTTAATCAGAAATAAACCGGCATACCCGACATTGCCGCACAATTGAATACTAGACCTGCCTAGTTTTTGAATGGCTGTCATCATGATGCTTCCCTCTCTTTACAGGATGCTAAAAGATCCTGTCGATAATCCGGTGCTGGATAATGAAAGGGCACCACACCATCGGGTAATCCATGCATGAATTGTAAAACGTGAGGATCTTGACAATCTGCTAACTGTTGAGGCGTTCCCTGTCCCACAATTTTTCCCTGCGCCAAAATATAAATGTAATCAGCAATACTAGCAGTTTCTGGCACATCGTGAGAAACAATGATACTGGTCATACCCAATGCATCATTTAAATGCTTAATGAGTTTCACCAACACCCCCATAGAAATGGGGTCTTGGCCGGTAAAGGGTTCATCATACATGATCAATTCAGGATCTAAGGCCATGGCGCGTGCTAGGGCAACTCGACGCGACATACCGCCAGATAATTGACTCGGCATTAAGTTGCGGGCGCCTCGCAAACCCACTGCTTCTAATTTCATCAAGACTAAATCTTTAATAAAAGATTCTGGCAATTGCGTATGCTCGCGCATGGGGAACGCAACATTGTCATAAACCGTTAAATTCGTAAACAGAGCACTATTTTGAAACAGCATGCCCATTTTTTCGCGCAGGCGAAGCAATTGCTTATTCGACATACCATCAATACATTGATTCTCATAATAAAGGTGGCCGGCGTTGGGCTTTAACCGCCCACCGATCAACTGCAATAGCGTTGTTTTACCGGTACCACTGGGGCCCATAATTGCTGTAATCTGACCCTTGGGAATGGTCAAACTAATATCATCAAATATACATTGCTGGTTTCGTTGGAACGTTAAATGATCAATTCGAATTAAATCACCCAACCCCTCTCGTTGCTGTATCACCCTGCTGCCCCCTGCCGACTTGCTAAGTATTGATAGTAGCAGCATTATTTGTGCCAGAAAAGGAAAGATGCTTCTTTATTAATCCCACAACGCACGCCAGGCAGCATATTCCTCACGCCGTATTTGATAACGTGCAATATTACCCTCATGCAGACTCATGATTTCTCGATCCACCATTTCAATAAATTTTTGATGATCGGTAACTGGCACCTCTAAATTTGCTGCTTGTTGAATCAACTGAATCGCCTGTTCTTTATTTAATTGCAAACTAACAATTTGTTTCATCAGCAAAGCGATTTGTTTTCGATAGCGCCATTTAAACGGATCAGGCTCTCCCAAGGATTGTTGGAGCGCTGCATAATGCAGAGCCGATCGCTGATAAGCCCACTCAAACACATCACGTAAAAGATCATATCGATGAAACTCATAAACCGCTAAAGTAGCATCAATATAGGCTTGCTCTGGCACATCGATAAAAGAAAGTGGACATAAATTTTTTCGAAACAACGGTAAATTAGCAGCTAAACGCGAGACTCGTTTATTAACATCTTCAAAAGGCTGCAAGTAAGGAATATGTAACATGACAAAAAACGCTTGCTCGAAGGGATCAATGATAGCTTTTGCTTTATCCAAAATTTGTTGAAAAAACTCCTCAATCGCTTGCGGAATCTCTAATGGATAATAGACTGTTCCAGCGATGCCTACTGGAATTTGACGCAATCGCCCACAAGCTGCGGGATTTGGCAATAAGTTATCAGACAATAGGGCGTGTAAGTTCAAAATAGTGTAACGATTAAAGTCAATATCTTCTGCCGAAGAAATCATAAAATCTATCGCTGCTTTATGATTCAAAATCATTTGTGCTTCAAATTGTTGTTTCCCTGTACTCGCCTCGCCTTGCTCAAGCAATCGCGCTGTTTCTAATAAAGAATATGTATTACCTTCTAAGCGTGAGGAATTCCAGGATAAATCAATCGATAATCGTTCTAAAATTTTCTTCGCATAAGTACCGGCAGGCTGCTGTTCTTTTGAAATTTGTCCCCAATTCATCAACCGCTGGCGCAGTGAGACCGGCAAATAATAAGTGACATTAGGCTCATAAGCATCAAGCAATGCACGGTCATAACTTACTGGGCGCCGCAATGATAATGGTTGGTGGATGGCCTCTCGTAACGATTCTGCCGGACTAGATAATGGAATGTAATCATAGGCGTGTGCAGATGTTATTTTCACGGGTGTTGTAGCAAGTTGATAATGACTCGCTGCCCCCTCACCCACTCTCACTACCTGTTGCTCTACAATAAGCTTAGCTAATCGCCGCTGCAAAGTACGCTTGGATATTTCATTTGGCAATCCCTGCAAAATAACTTCAGCCGAAGCCCCTTCAGGATATTGCTGCAAAAAGGCTAAAATTTGTTCTATTTCTTTTGAAGCAACCTTTCGCGACATTATTTCCCCCTTGCGCCAAAAATGTGGCGCGATTTGACAGATCGCGACAAATTAATAGCTTATTTGTCGCGATCTGTCAAATCGCGACAGATTTATCGATTATTTGTCGCGATATCCAAGTGGCTGCCTCTCTGAAATTAAAAAACTAGCCCAATTTAGATTTTTGGAGGTAGCGCCAATAAGCCAAATTGAACTGGTTTATTATGCGGAAATATTGTACAATCTTGCGTGCAGTTTAACCTGCTTCTTATTAAATCAAAAAAATTAAATTATTCATTGAGGATTCAAATAAAATGAGACAAAGTGATGCCTTTGTAAATGCTGTATTCACGGTAGCATGCTATGCCTTGCAAATAGGATTTCTTAACGCTGCTTATCAACAATGGCAAGGCAATAATGCCCAAGTTAACAGTCTTACTAGCGGTAATATGAGTACAGCCCTAGTTCTTAGAGAAACTGCACTCAGCCAATGGCAACCTATAACAGACGCAGCTGTTTTAGTACTCACAGAAGCCGCCAAATGGGGATTGGTCATAGGCGCATTAGTCTGTGGCGCACTATTTACTTTACTCCACCAACTTTTTGATAGCCCCGCTCGCGAATTACCTTTTCTCGGATATAAACCGTAAAAATTATTTCGCATAGATCTCAACAGCGGTGTCTGGCACATTGATTTGGAAAACGGGCACATCTTGCTCCTAACAAATCAAAAAGAGAACCAGCGTAAAAGCATTCTCGTGTGCCTGACTCCGCTTATGCCGATCTCAAAAAAACAGTTTCTTTTTGATAGAGCACATTTCGAATTGATGTTGATTAGGAGGCTCTTCGTCGAGCGCTCAATGCAGACGGAGTCAGGCACACGAGAATGCTTTTACGCTGGTTCTCTTTTTGATTATTGTGGAAAATTTAGATTCTTTTTTCCAAATCAATGTGCCAGACACCTTCATTGAGATCTATCACGCGCTGATCTTGAAAATAGCACCAAGAAAATCTCTTGGCGCTATATTGCTGTATTTACATATTTTGTGGATGTGGATACATCCGTTCATAAGGTTCAACGCCAGCAGATCCACCTCCTAGATCAACTTCCATTTGATGAAGCGTTCCATAACCTGCCTCGTCGCCCTGAGAATTAAGTGGTATCGTTTCAGAAGATGCTGTTTCATTCTCAGGCCCATGCTCAGGATCATTCACCTATAATCTGGCATATTCTACCGCAATTTTGGTAAAAAAAAGCCATATTTATGATTCCGTTTAAAATTTATCTATTTAGTGACCAATAAAAGGCATTTTTAAGAGCTTGAGCTGATTATCAGGACTGAAATAGCACAGCTGTGCTCAAAAAATGCTTGACCTGTGTGATTTTTTCTGTATCTTTGTTGGGATTAATTGAATGACTGATAATGAGGTATAAAGAATGGCAGCTAGTGATGATCAAGAAATTTTAGCACTCGAGACTTCACGTGCTAACGCTAAAATGGCATTGCACGGTTTTCGAGCAAGTTACCCTTTTTTAAATCGCATTTTTGTGCATCAACAATTTGGTTGGTTCTCCTGCGGGGGGGAACGCACAGATGCATGCGTTGATCAATACGCCTGGGGCCAAACCCCTTTACATGAAGCTTTAACTGAAACCATTGATGATGCGCATAGATACCAGTTAGTCAAACAATTACTCCTCGCTGGCGCTAATATCCACGCACAAAATAGCAAGAATCAAGAACCCTTAGATATTGCGTTAGACCACTACCCTACCGCAAACACTACATTTTTGCTAATTGAGCACCGCGGGAATAAGTCTTTTTCTCTTAACTATAGCCATCTCAATCTTGCGCTTTTCCCGGAAAAAGGGCTTTCAAACCATTTTTTTAGAAAAGCGGAACCAGTATTCATCGATGGATTTCTAAAAGTAGCACGCAATCCTTCATGCAAGGTAACTCCGCTGGAATATGGAATTATCTTTGGTAAGGTCGAATTAGTTGCAAATTTATTAGCATACACTGGGAAGAAAAAAGTTAATTTAGATACAGAAACAGAGTTTGGTATTGAAACTCCAATAAAGAAGACTACTCCACCTCAAAACGATAGCATTGAACAATCAACATCTCCTTCTCCCATCTGCTTTAGCTATTTATCTGAATTTAGTCTTCTAGATTTAGCTATTTTTTTCAATGAACAAGCTATTTTTCAGATGTTATTCCAGGCTGGAGCTACTAAAATCAATGAAAATAAATTAAACCACATAAGAGATAATCCTGAGATATATCCGTCACAATCACAATTTTTAAACACATGTAAAGAGCTAAATCCTATAACACCAGAACGTTTATCGCTCCTTGGCCCCTACCGCACGTTGTCTCCACCACCAGCATCATCACCATCATCATCTTCTTCACCTTCATCCTCTTCTTCTTAAACCCCGCAAAACAAAGGCGTCCTAAAGCTAAAAATAGGACGCCTTTGCCAGTTAAAACAAAAACTTTATGTTCTAACTTCCTCTCATTTTCAATATAAAAGATTTATTTGCTCAAATTCAACCCACCCCATGGTTATCAGACATAATTTCCGGTAAACTATGACTCAATTTTATGGCCTTATTTACCAATATTACAAAAGGATAAAAGCCCCTGATGTCCGATTTTTGCCAACTGGGTCGTGCGGTAATCGCAACAGAACTTCATGCTATTCAAGCACTCACTGACCGTATTAACGAAGATTTTGCGCGTGCCTGTGAATATATGCTGGCCTGCGAAGGTCGGATTGTGGTGTTAGGGATGGGTAAATCCGGTCATATCGGCAATAAAATCGCTGCCACCTTGGCCAGCACCGGTAGCCCTGCCTTTTACGTGCATCCTGGTGAAGCGGGCCATGGCGATGCGGGAATGATTACCCGCAAAGATGTGGTCATCGCCCTCTCCAATTCCGGTGAAACCTCGGAAATTTTAACCCTGTTACCCTTAATTAAACGCTTAAACGTCCCGCTCATCAGCTTAACAGGCAATGCGCAATCTACCTTAGCACAAGCAGCCAATGTGAATTTAGATGCCAGCGTGGAAAAAGAAGCATGTCCCCTCGGCTTAGCCCCCACCAGCAGCACGACGGTTATGCTAGTCATGGGAGATGCCTTAGCCATCGCCTTATTAAATGCCCGTGGCTTTACCGAAGAAGATTTTGCGCTCTCGCACCCCAGCGGCGCCTTAGGACGACGCTTATTACTATGTGTCAGCCATCTCATGCACACTGGAGAAAAATTACCGAAAGTCTCCATCAATTGTTGCGTCAATGAAGCCTTAATGGAAATGACACAAAAAGGTTTTGGTTTAACCGCCGTGATGGATGAACAGGGATTTCTCTGCGGCATTTACACCGATGGTGATTTACGTCGTACCGTGGATAAAGGTTTAGATCCTCGTCAAACACAAATTTCCGACGTGATGACCACCTCTTGTAAAACCATGCCGCCTCACACCCTAGCGGTGGAAGCTTTAAAAATTATGGAAACTCACAAAATTACCGCCTTACTGATTGTCGATGAAGAAAATAATCGACGTTTATTAGGCATTGTTCATTTACACGATTTATTACGCTCAGGAGTGGTTTAACATGCAAGGATTATTAGAAAAAGCTAAAAAAATTAAATTAGTGATTTTTGATGTGGATGGGGTTTTAACCGATGGCCGTTTATATATTCCTGACGAGCAAATGCAGTATAAAGCCTTTCATTGTCATGATGGATTAGGGATCAAACTCTTGATGAAATCCGGCATCAACGTCGGCATCATCACCAGTCACAAATCTTCTTTGATCACGCATCGTATGCAAACCTTAGGCATTGAACATGTGTATCAAGGACAAGAAGCAAAAATGCCGGCGTATTTAGATTTAACGAAAACTTTACAATTAAGTGATGAACAAGTCTGTTATGTCGGTGATGACTTACCGGATTTACCGTTAATTCGCAAAGCAGGGTTAGGTATCACCGTAGCCAATGCACCGGAATTTGTACGACGTCATGCTGATTGGCAAACTCGCCAAGCCGGTGGTCACGGTGCAGCGCGCGAAATTTGCGAATTAATCATGACAGCGCAGCAAACCTTGGAGTCTATTTATAGTGAATATCTTGATGGATAGCGCTAAGAAATACATTTTTATGGTCCTGCTACTGCTAGGTGTCACCTACACTGGTTGGCTATTGTTTAAATCCAATGAACCCAGCGCAAAGGTCGCTAAGGGTGAGCAATTACGCCCCGATCTTTTCATGAAGCGTGTCACGAGCATTGAAACTGATGAAAATGGTCAAGTAATAAAACGTCTCACCACGCCCAGTGTTTTACATTACCAAAAAGATGATAAAGCGGATTTAGAAACACCCGTCTATATTATTTATCAATCCGATAAAAAACAACCTTGGATCATTACTGCTTTGCAAGGCACGAGCTTACAACACGGTAAAAAAATTATTTTAAATCAGCAAGTGAATATTCACGAAAAGAAAGGCACCAACAATGACGATGTACTGATCGCCACCTCGAGCCTTACTTATTATCCCAATGAACAATTAGCAACAACCGATCAACATGTCACTATTCAAAAACCAGATTTGCTGGTAACCGCTATTGGTATGAATGCTTATTTAGCACAGAAGAAAATCGATCTCTTATCTAACACACGAGGTGTCTATGCTCCTGAAAAAGCAACGTCTTAGTTTTTGGCTTTTTGCTTTACTCGCTGCCTCATTGAATGGGTTAGCACTCAACACCGATCAAAACCAAAAGCTTTATATCGTCTCACAAACCGCAGATATGAATCGCACCACTGGTATTGGTGTTTTTAAAGGAGATGTGGTGATTGATCAAGGCAGTACCCATGTCACCGGTGATCAAGTGGTCACTCACAATGATAAAAACAATAAATTAGAAGAAGTAATCATTACTGGCGTCAATAATAATCTTGCTTCCTATAAAACACTCCCCGAAGTTGGTAAGCCACCTTTGGTTGCAACTGCGGCTACTATTAAATACTATCCGCAACAGCATTATGTTATTTTGTTAAAAAATGCGAGCATAAAACAAGGTGCTAATTCTATTAACGGTGAGCATTTAGAATATGACATTGCAAAACAATTATTAAATTCTACAGCTACTGCTTTAACTAGCGGTGGCCCTTCACGCACCACGATTGTGATACAACCCGATGGTAATACCAGCATTTCCTCAACCCCAGGATCATAAACCATGCCCCAACATCAATTAAAAGCCGTTGAGCTAAGAAAAAAATACAAGCAACGTGAAGTCGTTAAAAATGTCAGCATCACAGTAAATAGTGGCGAGATTGTTGGTTTACTTGGTCCTAATGGCGCCGGTAAAACCACGAGTTTTTATATGATTGTCGGCCTTGTGCCGCTTGATGGTGGTTCTGTTGTTATCGATGACACAACCATTAGTCATTTGCCTATGCACGCGCGAGCGCAAATGGGAATTGGTTACTTGCCGCAAGAACCTTCGGTGTTTCGCAAACTCACCGTTGAACAAAATATCATGGCGATTTTGCAATTACGTAAAGAGTTAAGCAAAGAACAACGTCAAGAAATTCTCGAACACTTGTTGCAAGAATTTCATATTACTCATATCCGAGACAGTCACGGCATTACGCTCTCCGGTGGTGAGCGACGACGTGTTGAAATCGCTAGAGCCTTAGCTATGGATCCTTTGTTTATTTTATTGGATGAACCCTTTGCCGGGGTTGACCCATTATCTGTGATTGACATCAAACGCATTATTAAACACTTAAAAGACCGCAACATCGGTATTCTCATCACCGATCACAATGTCCGCGAAACCTTAGACATTTGCGAACGCGCCTATATCGTTAGCGAAGGCCGCATGATTTGCGAAGGCAGCCCCGAGGTTATCTTGGCAGATCAAACAGTGAAAGATGTCTATTTAGGCGAAGAGTTTACGGTTTAAAAATAATTCTTGATGCAAAGCGTTTAAATTTGACTTACACTTACCCTTGAGTGTTGATGAAATGTAAGGAGTGGTACAAATGATGAAGGCATCATTAAAAACATCCCACATAACACTCGTTTCCTCCAATCTTTCATTTAGTTACATTAAGGAGGCCCTCACCCAATAACTTCGTTTAATCTTAAGTAATAATCATTATTATTTTAAATAGGAGTCTATCATGCAAATTCACATTACCGGGCACCATGTTGAAGTCACTCCCCCCATTCGCGAATATGCCACTAAAAAATTAAGTCGATTAAAAGAGCATTTTAGCCGCATTATGAGCATTGATGTGACCTTCGAAATTGAAAAATTACAACAAGTTGCGAAAGCGACCATTTCCGTTCCCGGATCTAAAATTCACGCTGATTGTAAGTCTGATAATTTGTACACAGCGATTGATGACTTAGAAGAGACCCTCGATCGACAATTAAAAAAACATAAGGAGAAAATAGAAGCTTAAAATTTGCTTCTAATAATAATAATGCCCCTTACAACACTGTAAGGGGCTTTCTCCTCCTCAAAAACTCACTTTAAAATCTTTAAGTAATTGAATCAAACCGCCAAAAACTCCAAAGAGAGCGTCAAAAAACAGTTGCATCTTTGTAAAATCTCGCTATCCTTGTGCACTGAATAAACTTTAAAAAAGAGTGGAATTTTTACACCATGGGTTTAAAAGACCTGTTGACAATTGACCATATTTTTAATCATGTCGACGTAGATAGTAAAAAGCGATTGCTTGAACTCATTAGCGAAAAGGCCATAGCCTTAAATCCGCACCTCCAAGAGGCGGATATCTTCGAAGCACTGATTGCTCGCGAACGCCTTGGTAGTACGGGCATTGGCTATGGAGTGGGTATCCCTCATTGCCGTTTAGCTCAATTAGACCAAGCCATGGGCCTCTTGCTCATTTTGCAAAAAAGTATTAAGTTTGATGCTATCGATCAACAACCGGTGGATATTATTTTTGCCTTGTTAGTTCCTGAGGCCGCTACAGAAGAACATTTACACATTTTAGCTAACGTTGCTCAAGTGTTAGATGACGCCTCGCTTCGAGAACAATTCCGAACCACCTCTGATTCTCAACAAATTCTCAATTTGATCACGACACACCATGGGTAGTTCATCCTCTTTAACCACCACACTTCATGGCGTATTCATGGATGTCTTTGGCTTGGGCGTCCTCCTGACGGGTGCTAGCGGCATTGGTAAAAGCGAATTGGCCTTGGGTCTCATTAGCTTAGGACATCGTTTAGTTGCTGATGATGCCGTTGATTTCCAGCGCATTACCCATGACACCGTTCTTGGCACTTGCCCCCCTCTTTTGCAAGATTTTTTAGAAGTCCGCGGGTTAGGGATCTTAAACATCCGCGTGATGTACGGCGACGATACCATTAAAAATAGTAAACGTTTGCAATTAATTGCAAACATTGTATCCTTCAAAGAAGAAGAATTATTGGCCATTGATCGCCTACAAGGGATGTATCGCAGCCAAACTATTCTTGGCGTCGATATTCCAGAGGTTACAATTCCCGTAGCTCCGGGTCGTAACATGGCGGTGTTAGTCGAAGGTGCCGTACGCAATCAAGTGCTAAAACATACTGGTTATCATTCTAGTGATGAATTTATGAAACGTGCTAATCAATTGATGTCAAAAGAAGAGGATTAATGAAAGTCATTATCATTAGTGGCCGCTCCGGCTCAGGAAAAAGTTCTTGTCTCCATTTGTTGGAGGATTTGGGCTATTACTGCGTTGATAATGTGCCTGTTGCACTCATCCCGCAACTGATCACTCATTTACAAAAAGGTGTTAGTAAAGTCGCCATCAGCATTGATGTGCGTAATATTCCCGAGGATGAAGAAACCATCAATGAAATCATCGCCACCTTAAAAAAACAGGATGCCGAACCAGAGATTTTTTATCTTGATGCCGAAGATCACGCTTTATTAAAACGCTATACAGAAACTCGACGCAAACATCCTCTCACCAATCAGCAACGTTCTTTAACGGAAGCGATTAGTGAAGAGAAAAAGTTATTATTACCCATCGCACATTTAGCGGATTTAAAAATAGATACGACGGATTACAATCTCTATGAATTACGAGAAGCTATTAGCGTTCGTTTAAACGAACAAGATAAACAATTTTCATTACTGATTCAGTCCTTTGGTTTTAAATACGGTGTACCCATTGATAGCGATTATGTATTTGATATCCGTTGTTTGCCCAATCCTTACTGGCACCAAGAGCTACGTCCTTATAATGGATTAGAGCAACCAATTATTAACTTTTTAGAACAGTTTGAAGATGTTGAACAATATTTCCAAGACCTCGTACAATTTCTTGATACCTGGATCCCGAAATTTAAAGCGAGTAATCGCAGTTACATGACGATTTCCATTGGTTGCACTGGCGGCCGTCATCGCTCTGTGTATTTAGTGAATCGACTTTATGAGCATTATCTCCAGCATCGACAAAACGTTCAAATTAGGCATAGGGAGTTATAATGGCTGTTCGCCTTATATTAATTACTCATGAAGATGTTGGCGCTGTCATGCTTCACACCGTGAAGCAAACCTATGGTACCTTACCTATCCCAGCAACGGTGGTTGCTATAAAGCACTCTACCAATTTAGATATGTTAATTCCGCCTTTAGAACAACTTATTAAAAATCTGTCGGACCAAGAGGGTGTTTTGATTCTGACGGATATGTATGGCTCGACACCGAGCAATATTGCTGTGCGTTTAAAAGAACACAATGAAAATATTCACGTTATTTCCGGATTAAATTTACCCATGCTCATGCGCGTGATGAATTATCCTGATTTAACCTTGCAAGAGTTAGCGGATAAAGCCTTAAGCGGTGGCAAAGATGGCGTCATGGATTGTGGTGGAGTGGAAGAACAATCATGATTAAACAAAAGGTCACCATCATTAATAAATTGGGATTACACGCACGAGCTGCTGCAAAATTTGTAACCCACGCTAATAAATTTGCGAGTCACATTGAAATTTCTAAGGGAAACAAAACCGTTAATGGCAAAAGTATCATGGGAGTCATGATGCTAGCGGCTGCACAAGGATCTCAATTGATCTTAATTGCCGACGGCAGCGATGAACAACAAGCCATCGCCGCTTTGAATGAGCTGATCGAGCAACGCTTTGGAGAGGCAGAGTAATTATTCTCCCTGCAATAGACGAAAACTCTCTTATTTGTCATCCCCGCGCAGGCGGGGACCCATTTCTACT